>CAQGLR010000030.1 GCA_948794795.1 uncultured Lachnospiraceae bacterium | reverse complement strand
TTCGTCACATTTCACAATGGTTTATTGGGGGGTGTGAACTGTAACATAAATTCCAATAATTTCTATTTTATTTTTGAGGGAATGGACGGTTTCCATGCCAGAGCCAGAATATTCCACACAGGGGTACGCTTCCGCTACGATAACCCACGCAACAGTGCATAGTATCCTTGTTTTATAAAAGAAATTGGCATTTCTTTTATAAAACCTAAGACAGGATACAAGCACTGGCGGGGTTAAAGTACCCCTTTTGTGGAATTATTGCTGGCTCTGGCACCGGAAACCCTGTGTACTGGCACTTTCAAAAGATAAATAGAAACTATTGGAATAAAATTTATGAAACGGACGTGTTTTTTTGAGTTTCCCCATCTTTTAGTAAACAAGTATTATAGAAATTTTTATTTTATACTTTCCCATAACTGGCTCTGTAATACAATATCCCATATTGTGTCTGATAAAAGAGGTTTTAAGAAAAATTTAACCAGTAAAACTATTATTAAAATAATAACTGGCTCATATTTTATAAAAGTATTTTCAAAATTGCCAGATATTTTTAATGGCAATTTAAATGAAAATAATTTTCCAATGTAATATCCTAAAAATGTTCCAAATGTATTAGTAATTAAATCGTCAATATCTGTAAGCCTGAAAGTAAATATCTGTAATATTTCAATAATAACTGATACAGCAAATCCCATCAATACAGTTTTCTTTAATGAACGGTATTCTGTCCATATAGCAGGTACCAGAAATCCCATAGGCACAAACAAAATAATATTAAGTATAGTATTTATAATATACCCTGCTGGATTATTAATAATATCTGCTAATGGTATTAAATTAAAACTAAAATCAACTCTTATTGTATTATATGCAGGAATACCTGTTATAGAAAAAACTGCCATACAATAAAATGCAAATACAAAAACCATAATAACTTTATTTAAATTATTTTGTTTAAATAAAGTATAATTTAAAATAAGTATAGCTGGAATAATAAAAATTAATGTTGATAAACACTCTATTCCAACAGATAGCCAATAAACCATTACTATTTCCTCCAAACTTTTTAATATTATATATAATTTACCACATGCTTATTTATAGTCCTATTAATATTTCTTTAAAGTTTGTTTAAGATTTATTTTCATTATTATATATTCCTGAAAAATAACTTGAAAAACAGACTGCCCTGTTATATAATTTGAAAAAATAATAGTAATGTTACAAAAAATATACCAGACAACTAATAAGGAGGCTGCAGATGAAAAAAATTGCCTTTACAGCTTGTTCAGACGGCTTGCCCCAGACTACACGGGGACAAATAGATGAACTTTGTTTATATTTAAAAGAAACTGGCTATAATGTAGTTTTATCCCCATATTTATATATTCCGGAAAATACAGGTATATATACTAGAAGAAGTGTTTCTGCCCAGGAACGTGCAAAAGTTCTTGTAGATTTCTTTAAAGATAATGATATAGAAGCAATTTATGATATTTCTGGCGGTGATATTGCAAATGAAATCCTGCCTTACCTGGATTTTGAAGAAATCAAAAAACATCCTAAACGTTTTTATGGTTATAGTGATGTTACAACAATATGTAATGCAATATACACAAAGACAGGTATTGAAACAGGTATTTTCCAGATTAAAACACTGGTATGGGATAAAAAAGAAGAAGCAAGACAGTGGTTTACACAATATAATGGGATTAGTCCTGGATTTTCATATTATTTTATACAAAATTCTTATATGGAAGGTATTTTAACTGGCGGAAATATCCGTTGCTTTTTAAAACTTGCAGGTACAGAATATTTTCCAGACTGTACAGGTAAAATTATTTTGCTTGAAGCAAGAAGCGGCAAACTTCCACAAATAATTACTTATCTTGCACACCTCTGGCAGATAGGAATATTTAATAAAGCTTCTGGCATACTTCTTGGCACATTTACTGAAATACAGCAGTCCAGACAATGGGAAATGCTTCTGGATGAAGTAAAAAGTTTTGCAGGCAGTCTTCCAGTTGCAGTAACCCCACAGATTGGACATGGTGCAGATGCAAAATGTGCGGTTATAGGCAGAAAGTTAATATTACAGGAATAAAATATAATTTATACTGATAAACTTTTTTTACCAAGTAAATATCCATATCCTCCAACATAAACAGAGTCAATTATATCTTTATGATATGTGATATTTACTGTTATCCGTGATATTTCACCTAAATTATATCCCTGTTCAAAAATATATGAAGATTTCTTTTCATAATATTTAAAAAGATAACACGCTAAAGCACAACTTGATGTTCCTGTTGCTGCTTCTTCATTAATACCATAAAGAGGGGCAAAATTCCTGCATATTGCTGTTATTCCAGGTTCTTCTGGTAAAGCAAACATATGTATTCCAACAACATTTTTTTCCTTACTTAATTTTGCTATCATTTTTAAATCAGGAGATAATTCTTCTAAATGTTCTTTAGAACAAACAGGAAGCATAATATCGTTTAACCCTGTAGAAACTATTTGTATTGGCAGGCTACTGTCAATACAATTTTTATCTATACACCCTTCCAATACATCTGGAGGCAGTATATCTAAATATAATGGACGGTTTTGTTCCATAAGTACCAGGCCATTTTCCTTAATTTGAATATTAAGGATACCAGCTTTGGTTTCTATTTTATAATTTTGTTTATCTAACATGCCAAGCAGCCTTAGTGTAGAAAATGCTGCTATTGTGGCATGTCCACATAATGGGACTTCTTCTGTTGTAGTAAAATATTGTAATTTAAAGTCTGCAATATATGAATTCTGTACAAAAGCTGTTTCAGAATACCCAAGATTCTTTGAAATTTCAAGTTTTTTGCTATATTCCAGGTTTGGCATATCTAAAATTACTCCTGCCTTATTGCCTCCTTTATTATTTTTACTAAAAGCACTTGTTACATATACATCAGCCATATTTTTCTCCATATAAATTTTTATTTTACTTTTTTCTTATAACAGCAAACATTAAATAATATACATTATAACAGGGGAGCTTTTATCACTAGACCAGCTTACCCCTTTTAAATGGACTGTTTTATAGCGTTCATCATAAGCTTTGTAATATTTTCCCATGTGTTTTCCTTGTAAATATTTTTATTTTATATAGGTTTAAAAGCTTCTGTCCCATGTTTACATACAGGACATATAAAATCTTCTGGCAGTGTATCTTTTTCATATATATAGCCACATATTGTACAAATAAATCCTGATTTATTACCTGTCTTCTTTTCAGGTGCAGGTTTAATATTTTTCTGGTAATAACTATAAGTTACTGGCTCTCCATATGAAAGTATCTGGGCATCTGTTACATCTGCAATAAAAAGTGTATGTGTCCCTAAATCTACAGTGTCTATAACCTTGCCTGATAAATATGCATTACTATATTCTGTAAGGTACAGACAGCCATTATTTGAACATGCTGCCCCGCTATAACCGCTAAATTTATCAGTATCCCTTCCACTTATATATCCAAATCTCTTATATAAATCCATTGGTGCTGTTTCCGAAAGAACTGAAATATTAAAAAGTCCTGTTTCTTTTACCATATCATGTGTATAATTTTTATTATTAATAGCTATTACAATACGGACAGGTGATGCTGTAACTTGTAATACCGTATTTATAATACAGCCGTTATCCTTATTAGTTTTAGCAGTAACAAGAAATAAACCGCTTGTCAGCTTAAATAATGCCTTGTCATTCATATATTACCTCATTTCTGCCAGAAATGGCTTATAATGTGTTAATAATAGAATAACCTGGATACAATTAGTTATACATGTTTTATTTTAATTATATGCAATATTGTTTTCCTGCCTGCAGATAACTTTACATTGCTTTCTGCAAAAGGCAATGCCAAAAGCATATATTGTTTCCATCCCGTCTTTTCTTAAAATTGCTGTATAATCATTAACCTTAATTTGTTCCATAGCTTCTTCACATGCACGTTTAAGCATTTTATCTTGTTCTTTGTTTTTATCTCTTTCTTCTGCATATTTTAATTCAAAAACCCATCCAGTTTTTCTTTTTTCATCTTCTGCTATAATATCTGGATAACCTGTACCTGATTCTACATTTGACCTTACATACCACAAATCATTAATACTTAATGTCTGAAGTAAAAAACCATGATAAAAATTCTCTTTTATATCTTTTCTGTAATAAGTGTCCCTTATACTGGCATGGCTAAATAAAAAACTATTAAGAAACTTTTCTGTTATACTGGCATCACCCATATATAGCTTTACAAAGTTCTTTCCATTGTTCACTGTTATTTACAATTCTTTCTTTAAGTAAAGGCATAATTTGCTTTTCATAAATTTTATAAATCTCTAAATTAGGTATAATAAGTGTATGCATATCCCCAGCAGGTGTACAGGCATCTGTTAAATATCCTGTAGTATATAAAAGGCTCCATAAATTTATAAAATCATTATCAGTATTATCTAAACCAGAATATGTTAATTCCTGTATTATTTCTTGTTGTATACTTTCACCAGATACAAGTGCCTCTAATTGTTTTTTTATTTTACCAGAACTGTTTTTAATAATCTCTTTTATTATACTATTGCCACTGCTGTTAATCCAGTATGGTTTCATAACAAAATTATTATTTGTATATAAATAATCACACTGGTTAATAACATCCCATGGACAATAAACAGAAGTATTTCCAAACCTGTAACCATTATACCATTCTTTAAAGAATATATACTTATCTTCTAGTCCATAATACTCAAGCATATCACTTACTTCTTTATCAGTAAAGCCAAAATACCCTGAAAAATTATTATCTGAAATTGTCATAGTTTTAAAAATATTCATACCTGTAAATATGCTCTCTTTAGAAACCCTTAAACAGCCAGTTAAAACAGCAAATTCAAGATAAGTATTAGTTTTAATTATACTTCCAAACATAAGGCGTAAAAGTGTTACCATTTCATTATAAAACCCTCTCTGGTATGCCCTGTCCAGAGGTACATCGTATTCATCAACCAGGATAATAGTCTTTTTACCATAGTGCTTATATAAAAGCCTGCACAACAGTTTTAAGCATCCGGGTAAATCTACAATCCCTTCAAAATCACCTAATAATAACTGCCTTAATGGCACTTTATCATATTCTGTTAATTTATCACTTTCCATTAACCAGTCAAAACATGATATTTCATCAAACAATATAAACTTTAACCTTGTAATAAAATCCTTAAAAGATTCCCCGTCAATATCTTTTAAACTAATTAATATTACAGGAAATTTTCCCTGGTATTTTTCACATAATTCTTTTTCATTTGAAATATCTAATCCATTAAAAAGAGAAACATCCGTTTCTACTTTAAAAAATGTTTTTAACATATCCATATTTAAACTTTTGCCAAAACGGCGTGGACGTGTAAAAAGGGTTACTTTACTTTTAGATAAAATTAATTCTTTAATCATATTTGTTTTATCAACATAGTAATAATTGTCCTGGATAATTTCACTAAATAATTCTATTCCTATAGGCAGTTTTTTCTTCATTGGCACCCTCCTTTACTGCTTCTAGTCTAAAATCCGTAACATTGGTTTTCATATATTATTTTTACAATTTGTTCTTTATATTCTGGATATTCCTCAATAAAAGACTCTATTATTCCATAATTACCCCAGCAATGCATTGGAAATACATGATTACAATGTACATAAGAAAGAAAAGTTTTAAGTCCTGCATATGCATTGCCTCCAAGCCTTGGGTCAAGCGGGACAAATGCTATATCAATTTCCATCCCCTTTAACTTTTCCATTTCTATTATATACTTTTTCTCCATATTTCTGTTATATTCTTCTGTTTCACCATCCCATATCCATAAATTTAAATCACCTGCATGGTAATATCTTTTTCCATTATATAAAAGAAGGAACGCTACGCCCTCATCTGTTGAGCGCAGCGTCCTTATACCAAGTTTTTCTCCATTAGACAATACAATATCTAAAGAAATATCTTTTTTTACCAGCAATATATTTTTAAAATCCCCCTGCCTTGCAATACTTTTTGAATATTTTACAGCCAGGTTTTTATATGGCACACCTTTAGCAAGTACAAACAATGTGCCTGGATATATATCTGCAAGCCCGAATATTCCAGGATTAAAATGGTCCTGGTGCTTATGGCTTGTAAATACTATAAGTGGCTTACCCATATCCATCTCTGGTATTATTCCATTATAATAATCAAACAAAAAATATGCACTTCCTGTATCCATAAGAAAGCCACTATGTCCAATATATGTTATATTCATAATAAACTCCGTTATAAGGCGTATTTGAAAATTACTTTTAAATTTGAAAACTGAACAAATATTATATTATTCTGGCAAATTCCAAATGTTTTACCATAAAGCAGCATCCTATCTAAACACAATGTCATTTAGTTAAGAAAAACCCAATAAATTAAAAGATTTATTGATGCTTGAAAATCAAATTTATACAAAGATTATATTACTCTGGCAAATTCCAAATGTTTTACCAAAAGGCAGCTGTTTGGGGGCGCTGGTGCTTAAGCTACGTTTTTTGTAGCTTTATGCACCACTGCGCATCCCATCCAAGCGCAAGCGGCTGCCTGTGGTAAAACTTTGGAATTGCCAGAGCCACATAATTTGTGCACTTTTTAATTTTTAAACATGCCTTAAGATATGCCCATAAATTACAATTCCGCTTTTATGCGTCCTGTCATCTGTTCCTCTCCCATTACATGGACTATTGACCACAAATCAGGTGTATTGGCACGTCCTGTAATTGCAATACGTATAATTTCAGCAATATCAGATACATTTCCCCTGTACTTTTCTGGTTCTTTCTTATATGCTTTCATATCTGAAGCAAATCCAAGTTTATCTGCAATGGCTTTCAGTTTATTAAACCATTCATTATTATCATCATCATGCCTGTATGTTGCAAGATATTCATTAAGGACAGCTTTTACTGTTTCACTGTCACTTCTGTAACTATCTTTCTCCTGTTGTCCTTCTTCCATATCAAAGAAATAAGAAACCAGTTCAAATACTTGTCTTGCATATATAAAATCTTTTCTTCTGCGTTTCATTCCAATGCCCATATAAAGCCTGAGGATACCAAGCATTTTCTCTTTATCTGCAAACCATATGCCACATTTGGAAGGTTCATGTTCTAATGCCCATTCATATAAGAAATCATACATTTCATATTCTGATAAGTTTGAAAGCTCATTTTTACAGATATTATGAAGCTTGTCTTTATCAAATAATGCTCCAGACTGGCTCATTTTATCAACTGAAAATGGAAATTCATTAATATCTTTATCTGGGAACTTCTCATGCCATTCTTCAAAATTAGAATTAAGCAATGTAAGCAGGTAAACTTTCATGCAATATGGATGGTACCCGTCTTTCCTGTAATAGTCAAGTGAAAGTTCAGGGTCTTTTCTCTTGGACAGTTTCCTTTTGCCACCTGTTTCTTCATCAAACTTCATAAGAAGTGCTGTATGCCCATAAGACGGCATTTTAAATCCAAGGACATGAAAAAGTTCATAATGTATTGGTACTGAGGCAAGCCATTCACCACCTCTTATAACCATTGTAGTCCTCATAAGATGGTCATCTATAGCATGTGCAAAATGGTATGTTGGCACTCCATCTTTTTTAAGAAGCACAATATCATGTATATTTTCTGGAAGTTTTACTTCACCTTTGATACTGTCTTTAAATACAATTTCTCTATCAGGGCTTCCTTGTGAACGCAGCCTTATAACATACTCTTTGCCAGCTTTTATATTTGCTTCTGCTTCTTCAAATGAGAGATTGCGGCATGTTGCATACTCACCATAATAACCAGTAAGGATTTTATCTGCATCCTGTTTCTGTCTTGTCTTCTCAAGTTCCTGTTCTGTACAGAAACAAGGGTATGCAAGTCCTTTTTCTACAAGGTCTTTAACATAAGTATGGTATATTTCTACTCTCTGCCTCTGGAAATATGGCCCATAAGCGTTATTATCCCCATTACTTTCAAAACCTGCACCCTCATCAAATTCTATATTAAAATAACGCATTACATTTATAATAGTTTCAACAGCACCTTCAACTTTACGTTTTTCGTCTGTATCCTCAATCCTTAAATAAAATACACCACCCTTTTTATGCGCAATCCTTTCATCAGCAAGTGCACTATACAGGTTGCCAAGATGCATAAAACCTGTAGGGCTTGGTGCCATACGTGTAACATGTGCCTTTGAAGGAAGCTTCCTGTATGGGTATTTTTCCTCATAATAAGCTGGTGTATTAACTACATCTGGAAACAATAAATCTGCTAATTTTTTATTATCAATACTATCCATTTTTTCTCCATTCCGCCACTAACTGGCTGTATAAGTTTAAAAGTGGCTTATATACTAAATAAATATCAAAATAGTATACTAAGCTGTATTACTTTTGTGCAAGAATTCCCAGCAGCTTCTGGAAATATTCTGGAAGCGGTGCTTCAAATTCCATATACTTATGTGTAGAAGGATGTATAAACCCTAGTGTCCTTGCATGAAGTGTCTGCCCCTGCAGGTTAAATGGACACTTTGAAGGCCCATATATCTTGTCGCCAAGCACTGGATTTCCAATACTTGCCATATGGACACGTATCTGGTGTGTACGCCCTGTTTCAAGCTGGCACTCAACGTAAGTATATTTATTATTAAGATTATCAATTACTTTATAATGGGTTACTGCCTCTCTGCCATTCTTGACATTAACTGCCATTTTCTTCCTGTCTGCAGGATGCCTGCCTATAGTAGTCTTAATAGTGCCTTCTTCTGTTTTTAAATGGTTATGCACTATTGCATTATATTTCCTTGTAATAGAATGTACTTTAAGCTGTTCTGCCAGACAGTTATGTGAAGCATCATTTTTACAGATAACAATAGCCCCTGTAGTATCCTGGTCTATCCTGTGCACTATTCCAGGCCTTAATATACCATTTATGCCAGAAAGTGAATCTTTACAATGAAACAACAGTGCATTTACAATAGTTCCAGAATAATGGCCTGGTGCCGGATGTACTACCATATTTTTAGGTTTATTTATAACAATAATATCTGTATCTTCATAAAGTATATCAAGTGGTATATCTTCTGGTTCTATTTCAAGTTCCCCAGGTGGTTCTGTATGTACTTGGATTATATCATTAATACTTGTTTTATACCCTGTTTTGGCTTTACTTCCATTCACAAGTATATTACCATCTTTAATCTGTTTCTGTATATATGACCTTGACATTCCAGGGAGTTTACCAGACAGAAACTTATCAAGGCGCATATTTATTTCAGTTCCACTGACATTATAGTTTTCATCTGGCATATTAATCCCCTTTTGCTTTTTTTAACTTGAATATCTCAAAATCCTCATCTTTATAATAAAAGAGTATATAAAATGCTGCTGTAAAAGCGGCAATAACTACATAACAGTCGGCAACATTAAATATAGGAAAATCTATTAATTCAAAATACAAAAAGTCTGTCACATAACCATATATTGCCCTGTCTGCCATATTCCCTATAGCCCCTGATGCCAGAAGCACTAAAAGCACTTCCATAGGTATGTATCTTTTTGTAAATGGAATTTTTATATATGCAGCAATTACTGCAATTAATATTATAACTGTAAAAAACAGCAATAAAAAACGCTGGTTTTGTAAAACACCAAAAGCAGCGCCACGGTTTTCCAGGTAAAGAAGACGGAATACCCCTTTAATTACAGGTATTCCATCTGTACCTTTAAGTGTGGCCTGTGCAGCCACTTTTGTAACCCTGTCTGCTGCAAGCAGTATTATAAAACCAATAATACCAAATATATATTTCTTCAACCCAAAATCTCCTAATAAATTAAGTATATCTTATTTATACACAATATTATTTATCCCAGCAGAACCTTTCAATCACCCTTTAAAACCTGTTTTAATGCCCCAAGCATTTCACTGTCAGTTACATCATCCCTTATAACAGCATTGCCCATCCCATCAAGCAGAATAAATTTAATCTTTTTGGCATCCATCTTCTTATCGCTTTTTGATACCTTTAATATTTCTTCTGCACTAATTCCCTTTACAGCAAGAGGAAGGTTTAACTCTTCTATTATTTTGCATATACTATTATAAGCACTGCTGCTAATCATCCCACGTTCCATTGAAATATATGAAGCTGCCACCATGCCTGCTGCCACACATTCACCATGAAGCATTGAAAAATCCATAAGCTTTTCAATAGCATGTCCCAGTGTATGTCCAAAATTTAGAAGGGCACGTTCCCCTTTTTCTTCTGGGTCATTTTCCACAACAGCACGTTTAATTTCACAGCTTCCAGCAATTATCTCTTCTAATACACTTGTATCACGTTTCTTTAATTTATCTGTATTAGCACAAATATATTCAAAATACTTCATATCCTTAATAAGACCATGTTTTATTATTTCACCAAAACCTGAGAAATACTGTGCATCTGTAAGTGTTTCCAGTGTACTTGTATTTATATAGACAGCAGAAGGCTGGTGGAATGCCCCAACCATATTTTTATATCCCCTGAAATCAACACCCGTCTTGCCGCCAATACTGCTGTCAACCATAGCAAGAAGTGATGTCGGAAGCTGTATTACACGTATGCCACGCAGGTAAGTTGCAGCTGTAAACCCTGCAAGGTCTCCTGTAACCCCGCCTCCAAGTGCAAGGATTATATCTTTCCTGTCAAAATGCCCGTTTATAAGCTTTTCATATAAATTGCCTGCTGTATCAAGATTCTTTGACTGCTCTCCTGCTTCAAATATAAAAGATACAACTTTATCTGCATATTCTTTTGCAATATCCATGACTGCATCCAGATAAAGGCTTCCTGTTGTACTGTCTGCAACTATGCACAGCTTACGGCTGCTAGTACCAAGTCCTTGTAAAATACCAGGAAGCCCGCTGTAGCTGTTCTCTATAGTTATATTATAAAGTGGTTTATTATCATAATGTACTGTAATTACCCTGCCCATAACTTTTCTCCTTAACCATTTATTCAGTATCAATAAATGTAAATGGTGTATCCTGTTCTTTCTCTATATCCTCTCCATTACTGGATGTTTCATCTGGCAGCACTTCCTCTGTAGCAGCACTGTCATCATTATTACCACTATCATCATTACTATCACTGTTATTTACAGTATTGTTCCATGAGAAATTTGTTTCTTCTTCATTTTCATTTATATCTTCATCTGTTACATTATTTATATCAGGTACTTCTAATTTAAAATCATCACTTTCAAGAAGTTCCATCTGTGATGATACAAGGTTTTTAAGCTGTGAATAATAACTTTCATAACTTTTTACAAGATTACTTATACATTTCTGTACATCTTCAAACTCATGGCGTGCCTTTAATTTAGTTATTTCAGACTGTGCCTTTGCATCTGTCATAATAAGGTCAGACTGTATTCTGGCCTCTTCAAGGATAGATTCTGCTTTCTCCTTGGTCTCTGACATAAGAGTATCCGCTTCTGTCCTTGTCTTATTCCTTAAAGCATCAGTTTCAGCTTTTGCATTATTTAAAAGTGTATCTGCCTTTTCTTTAGCTTCTTTTATAAGTTTAGCTGCTTCTTCTTTGGCGGCTTCCTGTGTTTCCGTAGAAGTTTTTTCTGCAAGGATAAGCGCCTTCTGCAGTGTATTTTCCATTTGTTTATAATATTGTACCCCGTCACTTAATGAAGCAACTTTGTCTTTTAAATCCTTATTTTCTTTATAAAGGGTTTCAAAACTCTGGTACACAGAATCCAGAAAATCATCTGTATCCTTTTTATTATAACCACCCATTGTAGTTTTAAGCATACGGTTACGTATATCGCTTGGTGTAAGCATAGTCCAATTACCTCCTCTTAGGTGTAGTTATCCTTAAATGTATTGTTTAACTGTTATATGGTAACGCCCTTTCTTAGTTACAGACTGTGACAGCTCTATTTTATATTTTCCATATCCCCTTATGGAAATAACATCCCCGCCAGAAATATTCTTAGAGCCTTCAGTACAACAGCGCCCGTTCAGGAATATACTGCCCTCTTTTACAAGTGCCAGGCATTTTGAACGTGATGTTTTTACAGCAACAGAAACAACTGCATCTAAACGCATTGAAGATACACTTCCAGTTATATCTTTGTACTTTTGTCCATATTCCAGCAGAGTACCATCCGTAATTTCTGCATGTACAGCTGTATGGCGTATTCTTGTAATATCTATAAGAAGTGGTGTTTTGTCATTACGGCAGAATATATAACCAGATAACAGCTGGTTCTCCCCTTCTCTCTTTATTATAATATCCCCAATCTGGTCCCTTTCAATACCAATATTCATTACAGTTCCCAGAAAATCCCTGTGGGTAAGTGCATCACAGAATTTGTGGTTTACTGGCCTTATCCTGACACAGTCTACTGGAAAGTCTTCATACCCCACTTTATATAAGGTATTTGGAAGAAAACAAACTATCTGTCTTTCTGCATATGGATAGCCCCCAAAAGTAATTACATAATTCTTAACCAGTTCCCCAGTAATGCCTTTGTCTTCTAAAAGCTTATACATAAGCCCCATTTCATTAAGCCCTGCAAAACCACTAAATACAGGAGTACCCCGTCTGTCCGCAAGCTTAATTAAATCATCAAAGTGGCGGTATAGTATCTGTTCTTCCTTTGATAAATCCATTGTATTATACCCCTTATCTAATGTTCCATAATATATGAACACACACCACCCATATAAAATAAAACTATAAGCAGTATATATGGGCTTATATCTGTCTTAAAACACTTAAGCACAGAATGTTTTACAATCTTTTGTACTGGAACAAGCACAGGTGCTGTCATAATATCTATAATATATTTTAACAATACGCCAAATGGCAGTATATTCCTTATAAGATAAAGCAGGACAAATATTTCCAGAACCATAAAAAATATATTAAAACAATATGCTATATAATAAAGCATAGGCTAAAACTCCTTGTTTAAAGTAGGAATATTTATACCTTCATCACTTGCTGCCACATTTTTAATATAGTCACCTGATATATCAACACTTTTTGGTGAGAAAATAAAGATATATCTTGATACCTGGCGCATATTTCCTGAAATTGAATATATACAGCCTGATATAAAATCCATAATTCTCTGTGCTTCTGTTATATCTATCCCTTCAAGGTTGACAACTACAGGCTGTCCGTTTAAAAGGATTTCACATACCTGCTGTGATTCTCCAAAATTAGCAGGCTTTACAATATTTACTTCAAATCCTGATGAAGCTACATGGATAGGTACAACTTTCCCTGGTGATGTATGTGCAGAGGTCTTTCTCTGGCTAAATGGCACAGGGTCATCATAAGCACTGTCATAGTCATTCTGTGGATATGATGATGCCGCTCTTTTATCTTCCTTCCGCTGCTCACGCTGGATGCGCTTTTCTTCACGTTTTAATTCTTTTTCATCATAATTATCGTCGTAATCATCATAAAAATCATCATCGTAATCATCCTCATCGGTTAACTTTAAGAAATTCATAAATTTATCTAAGCGGCCAGCCATATTATCCTCCATTCCTGCGCGTTTAGCATATCGCAATATTCCTCTCTCCAAAGATTGCTGTTCCAACCCTTATATGGGTTGCGCCTTCTTCAATAGCAGTTTCAAAGTCATTTGTCATGCCCATTGAAAGAATATTCATGGAAACATTATCAATGTTTTTGCTTCCAATGTCAACAGATAAATCTTTCAAAGTCCTGAATATCATCCGGTTATTTCCGGCATTTTCGACAAACGGCGCTATTGTCATAAGCCCTTTAATATGGACATGTGGCAACACTGAAATTTTTCTTACAAGTTCTTCTGTTTCTCCAGTTTCCAGCCCGAATTTTGTCTCTTCCTGTGCCACATTTACTTCGATAAGGATATTTGCATTTGTATTTTTCTTTACACATTCTGCTTCGATTGCCTCTGCAAGATGAAGGGAGTCAACAGAGTGTATAAGTGCAGCACGCCCAACAACGTACTTGACTTTATTAGTTTGTAAATGGCCAATAAAATGCCAGTTTATATCCTTTGGCATTATTTCATGTTTTTCCTTCATCTCTTGTGCTTTGTTTTCACCAAATTCCCTTATGCCATATTCATAAGCCTGCTCCACCATTCTTACTGGTTTTGTCTTGCTTACGGCTATAAGCTTAACACTCCCATAGCTGCGCCCCACCCTGTCACATGCTGACTTTATCCTGTTTTCTACCATTGACAGATTCTCTTTAACCATTTCTGCCACCTCCTAATAAATAATATCATCCTCATTAATCATGCCAGGATTTAAAATAATATGGTCATATGTTGAAAGGCCATATGCTGTATCTTTTGATACAATTACATATTCATTATTTGAATAAAGTTTTTCAACACGCCGGAATTCACAGAATCCCCTGTTACAGTTATATACACCATCAAGCTTTGCAGTTTTGGCAAGCTTCATTGATTTAGTGCCTTCACTGGTACCTTGTATTATAGTAGTTCCAGCCGCAAAAAGGGAAGCATCAATATATACATCACCATTTTTGGTTTCATAATATATACCGGCTGCTTTAAATGTAGTTTCTTTAGTGCCATCCTTTTTGTATGTAAGAACCATTACACCGTCACTCCCTTCCTCTCCGCCTTTAGTTATATAATCTTTTGGAATTATATAAAATTTCTTTTTCAGTACAGAGGAAACGGGGATTTTTAATCCGTCAGCGCTGTTAAACTCTATTTCAATGTCAAGATACCTGTTGTCAAGATAGCGTATCATATATTTATCAAAATCAAGCTTTGCATAATATGAAGAATCTATTATAAAAGTAGAAATACCAGCAGTTACCTTAAGCCCGTCCTTTTTGAATTTAACAGGAATAGTAACTTTATCACTGACCTTTTTATACTGCTTGTCTGTAAGTGGTAACACAACAGACCACTTTTCACTGTTGACAAGTTTGTATACTGCCTGTCCAGCTTCAACAGCTCCAGTGCTTCTTAACTGTTTCCAGTTGTCAGTCATATTATTGAAAGTATCTTTGGTTATACCATCTATTGACAAATCTTCAAGCCCATCTGAACAAAATGAGATAATTCCAGGCTTACTTGCCTTAACAAGCTGAAGTGATGAAGAACCTTTCTTTTTCTTCATTATTTTGTCAAGCTGTTCCAGAAGGCTTACTGTTGTCATTTTAAGAAGGGTGTTATCTATATTGTATTTAAAATTCATTACATTGCCATATTCAGATAAATCAAAATTGTTCCTGAAACTAGCTATATCACTTCTGATTTCTCTTGTATCTTCTTCTGAAAGTGAAATATCCTCTGTTTCAAGCACTGAAAGGCCGTCAGCAAACTGTCCTGTTTCATCTATTGAATAAACAACAGTATTAGCTCCTATTTTGACCCCGTCACCAACATAATAATTTATATATCCTTTCTTCTTTGTACTGACAAGTGATTCATCCCTTATAACAATACCTCTTATAATTTCATCATCAGCAATTTCCGTTTCTGTTACTTCATATATTGAAATATGCTCCTTTGCCAGGGACTGTATAAACAAAACAAGAAGGCAGGCTGAAAAACAGGTTAATACAAGTCCGGCAGCAAGACGCGGACGACGCTTCATTTTAACAACTTTTTTGTTCCGTTTATGTCCTGTCAAAACGAATCCTCCCTCCAGATACGATATTTAACTCAATTATTATAGACTTAAAAAAGACATTTGTCCACCCTTGGTATAATTTATTAATTTATTTTATACATATTTTTAACTTTCAAGGAAATGATTAGTATTGTAACATTAACAAAAAGGAGGAATTTGCATGAAAGTTATTGATTATATCCTGCTGACACTCGTTATAATTGGAGCAATTAACTGGGGGCTTATTGGATTTCTGGATTTTGACCTCGTACGTGTCATATTTGGTGATATGTCACTGCTGTCACGCATTATATATGCAGCAGTTGGAATCGGAGGCCTGTATGCAATAAGTTATTATGGCCGTATCCATACAGCCAGTGAATAGCTTAAAGTCTGTTGCTTAGCTGCACTGGGAACAGCTGGCATGTACCAGATAACCAAAAAGAGGGGGAAGTTCATTATAATGGACTTACTCCTCTTTGCTTTTGCCTTCCAGTCCAAGCAGGTAATTCATCTGGTCATATAAACTGTATACATCACTTGCATGCATAATAACTGAAATATAATTATTGCCGTCAGGTCCCGTTGAATAAAGAATAAGGTTAGAACCAGCCATCTGTGTAGTGCCGGTTTTGCCACCTGCCACTTTAACACCTTCTGGTGCTGTTTCAGTATTTAATTTATATTTTACAGTTGATGTAAAAACCATTTCCTTTTTAGTCCCATCTGCTGATTTGTATTTTGCTTTGACACTTCCCTGTTTTATAATATCATTAAATAAAGGATAATCTGAAACCAGTTTATTAAATACAAGATATAAATCATATGCAGTTGTATAGTGGCTGTCATTATGAAGGCCATGTGAGTTAGTAAAATGGCTTCCCGCAGCACCAAGCTCTGCCATTTCTTTATTCATAAGCTTTACAAACTCTTCTTCACTTCCAGATATATGTTCTGCAATAGCTATTCCTGCATCATTTCCTGAATATACCATAAATGCATAAAGCAGTTTTTTTAATTTAATCTGGTCACCCTCTTCAAATCCACAAAGTTTGGCACCATATTCTGTTATATGGGACGCATTATAGCTTACTGTAACTATATCGTCAAGATTTCCATATTTTAATACCAGAAGCGTAGTTACAATTTTGGTTACACTGGCAGGATATAATCTTTTATATATATTCTGTGAATATATTACCTTATCTGTATCTGAATTTATAAGAAGTGCTGCGTCTGCTGGCAGGCTGCTATTCTCTTTGTCCTGTTCTGATGCTGGTATAACACAGACATTCCCTGACAGGTAGTCCTGGCTGTAATACCCTTGACTGTCATAAGATATGCCAGCTGCTGGTAATGTTATCCCATATTCTGTGAAAAAATCTTTTTTACTGCCACATCCAGTAGTTAAAATGGCAAAAACTGAAATAACTGTTGCAAAACTGTATACCAGTTTTCTTTTTTTACGCATATTAATCCATGCCTTTCTTATAGAATCTGATGCCAGTATTATTCCTGCATTTCTTCTTTCCTGAGTATTTCACGCCATTCAAGGTCACCTCTGTCCAATGCTTTCACAAGAAGCTCAGCAGTTGCAAGGTTTGTGGCAAATGGAATATTGTATGTGTCACAAAGATGGATTGCATTATTTACATCTGGCTCATGTGACTTAGGGGACAACGGGTCCCTAAGGAAAATAACCATATCTATCTGGTTATGCTCTATCTGTGATGCAAGCTGCTGCTCACCTCCCAGATGTCCTGCAAGATATTTGTGTATATTAAGGTTAGTAACTTCTTCAATAAGTCTTCCTGTAGTCCCTGTTGCATAAATATTATGCTTACTTAAAATCCCCCTGTATGCAATACAGAAATTCTGCATAAGGTTTTTCTTGGCATCATGTGCTACAAGTCCTATATTCATTTCAACACCCCCTGGTTATATATTAATATACTATAACACCCCATATATTATAGTATCTATAAATCTAAATCAACATCTATATCCCTGTCGGAATCACGCATTGTAAAGCCTGAATTACTTGTTCTGGCAGGCTGTATACCTATATTCATAACAAGCCCTATGCCAATCATGGATGATACCATGGAACTCAGCCCATTACTTAAAAACGGAAGCGGAAGCCCTGTATTTGGAAAAATCCTTGTCGCAACACATATATTTGCAAAAACCTGGAACATAAACATTGCTGCTACCCCAAGTGCAATCATCTTTCCAAGAAAATCCTGTGCCTTTTTAGCAACTGTAAAACATTTAAATATAATTATTGCAAAAAGAAGCAATATAAGACAACATCCTAAAAACCCAAACTCTTCCCCGGCTACAGACCATATAAAATCACTTTCATTAACTGGCACTGAATTATAAACACGTGATGCCCCCTCTTTGCCCCCGTCCTGTATATATTTTCCATAAAGTTTGCCAGAAGCGATTGCACGCATACATATATTCTGCTGCATATTAAGCTGGCCAGGGTCATCTTCTGGATGGCGCCATGCATATATACGCCTGAACTGGTATCCTCTTAATATAAAATTGTCTGGCTGCTGTATATACCAGAACAGCACAAGGCTTAGCGGCACACCCGATATTATTATTGGAGCAAGTATTTTATATGTTGTACCTGCTGCAAATACCAGTACAACCATAATAAATACTGCTACAAGGCTTGACGAAAGGTCCGGCTGCATTAAAATCACACCAACTGGCACCATTGTAGTAATTACAATTATAAACAGGGTGCTAACCCTGTCAACTTTATTCCTTAATTTTGAATAAAGAGTGGCAAGTGTAAGTATTAATATAATTTTCATAAGCTCAACAGGCTGGAACGTTATTGGGCCAAGCTTTATCCATCTCTTTACATCTGTATTGTTACTTGTACCCAGTGGTGAATGTGTGGCAAGTGTAAGCAGTACACCACAGACATAGTAAACTGCTGTAAACTGGCATATAAAGTGGTAATCAAAAAGTGACAGTACCATTACTATAAAAAGCCCAAGTATAAGGCCTGCTATCTGTCCTTTCATAAATGACATGCCTTTTTCTTCACCACCTGCAAGCTTTACACAGAATGCACCAATAAGGCAGATAACAATTACTACACATAAAAGGGAAAAATTATATTTCTTCCAGTCGTATTTTTTAATACGGTTAATCATCTAAAATACTCCTTTACTTACGGAAAGGTTTGGTATCCCTTATGGGTATACTGGCAAGCACAGCATTTACTGTGCCTGAATCATCATCAAGTTCAGTTCTTGTAACTTTTATATCAAGGCCGTCCGTATCTATATCTACATATTTTGAAATAACCTTGATAATATCATTCTTCATATGTTCCATCAGCTCTGGTGAACATACAGCCCTGTCAGACGTAATCGCCACTTTTAAGCGGTTTTTGGCAATATTACTGCTGCTTTCAGAACTTTTAAACCAGTTTGACAAAAAGCTCATAAAATTCCTCCGTATTTATTTATATATGTACTATCTTCTAAAAATTGCCGCAAATTTCTGGAAAAATGTCTTTGTTACTTCTAAATCCAGGTAAGGGACTTCTTCTCCAAGCACACGTTTACATATATTCATATATGCCTGTCCTGCCTGGCAGTCAGAACCAGTAAGGGGTTCACCATTATTCGCAGATATTACAATGTGTTCATCATCTGGAACAATTCCAATCAAGTCAACAGCAAGAATTTCTACAACATCATCACTTGACATCATATTACCTTCTTTTACCATATCAGTACGGAGCCTGTTCACTATAAGATGTGTCTGTTTAATTTCATTGGCTTCAAGAAGCCCTATAATACGGTCTGCATCACGTACAGCAGACACCTCTGGAGTAGTTACTACAAGTGCACGGTCTGCACCTGCTATAGCATTTTTAAATCCCTGCTCTATTCCAGCAGGACAATCTAAAAGTATGTAATCAAATTCATTCCTTAATTCTCCTGTAAGCTTTTTCATCTGTTCTGGTGTAACAGCACTTTTGTCTTTTGTCTGTGCAGATGGCAAAAGATAAAGGTTAGGATATCTTTTATCTTTTATAAGTGCCTGTTTAATCCTGCAGTTATTTTCAACGACATCAACAAGATTATATACAATCCGGTTTTCTAATCCCATTATAACATCAAGGTTACGCAGCCCTATATCAGTATCAATTAATACAACCTTTTTACCCATCATAGCAAGCCCTGTCCCTATATTGGCTGTAGATGTTGTCTTTCCAACCCCGCCCTTTCCAGATGTTATAACTATTACTTCTCCCATAGTTTAATTCCTCCTGTCAACTATTTTGTATCTTTATATTTAACCCCGTCAAAAAGCAGCCCAAAGCAGCCATGAGGTTATAAACATGTCCATATACTATATTACATGCTGGTTATTATAAATTCAAGTACCAGCTTATAAACGGATATCAGATATAACATCTTTATCCAGAGGCTCTATATAGATATTCCCATCCTCCAGGAAAGCTATTTTCGTTTCATATTTTGAGCTTTTGCCAGGGTTGTCAGGGGAACGGGCGATTGTATCAGCTATCCTTATCTGTACAGGATGCATATCAAGCGCTACAACAAACGCATTGGGATTGCCAGAAGCCCCTGCATATACATTGCCTTTAAGTGAACCAAGTATTATTACATTTCCTTTTGAAATAACCTTTGCACCAGGCTTTATATCACCAATTATAATAATGCTTGTCTCCACATCAAGCACCTGGCCAGAACGCAGGTTTCCTTTATAAAACTGGCCTGTATTACTGATATCTTTATCTTTTATAGCATGGTCTTCAATAGATTTCCTGAAAGCTGATTCTACCAGCGGGTCATCTTCCATTATGCATACTATTGAAAGCTGGCAGTTATTTTGTATTATGTCTATAATCTCATTTTTCTGTTCATCTGAAAGTTCATACCCTTTAAATGATATTGCTTTTGAAGCAGCCCCCCAGAATGACGCAGAAGCCTGGAATTTAGCAGCAACATCTTTTTTCAGTGTTTCATAGCTGGCATCAGGGCTTAATACCAGTATTATTCCTGATTTGCTTCCCTTAATAACTACAGTATCATTCATATTTTGCACCAAGCCCCAGGCTGGAATATATAAACCAGCCTGGGCGCAAACACAAAAGCTGGAAGAACAGTGTTTGCATTTTATCCTTTCTTATTTTTTCTTTTACCTTTCCCTTCAAAATATTAATAAAGTTAATCTATATGTGAACTTGATTCTGGCATTTTAATAGCTCCGGAAACTTTCTTTCTTGGTTTGTCCTTCTTTCCCTTATTACTGAAATAATATTTATAAACATCCCTTACAGTCTGTGCTGCATTTGATGATGCATAACCATTAGGTATATTACATGTAACTGCTATTTCAGGGCTGTCGTATGGGGCATATGATACAAACCATGCATGGTTAGGATGCGATTTTGTCTGCTGTGCAGTACCTGTTTTACCAGCTGCCTTTATATTAAGCCCGGCAAACATTGGCTTAATAGAGCTACGTGGCCCGTTTACAACAAGATACATTCCATGTTGTACTGCATTCCATGTTGAATCTGCAATATTAACTTTATTCCTGGTTTTTGCCTTATTGTCAAGCACAGTCTTTCCTTTAACATCTTTAATCTGGTCTACCAGTGTAAGTTCATATGTTGTACCATTATTGGCAACAGACGTAATATATCTTGAAACCTGCGCAGGCGTATATGCATTGGTATCCTGGCCTATTGCTGCACGTACAGCGTCACCGCTTGCAAATGTTGGTGACATTTCAGGGATTTCAACACCAGACTTGTCAGTAAGCCCAAATAACTCCGCATATTTTTTTAACCTTTCTATACCTCTTGAATAGTTAATACTGCCATTAGATGTCTTGCCACTAAGCAGGTATCCTACAGTATAGAAGAAATAGTTACAGGAGGCTTCTATAGCTGTAGATACATTGACACTGCCATGTGATGCAGAACTCCAGCATCTGGCAGGATGGTCTATTTTATCAAAAACAGTTGCATCATATATTGTTGTATTTGTATTTATAACACCTTCTTCAAGCCCTGCAACAGAGGATACTATTTTAAATGTAGAACCTGGTGCTATCGCCTGTTGTACAGGCCTGTTTATAAGCGGTGAGGATTTGCTCTGTGTCAGGTAAGTATTAAAATACTCTGAATCTACTTTATTTGCCATTTTATTATTGTCATAGCTTGGATATGTCACCATGGCTTTCACTTTGCCAGTATTGACATCTGTTATTACAATTGAACCTGAACATGGCTCAAGCCCAAGCTGCCCTGGAGTAATTTCAAGTTTTTTAATTTTCTTTACAAGAAATGAATAAGCAGATAACATTCCCTTTTCCAGATTTTCGTACTCACTTGCATTATATTTAATATTACCCTGGTCAAACATAAGCAGGCAGCAGTCCCTTCCAGAAAGTTCATAGTGGTATATAAGGTAACTGTAAACCATTTTAATATATTCTGTATCTTCCTGTAAAAGCCTGAGTCCATAATCAACAAGCATCTGGTATATCTGTGATGTACTGTAATATTCATCACCAATATTTAAACTGCCAAGGTCGGCCCAGTTTTCAGATATTGCATACTGGAGGTACATGCTCAGGCTAAGCTTGCCAGCAGCATATTTTTTATATGTTGCATCGGAAGTATCTATCTGGTCTGCCAGCACTATCTGTTCTTCTTTTAGCATACTATAAAAATAATCTGTAAATTCCACCATATCATCAGACAAATCTTTAGATGTCTTCTGGCTTCCAGTTTTAAGTATATCTTTAAGCTGGTTTATAATATATTTTGATTTCTGTTTATATTTCTTGTAAGTGCTTTTCTCAAGCTCTGATGCATTTTTATCTGTAAACCTTGTAACATTCACAAGGTTATTTTGTATAAGTGCATTATAAACATCATAAACAGGTATTTTTATACCAGCAGCTGATTTGCCTTTTGTTCCTGCATCAGCACTGTTATGCATATTACTTACAAGTATTCCTGCAATATGTTCTTCAAGCAGGTTATAACATTCTTCCTGCAAATCTGCATCTATTGTAAGATATAAATCATTACCGGCAACAGGGTCTGTCCTTCCGCTTATATCTGTAACACGGTTTGTACCAGCAGTTACAGTAAGCTTCTCACTTCCCTTCTCCCCTTTCAGGTAATCTTCATATGAACTTTCCAGGCCTGAAATACCTATCTGGTCATCAGAAGTATATTCCCCTTGTGAATTTTCCTGCTGCATTGCAGCGAGCTTTTCAGAAGAAATAGCACCTGTATAGCCTATAATATGTGCAAAATATTTGCTTTTCTTATATACACGCACTGTATCTTCTGTTATATCAACACCTGGAAGTTCTGCACTGTTTTCTTTAATTGCAGCAACCGTTTTATCATTGACGTCAGATGCAAGGGTTACTGTCTTATACTGCTGGTACCTGTTAATAAATATTGCATAGCGGACTGCCAGTATCTTCATAGCAGTCTGTATATCATATTTCCCACTGTCTATAGCAAACCTTGGACCATTTATATCATCAGAATTTATAAAATCATACAACCCTTGTGCAGATATATCCCTCTGTTCTTCTGTAAGTTCGTCTACTGGTTTGGAATAGATTTCTGCTTTAAACCTTAAAAGAGTGCTGCCATCAACAGTAAATTTAAGCCTTCCTTTTTTATCAGCTTCTATATAGGATTCTACAGAAAGAGCCCCGCCATTATTTTCAATTATTTTAATTGTATTATACACCATTGTATTTTTTTCTTCTGATGTAAGTTTACCTACAGCATTATTTTCTGTAAATGTAACATTATAGGCAAGTTTATTATAAGCAAGCAGCTTTCCGTTACAGTCATATATGCTGCCTCTTGATGCTTTAAGCTGGCGTATCTTTGTAGTCCGTGCTTCTTCTTCACTTGAATAAGTATTGCCTTCTATTATCTGTAATTCAAACATACGGTTTGTAAGTATTGCAAACAATAATATATATACAACTGTTATTGGCAGAAGGCGTGAACTGAAGAATGATTTAAGATATTCTTTTATTGTATCAAACATATTAAAACCTCTCTTTCAATAACCTGCTGGCATATTATATTTCCTCTTGCCCCGTATTATTGCCACTGTCAAGCGGGACTTCTACTGGAGGATACATTTTGTCCTCAAGTTTATTCAGCATTTTATAGATTATTACACCAATTATTACTGTATATACAAGTTCTGGAAGTATAATGTTCTTCATATATACCAGTATACCAAGCCTTCCCCTTAAAAGAAAACTAAAAGTGTAGAACAATGTATTTACAAAGAAATCACTAAGTGCAATAGCAAATACAGGTATTGACATATCATCTTTAAAATATAATTTATGCGCACTCCCATTTATATAACCCGCCAGTACATATATAAGTATATAAATCCCAATAATGTCATTATAAATAAAATCTGACATAATGCCACAAAGAATACCTGAAATCATGCCAAATTTTCTGCCATACATAAAACCATAGGAAGATATTAATATAATCAGCAGGTTTGGTGATACATTTGCAATTTTTAAGTTCTGGAATAAAGTTGTCTGCAGCAGGAAACATAGTATTATAATAAGGAACATGCTTATATAGCGTTTCATTTGCTTAACATCTCCTCCAAATCTTCTGAATCCTTTACCTGTGTTATTACGAGCACCATGTTCAGTTTTGAAAAGTCTGCTGCTGGCATAAGGTGTCCTGTCTGTGTAATATTTGATGAATCCCTTTTCACATCTTTTACATATCCTATAAGTATTCCTGGAAGATATTTATCACTTATCTGTGAAGTCACTACTGCATACCCGTCTTTTACATTGGCAGTCCCTTTTATATCTGTTATATCTATTACACCTTCGTTCATAAGGCTAAGGTTGCCACTAACTATACAGCCATCAGATGTCTTTAGGAATGTACCTGCGACATTGCTCGAATCATCAATAATTGAACGCACCCTGGAATAAGATTTATTAACATCTGTAATAATGCCAACAAGCCCGTCCCCTGCCATTACATTCATATTAACAGCAAGCCCGTCATCTGAGCCTTTGTCAATTATAAATGTATTGTACCAGTTGTCATTGCCACTGCTTACAACACGTGCTGTTACTTTTGGATAGCTTTCATACTGCCCATCCAGGTCATACAGCTTCCTAAAGTTCTCCAGTTCATATTTATCATGCTGTAAAAGCTTGTTCTCAGAAGAGAGCTGTTCAATCTGCTTTTTAAGTTCTTTATTTTCATCTACAAGATTTTTAACAGTATTTATATATTCAATCTGTTCTGCAATTTTAGCCCCTACTTTGTTTATCCCGTTCTGCATAGGGGTAATCACATTGCCGATTGCTGAACGCACAGGAGTCATCTTTTCCTGGAATTTAAAAGAAACCAGCATTAATACAACACACGCAACTACTACTATAACCAGAATATATTTGGGGTCTATATTAATTTTCGTCCTTTTACGCATTATATCTTAATATCCTCCATTATTTTAAATGGGATACATAAGCAGCAGCAAGCTTTGGGTGTTCTGCAAGATACCCAAGGCCTTTGGCAACTGTTTTCTGTGCATCCTTTGTTGTATTTGTTTTTATATTTGTCTCACCAGCGATAAGCTTGTCAAGCCCGCTAATCCATGATGATGCACCTGTAAGGTATAATCCGTCATGGTTAATTTCCCTTGATATCTCTGGTGGTGTCCTTTCAAGCATTGAGCGGACAGATGAAGATATAACCTGGAATATATCTTTTACTATTGGGTAAATCTCCTGTGATGACAGTTCTATTACACCAGGCAGCCCCTTTACTATGTCACGTCCCGTAACTTTAACATTTACATCAGATGGTTCCGCTGATACAAGAGATTGTTTAACTGTTTCTGCTGTCCTTCTGCCTATAACAAAATTATATTCCTTACGTACATAGTTCATAATCTGGTTGTCGAACCAGTTACCGCCATATGGCAGCAGTTTTGTTACTACTACCCCGCCAAGTGAGATAACAGATATCTCTGTAGTATCTGCACCTATATTAACTATAAGCACCCCATTTGTTTTTTCTACATCAAGCCCGAGCCCGTATGCATCAGCAACAGGCTTGTCTATAAGGAAGATGCGTTTTGGCTTATATTCCCCTTCTGCTATTATACGTGAATATGCCTGTTTCTCAACCTCTGTAATATCTGCAGGCACAGCAAGGTAAAACTCCCCGCCCTTCAATTTCCTGTGTCCGCCAAGGTTTGGCAGCATAAAGTTCCACAAGGCAATCATATCCTGCATATCTGCTATTACACCATGGCTCAGTGGAAATGAAACATGTATGCTTGGTGGTACCTTTTCAAACATCTCATACGCTTTCTCACCTATTGCCACAGCTTTCTTCCCACCGTCAATAGTAGCTACTACATTTCTCTCAAGTAATATTATGCCTTCACCTTTTTTATATACTTTAATGGTACTTGTCCCAAAATCTATACCATAAGTCTTTTGTGACATGAAAACGCTCCTTCCAATGGGGATGCCAAAAACCCGCCCTAAAGCCCATAACCGCTTTCTTTCATGCTTACATAACGGTTATCCCCTATAATTATATGGTCAAGCAAGGGAATACCTGCAATACCGCCCGTATCTGCCAGCCGTTTTGTAAGGATTACATCTTCACGGCTTGGCGCAGGGTCACCTGACGGGTGGTTATGTAAAATAATTATTGATACAGCCCTGTGCTTAAGTGCATTATAAAATATTTCACGTGGTGATGCCATTGCAGAATTAAAAGAACCATTTGAAATAACTATATCTTCTACAAGCGCATTCCTTCCATTTAATATAAGCAGCCTTACCTGTTCATATTCAAGGAACTTCATCTTAGGCATAAAATAAGCAGCCACTTTACAAGGTTCTGTACATACAAGCTGTGTTTCTACAACTGCCTGTGACATCATACGCTTTGTTATTTCAGTAAGACATAAAAGCTGTACTGCTTTAACACTGCCTATCCCTTTGATTTCTTCCAGCTGTCCTGATGACATCTGGAAAAGGCCTCCCAGTTTTTTGCCTGGTACACTGTTTAAAATGCGGCATGCAAGTTCTGTAGCCCTCTCTCCTCTTACGCCTGTGCGTATTATTACTGCAAGAAGTTCCGCATCTGATAAAGATGCTGTGCCATACTGTATACACTTTTCATATGGCCTCTCTGAAACAGGCATCTCTTTCATTGTTAATTTTTCTGTATCCATACTGCCTCCCTGTTACAGAAAGCTCCCCGGTATACATACACTTCTTATGTTATCATAAATTATTTTTTTTGTATATAAGCAGGTTATTAAAAACAGTTGTTTTTTTCGCAAATTTTTCTAAAAAAAGCCTAAAAACTTCAAAGAGATTTTATAATTCCTGCATCTTTCATATACTGCAGTGACATGGTAATACCAAACTTTGCATGGTACCATGTAAGCCCTCCCTGGAAATATACTGCATATGGCGGTTCAATTGGCGCATCTGCACTAAGCTCTATTGACGAACCTTGTATAAACGCACCTGCTGCCATTATTACATCACTGTGGTATCCTGGCATTGCATATGGCTCTGGTGCAACATGGCTGTCCACTGGTGATGCTGCCTGTATACCCTTACAGAATGAAACAACTGCTTCCTTAGAACCCAGCATGACTGCCTGTATAATATCATATCTCTGGCTGTCTGCAGCAGGTACAGCCATGAACCCAAGTTTTTCATATATATTTGCAGCAAATATTGCACCCTTAAGTGCACCTGCGGTAACTACAGGCGCAAGAAAAAGCCCCTGGAAGAAAGCCCTGTTAAGCCCTAATGTAGCCCCTGTTTCTTTCCCAAGCCCTGGAGCTGTAAGCCTGTGTGCACACATACTAACCAGGTCACGCCTGCCTGCTATATAGCCACCTATTGGGGCAAGCCCGCCACCTGGGTTTTTAATAAGTGAACCAACACAAAGGTCAGCACCTGCCTGTACAGGTTCAGTTTTCTCAGTAAACTCCCCATAACAATTATCAACCATACATATTACATCAGGTTTTACAGATTTTATAAATGATACCAGCCTGCCTATTTGTTTTACAGAAAGCGTAGGTCTTGGCTCATATCCTTTCGACTTCTGTATTGTTACAAGTTTTGTCCTTTCATTTATTGCTGCCCTGATACCTTCATAATCAAATGAACCATCAGGCATAAGGTCTGCCTGCCTGTATGTTATACCATATTCTTTAAGTGAACATGGCGGGCTGTCCTTTTTAATTCCTATTACTCCTTCTAATGTATCATAAGGCCTGCCAACTGGTGATAAAAGCTCATCCCCTGGCCTTAAAATAGCAGACAATGCAACTGTCAGCGCATGTGTGCCGCAGGTAAGCTGTGGACGTACGAGAGCTGACTCTGCCCCAAATACTTTGGCATATACTTCTTCAAGTATTTCCCTTCCTAAATCATCATAACCATAACCCGTAGATGCTTCAAAACATCCTGTACTTACTTTGTATTCCTGCATTGCCCTGAGGACTTTTATCTGGTTAAATTCGGCTGTCTGGTCTATTTCCTCAAACCTTTCCTTAAGGCTTTCCTGTATTTTGTCACAAAAACAATATACATCCTCACTTATTCCTGCCGAAAGATAATATTCTTTTAAAGTATCCATGTATACAACCTCCAAAACAAATAAACTAAAACATATTTTAAAAATCAAAAAGTGCATAAAAAACAATATATATATTATAACAAAAAACATCTGTCTGCAACTCTTTTCCAGTTACTGCCATAACTTGCAAGCGGTATTAATTTAACTGGAATTATTACTTATCTGGTTATTTATCCTGTATTAAAATGCCAGAAGCCATTTATCCGTTATACTGGTTAAAAATAATCAATATATTATTATAAAAGAATTTTTTTATTATTTCTGATTGTGTATTTTGCAATTATGTATTAAAATTATACTAAGGTTGTTTCTAGTGGGAACATGTATTTGTTGATTTTTACTATAAACAGCTTTTGGGAGTATAATATTTGTTATACCCATACCACGGCCTTCCGGGACAGCCTGGCATGGAAAACTATTATTTTAATAAAGGAGGAACAACTGGTATGAAACAAAATTTATTAAAATGTCTTCTGGCTGTTTCTGTATTTTGCCTGTTTCTTACAGGCTGCAATGGGAATGTTTCCAAGGAAGATTCTTCAGCAGAAGAAACAAGCCAGAACAATGGAAAAAACCAGGGCAAAGAAAAAATAACACTTTCAATATGGGCAGGCGAGGAGGATAAAGAATATATTGCTGCTGTCACACAAAAATTCATAAAAGAATATGAAAAAGATGCAGATATCAATATTGAATGGTCTCCTGTAATTGAAGGACAATGCCGTACTGCACTTTTAAATGATGTACTGGATGGTGCTGACGTATACACAACAACTGATGGTGATATACAGACAATTGTTGCAGGTGGTGCTGCTTCACCAGTAATTAACCCCGAAGAAATCAGAACCAGCAACATTAAATCAGCAGTAGATGCTGTAACTATCTATGGCACAATATATGGATACCCTATCACTGCTGATAATGGTTATTTTCTGTATTATAATAAGAAATATTTAAGCAGTGAAGATGTAAAATCACTTGACAAAATTCTTGAAGTAGCAGCTAAAAACAAGAAAAAATTTGCAATGGACTGGACATCAGGATGGTACTTATATTCATTTTATGGCCAGACTGGTTTAAAAGTAGGTTTAAATAAAGATGGTGTAACAAACTTCTGTACATGGAATTCTACTAAAAACAGTATTAAAGGGGTTGATGTTGCCAATGCCCTTCTGGAAATTGGCAGGAACCCAGGTTTTAAAAATACCGCTGACTGGATTAAAGGAATCCGGGATGGCAGTGTTATTGCATGCGTAAGTGGTGTATGGGATGAAAGTTCCATAAAAAAAATGCTTGGCAATAATTATGCTGCAACAAAACTGCCTACATATACAGTTGCAGGCCAACAGGTGCAGATGTCATGTTATTTTGGTTACAAGATGCTTGGTGTAAACCCTTACTCTAAAAACCTTGACTGGGCACATAAGCTTGCAGCATATATTTCTAATGAAGAGAACCAGAAACTCCGTTTTGAAATAAGAGGACAGGGACCGTCTAATATTAATGCCTCTAAAGATGATGAAATAATGCAGTCACAAGCTGTACAGGCTGTACTTGCACAGGCTGAATTTTCAGAACTGCAAAGGCTTGGCGGCAATTTCTGGGACCCTGTTACTGAATTTGGAAAGCTTATGGCATCAGGAAGTACAGGCGGTAAAAACCTCCAGAGTATACTGGACAGCATGGTTAAGAGGATTAAAGCTTCTACAGTAGGCTGATTTCTGGCAAAGAAAATAGAACGGAGGGATTAAGATGTCTAAAAAAGTTAAAAAAAACAGCAAAAAAAAATCAAGTATTAAAACCTGGCTGTTTACACCATTGCTTATACTTGCAGTATTAGCAATTTTTACTAATACAATTTCAATTGTAAACCTGAAAAATGTTAATGCTAAAGCCACTACTATTTCTGATAAATATCTTACAGGAATAACAGTGCTTGCAGACCTTCAGGGCCAGGCAAAAAATATACATAATATGGCTTTATCACATATAGTTGCAACGGATTCAGCAACTATGATTGAACTTGTCAGCTTAATTAATGCAGATGAAAAAAAACTTGATGAAACATTTGAAAGCTACAGAAAATACCTTGGCAATTCTGATAAACAGGAATTTACAGTACTTCTTGGCAATTATGAAGGATTTAAGAAAAATATTGCCCATATGATGGCACTCAGTGCCGATAATAAGAAAGAAAAGGCTTTTAATGTTGCAAATGTTGATTTAAAAAATTATTCTGACAATTTATATGCCAAGATTGAAAAAATGGTAAATGATTCAAGGACAGCATCAAATGAAGCAAAAATTGAACTCCAGCGTGTATACAAAGTATCATCAGTAATAAATATTGTCACTATTTCAATATGTATTATTTCTATTATAATAGCTGTACTTGTAGTATTAAGAAAAATTATTACACCTATTACAAATGGTGAACGTGAACTTACTGCAATAATTAAAGATATTGATGAAAGACATGGTGACCTGACTAAGCGCATTACTATATATTCAAATGATGAAATTGCAGCACTTGGCAATGGTATTAATTCATTTATAGAAAAGCTTCAGAGTATATTCAGCATGGTGTCAGAAAGTTCAGTTAAAATGAACAATGTAACAGGAGAAATCTCTGAACGTATAATTACTGCAAATGGAAGTGTAACTGATTTATCTGCATTTACAGAAGAACTTTCTGCTACAATGTCAGAAGTAGGCAATAATTCAAATACCATAAATAATAATGTTGCTTCTGTTAATAAAGAAGTTAATACTATAGCAGAAAAAACTGTTGAAATTAATTCATATTCAAAACAGATGAAAGCCCATGCGGAGAAAATCGAAAATACAGCAAGGACAAATATGGAAATTACAAAAGAAAAGGTTTCCCAGATATTATCTGTTCTTAACAAGGCTATTGAAGACAGTAACAGCATTGACCAGATAAATAACCTTACCAGCAATATTTTAAATATATCTGAACAAACTACACTTCTTGCTCTTAATGCTTCAATAGAAGCTGCAAGGGCAGGCAGTGCAGGCAAAGGCTTTGCAGTAGTTGCAAGTGAAATCGGACATCTTGCAGATGAAAGCAGTGAAACTGCCAGCCATATACAGACAATAAACAGTGTTATTGTTGAGGCAGTACACAACCTTGCATCACATGCCAATGACCTTATTGAATATCTTAACAGTTCAATATTATATGATTTTGAAGATTTTGTAACTGCAGGCGGGGAATATAAGCAAAATGCCACCTATATTGAACAAGTTATGGAACAATTTACACTAAGGACTGATGCACTGAAAAATTCCGTATCAGAAATTGCTAATTCTATTGATTCTATTAGCACAGCTATTGATGAAGGAACAAATGGTGTTGCAAGTACAGCAGACAGTGTACAGGAACTGGCAGCTGATATTGAAAATATTTCCAGGGAAATTGAAGATAACCGTGAAATTGCAAGCACTCTTAAGAAAGAAACAGAAGTTTTTGTTAACCTGTAATTTCCAGATACATCCTAGTATGGAATACCACTAATAAAAACCATATACTCTACATAAGAACCGGTGTGGGGTATATGGTTTTATAATTATTTTTATTAGTAAACTAAAAGAGCCTGCCAGATAAAACAAGCTCTTTTATAATATATTTATTATAAATTCTATTGTAATAGTGATAAAACTCCCTGTACTGCCTGGTTAGCCTGTGCAATCATTGCTTCACCAGCCTGCATTAATATGGTAGACCTTGAATAACTAACCATGCCATCTCCCATATTTAAATCACGTATACGTGATTCAGATGCCTGGAGGTTCTCTGAGGAATAATCATCTACACTCTTTGAATGTTCAAGACGGTTATATTCCGCACCCATATAAGCACGTAACTGTGAAACTTTGTCAATAGCCTTGTCTACCTTGAAGTTAGCATCCTGTGCACCATCACCAGTTGCCAGTGATATCTGGTCAAGATTTAGTGTCTTTGTATTTATCTCGTCAATATCAATCCTGCTTCCACCTGTAGAATTTGCTCCTGACTGTACCCATAATTCCTTAGCACCATTATGGAACAACTTCTTATTGTTAAATTCTGTAGCAGAACCAATTTTATCAATTTCTTTTAAAAGACCGGTAACTTCATACTGGATTGCTTCACGGTCACTGTCAGTATTAGTATCATTGGCAGATTGTACAGATAACTCTTTTAAACGGTCAAGGATACTATGCATTTCTTCCAGCGCACCATCTGCTGTCTGTATAAGCGACATAGCATCTGAACAGTTACTGGAACTTCTGTTCATACCTCTTATCTGGCCTCTCATTTCCTCGCTAATAGGCAGACCTGCAACGTCATCCGCACTTCTGTTTATCCTGTAACCAGAAGAAAGCTTCTCAGACATCTTCTGGCTGTCATTTACATTTTTAAAGTACTGCCTGCTTCCATTCAGTGCAGTCATGTTGTGTTTTATAATCATTCTGTGTCTCCCTCCTAATTTTGGTTCTGGTATACTTCCGTGTTTACCTGCTACGTTACTACTCTTTATATTCTATCATTAATTCCATTTTTTTTCAATAGATATTGTAAATTTTGTGCAAAATATATAGAGAGAAAATAAGAAAAAGACATATAACTACTATTTATATTTCTACTATATAACATATATATGGCTTTTTTAACCATGTTAAATTAGTTTTCAAATATATACATATACTCTCTTGGTACATCCGCTTTTATATATATGCCATTATTCCTGTAATCCTCTTCTATAACCTGCCCTGCCTTGTGTATTTCATTAATTTTTGATGCTTCATTATAAGGAAAAACCCTCTCTAAAAGTACTTTTCCCTCCTTGGCTGTTTCTGCAAGTACATCCAGCAGCTTTTCAATCCCTGTCCCGTTTTTAGCAGAAATCTTTACAGTTTTGTCTGCCCTCAGGTCTTTAAAATTAACATCACCATCAAATAAATCTATTTTATTAAATGCTGTAACAATCTTTTTATCACCAATACCAAGTTTTCCGAGGGTATCATACACAGTATACATCTGGCTGTCTATATCAGGATTAGAACAATCTGCAACATGAAGTATTATATCTGCATACTTAGCCTCTTCAAGCGTGCTGCGGAATGCCTGTATAAGATGGTGGGGAAGCTTCCTTATAAAGCCTACTGTATCTGTAAAAAGCATTTCACCTCCATTTTCAAGTGAAAGCCTCCGTGTAACAGGGTCAAGTGTTGCAAAAAGCTTATCTTCTGATAATACTCCTGCCCCTGTCAGCTTATTTAAAAGAGTGGACTTGCCTGCATTAGTATATCCTGTAATAGCAACTACAGGTACAAAATTTTCCTGCCGTTTCTTACGTGTAAGCTCCCTTGTCTGCTTTACATTCTCAAGTTCCCTGCGTACCTGTGTAATTCTTTCCTTTATAATACGCCTGTCCGCTTCAAGTTTCTGTTCACCAGGCCCCCTTGTACCTATTCCGGCTCCAAGACGTGAAAGCCCGCTCCGTCCTCCTATAAGATGGGATGCCCTGTACCTCAGCTGTGCAAGTTCCACTTGTAACTTACCTTCACTTGTAGATGCCCTTTTTGCAAATATATCGAGTATAAGTACCGTCCTGTCAATAACCTTGACATCTAGCGCTTCTTCCAGGTTATAGTTCTGCGCTGGTGACAGTTCATCATCACAAATAACCGTGTCCACTTCCAGGCTGTATATAAGTCCCTGGATTTCTTCAATTTTTCCTTTTCCAATATAAGTCCCTGGATGTATCCTCTCCCTGTTCTGTATAACTTTTGCAACAGTTTCTGCACCAGCAGTCTGTACAAGTTCTTCCAGTTCATCAAGAGACTGCACAGTATCATCATTATCTGATGTTGCAACCGCAACAAGTATAACCCGTTCCTTTTTTTCTGCAGTTTCAAATGTCTTTGTTTCCAATTTACTGCCTCCTATATCTATACCTTTACAGTTTACTGCTGTTTTGCTGCCTTCTTTCCTAAATCCACAGTTTTAATCCTCGTATTAATAAATAAAAGTTCCTTTTGCATGTCTGCATCCCCTGGAAACTTCTGCAAATACTCTTCTGCTGCATTTCTTGCCTTTTTATACTTCTTCATTCTTTCATAAAGCACCACCTGGTTCTTTCCAAGAATCCTATATGCCCCAGATATTCCAGAACCAAGACCTTTATCAATATAACTTTCTGCACTGGTAAAATCTTCAAGTTCAATATAACAGCCTGCTGCCTGGTTATAAGCCTGTGTTACATTACTCTTGCTTCCTGAATTAATATATTCCTGGAATTTGCCAGCAGCAGCAGTATAATCATTCTCTGCCATAAGTACCATCCCAAGGTAATACAAAGCTTCTTTACACCCTTTGTCCAGGGATTTATCCAGATTCGATGATGCAGCAGTATAGTCACCCTTATAATAATATGCCTTACCAAGCTGCAGCATTTCTTCCACAGTTTCTGCTTTAATATCTGTCACATTTTTTATTGCTTTCTCTGCATTAGCATTATCCCCCATTCCCATATAAATATTATACATTGCAAAATATGCGTCATAACACTTTTCACCAGACCCTGCAGCAGCTGAAAAATCATCAAGAGCCTTTTGTTCTTCTCCAAGCTCTAAGTACAGGCTGCCCCTTGCTGTATATACATCTGGAACTTTTCCATCTTCATCCTCCAGTATATCATTATAGACTTCCAATGCCCCTTTTGTATCACCTGTAATCTCTTTAATTGATGCTTTCATCATTTTAAACTTTACATCAAGATAACTATACTGGTCTATTTTAACAGCTTTGTCACATGCTTCTATAGCCTTATTATATTCCCCCTGCCCCATATAAGCTATTGCCTGCCCAAGATAAAGCTGCTTATTATTCTGTTTAGATATTTTATTTTCAGTATCCTGGTATGCTTTTTCAAACTCTTTTGCTGCTTCCTCATAACGTCCAAGATTATTAAGCACCATTCCATATGTAATATAATATTCCGCCTTTTCACTATTTTCCTTAATTGCAGTTTCCAGGTGTTCAAGTGAATCCTCATATTTGCCAGATTCCATAAGTTCTACAGCTTTATCATATTCCTGTCCAGCCTTTCCACAGCCAGTTGCCATAATAAATACACTACATGCCATAATAACAGAAAATCTTTTTACAGCCCTGTACATAGCCTGCCAGACTCCTTTCAGTTACAATACCAATATTTGCAATATATTTTATTAATATTTCTTTGATACCATTTTTAATATTTCTGTCCTCTGTGCAATGGAAAATGTCTTTTTATCCATTAATTCACTTACAAATTCATCTACATCCCCATCATCCCAGAAATCTAAATCATCACGTAACATGCGGCATCTGTAATCATGCCTGGAAACAAGGATATGATAATAAAAGTACCTTCCATCCCTGTACTGTTCAAGAAACCCTTTTCTTACAAGTTTGCCTAAAAATGTAGAAACAGTCTGTGGCTTCCAGTTCTTCTTGTATCTGCTGTTAGCAACCTCCATTATGTGTGCGAGCCGTGCTCCCTCACCTAAGTCCCATACACATTTCATCGTTATCTTTTCACTTTCTGTAAGACCATTAACCTTCATACAACCACCATTCCTTTCTGTCTGCAAATTTTTATCAAGAAGTATGTCTGGAAATCACTAATTAGATAAAAATAAGATTCTGCCTGCCTGTATTGCCTGGTTTAATCCAGACAATAAACTGTTTTTTTATTAAACATGATAACAAATACAATATGACTTTTCAATGACTTTAACAATAAATTAATAAAATAAATAAAAAAGAAAAGATATTGCCACATGAATGACAATATCCAGCCAAAAAACTTTACAATCTTATGGTTTCTAATGATTTTTTAATGATTCCTTTAAATAGTCCTCATATTTTTTGACAATGAGCTTCCTTCCGCTTTTCCTTATAGGTATCATCTGGTCATCAATCATTATAAAATCTGAATCTACAACACTCACTACATACTGCATATTTACAAGGTAACTCTGGTGGCACCTCAAAAACCTGCTGTCTGCAAGCTCACTTTCAAATGCATCAAGTTTATTATACACCTTGACAATCCCCTGGGTTGTAGTATAGATATATACAACTTTATTGTCTGACTCCATATGTATTATATCTTTATAAGGAATAATAAGCGACTTGTGCCTGGATTTCACCTCAATATAATTATGGTTCTTCTGTGGATGTTTCTGTACATAATAATCAATTACAGCGCCAATACGTAATGTTTCATATGGTTTAAGAAGATATCCCATGGCATGTACATCATATGCAGCAATAGCAAAATCCTTGCTTGATGTACAATAAACTATCTCTACCTTGTCATCCATCTCCCTTATCAGCCTGCCAGTTTCAATGCCATTTATATCATCCATAAGAATATCAAGAAATATAATATCTAGTGGATGGTTCTTATACCCTGAAACAAGTTCACGCCCACTGACATATGAAACTATATCATATGCCAGGCCTCTGTCAGCCAGAAGAAGACCTATAATCTCCTTGAGCATATCCCTGTCAAGTTCACTGTCTTCACATATCGCAGCTTTAATCATTGGTACCCGTTCCTTTCCCGCCTTTAATTACGCCTGTATGTAAATCCAGTTTTAGCATACCCAAAACAATCCTTTTTGTCAAGGACAAAATAAGCGGTAAACCTTAATTATGTAAGTATATAAATCCTTGGATACAGCAATATTAAAGCATATCATCTTTTATAACACGGTTTTTACCATGTTTTTTACCATAGTACAGCCTGTCGTCAGCTTTTTTTGTAATATTCTTAATATCCCTCTCTTCATTTGAAGATGCAACTCCAAATGTCATAGTAACATTAATGCTTTGACCATCATAATAAATAATTGATATCTTTCTTATGCCATCAGCGATTCTTTCCGCTACACTGGCAGCTGTTTCCTTATTACAACATGGAAGCAGTACAAGTATTTCCTCACCGCCCCATCTGCATACAGTATCATCATCACCTACAGATGCCTTAAATACATTTGCCACAGCTTTAAGTACACTGTCACCATATGAGTGCCCATAAGTATCATTTATATGTTTAAAATCATCAATATCACCAAGTATTACAGAAAAGCTGTTATTTTCCACCAGTATCTTTTTATAACTTTCATTAATACTTCTTCTGTTAGAAAGACCTGTAAGTGCATCCTGGGTGGACAGTATTTCAAGTTTCTTGTTTTTTCTGAGCATCAGTTCCTCCAGTGTCCTTATCTGTATAAGAAATGTACTCATAAAAGCAACTATTGTAATAACCACCAGGAGATAATTTATAATATAAATAATATCCCTTATAAAGCTGTTACCAATATTATACATAGGTTCAAATGACCATTCTGCACACTTTGAAATTATAAAAGCAGCCATAGTAGTTAATACATAAATAACAGGATTTATCAGATGTTTTGAATCTTTAAATGAATACGCTGCATAATAGGCTATTGGTATCATGCATACCATATATAATAAAAAACCACAAGAACTCCCTACTGCAAATGTAGCAAGCATTGCATGTATTATTACCTCTCCATAACACAAGTTAAATACAACATAAGGGCTTTTTTCAAAACGGAGCCATATAAAACAACTTACATATACAGTTATGCTAACAATGTTTACTACTGCCATAATATCTACACTAAAATAAAAAAACAGTATAAATAATACTGTGTGTATACATGCCATAATCACTGTAAGATATGAAACCACCTGCTTCATTGTAAGGGCAATCTTGGTTTTCCCTGATATATAATTCCATAAGTTTTTCATAAACACTCCCCATATCTGTTATGTAAGCAGATACCTGTACAATAATTACATATATATACAGGCTCTGGCTGCCAGCTTTAAACATAATTTAAGTTATTATAACAAATAAAATACTATAATGCAAACTGCTGGAAAACCGTAATTTATTTCTCACATTTTCCTGTTTCTGGCATATTTTAATTTATGGAAAATATTTTATTTCACCAGGAGGCAGATATATGCAACAGTTCCAGACTATATATTCATATGGTAATGACAAACGCCAAAGATATCTTAGCAATATGCTTACAGAATATGGATTTACGGTAGTAGATATACCTGGCACTGCAGGCAGTGATACTTCCAGCAAGGACAGCATGCCATTAGAACAGTGCGAAGATATCTATAGCAGGACTGGTAATGAAATTCTTCTGCTTCCAGTTGCAGTTACAAAAGAAACATTAGCTGGCATAATTCCATTTATACACTCTAAAACATACATTATAGGCGGCGTACTGCCGGATTATCTTATAGATATATGCAATTCTGAAAATGCAATGTTTTTAGATTATATGAAAATACCTGAAATAGCTATACAAAATGCTGTTGCAACAGCTGAAGGCGCTATATGTGAGGCAATAAAATCAGGAAGCATAAATATACAGTCAAGCAGATGCCTTGTAATAGGCTATGGCAGGTGTGGTACTGTACTTGCGGATAAATTATGCAGCCTTAAGGCACATGTAAGTGTGCTTACAATAGAATCTGCTGATATTGCAAAAGCTTCTGCCAATGGGTATGGTATAGCAACAGGTGATTTCAGCAAATATGATTTTATATTTAATACTGCCCCTGCAGTAACCATAACCCCTGAACGCATCAACACAATGAAAGGCAGCTGTATAATAATAGATATTGCCTCCAAACCAGGAGGGACAGATTTTGGATATTGCAAAAGCAGGGGAATAACTGCAAAACACTGTCTTGGACTACCTGCTATATACTCACCTAAAAGTTCAGCCAAAATTATTTTCGATGAAATTATTAAATATATATAACTATTGATTTTAACATTTAATGCGCATACTGCGCAGGATTGGAGACCATATGAATGAGGAAAAGAAGATACTAAATATTGGTTTCGCTATAACAGGCTCATTTTGTACACATGCAAAGATAAAAAAAGTCATTTCAGATATGAAAGACAATTATAATATATTTCCAGTCTTTTCACCAAATGTATGTTCATTAGACAGCCGTTTTGGGAAGGCGTCTGATTTTATCACTGATATAGAAAATATTACTGGCAATAAAGGAATATATACAATACCAGAAGCAGAACCAATAGGACCAAAGAAATTCCTTGATGTACTTGTAATAGCACCATGCACAGGCAATACCCTTGCCAAACTTGCCAATGGAATTACCGATTCAGCCGTATTAATGGCCGCCAAAGCACATCTTAGAAATGAACGGCCTCTTATTATTTCTGTTTCTACCAATGATGCAATGGGTATTAACTTCCGTAACCTAGGGATGCTTTTTAATATGAAAAATATTTATTTCGTGCCATTTGGACAGGATGATTATAAGAAAAAGCACAATTCACTGGTTGCACATGTAGAACTTTTGCCAGATACTATAGAAGAGGCACTTCAAGGAAAGCAGTTACAGCCTGTAATACAGGCACCAATGTGCTGACTTTAGTGTCTTTTTTACATCAGCTTCCTAAAAAACAGCCATTAACATGGCAGGCCCCCAGCTTATGGCAGTATGCCCTGTATTCTGTGGGGCTTTAATAATGTAAAAATTAGTGTATTTTTTTAAGATACTTGTAGTTATAATGTAAAAAAAGAAACAGAAGGAGGCAGATTATGGCAAATCCATATCTCCCATTATGGGAATACATACCAGACGGGGAACCAAGAGTATTTGGAGACAGAATATATGTATATGGCTCACATGACAGGGCAGATTCAGAATCATTTTGTGACCATAAATTAAAAGCCTGGTCAGCGCCAGTTAATAATCCAGGCCAATGGGTATGCCACGGTGATATATTCCACAGCCGTGATGACAGAAACCACAAATCAGATATAGACTGGACAGATGAATATTTATATGCGCCTGATGTAGTAGAAAAAGATGGTAAATACTATTTATATGCATATATTGTAAATGCAAAAGGATGTGTTGGCATTAGTGACCACCCAGAAGGCCCGTTCCGCCTGTTATCAAAATATGAATACAATATTCCTGGACATTACGACAATGGTACGTTTATTGACCCAGGTGTACTTGTTGATGATGATGGAAGGGTTTATATTTACTGTGGCTACCAGGGTTCATATATGTGTGAAATTGACTCTTCTTCCATGTATAAAGTTATTGATGGTACTTACAAAGAAAATATTATACCTGTAGAACCACCATTTGGATTTTTTGAAGCATGCTCACCAAGAAAAGTTAATGGTATATATTACCTTATATACTCTCCAAACAGGGGAAGCTGTCTTGCATATGCTACAAGCCAGTCACCAGAAGGTCCGTTTGAATACAAGGGTTATATTGTTGATAATGGCAAAGACTATCCAGGTGGCAATAACCACGGTTCAATATGCTGCATTAATGGACAATGGTATATATTCTACCACCGCATGACCAACGGGACTATTATGTCAAGAAGAGGCTGTGTGGAGCGCATTAACATACTGCCAGACGGGACAATCCCAGAAGTAGAAATGACTTCCCTTGGTTTTGAAGATTCACTAAACCCATATAATATTACTAATGCAGATACAGCATGTGTATTAAAAAATGGATGTATAATCACAGAACTTGATAAATTTACAAGAATAATTACAAATATAACATCAGGCTGTGTAATGGGCTGGAAATACTATGACTTTGGACAAGACTTTACAGATGGCGGCATGGAACTTGAACTTAAAGTTATTCCAAGAGGCTGTAATGGAAAAATACATGTAATAATTGATAATTACAAAGATGGCGAAGAAATATGTACTATTGGGTTTGACCGCTCAAGCACTGTTTTACACGGAATTACTAAAACTGTAACAGGAAGGCATCCTGTATTCTTTGTAATAGAAGATGGCTACACTGGATGGGCAAAAGATTCATTTAATGGCAGGCAGCTTTTTGACCTTATTGCATTTGTTTTCCTTAAATAATACTGTATTGGATAAAATACAAAACAGGCATGTTATCATATTTTTACAAGTAAACATGCCTGTTTATATTTATTTTTAAAATATCATTCCAGCCAGACAGACTATAAATGATGCTGTCCATGCAATTATACACTGCCATGCCACAACACCAGCTGCCCATTTCCCGCCAAGCTCCCTTTTTACAGAAGCCACTGCTGCTATACAAGGAGTATAAAGCAGGCTGAATACCAGAAGGGAAGCTGCCTGTAATGTAGACAATGCATTGTTTACCCCTCCTGGAAATAACACTTCTAATGTAGAAACAACACTTTCTTTTGCCATAAACCCACTGGCAAGTGAAGTCACAATCCTCCAGTCATCAAGCTGTATTGGTGCAAGCACTGGTGCAATCCACCCAGAAAGCATTGCCAGGATACTGTCCTTAGAATCTGGAACCAGGTCCATATGAGGACCAAAACTCTGCAGGAACCATACACAGGCTGTAGCAACAAGTATTACTGTAAATGCCCTTTGTAAAAAGTCTTTTGCCTTTTCCCATAAAAGCTGGCCAGTATTCTTTGCTGCTGGCAGGCGGTAATCAGGAAGTTCCATAACAAAAGGCACTGCCTCTCCTTTAAATAAAGTACCTTTAAATAAAAATGCAACCAGAATTCCAGTAAATATTCCCAGCAAATACAAAGCTGTTATAAGCAGCCCTCCTTTTCCAGGAAAAAATGCATTTACAAAAAATGCATAAATTGGAAGTTTAGCAGTACAGCTCATAAATGGTGTCAGCAAAATTGTCATTTTACGGTCTCTTTCACTAGGAAGGGTACGTGTTGCCATAACTGCTGGCACACTGCATCCAAATCCAATTAACAGTGGTACAATACTTCTTCCAGAAAGCCCAATTTTACGGAGCAGTTTATCCATAAAAAATGCAACCCTGGCAATATACCCGCTGTCTTCCATTAACGAAAGGAAAAAGAAAAGCGTAACAATAACTGGCAAAAAAGAAAGAACTGAGCCTACCCCCTCAAATATGCCATTAATAATAAATTTCTGAAGCACTTCATTTACATTTGCCACTTTTAATGCCTTGCCTGCCATATCTGAAAGCGAACTTATTCCCATATCAAGTAATTCCTGGAGCCATGCACCAATAACATTAAAAGTAAGATAAAATACTATTGCTATAATTCCGATAAAACATGGAATAGCTGTATATTTACCAGTTAAAACCTTGTCAATCTTTTCACTGCGTATACGTTCTTTACTTTCCTTTGGTTTTACAACTGTTTTCTCACAGATTTTTTCAATAAAAGTAAAACGCATATCAGCAATAGCAGCGCTTTTATCCAGCCCACGCTCACTCTCCATCTGTACAACCATATGTTCAAGCATTTCCTGCTCATTCTGGTCAAGCTCAAGCTTTTCAAGAATTAAATGGTCACCTTCCATTAATTTTGTTGCTGCAAAACGCACTGGAATACCTGCCCTTTTTGCATGGTCCTCAATTAAATGGCATACAGCATGGATACACCTGTGTACTGCACCTCCTGCATCACTTTCACTACAGAAATCCTGCCTTCCTGGATGCTCCTGGTACTGTGCAATATGTACTGCATGTTTTGCAAGTTCATCTACACCCTGGTTCTTCGCTGCCGATATAGGGACTACAGGTACACCAAGCATAGCCTCCATACCATTAATATCAATAGAACCAGCATTTCCTATAAGTTCATCCATCATATTTAACGCAATTACAACTGGAATCTCCATCTCCAGAAGCTGCATTGTAAGATAAAGGTTACGTTCAATATTAGTAGCATCCACAATATTAATAATAGCCTTGGGTTTATCTTCCAGTACAAAATTGCGTGAAACAATTTCTTCATTGGTATATGGTGACATTGAATAAATTCCTGGCAGGTCTGTAACTAATGTACCTGGATACCCTTTAATCTGCCCGTCCTTGCGGTCTACAGTTACCCCTGGGAAATTACCTACATGCTGGTTTGCACCTGTAAGCTGGTTAAATAAAGTAGTTTTGCCGCAGTTCTGGTTCCCAACCAGCGCAAAAGTAAGTTTTGTACCTGCTGGAAGAGGAGTTTCATCTGCTTTGACATGGTACCTGCCATCCTCTCCTAATCCAGGATGTTCAGTTTTATTAATATCCTTTGCCCCTTCATGCCTGCGTTTACGCTCTTCAATAGGTGAAACCTCAATCCTGCCTGCATCAGCAAGCCTTAAAGTAAGTTTATACCCATGTATCTGGAGTTCCATAGGGTCCCCCATTGGCGCCAGCTTAATAACAGTAACCTCAGCACCAGGTATTACACCCATATCAAGAAAATGCTGGCGCAATGCACCTTCACCGCCAACAGTCTGGATGACAGCACTCTTTCCAGCCTCTAAATCCTTTAATGTCATAACAATCCTGTCTCCTTTGTATTTCCTTTATACTAAAAAGTCTTCCATCCATAATCCACAATCTGTACAACCACCAAAAACATCTGATAACGAACAATCCAAAGCCATTCTGGTATAATCTTTTGTATCACTAATTTGCAAATCCCTGATAATTAATCCATCTTTTCCAATATAAACTGGAACCACTTTTTTTAATGCTGTTTTAAATATGTACCAAGTTTCTTATCTTCAATACGTATATGGTTTATAAGTACAGCAATATGGCTGTTTAGTTTTACAAGGTCTGTAATAGAAGGATTGTCTGCTGGAATTCCTGCTGCAATATCTTTCAGTGTCTTTTTATAATTTTCATGGAACAGCTTATGCATTTTTATATCTGGATAATTGCTGTCTTTCTGAAGCTGTTCTTCATGTGAAAAATGCAGTTCTACATAACTTAAAAGAAACTGTATAGCAGGTTCCATTATTTTACGCCCCTGCCCTTTGCTGCATGCATCAACAATATTGTTTACAGCCTTAAACAGTTCACTATGTTCATTATCAATAATTGCATTCCCTGTCTCTAAATCTTTAGTTAATTCATATCTCATATTCTTTTCCTCTTTTCAATAAATATATATCATAAATTTTACAAACAAAATTATAATATATTGTACTTTTATGGTCAAGGAGTTTATCTAATTTATATAGAAACAACATACCTAATTCCAGTAATCTATATATTTTCATGGTTACGCTCTTTATTCAGCCTGCACCAGTTAATTAAACCTATAACAGCCATTACCAGGTAAATACTTTTCTTAGCAAGGTATACTGGGTCAAAGTGTACAATAAACATTGCTACAGCAACAATATCTGTAATAATCCATAACACATATTGTTCACGGTATCTGTACATTTCAAGCACAGTTGCAATAATTCCTATAGCCACTGTAAAAGCATCAAGCCAGGCAACATTACCACCTGCATAAACAAGTATTTTATGGTAAATACATGCAGATACAATTACTATAGCCATAATAACACTATCCTGCCAAATTTTAAGTTTCTTTGCCATAGTTATTTCTTTTCTTTCACTATCCCTGTGCTTTGCCCATAAAACCCATGACACAATATTTATTGGAAAATACACAAAAATTTCAAGGCACATTGTCCCATATATTTTCCAGTATGCAAGATAAATAATATATACAACTGTATTAACAAGCCCAAAGCCAAAATTAGATATACTTGCCCTTGCGCAAAAGAATATACAGAAAACCCCACATACCGCACTTATAAAGTTAATAATATCAAGCCAAGCTGGATTACTGCTGCTTCCTGGATTTATAAAAGACTGTACCATTACATATGCAGCAATAATAATCATTATCCCCGCCATTATCCACTCATACCATTTTAAACTTTTAAAAGATTTCTTTAAATTATCCATAATTCCCTCTCCTTCCAGTTTTCCATATTCCTGATTGCTGTCCCGCTAATTGGGTAATGTATCCTTTTAACATCAACAAGTATATACTCTGCTTCTGGATATGCCCTGTCAAAATAAGCTTTATAACCAGGTTCACTCCCATAAACTGCACCCATCTCTCCACATACTGCACGTACAAGAGGTGTTTCCATATCCCAGTCCTCTGTCCCGTCTGGATTCCTGCATCCTGTAATATCAATAGTATAAAACACTACATTATTGTACTTTTTTATTGCAGACTCTATATGTTTCTGCCTGTCTTCAATACTTAAATACCAAGCACCAGGGTTACTAAGCAATATTTCATTCTCCTGGTCCCCTCCGCTAAACAAAAGTACATAAACCTTTTCACACTGCGAGGCAGCTACATCAATACAATAAAAATGCCCTTTGTGGAACGGCATAAACTTGCCCCCAAACATTCCCACTTTATATTTCTTTTTGTCCTGTACTGCCATACTTTCCACTCCTTTTCTTATTTTTTATTGTCTTAATTTGTGCTAATATATTACCATACCAAAGAAAAAAAGTGGACGCCTGGAAAGCGACAAAAAAGCAAACAGCAAAAAAGTTCTATTGAAAATATCTAAAAATTACTTTTTATAATTTAATATAAATTATATAATTCAGTAAATGCCAGATATATTAAAAATAAAATTTTAACCTCATTAAGTAAGCCCTTTAAAATGCACACTTCTTAAACGGTGGGTTTGATTTACCAAGGCTTGCTTAATCTGGCAGTAGTGCAAGCTCTTGCCAGACTGCCACAAAGCGGCAATGAGATTGGTTTATTATTGTGCAAGTGGCCAATGCCTGCAAGCAGTCAATGCGGATTGCAAATATCTGTCAGTTATATATATATGAAATTAAAAAGAAATACAAATATTATATTGACAAAAAAGTAAAGAAAAATATGCTATGAATAAAAAAACTGGATGCAAAAATAATACTGATGCAATAACAAAAGAAGCCCTTGATGCAAAAAAGGAAAAGAAAAACCTCCATAAGTGCGAACTTAAGAAAAAAATATACGAAACAAGGCTTTTAGGTGCCTTC
>CAQGLR010000029.1:13699-46577 GCA_948794795.1 uncultured Lachnospiraceae bacterium | reverse complement strand
CTTTTATTATGGCATAGTTCTCTATTTTTTACAAGTAAGTTAGTGCATATGGGGATTGCCCCTAATTTTGATTTCAACTTGTCCATGCTTCCCTATGTTACGAAAGAGGAATTTGATGACATAGGCAGGAAACTTCTTGATTATGGGCCGCAAATCGGGAATGATTTTACAAGAATGGGGCAGCAGATGCTTACTTCTGAAATGAGGAGTGAACTTATCAGCTTACAGGGGTTTGAGTTTACTTTCCGTGGAAACCAGGATTTTGAACCATGGAGGGTACAGAAACTTGAGGAGATGGTCCACCAGCAGATTAAGGCAATCCTCAAAGGGGAGAGGCTGCAGACAAAGGATGTATTTGTACCAAAGACAGATGTACAGCAGGACTGGTTTTTTGATAATGCTAAGGAACTCAAAATGTCAGCTTTATTAAAAGATAAATTAGACAGTATGCATGTATTTTCATCTGTTATGGAAGAGATTGGGGAAGACAACCATGTGTCTGTATGGGCAACTGTCCATGAAGGGGAAGATTTCATTGATATTATAATAAATATGCACACAATGGAAATTTCCTGCGAAAAAAATGGCATTGAAATGCCAGAAGAAAATATAAGTGACGGGTTGGATATGTTCCACAATTTATATATGGATATATGTATTGTAACAGACACTTTGTATGAAGATAGTATATAGGAAAATGAATGGTTAAAACAAGACAGGCTGTGGAATAAAAATCCATAGCCTGTTTTTTAAGGATAATTTATTAAAATTCAGCTAAATCATATTATGAAAGGCCAGAACCCCCCTCCTCCTCTTTTTTCAACTAATTTTAGTACATTTCATTTTTCTTGCAAAAATAGAAGTTCTTAGGAAATTAGAAGAAAAATGGTATGGGAAATATAGGAGAAAGAAGAGGATGTGTGAAAAACTTTCTGGCAGATGTGGCGATTTGTAAGGAAAAATAGAAAAATGGGATGAAAATGAAAAAAATGGGAGGAGGAGGCTTGTATATATGGCTATGATGCTTATAACAGCCCCATACAGGCATTTTATTTATCAAAGCATATATTTTTAATGCCTAACATCTAAAATGCTTTATGTAAGCTCCAGAATCGTTTGTATAGATATCCATGTTTTAAGAATTATGTACCATCGTATCAAAAAGAATGGTAACATCCGTTATGCGGATAAAAATGCCTGTAAACATTGTAAAAACCGAAGCAAATGTTATAAAGGCAAAAACGAATGGAGAGAGATTGGTTTTACAAAAGACCAGTTGCAGAAACCATGTAAGGACTGGTTAAAGGAGAATGGAAAGGAACCCGGAGAAACAAAGACTAAAGAGACATGGAATTACGAAAAAGTAAAGGTGGTAAAATTCAATTTAAAGCCAGACAGGAAAAAAACAAGCCAAAGGATGTGCCTGTCAGAGCATCCGGTTGGAACAATAAAACGTGCAATGGGAGCCACTTATTTCCTAATTAAGGGGATTGCGGAAAGTGGCAGGGGAATTTGCGCTCTTTTGTCTGGGATATAATCTGGAACGGGCGAAAAATCTCCTTGGATTTCAAAAAATGATGGAACTAATGGAACAGGCATAAGCCCTTTTCTGCGTCTTGTGTATTTTATTCGGTTTTCAATGTCACAGATGAAGGAAAGGGGCTGATTTTATGCTCAAAAATGAAGTTTTCGGACAGTCTGGGGGAGTATTTGAATACATATGGCCGGTGTACATTATTGTGTTCTGTATTTTTATAAATTTCCAATTATGTTAAAAACTTATGGTGTCCATTGTCTGATGCTGTAATGTATGTAAAATACAGGGAAGGACCAGTATGTATGGAGAAGTTAGACTGAAAATACCAATTAAATAAGACAGGCTTGGGAAGAGGATTCTTTGGTCTGTTTTTGATGGTTAAAAAATTCTGTAGGAGTTTAATGAACCAGATATCAATCCGGTTCAAAAGTGATATCAGAATGTGCCTGCAAGCCATAAGAACTATTTTTATAGATTAGTCATAGAGTTTACATAGATTATTCTTTATGTAATCTGCTGCCATATAAATTTTACTGGCATCATAGAATCTGTATGTGTAGCTATCAAACTCTTCCTCTTCTTTTTTCGTCTGTTTTTCTTCCATGTATCTATCTAATTCTACAGATTATCATCATACTTTTTCTGATGATATTTTCCATATGTGCATGTGCATCAAAAATTTCTGGTGGGCAGAAAAAGGTAAAAATGTGTTAAAAATTGAAAAAGGAAGAGGAGGATGGTTTGGGATGTGATGTATGATGTATTTAGAAATGGTGTTAGGATGTGTCTAAAAGCCTTATAGAAACATTTTTGTGGCTTAGATATATGATATGTTTTTTGTGTCAAAAATTGCTATATGGCAGCAGGCAGTATAAAGTGATGTAATTACATATATTGGCATTGTTATAGGGCAGCAGGAGAGAAAAAGATAAGGGAAAATTGGGAAGAGGAGAGTATTTTTACAGTTAAAACCTGTACATGAATTTGTACAGGTTTTCTTAAAAGAATATTTTCCTCCTTCCATCACTATTATAGGCTGTTTATTTTACTGCAAATTCTATAACTTGCTCTGTTCTCTGGATGTTGTCAATATCCAACAGAAGTGTTGGCAGGTCTATACAACCAAAAGATGGCAGTACTGGTTCACCTGATGACAGGGCAATATTGTACAATGAACCATTGTTTCTGTTTTCCCTGATTGCAAAATAGCAATTTTCATCATCAGTAGTTTCATTGTATCTAAAAGTCTGCCCGATGATATTATATTTGCATGAGCTTTCAGATTCAGTAAGAGTCTTTTTTACTGCAAAATAGCAGCCCTGGCAGCAGTTTTCAGCAACCCATTTCTGATGGTCTACAATTAAATAGTAAGTATCTGCATTTCCAAAATATCTGTCAAAATCACTACAGTCATCTGAATGCAGAAGCAACCCTGCCAGTTCCATAACTTTGCTGTGTTCTAATGGCTTTTTGGTGGAAACAAAACCGGAATATGTAAGATTATTTTGTTCCAGGTATGTCTGGATAGCATCTGGTATTTTTTCATAAAGGCAATTCTGTATTGGTTCTAACATTTTTCTTGTTTCTTCGTCTGTCAGTTTTCCATTAAATGATACAGAATAAATATTATCATCCTCCATAATTTCAAATCTGTAGGATAAAAAACAGTCCCTGCCCTGCTGCATGGTGCTTTCTGGTGTATTTTCCTTCTGTGTACTTGTGATATTGCTGTTAAAATTTTTTTGATTCATAACGAAATCCTCCTTTTTAAATTTTTAGTACGAAAAAAGAATATCACCTGCACCATGTCTTTTATTTTTGCAAAAATGCATGAAAAGGATATATGCTATCAGTCCAGTATGTCTGTGGGACTGGAGAATTTATAATTGGCATTGTAACAGATGTTTCAAATCAATTATAACATTATGTTGAATTAAATCAACGAAACAAGGTTAAAATGTAACATTTGTGTTGATATAATTCAACAATAGGAAAGGATGGTAAACCGAAATGATGGATGTCAAATTATGCATGGAAGAAGCAGGTAAAAGGATTATGGAGAGAAGGAAAAAGCTGGGACTTACACAGGAACAACTGGCGGAAAAAAGTGAAGTTACAACACAGTTTGTTTCATATGCAGAATCTGGCAAGAGGGCTATGAGGGCAGAAAACCTTATGAGAATTGCTGCTGCATTAGAGGTGAGTACAGATTATATCCTGACTGGCGACATAATAGACAAAGACAAGCTTCTGCTGTCTGAAAAGTTAGGCAAGCTTAATCCGGAAGAAGTAAGGCTTATTGAAAGTATCATTGATGAATGCATAGAGTTATATCATAGGGATGCATGATGTATAATAACAGTATGTTGTAATTCAGAAATCCTTATATGAATTTGTGCCAGCTGGCAAGATTTGGTGTCAGCTGGTCTAAGTTTAGGTAATTGTACAATAAATCTAAAACAATATATCCTCTTTTTTTTCTCTTTCTTTTCTCTTTTGTTTCTATCTTTATTATCTGTTATCCACGAAAATCATTGGTCTGCATTTTTGCAGATTTTTATTATTTTTAATTCTGTTATTATTCTTATGTAAATAAAAAACTATGAATATTAAGGAGGTAATGTTTAATGTCAAATAGGATGACGAAAACAGGAAACAGTGCAAATAGGAACAGGTGCATTATGGAGAGGAGCATTACAATACCAGGATTGAACCTTCTTATTACTCCGAAGGAACAGCATGGGCCATGTTCTGCACCCAATATTGCCCTTGCTATTGCTGATGCAACAGGATTTTTAGAAAGGAAACCAGAGCATGGCAGAGTTTTAGTATTTTCGCTGGAAAATACCAGAAAAAAGACAGAACAGATGCTTATTCAATATAATGCTGGGATTGGGGATATTACTGGTTTATATACATATAAGAAGAGAATTTTTGGTAACAGGATACAAGAAGGGCTGAATATGTTTTTGCAGGATAATACAAGGACAAAAATGATTGTTGTTGATTCTTTGGAAAAAATTGTTGAAGCTGAACTGGGTAGAATGGAATATGCTTATGCATATAAGAAATTATGTGAAATTAAAAATGCTGCAGACAGACATGGGGCAACACTGCTTGTTGGAATATATGATGGAAATCCAGAGGACACTGGTATGCTGGCTAGTATTGCAGATACAGTATTGAAAATTATTACAGAAGGTGGAAACCAGGACAATCATAAATACACACTTCATGTAAACAGAAAGGATATACATGTAAACAAAATTACAGCAGAATTTGATGACAATGGCTGTACTTGGAAGCAGACAATGGACAAATAGCAATTAAAAATTATATTATTATTGATTAAAGCAGATGCTGCACATTGTTGTGGTGTCTGTTTTTTATTGCATTCATATTAATAGGTTTTTAAGGGATTTTCATAATGTGGAAATAAATTTTTGCTAAATTGAAAAATTTCTTTTACTTTTTGTCTTAAAGCAAAAAATGAGACCTGCTTAGCAAATCTCATCTGTTTTAATCATGTCATCTTCAGACCCACTGGCTTTGTACAGGCTGGTATATGCGAAGGACTTGTAAAAATGTCCAGTATTTAATGTTTTATCAAAAAAAGTGTAGTCAATGATATTATGGTCTTTGAATATTTTTCCAATTAATTGTTTCATATAAAATATGAATTATTTTTCTGGATGAAAATTTATGTATGTCCAAATTATTGCATTTGTAACATGTGGTATGTATTTTTGCTAGATTTTCTTATAGCTTTTTTGTGTTAATGTATAAGGGAAATTAAAAAGCACACAGAATGAAAGGAGGGGGAATATATGATAAGTGTAAAGGATATGGCTGGTCTTGTTTATGTTTATGATGCATATATAACAATTAATAAGACATTATTTGGAGATACAGTACTTTTAGGTTTCAATGAAGGGAACTTTGGAGCAACCAGCAGGATATTCAATGTCATAGAAAGAAATGTTATTGAGGAGTTAAAGAAAGATGATTACAAAAAGACATGGGATATACTGGATGATTTTTCATTAAAACCAGAGGAAAGGGTAAAGAAATTGTTTGGGGAATAGTATTGCACAAGACTGTTTAAGGAAATTGAAAGGCAGATGCTTTTATGGTAGTATATAATCTATAAACATAAATCTTACAGGAGATGAAGTTGTTGGCAGGCTCATGAGGGAAACAAAATCTTTCCATAGAAAAAGAGGACAAAGTGGTAAAACATACCATCAAGGATAGTGTTTTTACAAATTTATTTAAAGAGAAAAAATATCTGGTGCAGCTGTACCATGCCCTTCATCCAGAAAGAAAAGGTGTTACAGAAGAGGATATCCCGCTTTTTATTAACAGCGCAGTTTGCGAAATATATGCGGGCTCAGCTCTCCCCTATTTTTTGAAGCAACAGAAAGGATAGCAGAACAAAATCTTGATTTTGAAGTGGGACACTCAAAAATCAAAGAATTTGAAGATGTGTTAAATTCTTTCTCTGATATGAAAAACAACTTGAAATCATCTTTAGAGAAACAATGGAGCGAAGAGCAATTAAAAAGGGAACAGATAGCGGCACTTGCTCACGGTTTAAAAACGCCTTTAACTGTTATTCAAGGAAATATTGATTTGATAAACGAAATAGAGCTTGACGGTGAACAGCGCTTATATGTGGGGTATATTACAGAAAGCTCCGGGCAAATGGGTGTTTATATCAGGACGCTGATTGATATATCCCGGACAGTAGCCAGGTATCAGCTCAATTTGGAAGAAATTGATATAGCTGGTTATATGGAACAGATTGAAAATATAGAACTAAATACAGAATTAATAAAAGAAATCAAAAAATTGCTGATACTGTCCCAGATTACTGCTATCCCTTATATACAAAGCATCTGTTTGTTGATATAATCATTATTGTATTTTTTGCTGTGCTTGCTTGGGGAATGATTTTTTTGCAGCAGCAATTAAAATTGCAATGGAAGCAATAACGGAGGTGTAGACATGAGACCAGAAAACGAAATGTACAATCTTATTTTAGGGATTGCGAAAAATGATGTTAGGATTAAAGCTGTTTATATGAACGGTTCAAGAACAAATGAAAATGTTCCAAAAGATATTTTTCAAGATTACGATATTGTTTATGTGACAGATGACACGAAAAGCTTTATAGAGGATAAAGATTGGATTAAACTTTTTGGTGAAATTCTTTATATGCAGTATCCTGATGAAAACCCATATTATCCAAGTGATAAGGAAAATTCGTATGGATGGCTCATGCAATTTGCAGATGGAACCAGAATTGACTTAACTGTACAGTCTATAAATTATGCACTAAATCACATCCAAGACGATAAACTTTGCAAGATTTTGTTGGATAAGGAAAACATATTACCCGTAATCGCAACGGCGACAGATTGCCAGTATTGGGTTAAAAAGCCTACAAAAGAACAATACCAGGCAGTTTGCAATAACTTTTGGTGGTGTACCAATAATATAGCAAAGGGCTTGTGGCGGAAGGAGATTCCTTATGTACAGGATATGACAAATCATGTTGTAAGAGAGCAGCTTATTACTATGTTAAATTGGAAAGTTGGTATCTTAACAGGATGGTCAGTAAGCACCGGGAAATCATCAAAATATTTATATAAGTGGATTTCAGAGAAAGAATGGAAAATGCTTTTATCGACCTATTTTGATGGTAATGTTGATAATGCATGGAAGTCTGTTTTGGGTATGTGTAGGTTGTTTAGAAGCGTGGCACAGTTTGTTGGGAAGAAACTTGGATGGGAATATAATGAAAATGAGGGAAAAGCAGCTTATGATTTTTTGAAATATGTACACCGGTTATCCCAAAAAGAATAATTGTGGTAGTATTTTGTTAGAAATATAAATCTGTATTTATAAAATAGGGAGTTTAATATGAAAAAAATTATTGTTAGAAGAATACTTTTAGGTGTCATATTTTTGATGATTATAATGTTTGTTGTTATTCATTATGATTCAAAAGAATATTCATTTAACAATGAGCAGGCATATATGAACCGAAAACGATTGAGAAAATAAAAAATATTGGGTTGAATAACGAACCAGGCAAGGTACATGAGTATGCTACTATCAATTATGATGTTTTGGAATTAATTATTGAGAAAATTACCGGTCAAAAATTTGAGAATTACATGAAAGAAAATGTACTTGAAGCACTTAATATGCAAGATTCATTTTTCAGAACCAATAATTTCCCGGAGGAAATAACACAAGGGAACAAAGTGGATTTCTTGAAAACAAGGCCATTTGATGCTCCGGCATATTATGGGAATACCGCTGTGGGATATTTGGTTTCAAATACATCAGATTTAGCAAAATGGATGAAAAATGTAAACCGGCTATTTGATTTTGATGGATTTTCCAATCCACACAAAACCATTTCTTGCAAAACTATCCAGGAAATACCACATACTACACTCTAGCTGGTACACTTCTTTTTCCTGGTATGCAAAAAGTTTCCTGTCAACAATTTCCAGATAATAAATACTGCCTGGATGAAGTTTGTAAAGAACATTTTCCTTTTTCCCCATAATGCCTTCAAATGAGGAAAAGAAGTCCCATATAATGCCTATCTTCTCCGTTTCTTCCCGGAAATGTACATCCACATGGTCTTCCTTCAAAGCAGGCTCTTTATAGTATAGTATTTTCATTTTAATGCTCCTTATCTGGCTAAATAAGTTTCCTCTTCACTATCCAGTTCTTATTATAACAAATCCATATCCAGCCTCAAGTCATTCATGTGTATGTTACATGTAAATTAAGCAAACCCCGAAGCCAGACTATGCATTTTGATAACATTACAATTCGTTATTATGATGAAATTGGAATTTTGAAACCTACGGGATTAACTGAAACAGGCTATCAGATATACGACAGTTTGTACCAGAGGGAATGCCTGCACCGCCTAAATCAATTATCAGCCAGCCGGAATTACAGGTATATATAGCCAGGCTTGGTAAGAAAAAAGATGATGGATGTTATTTTATAAAAATGTTATTAATAAAGGCGCCGTTGTAATACGGCGCCCACATTGTTTAAAAGTATTGTTTATTCAACTTTTGGAAGTTTATTACGGCAAATTTCCAGTTCTTCATCAGTAGGAATATAATCACTCATCTGGCCTTCATGGAATTTTTCATAAGCTACCATATCAAAATATCCTGTACCAGTAAGACCAAAGACAATAGTTTTTTCTTCTCCAGTTTCCTTGCATTTGTTTGCTTCGTCAATAGCAATACGGATTGCGTGAGAGCTTTCTGGTGCAGGCAGGATTCCTTCAATTCTTGCAAAGTATTCTGCTGCTTCAAATACTTCTGTCTGTTTAACACTGGTTGCTTCCATTAATCCCTGGTGATACAGTTCAGATAATGTAGAACTCATACCATGATAGCGTAAACCACCTGCATGGCTGGCAGAAGGGATAAAACCGCTGCCTAGTGTATACATTTTGGCAAGAGGGCAGACCATTCCTGTATCACAGAAATCATAGGCATATACACCACGGGTAAAACTTGGACAAGATGCAGGTTCAACAGCGATAATGCGGTAATCTGCTTCACCACGGAGTTTTTCACCCATAAATGGTGATATCAGGCCGCCAAGGTTAGAGCCGCCTCCAGCGCAGCCAATTATAATATCTGGTTTAATATTGTATTTGTCCAGGGCAGCTTTAGTTTCAAGGCCAATAACTGACTGGTGGAGAAGTACCTGGTTAAGTACACTGCCTAGTACATAACGGTAGCCATCACTGGATACAGCTTTTTCAACTGCTTCTGAAATAGCACAGCCAAGGCTTCCTGTAGTGCCTGGATGTTCGGCAAGTATTTTTTTGCCTACTTCAGTTTCCATAGATGGTGACGGAGTTACAGATGCACCATAAGTACGCATTACTTCACGGCGGAACGGCTTCTGTTCATATGAGCATTTTACCATATATACTTTACAGTCAAGGTCAAAATATGAACATGCCATAGAAAGTGCGGTACCCCATTGTCCGGCCCCGGTTTCAGTGGTCACACCCTTAAGTCCTTGTTTCTTAGCATAATATGCCTGAGCTATGGCAGAGTTCAGCTTGTGGCTGCCGCTTGTATTGTTGCCCTCAAATTTATAATAGATTTTTGCAGGGGTACCAAGTTTTTCTTCCAGACAGTAAGCACGTACCAGTGGTGATGGACGGTACATCTTATAGAAATTCCTTATTTCTTCTGGAATTTCAAAAAATGGTGTATCATTATCCAGTTCCTGTCCGATTAGTTCATCACAAAAAACTCCTGCAAGTTCTTCTGCTTTCATTGGCTGGTGTGTACCAGGGTTTAAAAGTGGTGCTGGTTTCTGGGACATATCAGCACGCAGGTTATACCATGCTTTTGGCATTTCGTTTTCGTTGAGATATATTTTATAAGGGATTTTTTCAGTTTTCATTGTAATTACCTCCATATTGTTAAAATTAAGTTTACTGGTTTTTATTATTTTAATTATTATAATTTATATTCTGGCGTAATGCCAGACACTAGAGTTTTGTGGGCAGCATTGTAATTACCTCCTTAAAAGAAACAGGAAAACTTCTTTGAATTATATTTCTTATCAAGGAAGTTTTGCACAAACAAAAAACGCCCCTGACAGAAATAAATGCTCTGTCAAGGACGAATAGTTTAATTTATAGTACGACACTATCCGCGGTGCCACCTTGATTCATGGTATATCCCATGCACTTAGCAGGATACTAACATATCCCCGGCATTTATACGCTTGCCTGCAGCGTTGCAGAGTACTTTGTAAAAAATTACATTTGGCTGCACCCTCAGCGGTCCATTTGACAATTTGTTTCTTGCCTGGTTCCAGCATCACAGGCTCTCTGTAAAGGCATGATTGACGTTATCTCCGCTTCAACGGTTTAGAATATTAAATTTGCTATAAACTATATCATCATTATATGTGTATGTCAATAGTTTATTCATAAAAATTTATTTTGGTTTTGGAGGAGGTCTGTCAAAGCCTTTTAAAATTAAAAAGGATTAACAAAGATGTAATAGTAAAATCCTAAAGGTTATGTTATAATACAACATATGGAATATAGGGCAGTATATAGATAATTATATATTGGAAACAGGAGGGGAGTTAAAATAAAAAATGTTACTGGTAAAATAAAAAGTATATTAATAACTTGCATAATAGTTTTTATAGTATTCCTAGGAATTATAACTGTAGTATCCAATAAGAATTATAATAATAGTGCAAAAGAAGATAATTATAGTGGTAACCAGAATACAAACCAGGTTAATAAATATAATAGTTCTAATTCTGGGGAACGTTCTTTGTATGTGCGTGCTGGTATGGATAAAAAAGTGCTAATACCAGATCCTGCTACAGCAGAGGGGAAGATTGTTGTTTCACTGAAAGAGGAATCAGATATAGAAGGAGTTTGTTTTGATGGTACAGAAGAAAATGAAGCAATATTTTCAAATTATCTGGCAGATTTATCTTTTGCTGGTTTTGATAAACCGGTTTTTGCCAGTGCATATGTAGTTGGGGATATATCGGGAGTATCAGATATGAAGTCACATATTTCCAGGCGGACAAAAAATGGTGTTATGGAACAAGAAATATCTGGAGGATGCCTGGGACTTTTTGTTACTACAGGAATGGATGAATTTACTAAAATAGACGAGGATGCAATATGGTCATATAATTGTTATTTTGTGGTTCTTGATTATAAAAATGGTGCTTCTTATAAAGAGAAAACGGATTTTTCTTTGCGTTGTTCTGACTGGGTAGATTTAAACCTGGCTGACATTACAGGAGATGGAGCCCAGGAACTGGTTGTGTCTTACAACTATAATAAATCTATTGATTTTGGGGTATACCATGTCAATGCAGATAAAAATAATATGGAAGAAATCTATTCATGTAACCAGGACTGGGAAAAGAATGGAGAATTTATTGACCGCATGGCGTTTGAAGGCAGGCTGAAGGATAATTATAAGGTGGTACTTGGGTTTCCGTGTATTGGATATTCTAAGACAGTTTCCATGATTACAGATGCTGGTTACAGTAAAAGCCAAATGCAAGAGAAAATAGATGAAATAGGATGTATTAATTATGTGGGTATGTGGAATAATGGCAAATTGCGGAAGAAATGGGCGGAAAAATATGGAAAGGTTTTTTTATATACTTTAGATGATATTTCATGTGTAAAAACAGAAGAAGATATTATGCAGCTGGAACTTGTACGTTCTGTATGCGTCGGACACCGTTCAGAGGAGATTGGGACTATGCATATATATCTGGGATATGATAAAGATTCAGGTTCGTTAGTGGTGAAAAATGCAGAATATGCAGATGAAAAAATGGCATATAAAGAGTGGCATACAAAAACATGGGGTAAGTTTACATTTAAATAGTGTTATTAGAAATATAATAGCAAAACTATAAAAATGGTATTATGGTTTTGGTTAAACAAACTATTGTTAAGGGGGATTATAATGGATTTTAAACAATATGATGACCGTATTGCACGGATTATGTCTAAAGTGGAAGCGCTTAATGAAAGGGATTTTAATATTACTTGTGGGGACTGGCCTCCTGTATGGGAAGCACCTGTGCCAGAAAATAAGGTTGCAAGTTTTGAGAAGAAAAAGGGTATACGCCTGCCAGAAGATTACCGCAGGTTTATTACCACTGTTGCAGGCTCTGGAAGCCAGCCATTTTATGGTTTGGAGCTGTATAATGATAATGAGTATTATGTGGAACGGCCATTTCCATATACCTTGGATAATCCAGTTTATTTTCTGTATATGACAGAGGAAGAAATGGATGCTTTTTATGATGAAGATATACAATTTACTGCTGATAATGGCCTGCTTACACTGTGTACAGAGGGGTGTGGAATGGACAGCGTCCTGGTAGTTAATAGTGAAGACCCGGCAACTTATGGTACTGTCTGGTATTTGGACCTTGCCAATGACTGTGGTATTATCCCAATGTATGACCCAAAAACCAAGAAGCCTTTCCACTTTTTAGACTGGCTGGAGTATTGGGTGGACAGGACTGCAGAGCTGGATAATAATGATTACTTTGGCTTTTCCGAAACAGTTAAACTTCCAGAAATGCCAGATAACCCTGATATTATGGGGAGAAAAATGGGCTGGATTAAATGACTTTTACAGGGCGTATGGATTTAGAAAATAGAGTTTTAGTGTAGTCTGAGGGGAATGATATGGATTTTTACAAAATAATACATCAAAATGCTGGAGATATGGATACATCAAGTGAAGCAGATAATATAACTATGACAAACTGGACTTTTTTGCAATATTGGCTATGCGCCGCATTTACACACTGCTATTTTCTGTGGAAATATCTTTCGGAAAAATTGCCACATCTGTATCAATGGAGCAGCCAGTTTCCAAGGAATAATAAGGGACAGGAAAACATTCCAGCATATAAGACAGTTGATATAGTTGCTGCAGATGGCAATAAAATAGTGATATTGTTATACAGATACCATGTAGAATATAAAATAGAAGGCAGAGAGCTGTACCAGCCATGTCTGTCCTACAATTCGGTGGAGAACCTTGATAATGATACTTTTTTTCTGCTGTTGCCTATAGTGGATGTTATGATTAATTATGAGTACACAAGTAAAAATATGATGGCAGACTTGTCCAGAAGACTTTCAGAAACGGCATTGCCAAAGGAATATATTGAAGAAGTTGCCAGTAAACTTAAATTATGGCTGATAGATGCTGATGGTGCTGAGGATGAACCATTATGGTTTATCTGGCAGGAAACAGATGACAGCCTGTATGGAGCTATATGCTGGCCTGGAGAGATTGATTTGTTCCAGCAGTATAATACAGCTGGAAAATGCGTTACAGGTAAATATATCACTATCCCAGATACTATCCAAGAAGGAGAAGATGCTTACTTATGGGGGAAACATGCACTTGCCCAATGGGTTTCTTCATTGTCATTGGAGTGAAAATAAAAAACAGTTCTAAGGGAAGCTTCTGCTTCCCTGTTATATTATAATCTACAGGTATTTTTCTATTGTTCCCTGTTGGACAACATATTTTCCCAAAAGAGTAATTGCCTGTTTTGGGCATATATTTATGCAGCGGTAACACATTGTACACTTGCCGTTTGCTTTAGCAATATTATTTTCAATAGTTAAATTTTCCATAGGACATGCCAGGGCACATTTGCCACAGCCAATACATTTGCTGGTGTTAATTTTTAGCTTATCAGAGTAATGTTTGGTTTTTCTTTGAAAATACAGGCGCTGGCCTAATAATCCAGCAATATGGCATAAAAAGTCCAGTCCTTCCTGTGGAGGATTGCCGTTTTTTATACTTTTTACTGCAGAGTATATTTTGTCTTTTGCTTTCTTTACAAGTTCTTTATTTTTTGTTATTGGGCGTTTTAAGGCTTTTTCATCAGCTATACTGTCTGGCATTTTTAAATGAAGGCCACCAATAATTTCTGCACCATATTTTTGTAGTCTCCGGGCTAAAATACCTGCCCCGTCTCCACTGAAAAGTCCCATTGTTGCAATTACAAAAATTATTTTTCCACGCCATAAATGTTTATTCTGGTCTATAAAATCTTTTAGCATTTTAGGAAGGCTGCTAAATTGTACAGAATAACTAAAAACAATTTCTTTATTTTCTTTTATGTAATGAATAATGTTTTTATCCTCTAATGGGAAAGCTTTGGCGGTTTTATTATAGTTGTCAAGGAAAAGTTCTAAAGCATATTTGGAGTTTCCAGTTCCGCTAAAATATATTCCAATCATTTATAAGCTCCATTCTGTGAATTAAAAATAATATATAAAGTATAACAGTTTATATAAGAAAAATAAAGTTATACTTCACATTATAGTTAAATTTAAGATTTCTGGCATAATTTATACTAAAATTATAGATTTTGTGGTATTATTTTGCATGCTTTTTACAAAATGTCCAGTTTGATTATTGAAGGTATTATTTTTACTGGTTATGTAATGATATTGGTAGCAGACATTAATATATTACAAATCTGGATTTATACTTAATTATATATGTTGTGGTGGATACTTTCAGGTTATGGTAAAATATTGTATATTTACAGGCAGCTTTTTGAAATTAATTATAGTGAAAGGAAAAAAGATGGAGAGACAGGAATTATTATTTTATAATGAGTATGAAAAGTTCTATACAATGTCAAAATCATCAGAAGTATTTTCGGAGTTTTGTAAAAAAGCTTTTGGAGAAGATTTTTCCCAGGATGGGTTTAGTGATGTCCAGCAAATAGACAGAATATTAGAATATTTACCAAATAAAGAAGAAATTCATATTCTGGATATAGGGTGTGGAAATGGAAAGATGGCAGGTTATTTACAACAAAAAACGGCAGCATATATACATGGGTTTGACTATTCATGGAATGCAATCAAGACAGCAAAAGACTTGTATCCTGTGAAATCAGATTTTAAAAGGGGAGTTATTGGTGAAATTAGTTATCCTGGCAGTTCCTTTGACATGGTTATTTCTATGGACTCTATTTATTTTGCAAAAGATATGGTTTCTTTTATAGGGCAGATATGGGGATGGCTTCGCAGAGGTGGTATATTTTTTTGCGGTTACCAGGAAGGTGATGTTATGCCAAAAACAGAAGATGTAAATTCTACAGAGCTGGCAAAAGCATTAAGAAAAAATGGTATTGTTTATAAGGTTACTGATATTACGGGAGAGTGTTATGAATTATTAAAGAGAAAGAGGGAAGCTGCCATATCATTTCGGGAAGATTTTTATAAAGCAGGGGAAAGAAACTGGTATGATATGTTAATATGCCAGACAGAATGTGCCTGTAAGCCATTTGAAGAATTTTGTAAAGAAATGGCAAGATATATTTTTATAGCAGAAAAAACATGATACATATTATTAAAGGTTTTGTGATATATTTATATCTTTTCTGTTGACATTATAATCTTAAAGTGATATATTTGTCCTATTAAGAGATAAATATATCACTTTAGGAGGGATAGTTATGAAAAAAACTAAAAACAGATTTATAATTTTATTAGGCATATTGTGTATTATTTTTACGGGAGTATCATCATGGTATACAATAGTTTTCAATGATTCAAGGTTTATTGTACCAATGGATTTGTCTGGATATACATTCAGGGCAAAAGATATTCCTATGATTATCTCAGGGATTTTTATTTTTATGTATGTTTTGTATCTTATAGTATTATTTATACAGGTGGTGTCTGCAAATAAATATAAAGAAGTATCTTCACAATTAACACGTAAAATTAATCCTAAACTTGGATTATTAGGTTTATTTGGATTTACAGGATTTATTGGTTTTTGGACTTATAGTATAGATAAAACTATTTTTCCATTTGGATTTTTTATATTTTTTGGATTTTTTGGTTTCTTTTATGAAGGAAAATTGTCAGGTACATTTATGGACGAAAGATACAAAGAAAATAAAATGAAAGCTCATTTTCAAGCAAATAAGATAACATTAACAATTATTTTTATTGCTACCATAATATTAGGACAGGGCAGGCTTATAGGAAATCTTGAATATACATTTATTGCATATATAATTATTGTTTCCATTGCCCTGGCACTTGAATTATTTCTTAGTGGATTTCTGTTATATCATTATGACAATGATTTACAGATTGATGAAAGTGAGGAATAAAATATGCCTGGTTTTGAGTGCAGATTAAAAAAGTACAGACAATTAAAAGGATTAACCCAGGAGCAGTTAGCGGCACAGACTGGGGTGCGCAGGGAAACAATTATGCGGCTGGAAAAGGCGTGCTACAATCCATCACTTAAATTAGCGGTTGATATTTCAAGGGTAGTTGGTGTGCCTATAGAAGAAATATTTATATTCAAATAATGTATAGTTTATGTTAAAGTAAAGTTTGGGGAAAAGATAAGGAGGTACTATTGGACGGGGATAAATTAAATATGAAATTTGTCATAGTTATTATGTTATTTTCTTTGGTTAGTTCTGCTATTGTGCTTATATGGTTTTTTAAAAAGAAAAAAATAATAAAAAACAGAAATATAAAAGATAATATAAAAGATAATACAGAACCAGGCAATGCATTAAAAATATGGCGTTATCTGGCAGTTTTTTGGCCATTATGCTGTGTTGTATTTGTGGGAGTTATAATATACCAGTCTTTACAGGGAATAGAAGAACGCCTTATAATTGATACAGGATTTGTAATAATACCATTAGTTTTTTTTGTGATTGGAATGGCTATATACTACCGTCTCTTAAAAGAACGCAGATATGCGGTTGTTTTAACTACTGCTACTGTTATTTCCAGAGGATGGAATACTTATTCAGGTAAAAGGGGGTTTTTCCCAGAGTATGAGTTCCAGGCTAATGGGGAAAAGTATAAAGTTATATCTTCAAGCGGATACAGCACTTGCTATTTAAAAGAAGGAGACAAGACAGATTTATATTATGCTTTAGAAAATCCCAAGATTTTTTATGTTCCAGCTATGCAGAAACATGACAAACGCTGGGCTGTGCTTTTATGTGGCATTGGTATTGTATATCCATTTGTTGGTTTATTTGCACCATTTATACGTTTGTTATTTATGTAATACATACAATTTACAATTTTTTCAGAAAATGCCGGTCTTAAACCAAATGATAAAATAAGAATATATAAACTTAAACAGGCCGTTTTATTGTGCTTTTCAAGAAAATTGTAAACCTGTGTATGTAATAGTAAAATCAAATATAATTTATGGAGGAATAAAAGTATGAATATAGAACATATTGCAATGTATGTGGATAATTTAGAAAAGACAAGAGATTTTTTTGTTAAATATTTTAATGCATCATCTAATAGTGGTTATCATAATAAGACTACAAATTTCCGTTCATACTTTTTGAGTTTTGATAATGGTGCAAGGCTGGAAATAATGAATAAGCCTGATATGGAAGACGGAGAAAAAACATTAAACCGTACTGGCTATGTCCATATTGCTTTTAGCACAGGCAGTAAAGAAGCAGTTGACAGGCTTACAGACAAATTGAAAAAAGATGGCTTTAATGTTACCAGTGGTCCAAGGACAACAGGTGATGGATATTATGAAAGCTGTATTGTAGGGATTGAAGGAAACCAGATTGAAATTACAGTATAAAACTGGTATTGCAGAAGAATTTATAATTACAATATAAGGGATTATTTATGGGTGTAAGTAAAAAAAGAAGAAGGAAAATTATATGTAATGGCATAGAATATATCTGGTATGTTTCACAAGATTGTGACAGCATATATTATATTTTAAATATAATTTCTAAAGATAAAACTACAATACTTTCCTATCCATTACAAACTGGAACATCATATGTTATTTGTAAGGGAAGTTATTTCCAGGGACAGAAAACAGATGGCCGGTGGAATAGATATATAGTTCCGTTTAATGTTATTGGGGCAGTAACTCCAAAATTTGTTTCAAAAATAACGGACTGGGCAGTTAATGGAACAAATGCTGTTAAAACTGAATGGAATGGAAAAGATATTATAATATGACCACCAGATGTTTACTGTATAGCATAATTATGGGATATGTTTTAAAATAGTATAAAAACAAATTGGATGGCGTGTATTTATTTGGTAAACGTTAAACAGACATCAGATTTCTATAAATTTACATTAGAAACTGCATTAGTTTTTAAAAATGTACTAAATAATACTATTAAATCATATTAAATTACAGAACATATGGTTGACTTTTGCAGAAAAGAAATATATAATATAAAGGCGGGTTAGTATAATAGCTGATGTTTGGTTTGGAGGATATAAGATGGATTTAGCAGATAAATGGTCAAGTCTTGAAGAAACAGCAGATTATTTAGGGGTAACAAAGGATACCATTAGAAACTGGATAAAGAAAACAGATATTCCAGCACATAAGATAGGCAAATTATGGAAGTTTAAGTTATCAGAAGTTGATGAATGGGTAAAAAGTGGAAAAAGTGCTTTATAAATAATTTAACCTTATTAAGAAATACTATTGCTTTTATGCCTTAAAAATATAGCAGGCAGTATGAAAGTATCGCAAAGGTTTTCTTAACCAGGTTATGGGCAAGCAGTAAAATAACATATATGTGTCTTTGGATTGTAGATATACGTTTTACTGGCTGTATGGAGTATGATTATGAAAAAAGATGATTTGCAAAGGTTGATAACCCAGTACCAAAGAAATATTAAAACCTATAGAAATGCCAAAGAATATAATGAGCAGGACTGCAGGGATGAGTTTATCAGCCCTCTGTTAGAGTGCTTTGGATGGGATGTACATAATAGAAAAGGGGTAGCTCCACAATACAAAGAAGTGGTAGTTGAAAGATTTTCAAATGAAACTGAAAGACCAGATTATACTTTGACATTAAATGGTGTTTCTAAGATATTTGTTGAAGCAAAAAAGCCTGCAGTTAATATTAAGAAAGAAACAAGCCCAGCTATACAGTCAAGAAGTTATGGGTGGAACGCAAAGCACAAGATTTCTGTATTATCAAACTTTGAATATTTAATGGTTTTTGATACAACAAATAAACCAAAAGAAGGTGATACAGCCACTACTTCACTTTATAAATGTTATCATTATCTTGAATATTTAGAGAAATATGACGAGATTTATTCCTTGCTTTCAAGAGATAGTGTGTATTCTGGAAAGTTTGATGGATTTGTGAATAGTAATTTCCAGAATACAGAAAGGTATGCTACAGAAATTGATGATACTTTCTTAGAGCAGATTAACCAGTGGCGTTTAGAAATTGGAACATATTTATATAATAATTCATCAGAATATAAGGATATTGGTTTTCTGAATGATGTGGTACAGGAGTTTATAAACCAGATTATTTTCCTCCGTATCTGTGAAGACAGAAATCTTCCTTTGTATAGTAAATTAAAAGAAACTGCAAAAAGTAAACCGGAACTGCAGGATTCTTTAATGCGTGTTTTTAAAGAGGCGGATAAAAGATATAATTCTGAACTTTTTGGTGGTGACAATATAATTTTTGACCTGGATAATGAAATTATTTTTGAAATGATTATGTCTTTGTATTATCCACAGACACCATATTTATTTCATATTATTGAGCCAGGAATACTTGGAAAAATTTATGAAGCATTTTTAACAGAAAGCCTTATTTTGGAGGATGGCAAGGTTAAATTAGCCACAAAGAAAGAATATAAATACCGCTCTGTGGTTTATACTCCTGTAGAGGTTGTTAAATATATGGTAAAAGTAACATTAGGCCCATATTGTAATGGGAAGACACCAAAAGAAATTGAAGATATACAGATTGCTGATATTGCGTGTGGCTCGGGAATTTTTCTGGAAGAAGTTTACCAGTACCTTATGGATTATTGTGTAGAATGGTATATGGCAAATAACCCAGGATATTTATTAGAACTGGGTAATGGCAAAAAGAAGCTGCCACTTTCTGATAAGAAAAATATTCTGCTTAAATGTGTATATGGAGCCGATATTGATGCACATGCTGTTGAGGTTAGTAAATTTTCACTGCTTATTAAGCTGGTGGAAGATGAAACCCCAGCATCAATATATGAAAGTGTTCCTGTCCTTCCAGATTTAAGTGGAAATATCCAGAATGGTAATTCCCTTATTTCAAGAGAAGACCTTGGCACAGGGGAAATAACATTTGATTTGCTTAAATCTGTAAGGCCGTTTGAATGGGAAGAATTTAACAAAGGAAGAAAATTTGATATTATAATTGGAAACCCGCCATATGTTAAAACAGAAGATATACATACATTAGAAACAGATGAGGAGTTTGCAATTTATAAGAAAAAGTTTAAAACAGCGTATAAACAATTTGATAAATATTTTTTGTTTATGGAACAAGCATTAAACTTATTAAAAGATAATGGCTTAATGTGCTATATTGTCCCAAATAAGTTTTTTAAAATTGTTGCCGGGCAGGAAATACGGAAACTGCTTTCAACAAAGATAATACAGCTGGATGACTTTGGGGATATGCAGCTTTTTCCAGATAAAACAATATATAGTTCTATTGTATTGTGTGTTAATGGATGTAGTACAGAAATGTGTTATACAAATGTAACTTCATTACAAAGTTTATGGACGGGACAGGAACAAGAAAATATAATAGTTAAAAATTCATTATTAGACAGTTCACCATGGAGACTGTCCACAGATATTGAATTTATGAAAGTAATAGCTAAAATGGAAGAATATTCAAAGCCACTAGGTGAGGTTGTTGAAATTTTTAATGGAATCCAGACAAGCGCAGAAAGACCAGAGCCCGTATACTGGTTTTCAGAAGATGAAGTTATTTCGGAAACTGCTGATATTGTAAAGATTAATAAATTTGGCAGTGGATATTCTATTGAAAAAAACATTTTAAAACCATATTTTAAGCCAACCAAGGCAGATGAAAAAGGAATGTCAACATATTCAAGGCTTAAGACAGATAAAAGAATAATTTTTCCTTATACAGAAGAGGGTGTGTTAATTGATATTGCTACAATGAAAGAGTTTTATCCTGGAACATATGAATATTTATGTGCATGTTATAACCTGCTGGTCCCTAAATGCCTTAACAATGGGACAGGACGGGATATAAAGAACGCAACACATGAAAACTGGTACCAGTATGGAAGAACCCAGGCATTGACAGCTTTTTTTAATACGCCTAAATTAATTGTGCGTGTATTAAGCAAGCAGCCAATGTATGCTTATGATACAGAGGATATGCTGGTTGCATCAGGCGGGACTGCTGGTTATTGTGCAATAGCAGCAATGCCTGGCAGCCAGTATGGACTGGAATATATACAGGCGTGGTTAAACCATCCATACACAGAAAAGCTGCTCCAGACGATGGGCAGTGACTTTGAAGGTGGCTTTACAGCAAGAGGTACTTATTTGTTAAAGAAAATACCATTTTTAGAGCTGGATTTTAATGTAAAAGAACAAAAGGAAGCATATGAAGAAGTTGTTTCATGTACAAAAATGGTTTATAAGTTAAATGGACAATTAGAAATAAAACCAGATAAGGCAACCAGAAAAGTGATAGAAAATGAAAAGGTTAAACTGATAAAGCGTATAGAAGAGCGTATTGAGGATGTCTATTGCTTAAGGTTTTAGGTAAAAATTATGATCTTAAAAAAAGATAGTACAGAGCAAAAACTGAGAGGGGCATATTATACACCGCTTAAGCTTGCAGAGAAAATGGTGGATTTCTTTATAAAAGATAAAACCTTGCATAATTTTTTAGAGCCAAGCTGTGGTGACGGGGTATTTATTGATGCTGCCCTTGAAAGAGGATTAATCGGTGATGGAGAACAGCTTACAGCTGTTGAAACTGAGGCATCTGAGGTACAGAAAATTATAGGACGCATTGGAAATTGTGAGAAAATAAATGTTTTAAATATGGATTTTTTCCGTTATTACCAGTTAAATAAAGATACAATTAAGTATGACCTGGTACTTGGAAACCCGCCTTATATAAGATACCAGTATCTTGAGGAAGACCAGCGTGCTGAAATGTCAGAGATACTTACAGAACATGGAATGAAAGCAAATAAACTTATAAATACATGGGTAGGGTTTATTGTGGCATGTGTACATCTTTTAAGTGATAATGGAAAGATTGCATTTGTTATTCCAGCAGAGGTATTACAGGTTGCTTACGCAGAAGATTTAAGGCTGTTTCTTGCAAATTCATTGTCAAAGATTACTTTGCTTACATTTGAGGAATTGGTATTTCCAAATATTGAGCAGGAAATAGTCGTTTTTATAGGTGAAAAAGGCGCAGAGGAAAAGGGCATACGTATTATAGAATTAAATAATCTTGATGATTTGGATTTTCTTGATTTGCAGTCAAATGGTTTCCAGAAAATAAACCATGTCCATGAAAAGTGGACAAAGTATTTTATGAGTGCCAAAGAGAATGAATTAATTGTAACACTTAGAAAGGACCAGCGTTTTCAAAAGTTATCAGATATAACACTTATTAATGTTGGTATAACAACAGGAAATAATAAATACTTTTCTGTTACACAAAACACTGTTTTGGAATACGGGCTTGGGGATGTTGTAAAGCCCCTGGTTGGAAGAAGCTCACATGCCAACAGTGTTTATTTTAGGAAAGAGGACTGGGAGAAGAATGTTAAAGCTGGAAAATCTGCTTATTTAATTGATTTTCCAGATAAACCACTTGAAAAATATCCGGAGAAACACCAGGAGTATATTAAAGAGGGCGAAAAGAGGGGAGAAGATAAAGGATATAAGTGCAGAATAAGGGACAGGTGGTATTGTATACCATCTATATGGGTTCCAGATGCATTTTTTTTAAGGAGAAATAATTTATATCCTAAATTCGTACTGAATTGTTGTGATGCTGTTTCAACAGATACAATGCATAGAATTAAATTTAATAACGGGGTAATGCCAGAAAGGGTAGTTTTATCATATTATAATAGTATTTCTTTTGCTTTTACAGAGATATGCGGGCGTAGTTATGGAGGCGGGGTGCTTGAGATTCTCCCAGGTGAAGTTGGCAATATACTTGTACCTGTACTGGATAGTGTCCCAATAGAAAAAGCCAGGGAAGTTCTAAAAGAAGTGGATAGTATTGTCAGGGGTGGTAAAGATATAGAACTGGCACTGAACCTTGTTGATAATGAAATACTGGTGGCTTATCTTGGCATTGAAGAAGAGATTTGTACTGCAACAAGAAAGATATGGAAGAAAATGCAGCGCAGAAGGCTTAAAAGAGGATAAACTGTAATATAAAAGTCCATGCATTATATTGGATAAATAATACATGGACTTTTATTTTGGTTTTTCAGTCTGTATTCCAAAGTCCCATTCCAGAAAGAATAGAAAAAATAATATCTGTTGCAGTGGCACCTGTAGCAATCCATTTGTCCTGGATATTTGTAGCTATGTGGCTCTGGCAATATAGTCTTTGTGTAATTTGAAAAATAGGGAAACTCAAATAGCAGTTTGGAGTCCAAGATAAGTTTATAGAGTTTTTTATGTTTCTATTTATTCTTTACATTGTTATATATGAAATATATAATATAAATAGTTCTGGAAGGAGGCAGTATATAAAATTGTTTGAAGCAGCAGATATTGTTATTTATATAAAGGGAAAGGGAATTGTATTAAAAGAAAAGTCCCTTGTGGCATATAATGCTATAAGTGGCAAAATAATGGCATTTGGAGAAGCAGCTTTGAAAATGGCAGAAAATCCAGAAGATAATATTAAGGTTATATCACCTCTGCACAGGGGAATGGTTGCAGATTATATAGCTGCCGTGAAATTATTTACATATCTTTTATCAGAAACATGGGAAAAAAAGCCATTATGTAAAGTGCCAGTTGCTGTATGTGTACCCAAAGGAATTACAGAAGTTGAAAAAAAGGCATTAGAGGATTCTTTATACCAGTCTGGTGCCAGGGAGGTTTTTATTACAGATGTTAAAATAGGACAATTATTAAAAGAAACACCTGGAATAATACTTCCTAAGAACTGGCAGAAATTTAAAATAATTATCAGCATTACAAATGAGGAACCTAAGCGTTATATTTCTGAACAGTTTTTGGAAGTTCTTAGTTATGCAGAGGGTGAAGGGATATCTTCTGAAGAAGTTAGAGAGATGTTTAAAGATATATCTAATAAATTTATACCCCATAATTGTTAATTTATATAAATTTATATTGTGCATAAAAGAAAGGAGAAAAAATGTCTGTTTATGAAATTGTATTCAGTCCTGTTGGAGGTACAAAAAAGGTTTCAGATATATTTACTAAATCATTTTGTACAGACAGTAATTATATTGACCTTACAGAAAGGAAAACAGATTTTAAGGAATTTCAATTTTCTGAGGATGATATTTGTATAGTATCTGTTCCTTCTTATGGAGGAAGAGTTCCTGGTGTTGCTGTATCAAGGCTTGCACAGATAAATGTCCTGTTGGGGCAATTCCAGTTAATTTACCATCTGAAACAGATTATGGGAAATGTATTTCATGTATGCGTTGTATTGCCATCTGTCCACAGAATGCCCGGAATGTTAGTAAAATGCTGCTTACAGCAGGCAACATAAAAATGAAAAAAGCTTGTAGCGGCCATAAAGTAAATGAATTATTTATATAAAATGTGACATAGGGATTTTTATTAAAATCTGTTCTGGTTTTGTACTTGACAAACATACCTGTGGTATGTTAATATCAACATACCATCAGTATGAAAGTGAGGAGGAATAATATTGGCTAGAAATAAACATCCTGAGGAAACAGCCAGCCTGATACTGGATGTTGCTTTCCGTTTATTTATAGAAAAAGGATATGAACATACTTCTATACAAGATATTATTGACAACCTGGGCGGGCTTAGCAAGGGTGCTATTTATCATCATTTCAGGTCAAAAGAGGATATTCTGGTGGCTGTAACAGACAGGATGACAGAAGAATCCAATAAGATGCTTGCTGAAATACGTGACCGTACTGATATTACAGGAAAGGAAAAATTAAAGGCTATTTTTAAAGAGTCTGTTTTAAGGCCTGTACAGGATGATATATTTGCAACAGCTCCTGATTTAAGTAATAATCCAAGCCTCTTTGTCAGTATTTTCCGTGAAACAGTGAATTTAGCAGCACCATACTATATACAGCCTATTATTGAACAAGGTATTTCAGATGGGTCTATACAGACAGATTATCCAGCAGAATTAGCAGAACTGATAATAATTGTTGCAAATATCTGGACAAATCCTATGATATTTGATAATTCTGCAGACCAGTCTTATAGGAAATTTATGGTGTTCCGCCAGATGATGGAAGGTTTTGGGCTGGATATTGCAGATGATGAAATGTTACACAGGTTGCAAGAGCTGGCTGATATTTACCAGAAGAATAAATAGAGTGTCTTCTAGTGGGAAAGTGGTATAGCAGATTGCAAAAAATGTATATTTAGTTATAAAAATCTGCCTTGGAAAACAGGCAGATATATTTATAATTTTATACATACCGCCGTGCGGTATTAAAATAATAATCTTACAAAATAAGATTGAAAGGATGGAGGTTTAAGAAATGAACCAGAAATTATTTTCTAAGGATTTTACTCTTGTTATTATTGGACAGATTATTTCACTTTTTGGCAATGCAACAATAAGATTTGCTTTGCCGTTGTATTTACTGAACCATACAGGGTCATCAGCTCTTTATGGCATGGTTACAGCATGTGCATTTATTCCTGCAATACTTTTGTCACCAATAGGTGGAATTATTGCAGACAGAATAAATAAACGTAATATTATGGTTATACTGGATTTTTTAACAGCAGCAGTTATTATAGTTTTTTCAGTGCTTATGGAAAAGACAGACCTTGTTTTTCTAATAGCAGTTACTATGATGGTTTTATTTAGTATTGCAGGTGTATACCAGCCCTCTGTACAGGCAAGTGTACCTGCACTTGTAAATGCAGATTATTTTATGACAGCTAATTCTATTATTAATGCAATAAGTTCTTTTGCTTCTTTATCAGGTCCCGTACTTGGCGGGATTGTATATAGTACATATGGTTTAGGACCTGTATTGTATGTTTGTATTATATGTTTTACATTGTCTGCAGTTATGGAACTTTTTATTAAAATACCATTTGTAAAACGGGAGCCTGGCATAGGTATCTGGCAAATAATAAAGCAGGACTTTTCAGAAAGTATAAAGTTTATAAGAGAGGAAAGGCCTGTTATTGGAAAAGAGCTTGTAGTTATTTGTGGCATAAACTTGTTTTTGTCATCTATGATTGTTGTTGCCCTGCCATATATGGTAACGGAGGTATTAGGTTTTGATGCTGTGCTTGCCAAGCGCCTGTGTGGCATAGCAGAAGGGGCACTGGCAGCAGGAGGGCTGGCAGGGGGGATTTTTGCTGGTATTTTTGCCAAGAAGCTGGATATAAAATCTTCTGGAAATTTAATTATAATTTGTGCTGCATGTGTATTTCCAATGGGAATAGTCCTGGTATTTGACCTGCCAGGTATCATAAATTATATTGTTATAGCAGTATGTTGTTTTATTATTATGGTATTTTCAACAATTTTTACAATACAGATGATGTCATTTGTACAGGCCGGAACCCCGCAGAACCTGGTTGGAAAAGTTATATCTTTAATATTTACTGTTTCAATGTGTGCACAGCCAGCTGGCAATGCAATGTATGGCGTATTATTTAAAGTCTGTAAGAATTATGAATTTATTGTAATTTTATTTGCGGGTGCAGTTTCTTTGGTAATTGCTGTACGTGCAAAAAATATTTTCAGGAAATTTTCATAATAATCCTCCATGCCGGTTTTGGCGGCTGTAAATAGTGAAAAAATATTGGTTTGGGTATTTTCAATCTTGTAGTTTTGGTATATAATGGAATTAAGACACTTTCCTGGGGAAGTTCTCCCCTGGTTCCTGGTACGTGGATTTCTAGCTTCTGCAGAATACAGGTTTTAGCTGGAATAAAGAACACATAAGAATGTTTTGATATATTACTATAAAATTAAAGCAGTATCCTGGATTATGGATAAAGGCAACAGTTTTGTAAATACAAAAGTGCGGAGCCGCCAGCTCTTGTTTATGGTATAGCTGTCATAAGCAGCATTTCAGTTTTATAAGGAAAGGAGGATGGTTAGAATGAAAATTAACGGACCTGAAAAAATGGAAATACAACAAGTTAATAATAATACAATGAACCAGGCTGCTGCTGACCCTGAAACTAAGAACTACCAGAACCAGATTGCAAGTGCACAGAGCCAGCTTCAGAAATTATCTTCTGATAATAATATCAGCCAGGAGGAAAAGGCAGAGAAGCGTAAGGAAATCCAGAAACAGATTATGGAACTGAACAATATGCTCAGGGAACATAAGATGGAGATGCGCAGGGAGAAACAACAAAAAGCGGCTGAGGCCAGTAAAGAGAGACAGAAACAGGAAGAACAGCAACAACAGGGAAATGTAGCTGATGTAAAAGAAGAATTGGAACCACAACCTGAGAAAATGTCTTCAAACCATATGAAAGCAATGGTTTCAGCAGATGCCTCACTAGAGCGTGCCAGGGTACAGGACAGTGTTGCTGGCGGGCTTGAAAGAAGGATTAGTGTGCTTGAAGGGGAAATCAGGCAGTCGGCGGAAACTGGAGGCTATGTAGAAGGCAAGAAAGAGGAGATTGAGTCCCTTAAAAATAAGGTAGTAAAGATTTCTGGTTCAAAGATGGGTACTCTTGGAAGTGCTGTCCAGGAAATAAGGCAGGTAAGCCAGGCTGTAGATAAAGCTGGTAACAAAACAAACCAGGCAAAACCTGATGTTGTAAAGGAAACAGCAAATATGGCATCACCGGACCTTACAGCAAAGAAACAGATAGATATGTATAATAAAGGAAAGTTTTTCTCTAACGTTGATATCCAGTTCTAATATAGAAGCGGCATAACAGGAAGGTTTAATATTTCTGGCTATGCTGCTTTTTGTATAGTATAAACTGTATAAGTGATGGAGATATATGGCACCAGTTAGTGGCATAGTTTGTTATAACCTGCAAGGACATCCAGAGGCAGATTGTATATATGTCACCGGGTGTCCAGACAGTCGTGTACAAAAGGTATATTTATAAATATTATAGAAGCATGATGGCAATACAAAGATTGCCATGCGGATGGAGGAGTCAATGGAAAAGCTATTATTGAAAGCCTGCCAGAATGGACAGAAGGGTGTTGTGGCAACATTCCTGAAAAAGGAAGGAATTAATGTAAACGCAGTAGATGAGATGGGACTGGCACCCCTTCACTATGTCTGTAAAAAGGGGTACAGGGATATTGTAAAACAGCTTATTAGTAAAGAAGCAGATGTAAATATAATTTCTAACCAGAGTGTTACACCGCTTCATATGGCAGCAGTTTCTGGAAATAAGGAGATTATTAAGCTTCTAGCAGATGCAGGTGCAGATATTAATGCTACAGATAAGCAGGGCAGGACAGCCCTGGTTTATGCTATTGAAGCAAAAAAGGCAGAAGCAGCAAAGTATTTTATAAGCATTGGGGCCGATGCAACAATTATGGATAACCAAGGACGTAATGCATTTGATTATGCTAATGCACTTGGGCTTGTCCAGCTTATGGAAAGCCTGTCACAGGAAAGCATGGGTAATGCTGATTCTTTTGGTAATATGCCTCTCCACCATGCCTGTTACAATGGACAGGGGGAGATGGTAAAGGAGATACTTGCTAAAGGTGGTATTGATATTAATGCGCGTAATGATGAAAAGCTTACACCGTTGTATATTGCTGTAATGCAGGACAATCTTATGGTTGCAGAACTTTTGCTTGAAGCAGGTGCAGATGCAAATATTAGTGGAAGTTATGGCTGTGTGCCTCTGCATCTGGCAGCAGATAATGAAAATGAGCATCTTGTGAAAAAGCTTATTGGATATGGTGCAAAGGCTGATATGCGTAATGAGGCAGGTGAAACGGCACTTATTATAGCAGCAAAGAGAGGCAATAATTATATTACAGGTATATTGCTGGAAAATGGGGCAGATTTTACATATACGGATACAGCAGGTTATACAGCACTTTATTATGCTACAGCAAATGGAAATAATGATATAGTAGAAAAGCTTCTGGAGGCAGGAGCAGAAAATTAAATATAATTTAAGGGGTGCAATAATGGATGTAAAAGAATTAACGGATTTACTGGTTAGTTCCTGTGAGAGTAACAGATGTAAGTATATACCGTGGTGGGAGGATAGTAAAGAAAGCAGTAACAGTATGTACAGGTTTAATGTATTTACAGATGAGCAGATACAAGATATAGAAGAGTGTATTAATGGCTGTAGTGCAGATATAATATCTAAGCCAGCAGGAAACATGGGACTGTCATTATTCCATATGCTGGTCTGGCATAATTTTTATAATTCTGTTAAAAAGATACTGGAAGTTACAGATATAGATATTAATATAACTGATGGCAAGGGAAGAGGTATAACTCCGCTTATGCTTGCATGTTGTTATGGAAACTTTGCAATGGCAGAGCTGTTGGTACAGAATGGTGCAGATGGTACAATCTGCAGCCAGGATGGAAAGAATGCATATCATTATCTTGCCTGCCACTATATACATGGTATCCAGCATGCGTACGAGTGCCAGGGTAAAAGCCTGGAACAGAGGGAAGCTATTGCCCGCCTGCTGCCAGATTGTATAAATAAAAAGGATATAAATGGAATGACACCACTTGTATTTATGCTTAATGGCAGTAATACAAATATTTCCTGGGCACTTTCAGATGTCTTTATTGAAAAAGGTGCAGATATAGATTATATTGATGGGAATGGAAATACACTTCTTATGATGGCAATTTATAACCGGCATATAACTGCAGCTTTCAGGCTTACCAGATGTGGAATTGATGTAAATAAAGCGAATAATGAAGGAGAGACGCCATTACAGCTTGCAAAGAAATGTTATAATGATGCACTATGTATGTTTTTAAAGGAAAACGGGGCAGAAGGGGATTGTGAAGCTGGTAATATGGATTTAAATAATTTTAGCCGTATTACAAGTAATGCATTTGCCAGTATTTCAGAAGATAACAGGGATAATATTACTGCAGCACTTTATCTTGCAAAGAAACTTATAAGCCAGGTGGATACAGATGATGATGATGAAATAAGGTGTATTTCAAGTATATTTTATAGTGCTATGATTAATGATAAAAGATACCAGGTAATTGATATATGTATGGATTATGGAATAGACTTTACCGCTCCTGTACATAGTGGAGGTACTGTAACCTGCCTGCGTGATGAATGTCTTGCTGGCAATTATGGGACAGGTATTATAGAGAAGCTGGAAAGTCTTGGAATTAATATGGACAAACCTCTTATAAAGGGACGTACACCCGCATGTATTGTAGCTTCATTGCATAAAAGAAATATGCTTTATGGTGGAAAAGATGACTATTTTGAAAATGCAGCAAAGCTTTTTTCAAAGGAATCCATGGAATATGTAGATAATTCAGGAACTACAGCATTACATTGGGCGGCAAGGAATAACCATTATGATATGCTTAGGGTTATGATAGAAAAAGGTGTGGATGTAAATATAACTGAAGACAGCCCGGCAACCCCAGGAAATACACCACTTCATACTGCGTGTATATATGGAAGCACAGAAGCAGCAAAAATCCTGGAAGAAAGTGGCGCAGATGATTCTATACAGAATGTAGACGGTGAAATACCTGCACATCTTGCAGTTATGAAAAATAAGTTTGGCAGGGATTTAAAACAAGAAGAGAGGGCAGCAGTAATAAAAGAATTGAAGAATATTGATATAGCAAGGAATGATGGTAAGACTCCTCTTATGCTGCTGCAGTATATGGATATTAATACTAACATGGCTCTTCTTCCATTGTTTCTGGAAAAGGGTGCAGATGTAAACCATACAGATAACAACGGTAATACAGCATTAATTTTAAATACACAGAATTTTTGTTATAAAGGCGTAGTAAAAGAGCTGGTGCGTGCAGGTGCAGATGTAAATATTTCTAATAACAGCGGGGACAACGCATTGCATTATGCATTGAGGTATGGAAACCAGGAAGCAGCACGTTTTCTTATAAAGAAAGGTGCAGATTATAACAAAGCAGATAACCAGGGTATAACGCCATTGCAGATAGCAGTGGAGAAGGGGTATGATACATTGCTTGATATAATGGACGGTATCCAGGGTTAAGCACATCTGGCAAGCCAGACAGGGCAGGCAATGGATATATGTCTGGATTTTGTAGTTAAAGGCTTGCTGTATATCAGTTCTGGCAGTTTATGGATTTATAATTTATTTTTTGATTTCTGCTTTACAAAAATGTGCCATAGTATATAATTGGTATTAGATGCCATTTATGCTATGGCATTTTGTTTTATAAATATATATTTTATGGAATGGGGGATTTGGTGGACAAGCTGGTAATAGACAGGCAAAAAGTTAAGGCTGGATTTGCAAGATACACTGGTAATTATGATGTGGATAATGATAAAATAAAGTTAAAAATAGAGCATACATACCGTGTGGCAGATTTGTGTGATAAAATAGCAAAAGACCTTGGTCTTTCTAGTTATGATGTAGATATGGCATGGCTTATAGGTATGCTTCATGATGTGGGACGTTTTGAACAGCTTAGGAAGTATGGCACATTTTCGGATGCTGATTCGATTGACCATGCACATTATGCAGCAGAGATATTATTTGATGATGGAGAAATCTCTGGATATATAGGAAATAATGTAGATATATGTAAGGATACAAGTAAGGATGGCAATCTTACAGATATTGGAATTATAAGAAAAGCAATATGGAACCATAGTGCTTACAGGATTGAGGAAGGCCTGGATGGACGGACTGTGTTGTTTTGTAATATAATAAGGGATGCAGATAAAATTGATATATTTAAAGTGATAAATGATACTCCTATTGGAATTATATATAAAGTTAGCAATGAGGATGCAGTTAATGCTGGGATTTCTGCTGATGTCATGCAAGCTATAAAGGAACAGCATGCAGTTTTACGTAGTCTTAAGAAAACACCTGCTGACCATATAGCTGGACATATAGCTCTTGCGTTTGAGCTTGTATTTCCTGTAAGCCTGCGTATTGCACAGGAGCAAGGTTATTTAGATAAACTTATGAATTTTAGGACATGCAATAATAATACAAAGGAACAATTCAAGGAAATAAGGGAAATAATGGCGGGATATATGGAGAAACGCTGTCTGGAACAGGTATAAGGGTTTTAACCTTATTAAGCCATCACTTTAAAATACACGTTTCTTAAGCAGAGGGTCTGGTTTACCAGGGCTTGATTAACCTGGCAGGAGCCAAGACTAAGCAAAGTGGCAATGAGGTTGGTTCTTGTTGGGCAAGCTGCCAATGCCTGGTTGCAGGCAATGTGGATTGCGGATATCTGCTTGGCTTTAAGCAGTTGTACAGATATATGTATGAAAACTGGGAATTGTTATATGGAAAAGGACTACAGGCTGGAATTTAAATAGTTAAATATATGTTTATGTAAATTGGGAGTATGTTATCTGAAATGGAGTATATATAATGTAGTTAAGGCAGTTAAGTAGTATACATTTATGTAAATTGAGGATATATATTATTCAGAGCAGGGTATATATAATGTAGTTAAGGCAGTTAAATAGTATACATTTATGTAAATTGAGGATATAT
>CAQGLR010000029.1:0-13599 GCA_948794795.1 uncultured Lachnospiraceae bacterium | reverse complement strand
TATAATGTAGTTAAGGCAGTTAAATAGTATACATTTATGTAAATTGAGGATATATTATTCAAATTGAGGTATACAGTATGTAGTTTAACCAGTTAAATATATGATGTTATTCTTTGGCAATTTATTTAGAAGAAAGTTTGCCTGGGAAATATATAAACAAGAAATAGTAGAAAATTTTAAAATAGGCCAGGGTAAGTTTTGTTATACAAATTATAGAAAGGAATTGAAGAAACATGGATAAGGAGTTAGTTATTGTACTGGACTTTGGAGGGCAGTATAACCAGCTTATTGCAAGGCGTGTAAGGGAATGTAATGTGTACTGTGAAGTACATCCATATACACTTGGAATAGAAAAGATTAAGGAAATGGAGCCCAAGGGAATAATTTTTACTGGTGGTCCAGATAGTGTATATGATGACAAATCGCCACGTTGTGGAAATGAAATACTTAGTCTTGGAATACCTGTTCTTGGAATATGTTATGGTTCACAGCTTATGGCATATTTATCTGGAGGAAAGGTTGCAACTGCACCTGTAAGTGAGTTTGGAAAAACGGAAGTTAATATAGACACAAGTTCAGTTTTATTCCAGGATGTTTCTGAAAAGATAGTGGCATGGATGAGCCATACAGATTATATTGCAGAAGTACCAGAAGGATTCAGGGTTTGCGCAACTACGGCTGTTTGTCCTGTAGCAGCAATGGAATGTGTGGAAAGGAAACTTTATGCTACACAGTTCCATCCAGAGGTAATGCATACACAGGATGGAACAAAAATGTTGTCTAATTTTGTTTATAAAGTTTGTGGCTGTGCTGGTACATGGAAAATGTCTTCATTTGTTGATGAAGCTATTAATAGTATACGTGAAAAGACTGGTAATGGAAAGGTTTTATGCGCTTTGTCTGGTGGTGTTGATTCTTCTGTGGCAGCAGTGCTTATGTCAAAGGCAGTTGGCAAACAACTAACATGTGTATTTGTGGACCATGGGCTTTTGCGTAAGAATGAGGGGGATGAGGTTGAGGCTGTATTTGGACCAGAGGGACCATATGACCTTAATTTTATACGTGTTAACTGCCAGGAACGTTTTTATAGAAAGCTTAAGGGAATAACTGAACCTGAACAGAAACGTAAAATTATTGGTGAAGAGTTTATTCGTGTATTTGAAGAAGAGGCTAAGAAAATTGGTGCTGTTGATTTTCTGGTACAGGGAACTATTTATCCGGATGTTATTGAGTCAGGGCTTGGAAAGTCAGCAGTAATTAAGTCACACCATAATGTGGGTGGATTGCCTGATTGTGTTGATTTTAAGGAGATAATAGAGCCTTTGCGTATGCTATTTAAAGATGAGGTCCGTAAGGCTGGCATTGAACTTGGAATACCAGAGAATCTAGTATTCAGACAGCCTTTTCCAGGACCTGGTCTTGGTATAAGGATAATAGGTGAAGTGACATCAGAAAAATGCCATATAGTGCAGGATGCAGATGCAATTTACCGTGAGGAAATAGCTAATGCAGGTCTTGATAAAGGTTTAGGACAGTATTTTGCTGCACTTACTAATATGCGTTCAGTAGGTGTAATGGGGGATTACAGGACTTATGATTATGCTGTAGTATTGCGTGCCGTTAATACATCAGATTTTATGACTGCTGAACCTGCACAAATACCTTGGAATGTGCTTGGAAAAGTAGCATCAAGGATTGTTAATGAAGTAAAAGGAGTAAACAGGGTGTTGTATGATTGTACAGGGAAACCCCCAGCAACTATAGAGCTCGAGTAAAATGTCAAATTCTTGCAAAGCCAGTATTTATAGGCTTTGCAGGGGTTTTTATTTTGCGTTTGGGTACGATTTGGGTACAGATTTTTATTTTGGTACAACTAAAATAAGTTATAATTTTTAACTACCCAAATTGAATGACTCTAAATTAGTTCGAAAAAACAAACTATAGATTATGCTTATTTGATTCAAAGATTGTCCATCATTTTGTTCATACGATTTTTCCAGTTAGTATATGCTGATTGCTCAAAAGCCCCTTGTTTCTTATACCTTTTAATGTCTTTTATAATAAATTTTGCTATTCTTCCTCTTTTTCTACGAAGAAATGCAATTGTTTCATCTACTCCTGCTCCTACTAAAAACTGACCATCAATTTCAAAATATGAATCATAGTCAATGCATTTTGCATTCCATATAGACTTTACATCATTTAAATCGCCCAAACGATAAAGTAGATAGGTGCTACATATTATAGAAAGTGGGCAATCATAAGTATTATCAATTTCTCTTGCAATGTTTGAATCATAACTACAAACTTCGCGTTCTTTTACCTCGATTGCGAATAACTTTCTAATAAGTTCAGCATATTTGTAAGAGAAATCCCTGTGTAATTCCTTATATAGTAATTTTCTGAAATCACATATTTTTAGCTTATCATCTACTTCAGTTGATTTAATGTTCTTACTGATAATTTCCAAAATCGATTCATTGTCCATGTCATCACCCCAAATATAAATAACCTTCTATTTTTTTAATATTCGGATATAAAAACAGATTATTTTATATCATTTATTTTTCCTCTTTTGGATTCAACCCAGTCTTATCCATAAATTCATCATGTATCTTCTGGATCTGTAAATTCATATCAAACGGCTCTGACTCTGGGTAAATATCCATCCAGAGATTAAAGGCTGCCTCGGCCTTTAATAGAGCCTCGGCTCTTTTTTTCACGTCTTTGATAGAATTACATTTTTCTATTTCTTCCATATATTTCCCGTAACGCTCACACCATGAACGCATCAAGGCGAGAGTACCAAAACTGACAGCAACCATATCATTTCCGTCTTTATCCTGACATTCAAACAAATGACCGTCATATTGGCGGAACACTTGGAAAAGCCTGTGCATAGCCTTGATACCATCAAAGTCTGAATTTGTTAATACTTCAACATTGACAGCAAGTGCCTTTGCCAGTTTTTCTAATGATTTTAATTTAGGATTTCTGCGTCCGCTCTCATAGGCACGGATATAAGATTCACTTACTCCTACCATATCACCTAACTGTTTTAGTGTAAGACCACGTTCTTTTCGTATACGCCGTATATTTTCTCCAATTGTCATAATAATGTGCCTCCTGCCTTAAAGATATATCCTTTAACAGAAATAGAAAGTATCAAATGTAATATAATCATATCATAAGATACGAAATAAATAAAGCTTTTTTAAAAAACTATTGACACGTATCAAAAGATGCGCTAATATAATATACGTAGCAAAAGAAACGCAACCAAATCAAAAGATATAAACAGGAGGAAATAATATGGACAAAAAAATTTATTACAATGCAGAAGAAGTTGCATCTATGCTTGGTGTAAGTATCGGAAAGTCTTATAAAATTCTTAGGGAAATGAATACTGAACTGGCGGGGAAAGGTTTCCTTACAATTTCAGGAAAAATTCCAGTAGAGTATTTTAATGAAAAGTGGTATGGAGGTATTAAGGAGGCAAGCATATGAGCTGTAGTGCAAAGAAAGACCCAAATGGGACATGGAGAATACAGTACCGTTGGACAGACTGGACAGGTACAAAAAGAAAATCACAAAAAAGGGGATTTAAGACTAAGAAAGAGGCAGAAGAATGGTATGCACGTTTTCTGCTGCAACAGTCATCTGACCCATCTATGACATTGTCTGATTTCTGGGAAATTTATAAATCAGACATGGAAAAACGCCTGCGTAAAACTACCATGAAACAAAAAGAGTATGTGATGAATGATAAAATACTGCCTTATTTCGGGAAAACACCAGTTAATGAAATTACAGCACCCATGATAAGGAAATGGCAGGGTGAAATGATGGGTAAAGGATTTAAGCCTACTTATCTGAAAACAATAAATAACCAGCTTAGTGCAATTATGAATTATGCAGTTAATTTTTATGATTTACGTTCAAATCCTTGCAGGAAAGCTGGAAGCATGGGAAAAAGCAGGGCAGAGGAAAGACCATACTGGACTTTGGGGGAGTTCCAGAAGTTTCTGGATGCAGTTATGGATAAGCATGATTCATGGGTGGCATTCCAGATACTATTCTGGACAGGAATAAGGCTTGGAGAGCTTTTAGCATTACAAGTAAAAGATATAGATTTTAAGGAAGGGACAATTACAATAGATGAGTCACTTACAAGGCTTGACGGGGAAGATTTAGTTACAGCACCTAAAACAGAAAGTTCTATACGTGTTGTTACAATACATAAGGAATTACAGGAAGTTTTAAAAGAGTATATTGCAGCTTTATACCATGCAAGACCATCTTCCAGGCTGTTTGCAGGAAGGACAAAAAGTTTTTTTGAACATGAAATGGAACGTGGCATAAGGTTATCAGGGGTAAAGAAGATTACCGTCCACTGTACACGCCATAGCCATGCAAGTATGCTTGTACAAATGGGGTTTAGCCCAGTTGAGATTGCAAAACGTCTGGGACATGGTAAAGTTACAACTACAATTGAAACATACTGCCACCAGCCAATGGATGCACAAGTGAAAATTGCAGAAAGATTAGGAAAGGCAGAAAGGGGAGAAGAATATGGCATGTAAAAGAAAAGACAGGTACAGGCATAATGGTATTTCTTTCTGGCTTAGTGATGAAGAAAAGAGCCAGGTAGAAGCAAATATCCTTTTATCAGGACTTTCTAAGGGTGAATATTATAGAAAAGCTGTATTAGGGCAGGAGTTAAAAGTCCCACCTGGATATTATATATCAGCAAGGATGGCGAAAGCACTGGAAGAAATACTTGGACACCTGAAGGATGGCAGCACAGAAGATGAAAAAATGTTATTAGAACTGGTAAAACGGTTATTAGAAGCTGGTAAAAGATAAAGTTACTCCTGCTGGTAACAGGAGTAACTTATAAAAAGGGCAAGCCTTTTCATAATAAATCTTGCAAATCTATTATAACAAAGGCTTCCCATAATTAAAAGGAGGAACTTTAGAAATTGGATATATTTTTAGAGGTAAAGAAGTATCTGACAGCAAAACAGGTGGCAGAAAACTATGGCTTGCATGTGAAGAAGAATGGTTTAGCCTGCTGTCCTTTCCATGATGATAAGCACCCAAGCATGAAGATAGATAAGAATTACCATTGTTTTGCCTGTGGTGCTGGAGGGGATGCTGTTGATTATGTTTCAAGGATGTTTGGTTTGTCACAATATGAAGCAGCATTGAAACTGGTAAAAGATTTCTGTTTGCCAGTTCGGTGTAAAGGCAACACAAAACCAGGCAGATTAGCAAAGAAACAATCCAGGGAAACAAGAACAGAGCAGGAAAGAATAAATTATATTAAGAAACGTTTTAAAAAGTGGTGTAATAAAACTATAGATATGTTAAAAGGGTGTCTTTATGATATAGAACAGACCAGTTCTTTTCTTGAAGGCAAACCTTTGGACAGTATTTTTTCAGAGGATTATGCAAAGCTTCTTTATACAGAGCCAGTAATAAATTACTGGTTAGATATTTTATGTTTAGGAAGTATAGAGGAAAAACAGGAATTATTTATTAAAGGAAGAAAAGAGGTGGAAGAGATTGCAGGAAAAGTCCATACAAGCAGAAAACGTATTATGGAACAAAATAGGGGAAATGCTGGAACAGGAAATGGGTACAATAGAAGATGTACAGGCAATCCTTGCAAAAAATGAAAAAGGAGCAGCAAGCCAGACAATAAACAACTGTATGATAGTTTTCCAGTGTGACCCTTTATTAAAAGGCATAATACGGAAAAATGAATTATCTGGAAAAATTGATATAGTTGGTAATCCTGGGTGGAAACGTTCTTCCGTAAGCCTGACAGATACTGATGTATACCAGGTACAATGGTATCTTGAAAAAAATTATGGACTGAAACACGACCGTAATATTAATAAAGCAATGAATATGGTAGCAAATGATAATAAGTACCACCCTATAAGGGAATATCTGGAAAGATTACAATGGGACGGAAAGCCACGTATAGATTATTTACTGCCCAAATACCTGGGCACAGATAACAACAGGTATACAAAAGAGATAATGAGGCTGCTTATGTTTGCCGCTATCCACAGGATATATGAGCCTGGATGTAAATTTGAAATTATGGTATGCCTGGTAGGAGGACAAGGTGCAGGTAAATCCACATTTTTGCGTTTCCTTGCTATTAATGATGAATGGTTTTCAGATGACTTGAAGCGTATTGATGATGAAAATGTTTACAGGAAACTGCAAGGGCATTGGATTATAGAAATGTCTGAAATGATAGCAACTGTAAATGCAAAAAGTATTGAAGATATCAAATCCTTTCTTAGCAGGCAGAAGGAAACTTATAAAATTCCCTATGAAACGCACCCAGAGGACAGACCAAGGCAATGTGTGTTTACAGGTACTTCCAACAATATGGACTTTTTACCTCTTGACCGTACAGGAAACAGGCGTTTTGCCCCAGTATTAGTGCATCCAGAAAGAGTAAAGAAACATATCCTTGAAGATGAAAAAGAAGCAAGGGATTATATACGGCAGGCATGGGCAGAAGCAATGGAACTGTACCATAATGGTGAATGGGAATTAAGCTTGTCAAAAGAAACAGAAATTTATTTAAAAGAGTTACAGAAAGAATTTATGCCAGAAGATGCAAAAGTTGGCATTATCCAGACATGGCTTGACGGGCTTGCAGAAGATTATGTATGCAGCATTATGGTTTATAAAGAAGCTTTACGGCATGAATATGATACCCCAAAAGACTGGGAACTGAAAGAGATTAATAATGTGATGAACCACAGTATTTCTGGATGGGAAAAGGTATCTTCACATAGGTTTTCTAAATATGGGACACAACGTGGATGGAAAAGGATAACAGATAAAAGTGGATTCCATAAAATTTCAGATGTTACAGGTCTGCCTTTTGGAGAAACAAAAGAAAATTCTCAAATACAAGAATAGAATAAAAAAGTTTTTATAGTACGGTTTACAGTTTTTGTTTACAAGTATTCCTGTTTAAATATTTACATAAATGGAAACAGTGCAGTTTACAGGAGATGCCATAAAAAATAAGGCTTAAGATACTTGTAAACAATGTAAACTGGATTATTAGAAAAGAGAATTTGCATATGAGATATGTAAATAGTATGGAACAGTTGTGAAACATAGCTGTTTATGTTGTAAAAATTTATCATAATACTGTTGGAAATTTAGAAGGGAAACTACTGTCCGAAGGACAGGTTAAGCCTCGCAGAGCGCCTTACTTCTGATACAACGTGTCAGAAGTAATAAGGCGTTACTTTTGGCAAAAGTAACAAAACGGGAGGTGGCAGGGATAGGAGCAAAAACAATATCATTTGTTAAAGGAAGGGGAAACCTTAACCATAATAACAGGGAGTTTATTTGTAAAAATGTACATGAGGAACGTGTGCAATGGAACAAAATTTATAAAAGAGAAACTCTAAAAGAAGCATATGATTACTGTTTTGGAAATGCGCTGGCAGAGTATAATTCAAAGCAAAAAAGAAAAGACAGGATTAAGCAGGATTATATCCATGAGATAGAACATTCTGGAAACAAGGAAAAAGTTTTTTATGAAAATGTAGTGCAGATTGGAAAGATGGAAGATACTGCTGTAACAGATGAAAATGGAAACCTGGCAGAAGCAGCAGGACAGGTAATAAAAGTATTAGATGAATATGCAAGGACTTTCCAGGAACGCAATCCTAATTTGTATATGTTTAACTGTGTACTGCATCTGGATGAAGCTACACCACATTTACATATTGATTATATTCCTGTTGCACATGGATATAAAACTGGTCTTGGAACACGCAACAGCCTTACAAAAGCATTCCAGGAGATGGGTTTTGCTAAAGCAACAGGAAAGCGTGATAATGAAACAATGGCATGGCAAAGGAGGGAAAGGGAATATCTGCAATATTTATGTGCTGGACAAGGTATTGAAATTGAAACACTTGGAGTTAAGCGTGACAATTATACTCTTCCAGAATATAAAAAAGCAATGGAAGTCACAAACGAACTGCAAAAGCAGGCAAATGAAATGCAGAAACAGGTAAAAAAGGATAAAGTAATTATAGATAAATATAATCTGGAAGCAGAAGCTTTAAAGAAAATTGAACAAGTATTGAAAGAAGATGAAAATAACATAAAGGGTACTGCTGTTCCTGTAAAAAACTTTTTTGGAAATGGGGAATATGTAAAAATAAAAAAGAATGACTGGGGACATGTCTTAGAAGCGTATAAATGGGCAAAAAACAAAGAGAAACTTCTTGAACAATATGAGGAAACGATAATTGCAAAAGATAATAAAATCAGCCAGTTACAAATATTTAAAAAGAACTGTATTTCATTTATTTCAAAGCTTGGACTTGCAGAAAGATTTAATGAATTTATTTCGCCAAAATCAGTGAAAAAAGAATTGAAAAAGAAACAAGAACAAGTAAATAAGCAAAAACAAGATAAGATGTTTTATAGCCAGGAAAAATATCATAAACGGGAACAGACAGAAATTTAACGGGGTTATAATATTATATCATCATATTGTCATAATAATAAATGATAGCTATTAGAAAAGCTTATTTCCAATGTAATGTAAAACAAATAAAGATTAAGTGTTTAAAAAGGGGATGATACCTGGATAAAAGAGAGATAATATTATTGGTATTTTATACAAAACTGTCTTTAAACATACTCCCACTTAATCCAGGTTCATTCCATTAAAGAAACTGGCAACAGGTATATGAAAAATTTCGGCTAAAGCAAGAAGTTCCTGTACTTTAATATTATAAAGTCCACATTCAAGCTGTGCATAAGAACTACGTGAGATTTCAATTCCCAGAATTTGCATTTTAGCAACAGTCTGTTCTTGTGTTAAATTATTTTCTGTACGGAATTTACGTATATTTGAACCAATATTGTATTTATCTTTATCTTGTCTTATTTTCATAATAGTTATTTCCTCATGCTTTTTTGTTAGTTATAAATAGCAGATATATCTTGATTTTAATTTATAAATGGAGTATAATTGTTAGGTATAACGAGCAAATACAAAATACAGGACTTTGGATTGTAAGACTTATATAATTAATTAATATATAAGTCTGGCTTACTGGTGCAGGCTCATTCCATCAAAGAAATTAGCAATGGGTACATTAAAGATTTCTGACAGGGCAAGGAGTTCCTGTACTTTAATGTTGTAAAGCCCACATTCAAGCTGTGCAAAAGAACTGCGTGAGATTTCAATTCCCAGAACTTGCATTTTAGCAACAGTCTGTTCTTGTGTCATATGGTTTTCCATACGGAATTTGCGGATATTTGAACCAATATTGTACTTATCTTTATTTTGTCTTATTTTCATTTTTAATACCTTTCTTTATGTTAGTTATAGATAGCAGATATTTTTAATTTTAAGCGCAAATTTGATTATATTTGTTAGTTATAGCCAGCAATAAAGAAAATGATAATATTTAAATAAATGTTTTATATTACAGGGTAAAAATATTTACAGAATAACAGGCAAAATATTAAATACAGGGGGATTTATGGATATGCTTTCAGATGAAATTGTAATAACCAGGACAGGTGAGGCACTGGAAGAAGAACTGAAAAAGGCTGGACATCATAAGAAGCTGAAAGAAATTGCAGACATTACTAAAGTATGGCGTAAAGGAATGGCAAGGGAAACTTTGGAATTGTATGATAAAGTAGAGGATAAAGTTATACATTATATATCTTTTTATGCAGAAACTGCATACAGGCTTGGTGTTAAGGATGGGGTAAGTCTTGGCATGGAACAAGGAGCAGATGGTAAAAAAACAATATTATCACTAGAAGATATGGTGCATATAATGTATATTTATGATGCAGTAAAAAAGTTAAACTTAATTATGCTTGGAGAAGATGGAGTATATAATAAAGAAGAAGGTATCCTGGGGACATTAGGGCGTATTTGTGACCTGGTTTATAATGGAGCTTCATGCAAGTTGTGGCTTCTTGGAGAAGATGAAGCGGATGACAGGATATCTTATATCATTGATAAGCCAGGATGTACACCAGAAGAGAGAGCAGCAATGCTATTGTGTAAAACTGAAAATAATAATATTAATTAGATATAAAATATAGTTTTTGGACAGATTATGCTCTATGTATTACGTAGATTTAGATATTTTATAAATTAGTAATTATCTTTTATTAAAATTATAGAAGAGTTAATAGAAATTGCTTATTAATGAAATTATAAATTTTTTCCTTTTTTTGCTTAGATGTTTAAGATTTTGTTATGAAAGCTTTGTCAAGACCAGGCTGGAAGCCTGCATAGCTATAGTCTTGATAAAGCTTTCATAAACAAAATATAATTATTTAAGCAGAAAAAGGTATTTAATTTTTTTGTTCCAAATCACATTAGAAAATTTTTTATATGATAGGATTATATAATGCATGTGCTACTATAAAATTAGTAAATTTAATTACATATAATTAAGACGAAGGCAGAGAGTATTGTATTAAATGGTATAGTATACAATTTATAGGAGTAGTAAAAAGAGCTATGACAATATGTTGTAGTTCTTTTTTTTGATTAAGGCTAACATAATATTGAATTTGTTCTGAAAAAGGAATATAATAAAAATAGATTTAGAGGGATATTATGGAATATATTATTAAGGCAGGTAACCACTTTATGTAAAGATGGGAGAAAAGGTGGAGATAGTAGAAGAAAATAGTAATTTGCATATGTCAAGAGATGCGAAAGAAGATGAATATTATATTGATATAACACTCATCGGACATGAGCTAAAACACTATAATGGGAATTTTAGAAATAAAATTATATTTTGTAATTGTGATAATCCTTATGAAAGTAATTTACACCTTGGAGTAGAGGTGGAAAGACAGTAGACGATAACTTTGCAAATGTTGTGTGAGGATTATATATAGGAAGAAATTGAATATGTGATAAGTTGTGAGGCAGAAGGAATGATACATTTTTATAGGGAGTATGTAGATTTAGCAGTAAAATTAATGGATGACAAAAGTGAAATTGATGACGTAAAAGCTATAAATGATTTGAATGAGATTAAATTTATGGTTAATACGGCAAAACCAACGGTGGAATTTGTAAATTCGGCAAAGTTGCTGCACAAGAGAATTAATGAGGATTATCCGAAGATAGATGAAATGCACAGAGTGGCATCAAGTATGGTAAATCCTATGCGCTTATGTCCAAAAGAATCTTATTCAAAGTATGATGCGATTTTGGCGGATTTGAATAGTGATATGTATGGAATTTTAGCGACTGTATTATTAAAACATGGAAAGATTTCTTGTATTAAAGAATTTATTCAAAGTGTTGATGAAAAATAATTTATTCAATTGAATTCGCTACACGCATGTAGCGAATTGAGGAGAATGGAAAATGGCAAATACTGAATTGATGGATACAGAAGATGAATTGCAGTTTTATCAAGATATTCATGCTATATTAGATGATGCAAAAAGTAAAACATATGAAACAGCTAATAATATAATGACATATGCATACTGGAATGTGGGTAAGAGGATTATTGAACAGGAGCAAAAAGGCAATAGAAAAGCAAAATACGGATCCTATCTTATAAAGCGTCTTTCACAAGAATTATCAGATGAATACGGTACGGGATTTTCGGTTGCAAATATCAGAAATTGTAGACAATTATACTTAACATTTCCTAAAGAATCCTATGGTTATTCGATGATTGGAAAAATTCATTGGTCACATCTTAGAACTATAATGCGACTGGAAGATGAAGAAGAAAGAAATTTTTACTTGAATGAAGTTGCAAATGAGTATTGGTCTGTTAAAGAATTAGAACGTAATATAAAATCGGGTTATTACAAGCGTATGCTGTCAACACAATTTCCAGATAGAATTGGAGAAACACAGAAGTTTATTAAAGATCCATATGTATTAGAGTTTATGGGAATTAAAAATAGTAGTCAAATTGTAGAAAAAAATATAGAGAATGCAATCATTAGCCATTTGCAGAGGTTTTTGTTGGAAATGGGTAAAGGATTTTGTTTTGTGGATAGGCAGATGCATATTTGTACAGAAACGACAGATTTCTATATAGACTTAGTTTTCTATAATTATATTTTAAAGTGTTTCGTTTTGATTGACTTGAAAAATCATAAATTAACACATCAGGATATAGGTCAGATGGATATGTATATTCGTATGTTTGATGACCTAAAAAGGCAGGAAGATGATAATCCGACTATAGGGATTATTTTTTGTACAGATAAAGATGAAACAATGGTAAAGTATTCCGTTTTAAATGAAAGTGAACAAATATTTGCATCTAAGTATATGACTGTATTGCCAACGGTAGAGGAGTTAAAAAAGGAATTGGAACGAAATCAATTGATGTATAGTAATATAGAAACGGATGAATAATTTATTAAGTAATGTTTAGAAAAATTTAATAAAAAATGGATTAGAAATGAAGGAGGGTGTTATGAGATTACTATTAAAAGACCAGAAACCTGTAAAGTTCATTAAGAAAGATGGAAGTGAATATAACATTAAAGGAAATATACAAAGTGGCGTTAATAAAATGACAACAGCTTCAGTGAACTTAAAATTTGAGCCAGGAGATTATTTAGAAAGAGAATTACCAAATGAAGTTGTAGAAAAATATAAAATTATGAAAGTAAATTATTCCAAAGATTTTGTGAATTTGGATATTCAAAATATTATGGATATTCCATTTGAGACAATAGCTCAAGCTCCAACATTGAATATTGGAGAAGTGAAAGGACATCTTAATGTTAATTCGGTAGTAAATGACTATTCAACAAATTATTATACAGATGCAAACGAGGCTTTTTTTAGAGATATGAAAGAGGCGATGGCAAATACTAATGATGATGTGTTAAAAGCCATTGATGAAATATGACATTAGCAACGCCATTTTTGCCAATACTTGGAGAATGTTTGAATCAACTTTTTAAGTAAATGAGAGATGATTTGTTGAGAATTTATTGTGAAATAATATAACAAGCAAAAAATACAAGTATTTATTGAAAAAGAAAGAGAAGAATAACGTAAGAATTCACAGCTCAATCTGGTAGTATTCATAGAATATATATTATTATTATTAGTATATGGGTATTAATGTGGAGGACATATAGGTATAAGAGATTTTTGAACTGTTTGGTAAATTTAAAAATGATTTACTGGGTACAATTTGGGTACACCAGCTTTGAAACTATGTAAACGAGTGATGAAAACGTACTAAAATGATGCGTTTTTAAAAGAAAGAGTAACTAAAAACAGGACTTGCAATGAACTGAAAAAAGAGTTCGAATAACGGAAATTTGGACTGGAAAGTGCGTAAAATCAGTACTTTCCAGTTTTTATTTTTGTTCCGTGAGATTGTTTTGAGATTGATTTTGAAACACTTTCCACATATTCCACGAAAAGAGAATCTGATTGAAATTCCTGTCGAACTGTGATAGTATTCCAATATGGAACCCATGACAGGGGTGGTAGCCTCATAAGTGCGAACTTAAGCAAGCAATCCTGGTAAAATTGCTGTATGGAAGTCA
>CAQGLR010000028.1 GCA_948794795.1 uncultured Lachnospiraceae bacterium | reverse complement strand
AAAATAAATTTCGTCACATTTCACAATGGTTTATTGGGGGGTGTGAACTGTAACCACTTTTTATTAATGTATTCTAATGTACATAACGCCTTTTAATTTTAACAAGCATATCTATAGTTATCAGCATCATAACTGGTATAAAATGCATTACATACCGTGCTTTTGTTTCCCATATTGACAGAAACAGGAACAGCCCAAACAAGGCAAGCTTCCACATTGCAGCAGAACCAGTTTCCCGTTTTATAAATCCATATATAACAGATATGGCAATAAATACCAGTAGTGTCCACTGGTACAATGTACAATATATATCATACAATGTGTAAAACTTCCCATCTTTAAAAAACACCTGCTGTAACCACGAATTTCTTACAGGCTGGCGGTCAAGATGGAATTCCATATCATATTTCCCATTTGACCATGTACTGACTGCCTTAATATACTGGTGTACCAGCAGTCCTTTTATTCCGTATTCTTCCAGACGTTTTTTTATCATCTGGATATTACCTTTCTCTTTTTCTTCTTTGGTTTCAAATGAACTTGTATATTCCCTGTCCTTAAGATTATAATTTCCTGCTCCTTTAAGCCCCATCATAATCCAGTGGGAATATGGAAAGTTTTCTTTATCATAATCAGCCTGGTCAACTATATTAACTTCATTTATAACCACATTATATCCCTTAAAACATGCACCAAAAACAATAATAACTGCCAGTGCCCCAATAATACCCCTCTTTCCACTTTTTACAACCAGCATATGGATAACACATGCAATAGTAATAATTGCAACAGTTGGTTTTAATTCATACCCAAACCATGTAAGTACACCCATTATTATAAGTAAAATATAAAATACTGTACATTTCTTTTTCCAGTATTCTTCTATAAACTGGTAACATAATAAAATACCTGCAACTATAGGAAGTACCAGTGTATCTGTATAAACAAATGGTACATAAGTGTAAAATGGTATAAATAAAAATGCCATTACCTGGAAAAGTATTGCAGCATTTTTTCCATATTTTCTATTTACCAAAACCATACACAATACTACTGCAAGGTCAACTGCCAGTATATTTAAAACCATATTTCCATAAAGGAAATTACTTGTGCCTGCTGCTTTCAATAGTATAAACCAAAATGCTTCAAGCACCAGCAGCATCTGGTTGTTGGGATACCGCAGGAAATAAAAGTTGTATTCATCACTTGTTTTAAATACATTAGTTAATGCTATTTCACTTGCCTGTTTAAATATAATCTCCCTGTCACCAGCAGGAGTTACTGCCATCTCATACCCAACATACATTTGTAATATAATTTGTATTGCCATTAAGAATATTGCAACTGTAATAACAGAATACCTGCTTGTATATTTCACTGCCCATGTCTTAAAATTCCTTAAAGCTTCAGACTTCTTTTTATACAATACCAGGACAGCTGCTAATGCCAGTACAGGAAGCATAATCCATAAATCACTGCAGATTCCCCAGAACACAATGCCTGGAGCCAGTAGCAGCCATATTATGGCAAATATCCCATGAAATGCCATGCTCATTGTACTTTGGAAATTATTAAGAAATTTACTCATTTAAAACACCTCGCAATAATTCTAGCCAGCTATTATCTTTACATTGATATAGCATACCAGAATTACCACAAGGTATTCAATAGATTAAACATATAATTAATGAAATATTAAACAACTTTAAGATTTTCTTAAATTATTTCTCCTGTCTCTGGTATCTGCTTATAGCCAGTGTTACTGCTATAAACATTATTGTAAAAAGCACTTGTATACCCATACCTCCTAATACTTCTTTTATAACATCTTTTGGGATTTCTGCATATTCACTTAACTTATTATTTATTTCCTCATACCAGTATACAGGTACAAACTTCGCTACTTTCCTTACTGTGCTGTTAAGTAATGACAATGGTACAAACACACCTCCTAGAAATGACATAAAAAGTGATATAGGAGTAATTATCATATTTACCATTTCTGATTTTTTTGCAAGCATGCCTGCTAAAAATGCTATAGAAAGCGACAACATCATTACAACAAATGAATTTAATATATAATATACCATATTATCATTGTTTAACAATTCATTTCCCCTTAATGCAAAAACCATTGCAACAAATCCTGCCCATACCAGCACCCCTATTACAATAAATGCCAGGAGTGCTTCTAATGACTGCCTGTATAACGGAACTGCTGATGCTGCTATACGGTTTTTAACTTCCCTTTTTCTAAATGAATACACTATAATACCAAGCACCTGTCCTAGTATTGCTATACTTATGTATGGGAAATACTGGAACAAGTAAGCAAAGTCTGGCATCTGGCCGCCATTTCCATTAATATCCATAAGACTAATTTTGCTCTCTTTGATATCTGAAACTTTTTGAAAACATTCATCCATTGCGTAGCCTGCAAGATTGTATTTTACCATACGGTTAATAAAATCATTTATCTGGCTCTCAATATACATATATGAAAATTGCCCTGGCTGCTGTGTAACACTGACTGACGCACCACCTGTTAAAAAATTATCTGAGAACCCTTTTGGTATTTGTATAATTATATCTTCTTTATTATAGTACATCTTCTCCTGAAGTACACTTGTGTCATCTTCCATTATTTCCACATTATGCAGCTTAGATAAATATTCTATCATATATTTTGAAATCTCACTTTTATCATTGTCAACAATGCCTGCTGAAAGCTTTGCATCCATAAACGTGCTTTCACTTCCATTTTCCTTGGCGGCATAAAGCATTGCAATGCTTATTCCGATAAATATACCAAAATACATTATTATCATTCCAATATTTTTTCTGGTAATCTTCATATAACAATTAAATACTGTCATAACATTCCCTCCTGGTAATTATAAATGTAACAGTTCCCACAACGAGAGACATTATAATTAATATAACTATATCTGTTGTATACCTTCCAGGGTCATCATAAACACTTACACTATATATTGCATCTGTAATAACTGCAGCTGGATTAATTTTATTTAATATTGGACAGTTTTCTTCAACCAGTCCTTTAATCCCACCAATCATAAGGCCAGCAAGAAAACTTAATACAAGCCCCTCTGCTACAAGTATTCCTATTCTCATGCCATCTGGAAGCTTTGAAAGCGTACCAACCAATATACCAATGCTTACTCCTATAAAACCTCCTGTTAAACATATCCCAATTAATTTAAATATATTGCCACTTAAATCAATCTTTAATATAAAATGTAAATATAAAAGAAGGACTGCAAGGTTTACATAATGTACAAATACTGCCGCAAAAGCACTTGCAATAATCTGCTTAAACTTGCTAACAGCAGAAACTGCCCTTCTCAGCCCCAAAGCTGTAACATTAGCCTGTAATTGTGTAGATACCAGATAACCTATAAAACTTCCAAACATACATGCCATTCCAATAAGTGAATAGAAATACTGCACCATACCATCCACGCTTTTTCCTGTCAATGTTGTTTCATTAACAAATTCCTTGTATCCAGTATTTATAACTTCTTCAATTTTTGCAGGATTTTCCATTGCAATATCTATATACATCTGTGCCTGCCTGTTAAACGTATCTAACAAAGATTTAAGTATACTGCTGTTTATATTATTGCCTGTAACAACAAGCTCTGGTTCTTCACAAGCATAATATATACCTGTAACTTCCATATTCTCCAGCTTATCATTTGCTTTTTCTTTAGATAACTTTTCTAAAGAAACCAGTTTGCCATCATCATCCTCTATCATTTCAAGAAATTTAATAAAATTTCTGGACATTTCTGAATTATCTGTTTCTACTAGAGCAACATCTATAGTTTCAAGTTCTGTCTTATGGCTTCCAAATGACATATAAAACAGTGTACCAAGCAATATTGGAAAAAGCATTGACCAGAAAACCACTGACTTTTCCCTGATAATAGTAATTAAACAATATTTTATTAAATGAAACATATTAATCCCCCATTTTTGTGCTGCTTTTTGCACATAAGCAACTTTGTTCCAAGCAACACACAGATACAAAGTGCCGTGTGAAAAAACTTCCGTATATGTTTTTTCACACTTCTCTCCTATAAACCATTACTTTTTCAGTCTCTTAACTTCTTGCCAGTTATTTCAAGAAATACATCATTAAGGGTAGGAAGTTCTGAAAATACCCTTCCAAATGTTATATCATTATCCTGCAGGTAATTCATAAGTTTTACAAGATTATGTTTTGCACTGCTGCACCTTGCAACAAGTATATTATCTTCATACTGCACTTCAAATACATTCTGTATGTTACTTATTTCTGAAAGCTGGTTTTCACTTATAAATATATTTTCTACAGTAATTGTTTCGCCTGTTTTTATCATGCTTTTTAATTCTTCTTTAGTCCCCTCTGCTATACATCTTCCACCATCTATAATTGCAATTCTTGTACAAATCTGTTCGACTTCTTCCATATAGTGTGATGTATAAATAATTGTACTTCCATTCTTGTTAAGTTCCTGTATCCCTTCAAGAATTTTATTACGGCTCTGTGGGTCTACTGCAACAGTTGGTTCATCCATAATAACAAGCTTAGGTTTATGTACTATGCCACATGCAATATTAAGTCTTCTAAGCAGTCCGCCAGACAACTGTTTTGGTCTCATCTTTGTATATTTTTCAAGCCCTGTAAATTCTACAGCCTCATTGTTTAATTTCTTTTTTTCAGCCTTGTTTTTAATATACAGCCCACAAAAATAATCAATATTTTCATATACAGAAAGTTCATCAAACACTGCAACATTTTGTGGTACAATACCTATCTGCCTTTTAACATTATAATTATCAGGTCTTATCTTTTCTCCAAGTATTTCAATATTGCCTTTGTCATATTTTAACAATGCAAGCATACAGCTTATAGTTGTTGTCTTGCCACTTCCATTAGGTCCAAGCAGCCCAAAGATTTCTCCTTCATTTATTTCAAGGTTTAAATGGTCAAGTGCCACCAGGTTTCCATATCTTTTAACTAAACTCTCTACTTTAACCATATTTATAATTCCTCCATATTTAAAAATCCTTTTTTCTGTTTCTGTGATATAAATATACAATTAATGAAAATAAATTGGAAGTGCCACATGTCAATACAAGAAGATGACAAATGTCATTTTATAGGATATAATAAAACAAGTATGGTACTTTAAAGAAATGAGGGTTGTTTGTATATGCCAGCAGGACAAATTATTATTTTTACATATTGTATTTTAAGTATATTTACAACAGATAATATAGAATTCTTTTCTATTCCTTCTATAATTATGGTGGTTTTGTCTATAATACTGTCTTCTCTTTCATATTTTTGGCAGAACAAATATTTTACACTTATAACATCAGGCATTTATAGTATAATTGCACTGGCAGTCCCTGGCTTTATAGTTATGTCACCGCTAATATTGTATAATGCTGCATGTTTTCCATGTCCACAGATGTTTATTGTACTTATAATATTTATTGCACAACCAGTATTTAACTTATATAAAACCAGCCCTATACTTTATTGCTCAATATTTTTTGGAATAGTGTCTGCTTTTTATATACAATATATCCAGTACAAAATTAACAAACTGACCATTATATTCCATAAAACAAGAGATGACAGCACAGAACAGGCCATCCTCTTAAAATCCAGGAACCAGTCACTTCTTGAAAAACAGGACTATGAAATTTACAATGCAACACTTAAAGAAAGAAACAGGATTGCAAGAGAAATACATGATAATGTTGGACACCTGCTTTCACGCTCAATACTGCTTACGGGTGCACTTAAAGCAGTTAATAAAGATGAAAACTGCCGGGAACCTCTTGATAACCTGCATGAAGCATTAGACCAGGCTATGACTAGCATACGTGAAAGTGTACATAACCTGCACGATGATTCTGTCAATTTAAAAGAAAGTGTTGAAAATGTTGTAAATAATTTTAATTTCTGTAATATAAACCTTTCTTATGATATGGGTACTGATTTACCACGTGATATTAAATTCTCATTTATATCAATAGTTAAAGAAGGGCTGAATAATATATATAAACACAGCAACGCAACTAATGTGGATATATTACTAAGGGAACATCCTGCAATGTACCAGCTTGTAATAAAAGATAATGGCACAACTGCAAAAGATATGGATGCCAGTATATATACACAGGACACACAGAATATACCAGGTATAGGGATTTCTAATATATTTTCAAGGGTAAGCCTTATGAATGGTACATTAAAAATCCATACAAATAATGGTTTTTGTATATTTATAACTATTCCCAAAACATAATACAATACTAGAACTTGTTTAAAAATTAAGGAGAGTTGTTAAATGAATGTAATAATTATAGATGATGACAAATTTGTTACAAGCGCATTAAAAGCAATACTTGAAGCCTCTGGTGATGTAACTGTCCCAGCAACTGGCACTGATGGCAGTGAGGCAATAGAACTTTATGAAAAATATAACCCTGATATACTTCTTACTGATATACAGATGAAAGGATTAAGCGGTCTTGAAGCAACGGAAGCTATCCTTAAAAAATATCCTGGTGCCAGGATACTTCTCTTAACTACATTTCTTGATGATGAATATATTATACAGGCACTTAAACTTGGTGCAAAAGGATATCTTTTAAAACAAGATTATGAAAGCATACTTCCTGCACTTGAAGCTGTATATTCTGGACAAAGTGTATTTGGTACAGAAATAATTTCTAAAATACCAGGACTTATAAGTTCTACATCAAAATTTGACTATGCTTTATATGATATTAATGAACGTGAGATAAATATTATTGAACTTATTGCAGATGGACTTAGCAACAAAGAAATAGCTGCTAAACTTTTCCTTAGCGAAGGGACTGTAAGAAATTATTTAAGCCAGATTCTTGAAAAGCTTGGACTTCACAACAGGACACAGCTTGCAGTTTTTTATTATAAACACAATTAAAAACATGCCTCCGCACCAGATAAAGGTGTTTATAAAAATTACACTTATAAATGTTTGAAAAGTCAATTTATATAAAGATTATATGGCTCTGGCAAATTCCGGATATTTGGAATTCCCAGAGCCATATAACTTGTGAAATATTTAATTTTTAAACAGTTTCAAGCTGCTTTGCAAGTTCTTTTATTTCTTTTAATACATCTTCAAATTCCTGCATCTTGTTTACAGAAAGTTCTGACTGCTGTACACCTTCTGCTGACGAAGCAAAGACTTCCTCACTTGTTGCAGAAAGCTGGCTTATATTATCAGAAATAATACTTGTTGCACCTACAATGTCTTTCATAATTTTCTCTGTTGCCTGTATGCCATTAATAAGGTTTTTCACATTTCTTTCAATTATACCAAACCTTTGCTTTGTATCATCAATCATATTATTTTGTATACTTATTGACTGGCTTGATATTTCTATACTCTGGCCTGCTGTTTCCACGTCTTGTATAAGCTGGTTGATAATATCAGTAATTTTATTGGTTGCATCTTTTGTTTCTTCTGAAAGCTGGCGTATTTCATCTGCAACAACCGCAAATCCTTTGCCTGCTTCACCTGCCCTTGCTGCCTCTATAGAAGCATTAAGTGCAAGAAGATTTGTCTGGCTTGAAATAGACATTATGCTTCCTACAATTTCCTCTACTTCGTAAGCTTTTTCTGAAAGCCGCTTTGTAGCTTCTACCGTATTACTGTTATTCTCATCTACAGTCTGTGCCTGGCGTTTAAGGTTCTCTACTACCTTTGCACCATCATCAATAGTAGTCCTTGTCATATCAGAATCCTCTTTCATTTCAAGAGTCTTCTCTTCTGCTTTTGATGTTGCCTCATTAATATCACTGCACATCTGTGCCTGTTTCTGTATAGCTTCAGCTGTACTTTCTGTACTTTCTGATATATTTTTCATGGACATATCATTTGAGCTTACTGAACTGCTAAGGACTGAAACCAGCTCTGAAGCGGCTTCAAATTTATTATTGAGCTGCTGTGCAACCTCTGACATAATATCATTAGCTTCCTGCTGTTTTTTGGCACCTTCTTTTATTGCATTTGTATTTTCGTCAAAGAATTGCATAAGCAGTTTTGTTACGCGTATAGTTGCAAATGCAGAAAGAAACATTACCATTAAACCTATAATCATCGTATACTGGTCTGGCTCACCTGTCAATGAAAGCCTTACACACTGTATAATATAAGCCAGTATAACTACAATATTGCTTATATACATAAGCCTCTTGTTAAGATATGCAATATACGCAAATATTATTGGCAACGCATATATAAACGAAATCTGTTGCATATTAAAACACATCATTACAATATATATAATGCCACCAGACGTATAAAGTATAAGGGAACATATATACTTTTCCCTATTAGTTATATATACTGCTATAATAACAGCTGAGATAACAAAATACACTAATAACTGGATATATGTATTTATTGTAGCACTGCCTGATACTAAAATAGTTAAAAGCATACCTGAATTTAATAATATTAATGCTAAAAGAATTGGAAATACAGCCATATTAGCTCTTTTATACTGGTTTTCTGTCATCGTTAATACCTCCCCTTTTAATTTCCTATAATATTATACTACAAATAGTATATTTTTGTATAGAAAATTTTATAAGTATTAACCAATAATTAATTACCTGTATACTCCATTTTACCTGTCATTTAATGACAACGCTTCTATTGCAACACTGCCTCCCCGTACTACTTCAATCCTGTTTATAAATGTTTTGTTAAAAAGTGCTATCATATCATTATTTTTATCCTCTGTCTTAACGCATTGTACAAGCACTGAATTTCTGCTATAGTCAATTATATCAAGAGAAAATGCTTGTGCTATCCTGAATATTTCAGATTTATCTTTATCTGAACAACTATTCACTTTTATATATAAAAGTTCTTTTTTATGAATAGGAACTTCTGAAATATCAATTACTTTTATTACTACTACATTACGGTTAAGCTGCTTTTTTATCTGTTCAAATGTCATATCGTCACTTGTAAGGCCTATTGTCATCCTTGAAACAGAAGGGTCTTGTGTTTCGCCAACAGTAAGGGTATCAAGGTTATATGATTTTGCAGCAAACATTCCTGATATTTTAGCAAGTACACCTATCTGGTTCTCAACATAAAGTGATATCCAACGTTTTTTAACTTCCATAATCTACACCATATCCCATACTATACACAAAATTTATGGGATATTTCCTTTCTTCAAATAATATATACTATATCTTGCCAGACATTACACCAGATTAACACATAATTATTTCTGACAGCCCTCTTCCTGTTGGAACCATAGGAAATACATTGGCATCACTGTCTATTATACACTCTATAATTGTTGGTGAATCTTTAAATCCAGCAGCATAATCAAATGCTTTCTTTATATCTTCTTCTTTAAATATCCTTATCCCATGTGCCTCATAACTCTCAGCAAGTTTTATAAAATCAGGGATATACTTAGGGCAGTTCTTTCCACCATCTTCACAGCCATGGCAGTTATTTTTGCAGCTTTTACGGTATCTTAAACATGTACCTGAATACCTTTTTTCATAAAAAAGTTCCTGCCACTGGCGTACATTGCCAAGATAACCATTATTAAATACAACAATTATAACCTGCAGGCCATAAACCATTGCTGTTGCAAGTTCTTGTATATTCATCTGTATACCGCCATCACCAGAAATTGTAATAACTGTACTGTCTGGACTGCCCAGTTTTGCTCCTAATGCAGCTGGAAGCCCATATCCCATAGTTCCAAGCCCGCCTGATGTAAGCAGTTTACCATTGCCTGATGGCTCAAAATACTGTGTTACCCAGAGCTGGTTCTGTCCTACATCTGTTGCAATTATTGGTGAATTAAAGTTTTCATTAATATATCTTATAACTGTTTCTGGGGAAAGCCCTTTACATTCTTTCATTTTAACTGGGTACTTTTTCTTCCATTCCATTGTCTGTTCCACCCATTTACTAATTTTCATAGGTGCAACATACTCTAATATCTTATCTATTGCAAGTTTGGCATCTGCTACTATTGGTATATCAACTACAATATTTTTTGATATGGAAGCAGGGTCAACATCAATATGTATTATCTTGGCACCTGGCGCAAACTCACTTATTTTGCCTGTTATCCTGTCATTAAAACGTGTTCCTATAGAGAATAATACATCACATTCATTTACAGCATGGTTAGCAGCATAACTTCCATGTATACCAAGATTTCCAAGATATAAACTATGCCCACATGGCACTGCACCTTTACCCATTATTGTAGTAACAACAGGTATCCCTGTTATATCAACAAGCTTTTCCATACTTTCATTGGCACCTGCTATATTTACACCACCTCCTGCCAGAAAAAGTGGCTTCTTTGCTTTTTTAAGTTCAGCTAGTGCTTTTTTAAGCTGGCCTGCATGTACGCCTTCACTTGGCTTATATCCACGTATACTTACACTTTCTGGATATACTTCACTTCCCATGCCATTCTGGATATCTTTAGGCAGGTCTACTACAACAGGACCAGGTCTTCCAGTACGTGCTATATAAAATGCTTCTTTTATAATTCTTCCAAGGTCTTCCCTTTTTCTTACTGTAACTGAATATTTGCATATACTATTTGTAATCCCAACTATATCAACTTCCTGGAATGCATCGTTTCCAAGAAGCCCAAGTGGTACCTGCCCTGTAAAACATACAAGAGGCACGCTGTCATAATTAGCAGTTGCTATTCCTGTTACAAGATTAGCTGCACCTGGCCCGCTTGTAACAAGGCATACACCGGTCTTGCCAGTTGAACGGGCATAACCATCTGCTGCATGTATAAGTGCCTGTTCATGTCTTGGTATAATAACATCTATATCTTCCACTCCATACAATGCATCAAATAAGTCTATTGCCTGCCCTCCTGGATAAGCAAACAGTGTATCAACACCTTCTTCTCTTAATGCTTTTACAAAAAGTTCTGTTCCTTTTACCATAATTATATCCTCCTTCTGGCAAATAACTGCCTGCGGTTATTTTGGCATAAATCCAGGTATACAAAGTTTATTATAACTGGACAGAAAAGATTTGTCTTCCCCTGGCCATGTACATTAAAAAAGTCCTAAGCTTAAAAAGCTTAGGACGGATAAACCGCGGTACCACCTAAATTCAGAAAAATTCCACACTCTGCCAGTACGCAGGCAAAAAGCCATTAATACTGTTTCCCTTATAACGGTGGGAAATTCCGTTGGAGCCTACCCAGATAAATTCTTTCGGTCCACTGCTCAAAGGCTACTTCCATATATACGGAATGAAGATTTACACCAGCCATCTTCTCTCTATGCATCCAGTAGATATGTACTCCTCCCTGTCACTGCATTTTTCTAATTTATGTGATATTAACATTTATTTGGGATTATGTCAATAACAAATTATTCTTAAATCCAGACAATAAAACAAAGCTTATGCTATTTTTTTACGGTAACTTTTGTTTTCAATACTATAGATTCATTATTTATCAATGTAATCTTTGTCTTAATTATAGCAGTCCCTTTTTTCTTGCCCTTAATTTTGCCATTAAACTTACTTGCTGAAACAATGCTGCTTTTAGTTGAAGTAAATTCTACACTTGCAATATTGTCCCCGCAAACTTCTTCCCACTCATCAGATGATACCCAGTCATTCTTATTTGCTGGAACTATTTCAATATAAAACACCTTGCCTTTTTTAATTATTTTGCTCTTGGGATTAACTGAAATATCAGTTAATGCCAGCGTTACATCTTCCTCCCAGTAATCATCATCCCAGTTGTCATCATCCCAGTAATTATCATCCCAGCCATCTGTATTATCATCCTGTAAATCATTGTCCATATCCCAGCCATCATTATCTGTACTGCTGTTGTCATCCCAGTCACCAACATCATACCAGCCATCATCTGGAATACTGGACTCTGTACGTAACTGCATTCCGTTCCTGGCACCAGCATGTGCCCACTTTGCAGATGTACCACATAACATAACTGCCATAACAGCAATTAATATTCTTTTCCTCATAAGCATCCTCCTTCTTTGTAATTTTTTATTAATGCTTTTTATTAAAGTTATTTTTGGAATTACCTCTGTTAAAAGCATTTTTATTATTAATGTTTCTATTAGCTGGATTTTTATTATTAATACCTGTCCTTTTATAACTATTAATTCTTTTATTATTCCTGGTACTATTCTCCTGGTGGTTCTTATCTTTATCAGACATGGCATTGTCATTAACAACAACAAACCTTTTAGGCCTGTTATCCCTCCTTGCCTGGTCTGGCCTGGATTTAACAGGATTTTTTACATCTGGCCTATTTCCCTTATTCTCCCTTGAAGGCCGTTTATTCTCCTTGTTTACTGTACCAGCCTTATTTTTCTCTTTATTTTTTTCTATATCCTTCTCTTTATTTTCTTCTTCTGTTACAGTATTCTCTTCTTCTGGTTCTTCTTTATTTACTATTGTGCTTTCATTTTCTGTTACAACTTCTTCTGCATTTATATCTGGTATATTTTGCAAACTATTATCTTCTATTTCCTGGACTTCGTCTGCCAATTCTGGCTTGCCCGTTTTCTCTGGCTTAGTGTTTGTATGTTTATTTATATGTTCTGTCCATCTTTCTCTTTTATCTTTTTTGTCCTTATCTTCTTTTTTGGCTTTATCTTCTTTTTTATCCTTAACGTCTTTATTATTTTCTTCATTTTCCCTGGCTTTATATTCAGGTATATTTACACCAATATTATTATCCTCTTGCAAAACGCTGGTATTGTCTTCTGTATTTTCTTTGGCAATATTCTCTCCACTAGTATTATCTTCTTTACTTCCACGGATTGTAATTACAAAATGTGCTATAATCTTTACTATACCACCAAAATAAAATAATCCAATAACTCCTGCTGCTACATATGACAAATCTGGAATTACCCTTACTATAACACTCCATTGTCCAACATAATAACTTATAATAAATATAAGGGATGTTGGCAGGATAATGTGTAGTATTACATCTAACAATACACGTATTATGCTAAATCTATCTTTAGTCCATCTGGTCCACACTTCCATCATCAGCAACGGAAGCAGCCCGCAAACCAGTGCAAAAAAACTGGCTACACCAGCTATTCCATGTTCCATAAGATACTCATTAGAACTTACAGACTCTGCTGTACCTCCCATTACAAGTGATACTACACCTGCTTCAATCTTATCAGTAAACTTCTGGCCTGTAAGTACATCTGCAGAATTAAAAAGAATAGATATCCCAACATCCAATGAAGGGATTATAAACATTGCAGATGTATAGTTTTCAATAGAACCACTACAATAATATAACTTTTCACCATTGGCTTCAGTTGATATCCAACCCATAGAATAATATGCATCTGTACCAAAAATACTTTTCCCTGCATATTCCCCATTGTCCATTATAGATTCTATTGTATTGTATGATATAGTCTTTCCACCTGCTGAAAGATACATCTGCATATATTTTCCAAGGTCTTTTACATTAGAAATAATACCACTTGACGGAATACCAAGCCAACATTCCCCATTTTCTGGAATATCGTCTTTTAAAGGAAGACCAAAGTAATTCCTGTTTCCAGGTATAATCCCTTGGACAGCACCTGGCTCACCAATTACATAAGTTGACTGCATATCAAGTGGAATAATTATATTTTCTCTTATATAATTAGCATAACTTTTTCCAGATACTTTTTCAATAATCTCCCCAAGCAAATTAAATTTTGCATTTATTTGTAAAACTTCACCATCTGTACTGGTATCATATGCCTCAAGCCCGTTTATTAACTTTACATCTTGTGATACAGGGTCTGTATATGACAAAAGTTCTTTTATTGTAATATTAGAAGAAAGCCCTGCCTTTGTATTATCTATATATCCAAGTACACTATCTTCAAGTTTAACTGCCCCATCTTCAACAAGCTGCATAACTGCCAGTGATGTAAAAGTCCTTGCCAGTACCCCCGCCTGCAAATTAGATGAGGTTTCTTCAACGTTGCCAAATGCTGCACTATATATTTCTTTTTGTGAAGTAACTATTGATACAGACATACCTGGTACATTGGCAGCACCAAGCTGGTTTATAATATATTCTTCGGCATCTCCTTCATGGTAACTTACTGCCTTGGCTTTTATAGCCCCCGAAAAAAGTAATATTATGGTGAGTATTCCTGTTAAAACTCTTTTGTTCATTTATTACCTCCATATAATTCAAATTATGGAAAGTGCTTAAGGCACTACTATATACAGAAAACTATAGTTGCCAGGCAACCCATAGAATATATTATATCAAAAACGGGCATTACAATCAACTAGATGTAATGCCCACCGTGCTTATACAATTACAGCCTTTAACAGGCTGTAACCTTATATCCATACATTTTCCTTTGTCTGTAATTATGCAGCAATCACTGGTTTTAATTCACGCATAAGTCTCTCTTTATCGCTCTGCTCACAATTACTTGTCATCCACAAAATGCTCTTTAAATCCATAGTCATAATTCCAAGTATTGACTTAGCGTCAACACAGTAACTTCCACAATATAAATCAAAATCTCCATCATACTGTGAAACAATGCGGACGAATTTACTTACATCATTAATATCCTTAAACTTTACTTTTATCTTGTCTTTCATAAAAATCACTCCTTTTTGCTTTATGCACATGACAAGAATCTCCGGTTTACAGATTTTTACATAAATTCCATGAAAAACCCTTGCCAATAATTGCCTTGGTTGTTATTGACTGTCGTTGACTTTACCACACTTGGAGAGATTTCTATATACAGTTTTTACTATATTTTACACACTTTCTATTACATTTTCTGGAATTCACCTTTTTTTATACTTTTTCCGGTATTTCAATGGTGTAATTCCATTTTTCCTCTGGAAGTAATCACAAAACCTGCTTTGTGAACTAAATGCACATACAGAACTTATTTCCTGTAAAGAATATTCTGTATATTTTAATAAATATTCACTATTCTTTATTTTTTCATTTATTATATATTGTTTTAATGTTATTTTCTCATATGTTTTAAACTGTTCAGATAGATAATTTGGAGAAACTCCTACAAACTTCGCTATATCCCGTATTAATATATTGTCATGTATATGTTCAAATACATAATCTTTTACTTGTATAATCAAGGGATTACTGCTGCCTTTCCTGTTTATCCCCTGGACTTCACGTGCAAATATAAATTCAGCTTCCCTCACTGCCTGTTCTATTTTTAAAGGAATATCAATATTATCTTCTATATTTTTAATAAATGTATCACTCATTATAAATGCCATCTCAGGACTTAACCCTCCCTCAATAGCACTTCTTGCTGCCGAATTTATTACATAAACAGCAGTATTTTTACAATTACGTACAGGGTCTGACGAGGTTTTACCTGCTTCCCCGTTCCTGGCTTCATCTATGCTTCCCCTCAGCCCTTCTATATCACCACGCCGTATACAATCCTGTTCTCTTAATTCCTGTGCATATGAATTACGTGGCACTCCCTCTTCCTGGAACCTAAAAATATTGTTAGTCATTACCCTTACAACATCTTCTTCTAATAATATATTCTTCTGCCAAAGCCCACCCCGGCCAAGCTCTGTGCCAGACAAGTCTTTCCATATAATAAGGATTATTGATGTATACTGCTCTTTAGGACAATATGGTATATAAGTATCTTCATTTCTATAATAACCATAAAGGCATACCTTTCCTGTTACGATGTATTTCTTCTGGCTTTTATCCCACATCGAACATACAGCTATGCCTTCATTGTCTACTTCAATATTTGGAAAATCTTTTTCTGTTCTTTCTGCCAATTCCCTCATTCCGCCAGGACTGTTCCTGCTAGTACCCTGTATCTCTTGTTCCAGCACTCCGTCCTCATCCAGGATATATATTGATGCATTCAGCAATGGTACAATCTGTACAAGCAAATACCTGTCTGCCATATTACAATTATGCTAATGCTGCTGTAATAATTGCCATTGAATATACTTCAGAAGCATTGCATCCTCTTGACAAATCATTTACAGGTGCATTCAGCCCAAGCAGGATAGGCCCATATGCATCAAAATTACCCATACGCTGTGCAATCTTATATCCTATATTTCCTGCACTGATATCAGGGAATATAAATGTATTGGCATGGCCGCCAACTTTTGAATCTGGACACTTTGTACGTGCTACCCTTGGTGAAACGGCAGCATCAAACTGCAGCTCGCCATCAATAGGCAGGTCTGGATACTTTATTTTTGCCTTCTGTGCTGCATTACGCATCCTGTCAACTGCCTCACCTGCACCTGAACCATGTGTAGAATAGCTTAAAAATGCAAGCTGTGGTTCAACACCAAATATTTTCGCACACTTTGCAGCTTCACCAGCTATTTCCACAAGTTCATCTTCTGTTGGTGATATATTAATAGCACAGTCAGCCATTGCAAGAACTTCGTTCTCACCTGTAGCACTAGGACGTACAAGTATAAAACATGATGATACTATATTATTTTCAGGTTTTGTCTTAATAAGCTGGAGTGCAGGACGTACAGTATCTGCTGTTGAATATGTTGCACCTCCTAAAAGTGCATCTGCAATTCCCATTTTTACAAGCATTGTTCCAAAATAATTTGCCTGCAGCAGTATTCCTTTTGCCTGTTCAGGTGTAACTCCTTTGCTTTTACGGAGTTCACAAAAAGCTTCAATCATCTCATCCATTTTGTCATATCTGGCAGGGTCAATAATCTCTGCACCCCTGATATTAAAGCCACAGTCCTCTGCAGCTATTGCGATTTTCTCCTCACTTCCGATAAGTATCGGATGAAGGAAACTGCTTGCAAGCAGACGTGATGCGGCTTCAAGAATACGTGCGTCTTCACCTTCTGTAAATACGATTTTCTTAGGATTCTTCTTCAAAATAGCAATTAACTGTCCAAAACCAAACATTCTTCCATCTCCAATCTATATTTTATTAGATGTATAACACATCCAGGTTTCCAATAATTCCATTCTATCTAAAAGTATAATATAAAATTTCATGCACCTTGCATATTGTCTTATAATTTAATAAGATTGTCAAGCCTCATTTTGTACAAATTCACAATAATTTTTATTATAAAATACACTAAATATATGCAAGATTGCATACATGTAAACAATCATGCCGTTATTCTGCTATAACAGACCACTTATTTATAAGTTTTTCAAGTGTATATACTGCATTGGCAGGGCTTGTCGAAGGAAGTTTAATAATTTCCTTTTCTGTTTCTTTATAAGAATATTTCATATAAAGCTCATATGCCTTTGAACCATTTGCATAAATTCTGCCAATACTGCTATCTATAAGTATATTTTTTATATTATTAGGTACAACATCTTTGATTGATGAGTCACTAGAGCCTGTAATACTGCATCTGCCTATAACATCCCATATTGCTATGTTATTATTAAGAAGCAGCTTCTTCTTATCTTCAATAGTTTCTGGCACTTCATTTCCCGTTACAGCTGCTATTACTTTCCAGAACCTGTTCTGTGGATGTCCATAATAAAAGTTGTTTTCCCTCGATTTTACAGATGGGAATGTTCCAAGTATAAGTACCTTTGAATTGTTATCCCATACTGGTTCAAAGGTGTGCGCAATATTTTTATATTCTTCCATTTTATCTCCTGGCAATATATATTTTTTAAAAACCACTTCTATACTATAAAATTAACACAATATAATAATATTATATGTTTATATATATAAAAATACAAGCTTTCTGGTTTTTGAGTTTCCCCATTTTTTTAACCTCATTAAGTAAGCCCTTTAAAATACACGCTTCTTAAGTGGTGGGTTTGATTTACCAGGGCTTACTTAGTCTGGCAGGAGATTGGGCTCCTGCCAGACTGCCGCAAAGCGGCTATGAGGTTGGGGTGTTATTGGGCAAGTAGCCAATGCCTGCTTGCAGGCGAAGCGGATTGCGAATATCCGCTTGACTACACAGGTATTTTGCCAGAGTAATATAATCTTTGTATAATTTAAAAAATGGGGAAACTCAAACACTAAAAACATTGTATTTTAACAACATATGTGATATAATATAAATATGTAAGCACAACATATCTGTACTTTGACAAATTAAAATAGCTGGTTGTACTGTCTAAACGTACAGTATGTAAAATTTTAAACGTCAGTTAGCCTTCTATAAAAAGTGTAGTCATAAAGCTTACAGTAAAAAGTAGCGTTGTAGGTTTAAATACTCTATACAGCAGAGGCGGAGTGGACACGCCTGTAAGAATAAGGGTTGCCTGGTTTCCAGGTGGAAACTTAAATACCAATCTTCTTATGAAGCCCATTACCTTTAGGTGAGAGGAAAGCATATAATGAAACCTGATACACAGCTTATGCTGACACCAGACCAGAAAAATATGATATTTGAAAATATGAGTGACGGGGTTATGACTGTTGATGCATCAGGCATAATTACCTACTTAAATTCTGCATGTGCACTTATTTTTGGAATAACTGATGCCAGTACAGTTATTGGTATGCCATTTGAGAGCTATTTTATGGCTAATAAAAAGAACAGGGCATTTAACAAACTTTTTGATGAATGTATAAATAACAATAAACGCCCTGAAAAGACAAATGTAAGATACCGTTCTAATGAAGGAATGAAACAATTTAATATATCTATAAGCCTTATACAATCAGAAGAAACATTACAGACTGGTCCACAGGTCTTTCCCGGAATGATGGTTCTTATAGAAGATACAACAGACAGGTTTACACTTAGACAACATGAACATGACTGTGCATATATATTTGCTGGTCTTATAATATGCACAAGCCTTTTTCTTTTTGCCTGGAGCCTGTTACGTTTTACTCTCCATATATACCTAAGGTCTTCTACCTATACATTTATAATAGAATGTATAACATTTGCACTATTCCTTGAAATAGTGTTTATGACAAGCTTTTCAATGCGTGACATTGGTCTTGTGCCCAAACTTGCAACCTTTAAGAAAAACTGCCTGGAAACCCTGGTAATTGCTGCTATAACCTGTGCATTACTGCTTCTAAGTAAAGTTATTCTTAATTTTATTGGCATAAGAATTAAGCCATACTTTATAGGAGGCTCATGGCATGGTGCATATGTTTATATATTTACTTCAATAGTACAAGAATTCCTGGCACGTGGTGTTATACAGACAAGTGTTAAATACCTTATGAAAGTAAAATACCAGAAAACATTTGGCATAATACTTACGTCACTTCTTTTCTCACTTATGCATATACCATTAGGATTTTATTTTATGTCAGGTGCACTGCTTTTAAGCCTTGCACTTGGATATATATATGAACGTCATGGAAATATATGGGGGTGTGTATTCCTTCACTGGTGCTGTGGTTATCTTGCAATGTGCCTGTATTTCTAAATACAGGCACTTATAAACTTCTATACAGCAGTAATATTAAAATATTTATTATAGTACCTAAAACATCCCATAAAATAATTTTATGGGATGTTTTAAAAATTATATAAATTGATACTTATTGATTAACGGCTATCATTTATTTCCTGTAATATGATGATATTTTTTAGTAATTCCCCCAAATCCGCCTTTCAGTAAGGAATTATTGATGCAAATAAAATACTCCTTTCATAAAAACAAATTTATAATTACAATTATTTAGTTATTATCACCCTCTTTATTTTTATTTATAGTTAATTACATCATTTAAACAGATAATGAATATTATCTTCCAGCCCATCTGACTTTACATAAACCAATGATGCATAATTAGGCTGCAAATCTTTTCTTATGGCAAGAAACAACTAGTGAACCCCAAAACCGGCATATCTGCCCCAAAATCACTTTCTGCCATATCTCTTGCTTTCTTTTCCAAAACAGAACCAGATTCATCAACTTTTGAATTTATCTTTGTGTTTTTATCAGAATATACCTTACTATCATTTAAAATAGTATTATTACATACTATAAATATAGCTAATATAAAAATTAAAAAAAATATCACCATAACTAAAATCTTTTTATTTAACAATCTGGTTATTCCCTCCTAATAATTTATAAACAAAATAGCTAACTTTTATCTTAATACTATAATTAATAATATAATTTATTAATTATACATTTAAGGATAAACACAATGATAATCTTCGTATTTAAGCCAGATAATTCCTGCCCTTTTCTTTTTTCATAAACAGCAGCCCAAACGCCCCAACCCCACAATTACTGCTTATAGCAGCTGATGCCTGCTGTTCTATTATTTTATCGAATTTCTGGCACTTGTTTATCTCCTTTAAAATCCTTTGTTTCATTTTATAACTAAAGCCTGAGTATGTAAAAAATAAAACCCTTGTATCTATATTACGCCTTCCCTTAAGCTGCCTGCGTATATACTTTATATATGCATGTTCTTGTGTGCCTGAATAAACAGCACTACATGCAATTTTACTTCCCTTAACTGACAATACAGGATGGAGCAGGAATAAATCACATACATCTTTAACTCTTTTGCTCATCCTGCCAGACCTGTACAAATTATTAGTATGGGCAACTATAAAACTTGTAGAAATATTATATTTAATATGGTTTAATGCATCAATTACATCCTGGAACGGATTGCCATCCTGTACCATTGCTGCGCCATAAAGTGCAAGTATCCCCATACCACTTGAAAGATGTGCAGAATTTATTACATGCACATTATCAAATCCCCTTGCAGCCTGGCTGGCAATACTATAACCTTCACCTGAGTTTTTAGCCATGCTTATATGTATAACCTGCTGTGCATTACCTAGTGCATCTGCAAAAAATGTTTCATATTCCTCAACAGAAGGCGGCATAGAATATGCAGCTTTATGTTGTTTGTCAATATATTCTATAAGATTATCCGCTGATATCTCACATACATCATGGAAACGTCCTTCTTGTGTCTGTACATAATAATAAATACATGCAATGCCAAAACGTTCCATTATATCTTCTGGAAGGTCACACACACTCTCTGTTGTTATGCATACAGGCTGTTTATTGCGTCCATAAACCATATGTACATTAGAGCCTTCTTTCTCTTTATTTCTGCCTGTTGATGTAACCTCTACAATCTCCCTTGGCAGGAACTTCAAAAGAAGTGCCTCAAACAATGCACCATTAACTGGCTTTACAAGATAAGCATCAAAGCCATTGGCATTATAAAATGTCTCCGCATTAGAAAATGCATTGGCTGTCAAAGCAATAACAGGTGTTTCTTTACAAAGTCCATTCTCCTGCTTACGCATCTTTTTAAGTGTTTCTATCCCGTCAAGCTTTGGCATCATATGGTCCATAAAAATAACATGGTAAAATCTCTGTCTGGTTTTTTCAAGACATTCATACCCGCTTGAAGCAGTTTCTACCTGCACTTTTGTTGCACGCAGAAGCTTTACTGCAACCATAAGGTTCATATCATTGTCATCTACAATAAGCACCCTTGCCTCTGGAGCCTCAAAACTCTGCCTGTATTCTTCCCTTTCGTGGAAACTGCCCTTCATAATATCTTTTATAGGTCCTATAGGTGCTTTATTTATTATCTCTTGTTCAAGTATAAGTGTAAATGTAGTGCCCCTCTGGTATATACTGTCAACCTTTATCTCACCATTCATAAGTTCTGCAAGCTGGTGTGAAATTGCAAGGCCGAGCCCTGTACCTTCAATAGCACCATTTTTCTTTTCATCAACACGTTTAAATGATAAAAATAAATATTTGATATCTTCTTTCCGTATACCTATCCCTGTATCCGATACCGATGCTATAAGCTTTATATGTGCAGAATCAATCTGCTCACATTTTGCCTGCAGTGTAACAGAACCTTTATGTGTATATTTTATTGCATTGGTAAGCATATTGGTAAGTATCTGCTTTATTCTTATATCATCCCCATACAGCATAGATGGTATATCTGGGGAAATATCAAGTTTAAACTCAAGCTTCTTATCATATGCCCTGACCCAGTTAATATTTACAAGTTCACTAAGCAAAGCTCCTGTTTCATACTGCCTTTTTACAATTTCCATCCTGCCTGATTCTATCTTTGACAAATCAAGTATATCATTAATAAGTGACAAAAGCATTTTACTTGCACGCTGTATATTAACACAATTTTCTGCAACCTCATCATTAATATTATCACGCAGGTTCATTTCATTAAGACCTATTATAGTATTAATGGGCGTCCTTATTTCATGGCTCATATTTGCAAGAAACCGGCTCTTTGTCATATTGGCTTCTTCAAGCTGTATTTGCTGCTGCCTGCTTACATCTTGTTCTTTGTTATAAATCCACCTCTGGAATTTTATAAGTGTACCAATGGCAAGTGAAACCACAAGAAGACTGACAAATGTATGTATATAAGTTTCTTTATTTGCATAACCCCCGTTGACATACACTGTCCTGTAAAATGTATATGCATAACAAAAAGCAAAACTTGCTATTGACAATACAAGGATAATTAAAAATGCTGCCCCTTTTAACATAAGGAATACATATACAAGTCCTAGGACAAGCCAGCAGCTTAGACCACCATCTGCACTGCCGGTTATTAAAAGAAGAAATGGAAATACAAGAAGATTCAACAAAAGTGCACTTGCTATTGCACAAAAGTTAATACATCCAAACTTCCTGGCTGCTGCCCCAAATACAGCAAATATAACAGGAACAAGACAAATAGACACAATTCCTGGTACTTCTGTATGGGTGACAAAAGCTATGGCAGCTCCTGAAAGGCTGACAAATGCACCCATTCCTATAATAAGGTAAAAAAGCCTTCTGTCTAATTCATAATTGCTGTTATACAGATAATTCTTCAGGCCATTAATTATCTTTTTAGGCATCTTCCCACTCCTTCCTTAGTTCTTCAAGAATATCTGCTGCACCACAGAAATCAAATGACTTTACAAGGCTTACAAGCCCGTCAAGCTTTCCTGCAATTTTCCTGCCTTTATATAGATATAATGATAAATCATTAATAACTGGAATTACTGCTTCTTCCTCAAATGTATCAAGAGCTTCCCCAAGTTTGTCCAGTTTCCCTTTTAACTCCTCCCAGCTTAACTCTTTTAACTTCTCCAGGCTGTCATCTTCATTATCTGGAAAAAAGTCCTTATTGCCAGCTATTGCATCAAGGACTGTACCATAGGTTTCCATAAGCAGGTTATGGTGGGCAAGCAGATATTCTGTATTATTTTCCTTGCCTGCCTTTTCCTGCTCTTTTGCCATTTCAGACAACTTTTTTGCCCCAATTCCAAGAGAGGTACTTTTAAGTGCATGTACCATAATTGTATAATCATTCCAGTCTTTGTCTTCAAAAAGCTTCTGCATCTGTTGTTTCTTTTCTACTCCAGAATTATAATAAAGCCTTATTACATCTATATAATCTTCGTATACCCCTCCTGAATAATTTATACCAGTCTGTATATCTATAAGACCTTCTAGTGATTTGCTGGCTTTAATCACAACATCAGTTTCCTTTCTATTATTCTTTTCAGTTTCTTTTCCTGTTTCTTCTTCTGTCCTGGCTATAATCCTTTCAGATGGTATATATTTCTTAAGTACATGCTCCAGTATTGAAACCTCAACCGGCTTTGCCACAAAATCCTGGAAACCCTCTGCAAGAAACATTTCACGTGCACCACCAATTGCATTGGCAGTAAGTGCGACAACAGGCAGCTTCTGGAAAAACTTTCCATTCCTTGCACGTATATTGTGAAGTGTTTCAACACCATCCATACCAGGCATCATATGGTCCATAAATACAAGGTCAAAATACATCCTGTCAATCATCATAAGTGCTTCACTTCCACTACCTGCAGTATAAAACTTAATTTTATATGGACGCAAAAGCCCTTCCATAACTTTAAGGTTCATAACATTGTCATCAACTACAAGCACACTTGCACCTGGGGCAGTAAATTTATTTACTATATAATGGCTGCCATCCATCCTCTGCACCATTTTACCACCATTTAATGCAGTTACAACTGACAATACATAAAATGGCTTATAAACACGCATAAAAGAATCACATATATCTATATCTTCATCCCTGTTAATAACAATTATTACGTCCGTTTCCTCCGCTGCCTTTTCAAAAAAAGCTGGTTCTTCCTTATATTCATCTACTGTTATAACCATATGTGAATACTTCCTTCTTCCAAACCGTCTTTTTAATTCAACAAGATTCTGGCACGAAGTAAAATCAAGTTCAAGCTGGCTTGCTATATTTTTAATACACTCCATATAGCTGTCCCTTATTTCTGCCATGCTGTATTTCTCCTGGTTAATATAACAGATTACTTTTAATTTCTCTTTATCTTTAAGCACAATTACTGGATTGTCATCATCAACTTTCTGTGGAATTACAAACTGGAACTCACTTCCCTTGCCCTCAGTGCTTTTTATACTTAAAAACCCATTCATCATCCCGACTATCTTATGTGTAATTGCAAGCCCAAGCCCCATTCCTGTCTGCTGCCTGTTCTTTTTGGTATCCACCTGGTTAAAATTAGTAAAAAGACATTCCAGCTTCTCCTGGGATATGCCGATTCCTGTATCCTTTACATTCACAGATAAATTAACACCATAATCTTCTTTCCTTGAAGATATAGATATAGTTATACAGCCTTTCTCAGTAAATTTAATAGCATTATTTACAATACTTGAAAAAATACGTCTTATTTTTTCACTGTCACCAATCATTCCACATGGAATATTTACATCATAATTTACTACTATCTCCAGGTTCTTATCCTCATTCTGGGCAATAGCAACATTTAATACATCATTTAATATAGAAGTAAAATTATAACTTTCCTCAACTATTGTAAGCTTGCCGGTTTCCAGTTCTGAGAAATCAAGCACATCACTTACTATAGACTGCAGGTTTCTTCCTGCAACCTGTATATTAAACAGATTCTCCCTTATACTTTCTGGCAGCTCTTCCCGCAATGACATCTCACTCATGCCACAGATTGTATTAAGCGGTGTACGTATTTCATGTGATACATTTGCCATAAACTCATCTTTACTATGTTCTGTCTGGCGTAGCAAGGCAATGGTTTCTATTAGCTTCTGGTTAAGCCTGCGTTCCTTTTTCACAAGAAACCACACAAGATATATCATTATAAACATTGGCAATATCTGCTGTACAATATTTAATAATGCATCCATATTATTATAACTAAATGAGTGTAAAGCAAAAGCATGATACCATGCCAGCCCCAATGCCAGCGCAGATACCATGCCAAGCAGGCCAGGGATATTAAAAAGCCCTATAAGTACCAGCAGTACCCCAAAAGATGGAAGCACAGAGAACAGTGATGTAGCAAAAATACCATGTCCAAAGAAAGAAACCATTGCCATGCTTGTAATTATATATGCCCTTGTTTTCTCATCTTTTGCCTGCATAAAATAGACCATTAAACATACAGCAGCTTCTGGCAATGCCCACATAATAAACCATACATTTCCCTTAACTGCTATTTCTGCCACAAGTACAACCAATATAAACAGCATATATATGCTTATAACTTTTCTTTCTATTATACGGCCGTTAAACTTTGCAAAATCATCATCCAAGCCATTCTCCCTCCTGCTCTTCATTTGTTTCTTTCTTTAAATCTGCTTCAAGGCTTAGAAATACATCAGTAATTACAGGGTCAAACTGTGTCCCCTTTCCTTCTTCTATTATTCCAAGTACCTTTGAAACAGGTCTTACTGGTTTCTTATAACACCTTTCTGCATAAAGTGCATCAAATACATCAGCAAAAGCCATTATCCTTGCACACAATGGTATATCTTCACCTGCAAGTCCCTCCGGATAACCTGTCCCATCCCATCTTTCATGGTGGTATCTTGCAATCTGTGCTGCTATCTTTATATACTTATCATCTTCAAGCCCACCCATTATTTCATAAATTATCTCACTGCCATAAACAGTATGTTTCTTCATCTCTGCAAACTCTTCTTCTGTAAGCCTGCCAGGTTTCTGTAATATAAGGTCTGAAATCCTTATTTTACCGATATCATGTAATGGTGCTGCTTTACACATATTTTTTATGTAACTGTCTGTAAGTATATCACTGTATAACTGTTCCTTAACCAGCTTGCCAGCAATCATTTCAACATACTTCTTAGTATTCTTAACATGCATTCCTGTACTGTCATCACGCAGTTCTATAAGGTTTGCCATGCCTATAATAACCTGTTCCTGCATACTGCTTATTTTCTGGGAATTGCGTTCAATTTCCTCTGCCTGTTCTGCAACCATAATTTCAAGTCTCTTATGGTAATCCTCAAGTTCTAGTACCCTGTCAATACGGCTGAATGCAACATCTGCAACAAAAGGTTTCCTTACAAAATCACGTGCACCTGCACGGAAACAGCGGGTTTCAGTTTCACTGTCATCATCTGCTGTCAGGAATACTACAGGTATCTGTTTATATAAATCATCACCTTTAAGTTTCTCCATAACCTCAAATCCATCCATACCTGGCATATTTATATCTAAAAGTATAAGGTCTGGTTTATTCTTCTCAAGATACTTAAATGCTGCAATACCAGAAGTAGCAGCCGCTATCCTGTATTTCTTTCCAAATATTTTCTGCGCCAGCAAAAGATTATTCTTATCATCATCAACTACCAAAATTACATGTTCCATATTAATCCCCCATGCCGCCTTTTGACGGCTTAAATAGTAGCGGACAAGCATTTTTTAACCTGTCCTCCATACAGGCCACACCTGCTTTCCAAATACCAGCCATTATTTATGGATACCCTGATATGTATCCAATACTAATATATCATATAGAATGACATTTTTAAACATATTATAGAAAAAAGATAGTTCCTTTCTATGGAAATATATAGTATAATGTGCATATTGGCACTAAAGTTTCTACAATATTAATAAGGAGTACCTATATGCCTGACAAATATAATATCATTGCAGAGCTTGGATTTGGTGGATTTGCATTCCTTGTTCTTTTCTTAATGCTTTATACAAAGCCACGTAAAACCAAAATTTATTTTATAAACTTTCTAGGAATAACTGCATCAATAATAACAACTGCCCTGCACCTTTTTCTAATATATATGTCATCAGACGTGGAAATATATTCCAGGCTGCTTTTTGACACAATATGTATCCTGTTTTTATTATTTTATATAATACTTGTCAGCCTTATATTTAACTATATTATGCTTTTGTCACCAAGCCTTAGCATGTCACTTAAAAAAATACTAACTATGGAAGCTGTATATTCATCAATATATATAATTGTAATGTATATCCTGCTTTATAATGGTAAGTTATACAAAACCACCTCTTCTGGAATAGAATTTACAACATTCTTTTATAGTTATATTATTATTGGCATACTTAGTGCGTCATATTGCCTATGGACGACTATACATAACCAGAAACACCTTGCCAAAACAATTGTTATGTGTGTATATATATTTGTCCCTGTAGATATAATACTTCTGGTTTTGCAGCTATTTATGCCATACACTATATTTATAAGCATAACATATGTACTGCCGCTTACAATATTTTATACTATGTTCCATAGCAACCCTTTTAATGAAGTTACAGGCTGCCAGAATGAACATTCATTTGAAACACGTTTTATTGACAATATGAGAATACACCGAAAATTTACAATTATCTATGTAAGGCTGGCTGGCACAGTAACTGACGGACATTACCATGACAAAAAACAGGCGGAATTTATAGCAGCAGCTAAATGCCAGAAAATAGAAGCAATTAAACATGGAATACATATTTATTCACTTCCAGATAATGCATACGCTGTATTTACAAATTCAAGAAATATGGTTTCACTTGCTGGAAGAATCAGGACAATACTTGAAGAGCCTATAGAATATAATGGGATAATCCTGGAAATACACTATAAAATGGCAACATTTAACAACAATCCTTATATAACTGATATTACAAAACTTTTTTCATTTATTAAATATCTTAACGGCAAATTCAGCCAGGATATAGAAAACCAGTGTATTATATGTGAAGAAAACGATTATACAGACTTCTTTTATTTATATAAAATAGAATGTATGCTGGCAGATATAAGAAATAAAATGGACCTAAATGATGAGCGCGTAATATGTTATACACAGCCAATATACAGCATAGAACAAGGCACATTCCGTACTGCAGAAGCGCTTATGCGCCTTAATATGGATGGTGAAACTATATATCCAGACAAATTTATAAGCATTGCTGAACACAATGGATGCATACATGCACTTACTTGTATAATGCTAAATAAAGTCTGCCATACAATAAAAAAATTAGAAGGAAAATATGATTTTGATGCAATTACTGTTAATTGTTCAACTATAGAAATGTCAGATAACAACTTGCATAATGAACTTCTTGGAATTATTAAAGATAACCATATTGAATGTTCAAAAGTACGCTTTGAACTTACAGAAAGTGCAATGATAAATGACCATGATGCAGTAACCAGCAATATGGAAATATTACATAATGCTGGAATACGTTTCTATCTTGATGACTTTGGGACAGGTTATTCAAATCTTGAAAGGATAATTACCCTTCCTTTTATGACAATTAAATTTGATAAAAGTATTTTATATAAAGCTTTAAATGATGAAGATATGAATGAAATTGTGTCAAGCATGGTAAATATTTTTAAGAAAAAAGGACTTGTGCTTCTCGTTGAAGGTGTTGAAAATGATGAGCATAACGAATACAGTATACAACATGGTTTTGATTATATACAGGGATATAAATATGCCAGACCTGTTCCTATTGCAGAACTTGAAGAATACTTTGAGGTTTCATTTTAAAACCTGGCAGGGCTTGCTTAATAAAGTTAAACAATAATTATTAAGAGTGGACAAATTAAAGTCCACTCTTTTTGTATGCTTTAAAACTGTTTTTTAATTATGTTACTATTCTCCACAAAATAATTTACAGATATCTTTTATTTGCAGATTATTTTTAACCTGGTTTACATATAAAAAACCATTAGAAATTATCTATATTAGTTGTAAATAGCAACTAGTTATAATATTTTTTATTTTTACGCTTGACATTAATTAAAATTTATGTTATTTTTACTATACCAACCGTAGTACGACAGACGTAGCAACGACAATCGTTGATACGATAGCCGTAAGAAAGGAGAGATAAACATGAATAGTATCAGCAGCGATGTAATACGCGGCTACAATGACACTATAATCCTGTTTCTCCTTCTCCAGCATCCTTCATATGGGTATGAGATATCTAAACATATCAAGACATTGACAGATGAAAAGTACATTATTAAAGAAACAACTTTATATTCAGCCTTTACCCGCATGGAAAAGAATGGATATATAGAATCCTTTTCTTCCGACAAAGAAGGCAGTGGAAAACGGAGAACCTACTACCGCATCACAGACTCAGGACGTGAATATTACAAAACAAAATGTTCTGAATGGAACCTGACAAAAGAAGTAATTGAAAATTTTATTTTAAAGGAGGACGACTATGGAAGCAATCAGGAATTATCTTGAAACAATGTTTGCCAATCTTCCAAATACGCCAGAAGTATTACGGGCTAAAAATGAACTTTGGCAGATGATGGAGGATAAATATAATGAACTGATAGCAGACGGCAAAAGCGATAATGAAGCTGTAGGTACTGTAATTGCAGAATTTGGAAACCTTGATGAGATTTCAGAAGATTTAGGAATAGGAAGTTTTGTAAAAAGTAAATCACAGGACAGCTTAAGACGTAATATTACTATGGAGGAAGCAAAAAGTTATCTCCATGACAGTTCCAAATATGCATACAGGCTGGCTCTCGGTGTACTTTTATGTATAATTTCCCCTACAGGTGCAATTATATGTGATGCCATTGATACAAGTTATATATTTGGACTTCTTTTCCTTATGGGCTCCATTGTGGCAGCAGTTATTATGTTTGTTTATTCATCTATTACTATGCACCACTGGGACTTTTTAAAAAATGAACTTTGTTCTACCGGTTTTGCAACTACCAATTATGTTAATGACCAGAAAGAACGGTACTGTACTACTTATGCACTGCTTATGACTGTTGGTATAATATTATGTGTAGTAAGTTTTATACCTGCTGCTATAATTGATGAACTGGATATATCATTCCGTGGATTTGATATGGATGATATGTCAGGCATGTTATTACTTGTTATTGTTGCAATAGGTGTATTTATGATTATATTATCATATAGCACAAACAGCAGTTATGACACCCTTTTAAAATTAAACAATGCTTCTACTGTTGCAGGCAATTATGTATCATCACAACATCCTGAAACAAAATATATATCACCAGCAGCAGCAACAATAATGTCAGTATACTGGCAGACAGTAACATGTATATATCTTATCTGGAGTTTTTTAAGTTTCGGCTGGTGGTACACATGGATTATATGGCCAATAGCTGGAATAATAAGTTCTGTGTTAAATGGTGCATTTAAGAAACATTAACTTATAATTTATAAATATATAGGAGGTGTGCTATGAAAAAAACCGCTTATCTTACAACTTTAGCAATAATAACTGTTGCATGTATAATTTTAGGCTCAGTATACCATATAGGCGGCTGGGTAGGATTTGGAATAGGAACTTTTTTCGATTTTATTTCTTTTGATGATGACTACAACGATTCTGGCTCAAGACGGGACCGGGTAACATATTCTGAAAATATAGATACATTTGATAAAATCGAAATTGAAACAACTGTAATGAATATAACTATCCAGCAAGGTGATAAATACCATCTTGAATATGACTGTGTTGAATATATGAAACCTAGTTTCAGTGTAAAAAATGGCACATTTAAATTAGAACAGCCATCTAAACCCCGCTGGAGCCGCAATAATAACAAATCCAGCATGACTCTTACAATACCTTCTGGCACAGAATTAAGTATTGCAGATATTACATCTGACGTCGGAAATATAAATATAAATAATACTGGAATTAGAAATATAACAATAGAATCTGATGTCGGGGATATAGATATTGAATCATGTATATTTGAAACATCAGAAATAGAAGGTAATGTCGGAAATATTGATTTAAATAAATCAAACCTTGGCAAAACTGATATAGCAACAGATACTGGTGATATTGATATTATAGATTGTGAATTTAAAGATATTGAAGTATATAATGATATAGGAAATGTTGATTTAAATACCAGCTCTGATATTTCTAACTATGATATCGAATTGTCAACTGACCTTGGCTCAATAGACTTTAATGGCAATAAACAAAAAAGGCACTTTTACCAGGCAGCCTCTGGTTCTTCTGAAATTTACAGGATATCTATAGAAACTGATATTGGAAATATTTCGATTAATTAAAAATTAATACTTGTGTGTAAATCCAATTATTGTATATAACAAGGGATTGCCGCACTAAGAATAAAAATTTCTATATATTGTATAATACTTTCTTAGTGCGGCAGCCCTTATTTCTATAACCTCATAATTGATGTTTCTTTCTCTGGTTTTTCACCAGCAATATCTTTTTCAACATAATCATAAAGCCTTGCAATTGCTTCAAGGCCATCTGACATTGTATCAAGCTTTTTTCCAGTAAGTTTCAATTGTGTATATACCTTTTCAAGTTCTGTATCTATTCTTCTTCCTGCCATTGAATCCATAATTAATAAAAGCTTATTTCTGCTTTCCTGTAAGGCAGCAGCAATATGATCCAGGTTCTTTTTAATTTCCTGCTGGCCTGCTGCACATCCAATAAGCTTTATACTTTTCACTCCAATTTCCATAAGCATCATACCTTTCCATAGTTCTTTTACATACCAGGCTACTCTTCTATAAACTCAAATGTTTCATTTGCCAGTACCACCTTATCATGTGCAGATAACTTTGTACCTGTTCCATCAATCTTTTTACCATTTACAAATGTACCATTTACTGAATTTAAATCATAAATATAATAATTATCCTTATTCCACTTTATAGAAGCATGCTGCCTGCTGATAACAGAATTATCCTTAACAGCATAATCTGCTGCTTCTTCACTCTTTCCAATAATAAAATCTGCTTTATTAATCATAAACGTCTGGCGTGTCCTTATCTGTAACATACGTGCATGTTTTTTACGTTTATCAAATGCATTTCTTCCTACATTAATATTTGGCGCAGAGCCTGCATAATTACGTAATATAACTGTTCCATCACCATCCATTACAGCTGTAGCCTGTGTATTGTTTTTTATAACATTATTTTTATTACTATTCTCCTGTTGGACTCTTCTTTCATTATAATTATTATTTTGCTGGCTGCTAACACTGGCAGTTTGTTGTTGTACATTTTCATAAGCCGGTGCTGTCTGTGCCTGGCTGCCAGAAACAACAGACTTTTTATGTTTTAATTTCCATATAAGCAGCCTTATAAACACTGCAAATACTATTAAAAGTATAATTCCTGAAACTATAATTACAACTTTTATTTTAGGAAGTTTTTTTACAAGCTGGTTCCTTGCATCATCAAGTTTTTTCTGTATATTCTGTATTTCTTCCAGGCTTATATGTGTGTCTTCCATCGAAGCATCCACTTCTTGTATTACTGCTTTAAGAACTTCTTGTGTTTCTCCTTTATAACCTTTTGTCTCTGTAAGCTCTTTACATTTTTCATAAGTTTTATGTAAACCAATGTATGCTGCTTCATGTTCCCTGCTATTATAAAATGTTCCAAAATTATCAAGAACCTTACGTATTTCATCTACAGGAAATGCATAGAAAATGTCAACATTCTCATCTACAACCGATGCGTTATTAATTCCAACCAGATACCCATCTGTTGTAACAAGTGGCCCGCCAGAATAAGCAGGTGTTGTTACCGCTGAATGCTGCAGGTACTTTTTGCCATCAATAAAAGCTGCAGAATCCTGTATCTGTCCAGTATGTATCTGTACTTCTTCTGCAGAATACTGCATATTGTTATTATTTTTGCCTTTATCTGGAAAACCAAGGGCATATACAGTATCCCCAACTTTCATATCCTTTGCAGAAGCAAGGCTCACTGTTTCTTTCTCTTGTAATACATCAGAAGCATCAAGTACACAGAAATCTTCATTATCACTGCCTGCAAGTACAGAAACTTCTGTAGTTACATCTCCTTTTATAACAAGCCTTACAGATGTAGTTATACTAAAATTATCTTTTTTTATCTTTTTTTTCTTGCAGAAACGCTTCTTTTCTTTTTCTGTAATATTAACAATATGGTTTGCTGTAACAACAAATACCCCCTCTGAATCATTGCTTACAAGACAGCCACATCCACTTTTCATTATATAAAATTTCCCATTTGACAGACTTATGCCTGACTGCACCTCTATAACACTGTTCTTTACATCTGCTACAGGGTCTTCTGTACTTTTTAAATCCTCCTGGCTGCTTGCACTGTCTGCCTCTGTTGCTGTTATATATTTTGTACCTGTAAAAAATATACAAAATACAAACATAAAGACCAGAAAGATTTTTCTTATATTAATTCTGTCCACTTATTTAACCCTCCTGATTATTATAATAATTTATGTAATTTTTGCTGTTTCTTTATTTCAAATCATCATAAGAAAAAAGAACAGCCTCATCCTCATAGAAACTATGGCCTTTTAAATGACATCCTATTTTTAAATAATTTTTAGGCTTTTCAACATATCTGCTGCCTACTTTTCCAGATATAATTTTACCCTCCTTCAATGTTAAAATATAAAGAGCCTCTTCCCCCATATGGTTTTCATATCTTATAATACCTTTATGTTTTGGATACGCAGAAAAAGAACTATTACTACATTTAACTGTTGTTATCTCCTGTGCCATTCCATCTATATACTGGTATAAAACTAATTTCACATCAGCTTCGCATGAACCATATATAACAAGTAAATCTGTTTTTTTATCATTGTCAATATCTGTTAAATAATAATCCCACATATATGTGCCATCACTTTTTTTAAATGTAACACTTGGATATTGTTTTACAACTTCTAAATATGCTTTTTTCATGCTTGTAGACATATTTTTTACACATTGCTCTTTTGCATATTTACCTAATTTCTTTCCATATTGCAAAGCTTTCTTATATTTTTTATTAGAATAATACTTTATTACCTTTTCCATATTACTGCTGTCAGAAGCTGCAGCATATTGATGGTTACATGCAAATAATGATATAATTATTAATATACTTAAAAGTTTTTTTATTCTATACATAAATTTTTACCTTTCTGCTTATTATCTATCTTTTTAAAAATCTTTTTAAACATAACTTGTAATATCCCCTGTTTTAATTCAAAAACCATGGTTCCATTCCAACCTTTATCCATGAACCACTTATATTTTATATTATTAGAGCCAGGCACATAATCATAATCTAGTTCTATGACAGGCACTGGCTTCTTTTACTATTTTTTTGTTTTTAGACTTGTAAACAATCATTTTATTAGGCATTGCTGGTTTTATTATTACCTTTAAAGAGTTTCACTTATATAATTTTTATTTTAATAAAGTGTATATGGAAATCATCCCTTAACAGAATGGAAGCATAATAAATGCGGGAATAATATTTCCATATACACCACACCTGCCGTACAAGATATTAATAATAATACTCTGGTACGGCAGTATATGTAATACAAACAATAGTTACGTTTATAATGTTATAAATTCCAAGTTATGTAACTTTTGTTTTAATAAACTACGTCATCCCTGTATCCATTAGTTACAGCTGCATTCTGTGATTCTGTTGCTTCATATCTCTGTGCCATATCCTGCAGGTCTGTTACATGCTCATTAACCATCCTGAGCATTCTTTCAATATCATCACGCAGATTGTTAAATTTCCTTTTATAGTTATTTGCTGCTTCGCCAGACCATACACATCCGCTAAGTGAATTTACAGTATTTGTCATATTATTAGTCATATTGCGGATAGTACTGCCTGTTGAGTTAAACTGGCTGGCTGTTGCCCTGAGTTTTGCTGTATCTACCTTTATTGTTCCTTCCATATCCATTTACCTCTCTTTCTTAATGATAAGTACGCTGCTGCGCTTTACAACGGTTCTGGGCTTCTGTTCTTTCATAATTCCTTGCAATCTCTTCAAGTGCAGCTGCATATTTCTGTATCTCATCATAGAAATTCTCCATCTGCTGTGCATCTCTTGAAAATGCACCATGGAATGTGTCATTTGCCTCACCATCCCACATTGAGTTTAATGATGATTCCTGTGACCTTAACTGGTTAATCTGTGCCCTGAATGAATTATTTGCATTCCTAAGTTCTGATGCTTTAGACCTTAGGGATGATGGTGTTACTACAAAATTTTTTGCCATAACTTTTATCCTCCTTATGTTTTTTATATTATTAAATGCATAACACATTTAATTACGTTATATGTGCTTCATAACAATATCCAAGGCTTCCTGTTCTGCCTTATATGTATTTTCTACTATTTCTTTTATCTCTTTTGAAATTTTATAAAGACTCTTTGATATTGCCCTAAATTCTTCTGCACGCTTATCCATTTTCCCAAGATATTCTGGTGCATTACTGCTGTCCCAGCAAGTCTTAAGCATACTATGGTAATTTATTATATCTTCTTCTAATAATCCAGTTTTTCTTGCGAGGCTTTCCAGTTTCTCTATTTCTGCTTTTGCCTGGTCATAGTTTAACTTTATCTGGTATTGTGTCTTAGGCACCAGAACCACCTCCCCGCTATCTGATTAAACCACTATTTAATGTATCTATCTTTTCTACAGCCTGTTCTTCGCTTCTCTCGTACAACCCTGCCATATTTAACATATTTCTTGTATGTTTCTTAAGACGTCCCAGGATTTCATTCATATCTGTCTGTATTTCACGGAAATAACGCCTGTAAACCTCTCCTGAATTGCCCTCCCAGTAACTGCATGATGAATTTACAACAGAACCAATTCCATTAAATGCCCTCTCTATATTGGCAACTTTTTTAGAAATATCAGCTGCTTTTTCCTGTAACGCCCCTGTTGATGTTTTAATACCTGGTTCTGGAACCATATAATTCACCTTCCCTTATACATTACTTCATATCTGATATAACCCCTGCAACATGTGATTCGCACTTTTCATATTTTGATTTGGCAATCCCTGCATAGCGGAATATCTTTTCCATATTAAAAACCATAAGCGTTAATGCTGTAAGGTCTTCCATAAATATTTTCTTAAAAGTTCCACTTGCACTGCCATCCCATATACGCCCAATATCTGCAAGGTCATCTGTAAGGCCACCCAGCTCACGCTCAATCTGTGCAGTATAATTATGTATAACCTCTGCATCAGACTTTAATTTTATTGTACTTACCTTAAAATCTTCCATAGAAATCCCCCTCCGTCTTCGCAGCTAAAATGGTAATGTTTAATTACATCCTGTGTCTTCCATGGATACATCACACCAACATAAGACGTGAACCATCTTTAACATTTGATGTGTATAATGTTTTATGTTTCTCAAGTACTTGTTTCACATCCATGTTATATAGAAGAAATTCCTCAATATGCTCCTTTTTGCTGCTCTGCATCTTTTTGGAAATCATTTCATATATTTCCATAATGATTTTTTCTATCTCTGTATTTTCATCCAACATAAAATCATATGTTTCATCCACTGCTGGGATATACACATCAACAAGAATCATATGGTATGTTTCTCCTTTCTGGAAACCTGCCACTTAATTACCTTCTTGCAAGTGGCACAATAATTTTCTGTGTCTTATGCTTGTCATCAACATTAGCTAAAGTACCAATACCTGCCCTGTCTGCAATAGTCTGCTCTTTATATTGCATGTAGTCAAATGACAATAATGGGTTATCCACAACTTTACCGCCAAAATGTATTCCTGTCTTATAATCTGCAAATAAATCAAACAGCTGGTATCCACGTACTTCTGCTGCCTTAGCTAATGCCAGCTCTGCTACAAAATAAATATTGTGCAGGCTTCCTCTTTCTACAAGGTTTTCAAGAATATCCCTTATGCCAGTCCCTGTACTGTACACCATCTTTACAAACCAGGCAATATCTGCAATAAATATAAAACAAGGCTTCTCACGGCTCATAATCCCATATATTTCACTTTCCTCCATATCATTGCCAATCATCTGGTTTTTCAGTTTATTCCTAGTTAAAAATTCTGGTTTCAGTATATTTATAATATAAGAAGATATCTCCTGTTCTTCTTCAAGATAAGTAACATTCTCATTCTTCTTATATGTTTTCAATTCTTTTCCTGGACTGTCAATTATACAAACCATGCTTCTCTTATCAAGTACTGACTGTATAAACACCTTCATAAAGTTTGTCTTGCCGCTGTGTGGTGAACCACATATAAGATAGCAGTAAACCATATCAAGAGGAATTCCATATATACTTGCACTTGCCATATCATAGCCCACAGCTACATAATCCTTATTTGAAACCATCTCTTTGTAACTGTCATTATTTGTAAAGACAGACCATACTGGCTTATCTGGTATCTCTGGTATCTCTTTTGCTGCCTTGCCCTTCCAGCTGTCTTTCATTCTCTGGCATTCTTCACTAATCTTTTCCATACGTTCATAGTTATTTTCTGCCTTTATTGCAAGTGCTGTCTGGTATTCCAGGACTCTTGTGCCATAATAAGCAAGTCCTCTTCCCTTAATACCACTTTCAGGCAGTACATCTATCTGCATACTGTGAAGAAGTTCTCCATATGCAAACTTATCCTGCAATGATAAACAAAGCACCGTTTCAATATTTTCACCAACACGGTTTGAAATATCTGTATATCCAAAACCTGCACCAGTAACTACTAAGAATATGCCTAAACTTATTCCCTCTTTTGAAATCTGTATAAGCTGCTCTTCATATTCTTCCTCTGTCTTCTCTTTAAATGAAGCATAATTATCAATAAATATAATAATTGCGGGAATAACTACACCATTTAACTGCACATACTGTTTGTAATTTCCTCCACGGAATAAAGCTTTGCGTTCTTCCATAATCTTATCCAGCATATTGAAAAACTTACCAATTTTCTCTATGTCATTCTCATACATTACACCACCAACATGTGGAGCATCTTCATATGAAGCCATCATTTTACTGCTGAAATCTATTGCATAAATATTAATATATTCTGGTGAAAATTTTTCTACCAGTGCATATGCCATAGTCTGCAGCATTGTACTTTTTCCCGAAACAATATTGCCACATACCGCAATATGCCCCTGTACTGCAAAATCAATTTCCAATGGCATCTGGCTCTGGTTGGCTGGGTCATCCATACGGCCTGTCACTATGCTTAAACTCCAGTCCCCTGCAATTTCCTTCCAGCTTCCATCCTCCATAAAACTGTTTGTAGTAAATTCTTTAAATTCATCAAGATAAACTTGCTTGCCAAGTAACGGCATCCAAAGCTCAATTTTATTCGTATAACCATTTTTCTTTGCAACTATTGCCAGATACTCTTTAGTTACATCAAGCTGTGTCTTCTCTTTTGCTTGTGGAAGCTTTTTTCCATATTTTACAGAAAGATTTACTACAAGTTCTGGCAATGGTACTGGGCTTTTTTTGCTTACAGCTTCCATAAAAATACTTATAAAATCCCGCAACCTTGCTGTATTATATTCATTCTCTGCATAATCAATTTTATTTTTCTCTAATATCTTATAAAGTACAGCAGACATAAGGTTAAGCCTTCCAGATGCATTGGAACATTCACGTATCTCATCCATATGTTCTTTAACAAGAGTACCCATACATTTACATAAAGTTTCAATCCATATAGTTTCTGCATGCTGCTTCTGTGATAATTTAACAGAATTTCCTGTCAGGTCTACCTTTCCAGGCATTGTAACCAGTTTGGCAATTTCTTTGCTTCCTGAAACCATATTTTCATCAAATACAGCCCCGCTAAAACCAGACTGGAACATCTCATATACTTCATCATTACCAACCTGCAGATACCCACGTCCAGCCTGTGTAATATATGCTGCATCTGTTTTATGAAGCATATCTTTACTATCCTGCTGGTCTTGTACACGCAGGCATATCCTGAATTTTGAGTTACTCCATATATTGTCATCAACAGTCCCGCTTGGCTTCTGTGTAGCAAGTATTAAATGTACACCAAGGCTTCTTCCTACTTGTGCTACACTTATCAGTTCCCTCATAAACTCTGGTTCTTCCCTCTTTAACTCTGCAAACTCATCAATAATTATAAAAAGGTGTGGTACTGGTGTACGTGCCTCCCCGTTTTTATAAAGTTTGGTATAAAGATTAATATTGTTGACGCCATGTTCTGTAAATACACGTTGCCTGCGCCTGTTTTCACTTTTAATTGAAATCATCGCCCTCTTAACCTGGTTGCCAGAAAGGTTTGAAATCTGTCCAATCATATGTGGCAGCCCTTCAAAAAGATTTGCCATTCCACCGCCTTTGTAGTCAATAATAAAGAACCCAACATCATCAGGGCTGTAATTTACTGCCAGTGATAATATATAAGTCTGCAATGTTTCACTCTTTCCAGAGCCTGTTGTTCCTGCTACAAGTCCATGTGGACCATGGTATTTTTCATGTACATCCAGGTAACAGGCAGCACCGCCTGCCCTCTGGCCAAGGATTCCCTTAATATTCTCATATGTCCTGCTTTTTGCCCACATCTCTGCTACAGGATATTCCTCAATCCTGTTTATTCCAAGCATATCAAAGAATGTAATTGTATTTGGAATTTCACCACCTTCTTCTATCTCTGCTATATGAAGTGATGCAAGATGTCTTGCAAACCTTTCCAGTTCATTGCCATATATTTCATCAAAAACTATCTTCTGCCTGTTTTCTTTTCCTTCATATACATCATACATTCCACAGAATGAACTTGTATTTTCAATAATATACTCACATCCATTTGGAAGCTCCTCCTGGTGGTCTGTAAGAAGAATTGTTGTAAGCCCGTATTTTTTATCACAACTAAGCGCATATTTAGTAAAAAGTTCACCTTCAAGCATTGATATATCTGAAATAAATATTACATAATATGGTTTAACAAATCCTTCTTTAGTTGTTTCTTCCTCTTCACGGCTACGGAATATTTTAACCAGTTCATAAAATACCTCACTCGCTTCTTCACGTGAAGAAGCTACATAACGTGTCTGTTTATCTTCGGACCAGACATGAGGAAACCATTTTGCAAACTGGAACTTACCATAATCTGCTGATGAAGCATTATCATATATATATCCCAGCTTAACATCTGTATAACAATTATTTGCTGCAAGCTGCACCGATAGAAGTTTAGCAACTTCAACAGCTTTAACCTTATTATCACCACCTACTATACCTATAAGGTTCTTTTCAAAAAGGTCTACAGTAACAGGCACATTATACAATGTTTCATAGTTCTTCTTGATGAACTCTGGCTTTTCAGAAAGTTCATCCCTGTATAGAGAAAACTGTTTCTTTGGTATATCCATTTCAAACTGGAAAGGCAGTTCACCAAGACCCAGTCTTTGTTTTAAGAAATCATCGTGTGTATGGTTACGGTTCCATAAAATACCTTTCCCCTCATCATACTCCAGGCAGACTGATGCAGCAGGATATGTTTCCTCCAGCCTTCTGTATGTTTCCTGGTATTTTTCTTTTACTTCATCCCCCTTTTCAATTAAATATTTGCTATATGCATTAAAACGGTAATCTTCTTCTTCCTTATCTGTCTTCTGCTGGTAACGGATATTTAACATAGTCCACAGAACACTTACACCAGCAGATGCAAGTGCCATAACAAGCCCTGAATACATATAGAGTGCTGAACGTCCTCCTGTATTGCCTGATGAATAAATCATCATTGCACAGCCAAGTATCATTGGCAGTGCCATTGTAAGTGAAGGTCCTGCTATCATATAAAATGGCTGTTTCTTTGCCTGGTTCTTCTCTGGCGGGGCTTCAATTTCAATACATCCTGTATCCAGTTTCTCATAATTCCTTGGTGCCCTGTGATACATTGTCTGTCCCTCAGATGTCTGGTTGTCAGAACCAAGAAGTACAGTTGCTTCTCTATCAAAAACATAAGGGACAAGAATATTATTATTGACAACAACATTCTCCGAAACGTCAACTGCCAGCATATCCCCAAGATATACAATATGAAGCCCCATAATATTTATATAAGCTCCAAATTCAAGCATCTCACTGTCATTTACCTGCCTTGAATTTACATAGACCCCATTAGGGCTGGTATTTTCAATAACATATCCATCTGGCTGTTTCACAAGTTTTGCATGGTTTCTTGAAACCATGCCCAGATAGTCATAACATATATCATTCTGCAAATCTTTTCCTATTGTAACCAGGTTTGCACCATGTAATACAAATTTTTTATATACATTAAAAACTGATTCTACTTGTTTTACAATAACTGAAATCTCATCATTGTACATAGAATGTACCATAAGTACATCTTTGTCTTGTAAAGGCTGCTTATCATATAAAGCATTATTTTTTATAACACTATATCCAAAACCTTTTCTTATACACCACTCTCCATTTAAAATTTCCAGTTTAAGTACAAGGTCCTGTACTATATGGAAATAGTCTTTACGTAATGTAACCTCATAATCTGAGTTGTTAATTGAAGGTAAAATATACTCCTTAAATGCTGCTTCTGTATAAACAGACAATATTATAGCCATATTATTTTACCTCCTTCCCATATTCATAAGGGACTGTTTAAGCTTTCTCTCTTGTTCTTGTGCAGTGGCTTTTTCATTGTCAAGCTTTGCTGCTTTTTTCTGTTTACCCAGAAATATATCTAAACCTCCAAAAATTAAAATGCCTGCTGCTTCGTATACAACAACCATCAAATCAGATGTAAGCACTTTTATCACTGAGTCCATATATGTATCTCTCTTTCCTGTATTTTATTTTTCTGTATTAATTAATAAGGCTCCATGTTGCACCATCATCCTTTTTTGGCTTTGGTGCTGGTTTTGGCTTTGGTGCTGGTTTTGGTGCTGCTGGTTTCTTCGTTGCTGCTGGTGGTTTATAAGAAGAACCACTGCCTGATGAACTGCTGCCTGATGATGAACTACTGCTACTATATGAACTGCTGCCTGATTGGCTGCTGCTTGTATATGTACTTGTCTGCGGTGCCTTTGTTGGTACTGGTTTAGCTCCTTTGCTTACTATAATAGTAACAACTGTACCTCTTTCAACCTTTTTACCTTTTGTTATGCTCTGTCTTATTACAGTACCTGATGAAAAGCGTTTACTATATTCCCTTTTAATTTTATATTTAAGTTTATTTACTTTAAGAAGCTTTTTAGCCTTTTCTAATTTAATCCCTTTGGTTTTTGGCACAACTGAAGGTTCCTGTCCTTTACTTACAACAAGCCCTATACTGCTGCCCATCTCTGCTTCTGTCCCATTTGGAACATCCTGGCTTATAACAGCCCCCTTCTTTACACTGTCCGAAAATTCTTCTTTAATATTTACCGAAAGTTTATATTCACTTGCCCTTTGTTCTGCTTCATCCTGTGAAAGGTTTTCAAAATCTGGAACCAGCACCGTCTGTATCTCTTCTTCTTGTTTTTCTATAACTTCTTTGCCTTTGCTTACTGCAACTTCTATAACAGCTCCCCGTTTTGTTTCTTCACCCTCTTTAAGGCTCTGTGACATAATCTGTCCACTGCCTGCTGTATCTGAATACTTCTCTTCTACTATCTTTAAAACCATTCCATCTGCATTAAGTGTTTCTTCTGCCTTTTCTACTGACATTCCTTCAAGATTTGGAACCTTTGCAGAAGGCTCTTTGCCTGAAAGTGCCACAATTCCTATTACTGCTGCCGCTACTATTACCACTGCTCCAGGAATAATAAACTTCAAAGCTGGTCTAAACACCTTATTTTGTTGTATTTTCTGTGAACTGGTATTACTAGAAGTAACAACACTGTTTTCACCAGCACCAGATATAACACTGCTGTTGCTTTCTTTATTATTTGCAAAACGGTTGTCATTAATATCTATATTATGGTGGTCTGGCTTAATCTCTTCCATTCCGGTAGCCGCCACCGCCTGGGCATTATTCTCTTGTACAGGCATACTGTTATTTGTGGAAACACTTCCAACAGCAGAAATACTCCCAGTTTGTGAAACGCCTCCCTGCGCCCCTCCGTTAAACAGGTAATATGTCTTGTCTAATGGTTCTTCTGGCTTCTCTTGGACCTGGTTCTGTATACCTTTATTAGTTTCATCCAGAATATAATCTGCTTTTTTATTTTCCAAAGTATCCCCTGCTGGGTAAATCAGCTTTCTTTCTGAATCCGAATACAGAATCTCTTCAAGTGCCTGGCGCATAATACCTGCACTTTCATAACGTTCACTTGGATTATAAGCACATGCTTTTAAGACAATTTCTGCAAGTCTTCCGCTGGCATTACATGGTTTTGGCATACGCTGTCCGCTGATACGCATAATATTTGCTTTTTCTTTATCTGAATAACGTATTGGCTGTGACGCAGGCGGCATAAACGGAGAACGGTTATTATTTAAAAAACGGTATAATACAATCCCAAGGGAATATATATCAACAGTTGAATTATACTCAAGACCTTTATATACTTCTGGTGCCATATATGTAAATGTACCTTTTTTAGACAATCCTGATGAAGTCTTTTCCAGCTGCCTTGCAATTCCAAAATCACCAAGCTTATATGTACCAATATCTGATACAAATATATTTTCTGGCTTTATATCACGATGGATAATATTATATTTCTGGCATACTTCAAGTGCCTGGCATATATCAATGCCTATCTGTATAACATCCCTGACCGTCATTTTATGTTGTTTAATATAACTAAATAATGGTGTCAGAAGTTCCATACGGATATAAATATTCCATCCAAAACCATCTCTTCTTTTTTCCACAGAATGGTCTTCATAACTGACTATATTGGAATTCCCTTTTAACTTTGACATCAAGGCAAATTCTTCAACAATATCTTCAACTACACTTTGGAAATATTGTGTTACATTCTGTTCTGACATACCATCATTACGTACAGCATCTACTTCTGACTGGTTCTGTGGCACTTCAATAACTTTAAGTGCAGCATCATATATATGTCCAAAATCCTGCCTTGAAATCTTATATACTCTGCCAAACGCACCCTCACCTATACACCCGTCAACATTCCAGTCCCTGTAAGTCTTCATTTCCATATGTAACACCTCGCCTTAAATAATCTTAATATCAATCAAAACAGGATAACAACAACAAGGTAATATTATCCTTTCCTCCTGCTTTCAGCGCCATTTTCCTTAACTGTTGTGCTTTCTGCATTGTATTACAGGAGCTTTCTAGTACTTCTTGTATACTATTGTCAGGAATCATTCCTGACAGCCCATCACTGCATAACAAGTATATATCTCCTGCATACAGGCTTGACATGCCTGATATATATGGTTCCAACAAAAAATCTTCTTCTGAAACACCTAAATGCTGTGTAAGTACATCTTTCATCTCTGGTATTCCATCTTCTTGTATTAAACCAAGCTCTTTACGCAACCTTTGTAAACTGCCACGTTCTGTATGGTCAATAGAAAGCTGTTCTAATAAACCATCCCTGTAAAGATATGCCCTGCTGTCACCAACATTTGCAATCTGCACAAAACCTGCCTGTATGCTTAGTACCACTGCTGTACTTCCCATATTTGCCTGTTTCTTTTCCATTTCGATGCACAGCGCTGCATTCATATAGAGAATTGCTTCTTCACCAGAAAATATTCTTTCTTTGGCTGTTATTTCTTCAAAATACTTTCCAAGGTTCTCTGCTGCAGTAAGTGAAGCTGTCTCTCCACAGTCTGCACCACCCATTCCATCAAATACAGCAAATACAGAAAGCTTTCCTGCATCCCCTTTTTCGTCAAAAATATAAACTGGCATAGATACATCTTTTTTGTATATGCCATTACAAAAAAAATTGTCCTCATTATTCGTTCTTACATTTCCAATATCTGTTAATGCATATGCTTCATATTTTAACATCAGCCGCCTGCCCCTTTTTAACCAGGCATATACTGCCCTTTTGTTTTTATATGGATTATATATTAATTTCTACAAATTGTGGGACTTATGGTTATTAAACGTGTATATTTGGTTATTAAATGTATAATTATTTATTTAACTTTAACCTTGCTAACCTTGCTCCACTTGCCATAACATTTCTTTTTGCCTATATTTTTATAAGCACGTATCTTCATATAATAGGTCTTACCACTTAAAGCGTTATTTATTTTTAATGAAACCCTGTCTTTTGTAACAGATGTACTCTGTTTCATTTTAAAACTTTTGTTTGTATCAATATATATTTCATAGCCAGAAATAGTTTTATGTTTTTTCCATTCATACTGGATTTCACCACGTGATGGTGAAACTGCTTTTTTAATTAATACAGCTTTAGGGATAACTGTAATTGTAATTTTACTGGCAGCACTATTATACTCATTAGTTTCCTGTGCACTAATAGCAATGCTTGTTTCCCCACATCCTTTTACTGACACTTTGCCTGTACTGTCAACAGAAGCAACCTTTTTGTTACTTGATGAATATGACAATATTCCATTACCACTTGTCACCGCTCCTAAATAAAAACTCTTACATCCATATACTTTTGTAAAAGATTCTGCCTTTATTTCCTGTTCCTGTTTTGAAACAGAAGGAAACGAAGGATTTGTGTTATTTGACCCTGGTACTGTACTTTGTATAAGCTCAACAGAAATATGTTTGTCTGCTGCATATCTTTCAGCATATGAGCCTTCTACAGCATATATTGTTAATGCATTTGGTACGCCTTCAAATACCTGGTCTCCAATATTTGAAACACTTTCTGGTATTGTAATGCTTGTTAATGCAGTACATCTGCTAAATGCACGGTTTCCAATACTTTTTACACTATTTGGCAGGACTATGCTTTTTAAAGAACTGCACCCATAAAATGCACATGCATTAATATCTGTAACAGAATCTGGTATTATAATACTCTCTATACTTGAACATCCATCAAACATAAACCCGCTTATACATGTTATATTTTTAGGCAGGACTACTTTTGACAAATTAATACATCCATTAAACGCAAGTTCCCCAATTTCCATAATATTATCTGGTATAGTTATACTATATAAACTTTCACATTTCTCAAATGCCTGTTTGCCTATTGCAGACACAACCATTCCTTCAATTTTACCAGGAATTGCAACAACTGCCTGGTCTCCTGTATATTTAGTAATAGTAACATGTCCGTCTTCACCTGCTAAATACTCCCACATACCATCACTGCTTTTTAATGGCTTATTTGCCGCTGCGGCTGCCCTTATAGCAATACTTACAGAACACACACAGCAAAACAGTATTACAGTGTATACCAGTAATTTACGTTTACCACCTTTAATACTCTTTTCTTTTTTCAAAACATTTCCTCCTAGTATAATAATGGTGTACTCAATCAAGAGTACTTGTTAATAAGTTTCTA
>CAQGLR010000027.1 GCA_948794795.1 uncultured Lachnospiraceae bacterium | reverse complement strand
CAGCCAAGTCTGGACGGGATAAACGCTGAAGGCATCTAAGCGTGAAGCCCCCCTTGAGATTAGATATCCCTGGAGCAATCCAGTAAGGCCCCTTGAAGACGACGAGGTAGATAGGGCAGGAGTGTAAGCACTGTAAAGTGTTCAGCTGGCTGTCACTAATAGGCCGAGGGCTTGACCAAAGTATAATATGCATATATTATGTAAATCTGGATACAGTATACAGTTTTGAAGATATAAGTAACAAAAGCTTTTGCTATATAGGTTATAGTTATAACTTATACGGCAAAAGCTTTTTTTCTATAATGTTTTATGAAGGGTAATATATAAATGTTTAATCTTAATAGTGAACAGAAAAAGGCAGCAAAGCACTTTAAAGGGCCATGTCTTGTATTAGGTACACCTGGGTCTGGCAAAACCCGTGTTATAACTGAACGTGTACGTTGTCTGGTACAGGAATACCAGGTTAATCCATCAAATATACTTGTAATTACATTTACAAAGGCGGCTGCTGTTGAAATGAAGAGGCGTTACCAGGCATTAATGGGAAATAATGCAGGTAAAGTACAATTTGGTACATTCCATGCAATTTTTTTTACAATATTAAAAATTGCTTATAATTATACATCAGATAATATAATACGTGACAATGTTAAAAGAAATATATTAAGGGAAATTGTTTCAGGATTTGATATTGATATACAAGATGAGAATGAATTTTTAAATGATATAGAAGCAGAAATAAGTATGGTGAAAGGAGGCAGGATAGATTTAGAACATTATTATTCAATGAACTGTCCCAGGGATATATTTAGGAAAATATATAATAAATACCAGGATATGCTGGTAAAACAAAGACTTATTGATTTTGATGATATGCTTGTATACTGTTATGAGCTTTTATCACAACGTAAAGATATATTAAATATGTGGCACAGGCAGTATCCATTTATACTGGTAGATGAGTTCCAGGATATTAACCGTGTACAATATGATGTAATAAAACTTCTGGCATATCCTGAAAATAATGTATTTATCGTTGGTGATGATGACCAGTCAATATACAGCTTCCGTGGGGCAAAGCCTGATATTATGAAACAGTTCTTAAGAGATTATAAAAATGCAGAAAAATATACACTTAGCATAAATTACAGGTGCAGCCCCCAGATTGTAAAAGCGGCAAGCTGTCTTATAAAACATAATAAAAACAGGATTACTAAAAAGCTGGTTTCATCTGGAAGAGATAAAAACCTGGTAGATATAAAAGAATTTAATGGGCTTAGAGAAGAGAATGAGTATATATGCAGGAAGATTATTGAATACAGGCGTAATGGTATGCCATATAGTGAAATTGCTGTATTATTCCGCACTAATATACAAGCACGTGCACTTGCTTCAAAGCTGATGGAGTATAATATACCATTTGTAATGAAGGAAAGAATACCTAATATATATGAGCACTGGATTGCAAAAGATATACTTGCATATATAAAAATAGCCTTGGGTAACAGGGAAAGGGCATTGTTTTTAAGAATAATAAACAGGCCTGTCAGGTATATACATAGAAATGCATTTACAGACCCTTATGTTGATATAGATATGCTTGAATCTTTTTATGAAGATAAAATATGGATGTTAAGCAGGATAGAACAGTTTAAAAGTGATTTACATTTCCTGGCAAGTTTAAAACCATTTGCTGCAATTAATTTTATAAGAAAAGGAATAGGATATGATGATTATATAAAAGAGTATGCAGACAACAAAGGAATACGTGCGGATGACCTTATGCTGGTTCTTGATGAAATCCAGGAGGAAGCAAAAGAACAGAAAAGTTTTGATGCATGGTTTGAATATATTAAGTTATATGGTGAAGAATTAAAAGAGCAGGCAGGCAAAAGCAGGGCTATAATGGATGGACAGGAGCAGGAAGGAGATTTTGTTATTGTACTTACAATGCATGGGGCAAAAGGTCTTGAATACAGTTGTGTATTTATTCCAGATGCTAATGACGGGGTTATTCCACATAATAAAGCTGTACTGGATGATGATATAGAAGAAGAAAGACGCATGTTTTATGTAGCAATGACAAGGGCTAAAGAATATCTTCATATTAGTTATATAAAAGAAAGATTTAATAAAAAGGCAGATATATCATGTTTTGTCCAGGAAATTATTAAATAACCATTGCAGGAGGATAAGTTAATGTCTGTAGTAAATAATGATAAAGCACTTGGGGAAGGCAGCCTGGATAAATTAATGTTTAAAATGGCAATTCCTACAATAGTGGCACAGATAATAAATATACTTTATAATATTGTAGACCGTATATATATAGGGCATATACCAGGAGCCAGTGCCAGTGCACTTACAGGGGTAGGAGTAGCTTTGCCAATAGTTGTATTTATATCAGCATTTTCAGCTTTTGTGGGGCAGGGAGGAGCACCACTTTCTTCAATATGGCTTGGTAAAGGTGATAAAGACCATGCAGAGAAAATATTAGGAAATGGTACATTTCTTCTTGTATTTTTTACAATTATCCTTATGCTTGTATTTTATATATGGCAGAAGCCTTTATTATATGCATTTGGTGCAAGTAATGCAACTATTTCATATGCAGGCACATACTTATCATGGTATCTGGTGGGAACAATATTTGTAGAAATTGCACTTGGGCTTAACACTTATATCATAGCACAGGGAAATCCAGGTGTAGCAATGGGCTCTGTGCTTGTTGGAGCTATTGTGAATATAATACTTGACCCATTATTTATATTTGTATTTAAAATGGAAGTAAAGGGGGCAGCAATAGCTACTGTTATTTCACAAGGACTGTCTGCTATATGGGTAGTTTATTTCCTGACAAGTAAAAAAGCATTGTTAAAAATCAGGCTTAAATATATGAAACCTGATTTAAAAATAATAAAACCTGTATTTTCATTAGGTATATCGCCATTTGTGATGAGGGCTACAGAGAGCCTTATATCAATAGTTATGAACAGGGGGTTACAGAAATATGGTGGTGATATATATGTTGCTTCACTTACAATAATGCAAAGTGTAATGCAGTTTTTCTCAGCACCAGTTGGAGGGTTTACGCAGGGTGTCCAGCCAGTTATAAGTTATAATTATGGTGCACAGAATTTTGAGCGTGTAAGGCAGGCATATAGAAAGATGATTCTGGTATGTGGGAGTTTTTCATTTGCAGGAACAGTTATAGTTATGGCTTTTCCAGGTATATTTGCAAAGGTTTTTACAGAAGATACAGAAGTAATAAAACTTGTATGCCAGAAAATGCCTTTATTTATGTGTGGAATGCTTCTTTTTGGAGTACAGATGGCAATACAGCCCACATTCCTTGCGCTTGGGCAAGCCAAAATTTCACTGGTAATAGCTATGTTAAGAAAAGTAATACTGCTTACACCACTTGCAATTATATTTCCAATGTTTTTAGGTGCAGATGGTGTATACCTGGCAGAACCAGTATCAGATTTTATATCTGCAATAACTGCAATTACGTTGTTTTTATTAAATATAAATAAAATTTTATCTAAGGAAAAAGTTGAGAAAATTAAATAAACAGAGGATTAGCTGGCATATTTATAAAAAGTGTTATAGTAAAATCCAGGCTGTTATTAGCATATATCTCGTTATGGAAGGGAGGCTTTATATGGCAGGGACAAAAAGACTGGCAAAAAAGAAAGAGAAACTTTCTAAAGAAGAAAACTTATACCGTTCAGCTGTGAGTTTAATGGAAGCTGTGGACTGTGTAAAAAGGTTTGAAAGAGAAGTGTCTTCATTAGAAGACGCAGCAAAGAAGTTTGATAAACTTGGCAATTACAAAGATTCAGCAGAACGTAAAGAAATATGTATAAAAGCTGCACAGGATGCAATAGATAATGGTACAGAAAAGACTTTTGAAGAAGCTGTATTAAAACTTGAAAATGCTAAAAGTAAAAGTGACTTTGTTGATGCAGCAGAAGATTTTAAGCGTGTAAGAAAATTTGGATATAAGAAACAGGAGTGTAATGATAATATAAGTATATGCCAGAAAGGAATAAGGAAGCTTGAAACAATAGCTGTATATAAAAGGCGTGGAATTGTACTTTGTATAATTATCATAGTTGTTGTAGTGTTTGTAAATACACCATTTTGTCCTTTAGTACAGGGTATGTATTACCAGTCAAAGGATGAATATTACACTGCTATAGATTATTATAAAAAGTCTGGCGGTATACTTAATGGTAATGGAAATATGAAAGAGTGTTATTATAATTTAGCACAAGAGTTTGAAGAGAAAGGTTCTTATGATAAAGCATTGTTAAATTATAAACTAGCACAAAATAAACTTGATGCGTATAAGAAAGCTTGTGGATTAGAAAAGAAGTTTATTAAGGAAGCTTTACCTGGTACTATAGTAAGGTATGGTGAAGATGAATGGATTTTATTAGATAAGGCAGGCAGCCAGGCATTATTGTTTGAAAATGGTACAGGCATAAAAAAGTGTTTTGATGAAAAGGGAAATAGTATATGGCATGAATCAACATTGTGCCAATGGCTTAATACAGACTATATTAATAAGTTTAGTGAAGAAGAAAAGTCTGCAATGGTAATACAGGGCCAGTTAAATATAGGAAAGAAAAAGGAAAAAGAACTTATCTTTATAATTGGGAAAGAACAATATGAAAAGTATAAGGATATTATTATAAACCAAGGAAAAAGTTACTGGCTTAGGGACAGCGGGGCAAGTGCAGGCAGTGTATATTATGTAAAAGAAGATGCTTCTGTTGCAGAAGCACCTTCAGATAGTAATAATATTTATTCAAGGTGTTCTTTCTGGGTTAAATATGAATAGATGTGTTATGCCAGAAATCCATGTTTGTTAAAGAATTTGCCAATAAAATCTACTGTCCAGCCAAGTGTTATTACCATAATTGCTGTTATCAGCCCTGCTTCACCTCCTGTTATTATGCCAATAGTCATTGCAAACAGGTCAAAAAAGAAGCGGACAATTTTAAACAGGTTGTCTTTATTGGTGGCTTTTTCAATTTTGTCATTTAGAATAAAAGATACCGCATCATATGGTGCCATTCCGCATCCACTGTTCATATAACATGCAGCAGCAGTTACAAAAACTATAAGGGCAGGTATAAGTATTCCTATGCGTACACCAAGTGGAAGGGAAGCAGGAATATGGCAGATATCACGCCATATATGGCTGCAGAAGTCTGCTGTATACCCAACCAGTACCATATTGCCTATTGTACCAGTACCTATAAGTGAACGGTCAAAGATTACTACAAATACTAATAGTACAATATTGAGTAATAGCTGGTATGTACCAAATGACATGCCAATTTTGGCAGATACTCCATAATTCATTGCCGAACATGGGTCAGTTCCCATATCTGTAAGTACGAGCAGTGAAACGGAAAATCCCATTAATATTACAGATATAAGCATTAATAAGAATTTTTTAATCCATTGTTTAGTGATTTTAAATTTCATTTTATACCTCCTCATATGGTTAAGATGTTGGAATTTTTGCCAGTTTGTACAAGAGTTTGTGGACAGCAGCAGTTAATTATTTTGCACCTGGCGGCACGCTTCCGCTTAATGGAAAACGCAGCAGTGCATAACCCCTTAAAATACAAGGGCTAAGCACTGGCGTTTTCCAATAGCCGCTTAGTACAAAATAATTAACCTGCTGCTGTAATATATACTTTGGTGAAAGTTGGAATAGTATTCTATACAGGCTGGTTTTGTATTATTCTGGCATCTTAATCTTAATTAAAAGTTATCATATCATAGCAGAAGTAATATGTAAAATAAAATTTTAGTGCAGATATTACCAGTATATAAATATGAAAGGATATTTTATGGAAGAAGTTAAAAAGACTGTATGCAAAGCGGAAGATAATATAGGGAAATGGGCAGAAGATATAAGTGATTATATATTTAATAATCCTGAGGTGAGTGATGAGGAGTATAAATCTTCTGCGTATCTTGCAGGAAAATTGCGTGAAAGAGGGTTTAAAATTACATATCCGTATCTTGGGATTGAAACTTCATTCAGGGCAGAGTATGGAAATGGTGAAGGCAGGACAGTTGCATTTCTTGCAGAGTATGATGCACTTCCTGGATACGGGGAGAACCATGACCAGCCAGCACATGCATGTGGACATAACTGGATTGCAGGCAGTACAATGGCGGCAGCGGCTTCGCTTGCCAGTATAAGTGGAATGTTTAATGGAAATATTATCCTTATTGGGACACCTTCTGAAGAGAAATCTGGAAGTAAAATTACCCTTGCAGAGAAAGGTGCATTTAATGGTATTGATGCAGTATTACAGATGCATCTTGGCAGGGAAAACTGTGTGGCTACAACAGCACTGGCAATGACTGATTATGTGTTTGAATTTTATGGAAAGGCAGCACATGCAGCAAAAGAGCCTGAGAATGGAATTAATGCACTGGATGCCTGCCATCTTGTTATGGCTGGGATTAATGCAATGAGACAGCAGTTTGGACCAGGTGTGAAAATCCATGAAACAATAACTAATGGCGGGCAGACGCCTAATATTATACCTGGGTATTCATCAATGTGGATATTTATAAGGGCTGTCAATAAAGATATTCTTGAAAAAGCAGTAGAACGTATTGTAAATATTGGCAAGGGTGCAAGCCTTATGACAGGTGCTAGGTTCCGGTTTAAAAGGGCACAGAATACATTCTATGATATTAAACATAATAAAGAACTGGATAACTTTATGGAAGCCAATCTTGCAAAGCTTGGGATAACAGGTCTTAAGGAAGGGGATAAATACAACTGTGAAAGTACAGATATAGGCAATGTATCTTATATTTGCCCTACATGTTATACAACACTGGATACAACCCATATATCAGATGCAGGTGTGCATGAACAAGGTTTTATTGAAGTTGCAGGTTCTGCCGGGGCAAAGAAACTTCTGCATATAGCAGCTAAGGCAATGGCAATGACAGCACTTGATGTAATACTAGGTTATGTTTGAAAATTGGATATTTCACAAGTTATGTGGCTTTGGCACGGAAACCGTCTGTCTCTTCAAAAATAAATAGAAATTATTGGAATTTATGAAACGGACGTGGAACTTTCAAGTCTTTTACTTGCCAAACTAAATAAATTAGTATATAGTATTACTTACAGTCTGTATTTTGTACAAACAAAAATTAAATAGTTATATCATAAAGTTAAAAGCAGACATGTAGACAACCAGCAGTGTCTGCTTTTTCTATGTACAAGATACGGTAATTAATTGAAAAACAGGAGGATATTATGATGAAATTGAAAAAAATATTAAGTGTTATATTATGTGCATCAATGGTATTTTGTCTTGCGGGATGTGGCAAAGACAGCAAAGAAAAGAGTAATGCACTTGAAAGGGTTAAAGAAGCAGGAGTGCTTAAAGTTGCAGTTTCACCTGATTTTGCACCTTATGAATTTGAAGACCCTTCAAAGAGCGGACAAGATACTTATGTGGGCGCAGATGTGCAGATGATTAAATATATTGCAGAAAAAATTGGTGTTAAAATGGAAATATCTGCAATGGATTTTGATACATGTCTTGCTGGTGTTACACAGGGCAAAGTAGACTGTTCAATTAATGCATATTATCCATCAGAGGAAAGAAAGGAGTCTGTAGACTTTACAGATGCGTATTTTGATGATTCAGAGCAGGTTGTAGTAGTTAATAAAGAAGATGTAGATAAGTATAAGACAGCAGAAAACTTTAATGGTGAAATAATTACAGCGCAGAATGGTTCAGCACAGGCAACAATTGCTGACCAGTATCTTAAAGATTCTAAGAAACAGCTTATTAGTAAAGTTACAGACGGAATCCAGATGGTTAAATCTAAGAAGGCAGCAGGAGTTGTGCTCCAGAAAGTAGTAGCAGATTCTATTGTTGCAAGTGATGATTCACTGGCTGTAGCAGAGCCTGTATTTATTTATGATGAGGCAGAGCTTGTAGTAGCAGTAGGAAAAGGTGAAACAGAACTCAGGGACAAAATGAATGAAATAATCAAGGAAATTAATGATGGTAAAATGTATGATAGCTGGCTTGTAGAAGCACAGGAACTTTTAGCAACTATAGGAGAGTAATATTAGGGCATGTTTGAAAATTGCTTTTAAACCATCAAACTGCACAAAGATTATATTACTCTGGCAAGTTCCAAATGTTTTACCAAAAGGCAGCTGTTTGGGGGCGCTGGTGCTTAAGCCACGTCTTAAATGTTTCGCAGAAACATTGGGGCTTTATGCACCACTGCGCATCCCATCCAAGCGTAAGCGGCTGCCGGTGGTAAAATTTTGGAATTGCCAGAGCCACATAATTTGTGCACTTTTTATTTTTCAAACACGCCCTAGTGAATAATTGGAGGTTATAATGTCTGAAAACATACTACGGGTGGTGAATAATTACAGCGGGCTGTTTATACAAGGCATAGGATATACCTTGCTGCTTGCTGCCATAGCAGTAACTTGTGGTACAATACTTGGTACTCTTGTTGCACTTATGAAGATGAGCAGCCAGAAGGTGGTATCATTCTTTGGGACAGCATATATAGAATTATTCCGTAATACACCACTTTTATTACAGTTGTATATATTTATGTTCCTGCTTCCAGAGATTGGCATTAATTTATCTGCATTTTCTGCTGTATCAGTCGGGCTTGTATTAAATACAACTGCTTATATATCAGAAATTATACGTTCAGGAATACAGTCAGTTGACCATGGGCAGACAGAAGCGGCAAGAAGCCTTGGACTGAACCATGTACAGACATTGCGCATGGTTGTGCTTCCACAGGCTATGAGAAATATACTTCCTGCCCTTGCCAATGAATTTGTTACAGATATTAAAGAAACATCTCTTGCATCTACATTCTTTGTAGGCGACCTTATGACTACATACCGTACAATTAACGGAGCAACATTCTTAACACTTGAACCTTTATTTGTAGTTGGTGTAATATACTTTGGGTTATCATTTACACTTAGTAAGCTTGTAGCAATTTTAGAAAGGAGGCTGCGTGCATAATGATTAAATTTGAACATATTTCAAAGAAATTTGGCAGCCTGGAGGTGCTTAAAGATGTTACACAGCAAGTAGACCAGAACGAAATAGTAAGCCTTATAGGGCCATCAGGTTCAGGAAAGTCAACTCTTTTAAGATGTATGAACCTGCTTGAAATACCTTCATCAGGACGTATTCTTTTCAAAGGTGAAGATATTACAGCTAAAGGTGTGAATATAAATATACACCGCCAGAAGATGGGTATGGTATTCCAGCATTTTAACGTATTTCCTAATATGACAGTTGAGAATAATATTACAATGGCACCAGTCCTTCTAAAAAAAATGGATAAAGATACAGCACATAAAAAAGCTATGGAGCTTCTGGACAGGGTCGGGCTTAAAGATAAGGCGGATGTGAAGCCTGTAAAACTTTCAGGAGGACAGAAGCAAAGGCTTGCAATAGTACGTGCAATGGCTATGGAGCCAGAGGTTATGCTTTTTGATGAACCTACATCTGCACTTGACCCTGAAATGGTTGGAGAAGTGCTGGAGGTTATTAAAAGCCTTGCAGAAAGTGGAATGACAATGATGATAGTTACACATGAAATGGGATTTGCAAGAGAAATATCAGACAGGGTGCTTTTTATGAATAATGGTGTTATTGCAGAAGCGGGAACTCCTGAAAAGATTTTTGAAGACCCTGGGAATGACAGGTTAAAAGAATTTTTAAGCAAAGTATTATAGGACTGGAGGTTTTTTATGCAGCTACATAAGTATTTTAGTAAAAAGCATGTGGGCATACTATATATAATGGCAGTAATTTTATTATTAAATATTGTATGTCCTGTTATACCAACATATAACTGCAAAGCAGAAGCTGCTTCGTTTGCTTCTACACATGGCAGGCTTTCAGTTAAAGGAACACAGCTTGTTGATAAAAATGGCAAGCCTGTACAGCTTAAAGGTGTAAGTACACATGGAATTAACTGGGATGTAGGATATCCATATGTAACATATGAAACTTTTAAGACAATCCGTTATAAATGGGGTGTCAACACAGTGCGTCTTGCCATGTATACAGAAGAATATAATGGTTATTGTGTTACAGATGATGAAAGCAGGAAGAAGCTTTTAGATACAATAGACACAGGGGTAAAAGCAGCAACAGAACTTGGTATGTATGTAATAATTGACTGGCATGTACTTAATGACCAGAATCCACAGAAACACCAGAAAGAGGCAGTTGCATTTTTTAAAAAAATTAGTAAAAAATACAGCTCTTATAGTAATGTGCTCTATGAGATATGTAATGAACCAAACGGGCCAGTTACATGGAATGATATTAAGAAGTATGCCAAAAAGGTAATTAAGGCAATACGTAAAAATGATAAAAAAGCAATTATAATAACAGGTACACCAACATGGTCACAGGATGTTGATATAGCATCAAAAAGCCCTTTGAAAGGTTTTTCTAATATAATGTATACAATACATTTTTATGCTGCAACACACCAGGACAGCTACCGTGAGAAACTTAAGACCGCACTGGACAATGGTCTTCCAGTAATATGTACAGAGTTTGGTACATGTGAAGCAAGTGGCAATGGTTCTTATAATTTTGACAGTGCTGGTAAATGGATTAAACTTATGGATAATTATAAAATGAGTTATGTATGCTGGAGTCTTTCAAATAAGGCAGAAAGTGCATCCCTTCTGGCTCCGTCATGTACAAAAACCTCTGGCTTTAAGACATCTGATTTATCAGAGCAAGGTAAATGGCTTGTAAAAACATACAAATAATTACAGAAAAACATGTCTTTAAGGCTTTAAATAATTTTCTAAAAATTTTTTAGAAAAAAGTTTAAAGTTTTGAAGACTTTTTGTTTTCTGTCCCGTTATATATAATAGAAGGATGCAAAAGGTTAAAAGGTATAGTTCCTAAGAGAGGTGAAATGGTTTTGATAGAAAGAATGGCAGATAAGGACAGGGAATTTATAGATATACTTGAAAAATATGAGAAACTGGCTTTTTCTGTCTGTTATAAAATGACTGGTAATTATTTTGACGCAGAAGATATGACACAAGAAACATTTCTTTCTATATATAAATCATTAGAAAGTTTTGATGGTGATAATCCAGGAGGCTTTGTCACAAGAGTTGCAGTTAATAAATGCCTTGATTACCTGAAACGGGCAGACAGGCGGGCAGTCCCGTCAGAAGATAGTGTCCTTGCACAAAACTTATCATGTGCACCACCGCCAGAAGACAGTATTTTACAGGAGGAAACAAGATATGAGTTATTAAGAGCATGTAATACACTTAAATCTCCATATAATGAGGTCGCCCAGAATTATTATTGTAATGGCATGACAGCAGCACAAATTGCAGGCGTTACAGGGAAAAAGCTAAAGACAGTACAGACACAGATACGCAGGGCAAAGGAACTTCTTAGGAAAAAGATAAGGAAGGAGGATATAATTTAATGCATGTAACAGAAGAGCAGTTAAATAATTATATAACAGATAAAATGCCAAAGGCAGAGCAGTTAAAAATATTAGAACATATATCTGGATGCAGCTTTTGTGCAGGAAAGCTTGCTTCTGCGATGCAGAAGAAGGAGCTTATGTTTACTCCTCCTGGTTTAAAGGACAGCATACTTGAAAAGACAGTTTATGCTGCTGTACCATCAAGAAAAATAATGTCTGCTGGTATAAAGAAAATCCAGAAAGAGTTCTGGATTTATACAGCAAAAGTAATTTTTGCTGCCAGCATAGCAGTAATGATGGTTATGACGCCAGTATTTCCAGGAAAGGAGGATGGAAGTTATAAGGACAGAAGTTTTTCACTGACAAAAGAAATATCAGAAGAAAACAGAAAAAATAGTTCAGCTATATTAGATTTGTTCAGGGATGCATCAGTTAAAATATCACAGAATTTATCTGAAACGTTAAACTTAGATAATATTAAATAAATTATTAAAGAAATGAGGTATATTATGGCACATAAAAAAAGTAAGTTCTGGAATTTTGTTATATCATTTATGCCAGGTGCAGGACAGATGTACCAAGGTTTTTTAAAACGTGGTACCAGCCTTATGGCACTGTTTTTTGCAGAAATATTTTTAGCAAATATAATAAATATTGACTGGCTTTTGTTTGGTCTTCCTGTTATATGGTTTTATGCATTTTTTGATTCACTAAATACTAATGACCTTTCTGATGAAGACTTTAGTAAACTGGAAGATGCCTTTCTGTTTACAGATAGCAGTACAACATTTAAAATTTCAAAAAGCAAATTCCGTGTACCTGCAGCAGTAGTATTAATAATGGCTGGATGTTATATATTACTTGAGAATGTATTTTATATGTTCAGGATTATTTTTGGGCTTGAATATGACTGGTGGGTTACAGAGATAATTTTTGATTATTTTCCAAGGTTTGTATTTGCAGCAATAATAATATTAGCAGGGTTATATCTTATAAAAGGTAAGAAAATCCAGCTTGATAATGATGATGAATATTCTAAGACAGACAAGGATATTTTATAGAATTCAGGATATTAATGTTTTGGAACGGAGGGGTAAGATGAGGGAAAGACGGGTAGGTACTTTTACTTTAGGAGTGGTGCTGCTGGTTTTTGGAGTATTGTTTTTATTGCATATGTTTTTTAAAGGAATGGAATATTATTTTATATTTGAGTTATGGCCAGTGATACTTATATTGCTTGGAGGGGAAGTCCTTTATTATGCATTGCACCAGAAACAGCTCCAATATAAGTATGATTTTGCAGCAATTATAATTGTAATGATGCTTGTAGTGTTTGCACTGTGTATGGCTGGGTTTGACTGGATGTACCAGCACTTTCCAGACAGGTACTGGTTTAGGATATAAAAAAGGGCGGGTTTTTAACAAAGCCTGCCTTTTTATATGTCCATAACCTGCAATTAAAAGATACCTGATAAATTGAAATTTAGGCTTTTCTTTTCTGGATATTTCTAGTAATATATTATATAGGATAATTATGGCTCCATTACTGTATGGATGTAAAATGTATAAGGCCAGTTTTGTTATTATTAAGGAGGTATTGCTATGAAGTATGGAGTGTTAGCAAAGATGAGAAAAGGAGTGTCAATGCTAGTCAGTATAGCGCTTGTACTTAGTATTGCACCAGTTATGCCAGTAAGTGCAGAAGAAACATCATCAGGCGGGTCTGGAAAAAAGATAAAGGATGTAAACATGGGGTTTGTTGGTACCAGCCTGCCATCCAATATTACAGATGAGAAGGATGTGGTATTATCATCTGCCCAGAGTTTTAACAGGCAGGGAGCTGTTACAAAAGTAGGGGATTCTTTGGCAGCATCAAACTGGATGTATGCAGTGAAAGACCCGTCTTATGGGGAGAATAGTATGGAAGCAAGTGTTGAGGGTGGTAAAATTACAGCTGTTCAAGGATATGAAGATGCAGATAGTTACACTGATCCATATACTTTTAAAATCAGCCATAAAAAATTAACAGAAGTTTATAACGGAGCAAGCCAGATTTCTATATTAATTACATCACAGGACAATGAAGTAATGTATTATGGAAATGGAGCTGGTACAATAACGGATTATAATATAACAAGTTTTGATTTCTGTATTCCAAGTGGTATGGAAACAGGCCTTTACAAAATGTATGTATTTGCAGAAAAAATTAATAACGGAACCAATCCAACTTATTCATCAGCACTTGGAGAACCCATAAATATAGAAGTAGTTCCTTCGGTTAAGATGGAAGTTTATGGTATTGATGAACCCAAAGCGGGTGCAATGCCAGATACTTCTGCTGTGCTTAGAGTTGAAACTGAAGGGAAGAGCACTACATCTAATGATGTAGCTGTTACATGGCTTGATGAAGCAGGTAACAGGGTAACAGGAAGATATAATAATGGCAGACAGTATACAGCATATGTTAATATGAAAGATTTTGGACCAGTTTACTTTAACCAGAATCCAGATGTATATATTAATGGTGAAAAAGCAAAAATCTTAGATGCCATTGATGGTACATGTTCTTTGTACCGTACATTTAATGCTACAGAGGCTGTTAAAGTGCAGGTAGCAGGTGTAGTGAGTGGAAGTGCAATATCATTAAAAGCATATACTAATGGTTATCCAGATGCAAATTATACATATGAATGGTATAACAGCCTTAATACATCATTGCCAGCAGTAAAGGATAGTGAATATAATTTATTAAGCACTGATGTAGATAACAGGATAAGTGTAAAAGTATATGATGATACAAATACAGAAGTTGGAGCTTCTTATTTAGATATAGCAAAGGATGAGATGCTTAAGGTTGATTCTGTAACAGGTGTGTCTAAGACAGATGAAACCGTTAAGGGAAAGACAGATGGTACATTATCGGGACTTAAGGATACAATGGAATTTTCTAGTGATAACAATGCTTACAGCCAGTGTACAGATAGTACAATTACAGGTCTGGAGCCAGGGGAATATTATATCAGGATGAAAAGTGGTCCATCAGTTGTACCAGCTGGAATTGATGGAATATATGCAAATTATAATATAAAAGAAGGAAAAACTGTTACAATTATTTTTAATAGTAATGGCGGAAGTAATGTAGATAGTATAACAGATATGGTTTATGGAATTATTAGTAAACCTGCTGACCCTGTGAAAGAGGGATATACATTTGCAGGATGGTATAAGGAGGAAGATTGTCTTAATATCTGGGATTTTGATAATGATAAAGCAGATACAGATATAATCCTTTATGCTAAATGGAATAAAAACCAGGGAGGCACGGGAACTAATCCTGGTACAGATAGTACACAGACTCCAGGAAATACAGGAACTCCAGCACCTGGGGCAACTACTAAACCATCTGGTACAACAGGCACAGGGACATGGTTTACACCATCTGGTACAACACAAGTACAGACAGCATCACCAACAATAGCACCAACACAGAAACCAGTTACAACACAGGAGCCTGTACAGACAGCTGTACCAACTGTAGTACCTGTACAGACAACGGAACCAGTAACAGTACCAACACAGGTACCAGAAGAAACTGGAAAGCCAGAAGAGCCTTCAGATATAGATAATACAATAGATAACAGGGTTACAATAAATGGTTTTGAATATAGGATTGATACAAATTCTGGCTCTGTTTCATTATCAAGGATAAATGTCCCTAAAGATGGTAAAATAAAACTTCCTGATGAAATAACTATTAATGGGAAGGTTTATCCAGTGACAAGTATTGATAATGGTGCTTTTAAAGGTAATAAGGATATTAAAGAGATTCAAATTGGGAATAATGTTAAAACAATAGGTGATAGTGCATTTGAAGGATGCACAAATTTAAAGAAAGTAAAGTTTACTTCAGGATTAAAAAAGGTAGGTAAAAATGCATTTAAAGGATGTACTAAGCTTAAGTCAGCAAAGCTTCCAGGCACTGTCACAAACATTGGTAAGGGAGCGTTTAAAAATTGTACTGCATTAAAAGAATTTAAAATTGGAAAGAAGAAAAGTATAAAAAATAATAAGAAGAAACTTTCAATAAGACAAAGTGGTAAAGATATTGTTTTAGAATATAATCCTGATATGGGAGGTATGCTTGGTGCAAGTGCTGCAAAAGTAGTTATTGGTGCAAGTGCTTTAGAGAATTGTGTAAAGCTTAGCCTTGTTGTTATTAACAGCCAGGTTACAAAAATAGGCAATTCAACTTTTAAACACTGTAGCAAGCTGCGTAAGATGCTTGTAAGGTCACTTAAACTTAAGACTGTTGGAAACAAGGCATTAAAAGGTGTAAATAACTGTAAGATATCTGTACCACCAGTGAAAATTAAGCCATATACAAAATTGTTTAAGAATAAAGGGCAGGGAAAGAAAGTAGTTATCGCTAAGAGCTGATTTATTATACTGTAAACAGGCAGTATAATAAATAGTGTATAATTAATTTAAGGGGAATTTTACATGAATGAAGATTTTCGCATTGTTTTAGAAATTGATGAAAGTGATAGTGGAACCAGTAATATGCCTTTAAAGGAAGAAAGGTTATTTTTAAAAAAATTTCATGGATACAATAGTATTTGTATCCAGTGCCATGATAATCCGGATGCAGATGCATTAGCATCCGGATATGCTTTGTATAAATATTTTGACAGCCGTGGACAGAAAGTGGATTTTATTTATACAGGACATAACCGTATAACAAAGCCTAATCTTATTATGATGGTTAATGAGCTTGGGATACCGGTGGAATATGTGGAAAAGCTGCCAGAGTGTGATATTCTTATAACAACAGACTGCCAGTATGGTGCAGGTAATGTTACAAAGTTAGAAGCAAAAGCAGTTGCTATGATAGACCATCACCAGTGTGGTATTATGCAGAATGAGAATTATTATATAAGAAGCGGGCTTGGAAGCTGTGCCACAGTTGTATGGGATTTGTTAAGGGCTGTTGGGTTTGATATTGACTCTGATATTAATCTCTCTACTGCACTATATTATGGCTTGTATAATGATACAAACCAGTTTGAAGAAATATACCATCCATTAGATAAGGATATGAGGGACAGCCTTAATAAAAATGAACAGCTTCTTTTTAAGCTTATGAATACGAATTTGTCTTTAAATGAGCTGGATATAGCAAGTATTGCTCTTACAAGGCAGGTTTATTGCCAGGAACATAGATTTTCTGTAATAGAGGCAAAGCAGTGTGACCCAAATATACTGGGGATAATAAGTGATTTTGTAATACAGGTGGAAGAAGTAGATACATGTGTTGCATTTAACCCTAATCCAGGCGGGTATAAACTGTCTGTAAGAAGCTGTATAAAAGAAATAAAGGCAAATGAACTTGCAGAATATTTATGTAACGGAGTTGGCAATGGAGGAGGACACCTTACTAAAGCAGGAGGTTTTATATCTGCCAGGCTTTTTAGTGAAAAAGCAGGCGGGACAGATATTAAGGAATATTTTATAAGCAGGATTAACCAGTATTATAATGATTTTGAAATTATTTATGCAAAAACACATGAGGTTGATACTTCAGGTTTAAAAAGATACCAGAAGAAAGATATAATAGTTGGTGTAACAGATGCATGTGATTTTATAGAAAAAGGAACTCCAATACTTGTACGTACTCTTGAAGGTGATGTGAACTTAAAAGTAGAAAATGGACTGTACTTTATGATAGGAATAGAAGGTGAGGTATACCCTATACGTAAAGAGAAGTTTGAAAGAACTTATAAATATGTAGAAGGTGAACCTGATATGGTGATGGAATATGCACCAACTGTAAGGGATAATATATGTGGTAATGTATACCAGCTTATGAAATATATGAAGACTTGTGTTGCAACGGGGCAGAGTACAGTCCTTGCCAAAGAACTTGAAAAGAATGTAAAGGTATTTACATCCTGGGATGAAACAAAATATTACCGTGGGCTTAAAGGTGATTTTCTGGTTGTACGTGAAGATGACCTGCATGATATATATGTGGTACGCAGGGATATATTTTTTAAGACATATAAAGAAGTGTAGAAGAAATACCAGAAAGGCATAGTTATTTATATGAAATATACAGCATTTGTCAGCTACCGTCATGGAGGCATTGATGAAAAAGTAGCAATGCAGATACATAAACATATAGAACGTTACCGTGTGCCATATAAACTTGCAAAGTCTTTAGGCAAGAAAAACATGGGCAAGATATTCCGTGATTCAGAAGAGTTAAAAGCAGCAAGTGATTTATCTGCAATTATCCAGAGAGCGCTTGATGAAACAGAGTGGCTTATAGTAATCTGTACAAAAAGGTTTAAAGAATCTGTCTGGTGTATGGAAGAAGTTGAGTATTTTATAAAAATACGTGGACGTGAAAGAATTATTGTTGTTCTTGTAGAAGGTGAGCCAGCAGAAAGTTTTCCAAAGATACTTACAGAAGTTGAGCGTGATGGTGAAATAATATCAATAGAACCTCTTGCGGTTGATATAAGGGGAAAGTCAGAAGCCCAGATATTAAGAAACCTTAAACGTGAGAAATTCCGTTTTCTGGCTGATATGCTAGAAGTTGATTACGACGATTTAAAACAGAGACAAAAAGAAAGGCAGCGGAAGTTTGTTACTACTGTAGCTGCTGCTGTTACCATTTCAATAGGAACATTTGCTATAATAGTTGCAAGAAAAAATATCCAGCTGGAAGAGGCATATTTGGCGCTTGGCAATTCTATGCAGCAGACACTTAAAGGGCAGTCATATTATCTTGCGGAATATTCTGACGAAGCATATAACAATGGTGACAGAAAGACAGCAGCAATGCTGGCACTTGAAGCTCTTCCAGAGAACCTTGACAACCCAGAAAGACCATACGTAGAAAGTGTTATGAGATATCTTACAACAGCACTGGGAATATATGATTTCAGTACAGGTTATAAGATAGACAGGCTTTTTGACATGGAACAGGAAGCTTATGATACTAAGGTACAGACAAGCAGTGATAAGAAACTTCTTCTTATTGAAAGATATTATTCTGCAGCTAATAATATGCTGCAAAGATATGCAGATATATATTCATTAGAAAATGGTGAAAAAATTGCTTCATACAGCACAGGTTCACTGGACAGGTCATATTATTCAAGTTATACAAGATGTTCATGGCTGCTTTCTGACAGCAAGACTCTTATATATGCAGGAGAGGATGGGCTTACATCTGTAGATGTGTATACAGGTGAAGTGGACTTCCAGGCAGAGAAAGTATCAGAATTAGTAGTAAGTGATAATGAAGACCTTGTAACAGCGGTAGATTATGAAGAAGGAAGCCTTTATTCATTTAATATGGAAGGGGAGAATATATTAAACTGCAGTCTTGGCCATGATATAGAATATACATTATATGCTGTAAGCCCAGACAGTTCAACAGCTGCATTGTCAGCAAGTACATCAGGGACAAATGGTATTCTGCTTATAGATACCAAATCAGGAACCAATGTATTTGTAAACCAGTATGGAAAATGTGAGGGGATTTTATTTTCATCGGATTATAAAATGTGTTTTTTAAGGACTGATGATGAAGCAGGATTAAAGCATATTATTGAATATAATATAGATAAGGGTAAAGAAAATTATCTTTGTGATGCAGAGTGGGACTTAAAGACAATGGCGTTATCAGAAAAGGAAACCTGTTTTTACTATCATGGTGCCAAATTATATGAGGTAGATAATAAATCAGGAGATTCACTATGGGAGCATACATTTGCGTCTGATATTATTTCAATATGTACAGGTGGAGGATGCCTGGGGGTATCTTGTGAAAATGGAACAATATATTTCTATGATGTAGAGAGTAAAAGCCTTATAAATACCCAGGAAGGTAACGAAGAACCTTTTTATTTTGTATATATAGATGATAAATATGCGTGCCTGCGTGATTACTGGGGCAGGGCAGTCCGCATATATAATAAGAGTTCATCTGGCAGGGAAGATGTGCAAAGCTGTTCTATTTTTAATGATGAGGAACAGCTTCCAGATAAATGGTATACATGTTCTAATTCTGGTGACAATTTTTTTATGGGTTTTGCAAGCGGGACACAAAAAGTATTTGAAATATTTGATGCAGATAAAATGGTATGTAAAAACCATTCATCAATTATGGACCTGGGTTATTCATCTTTTGAAAATCTTACAATAGATATTCCAGGAGGCGGATATTTTAGTATACGTGACTATGGCACATATGAGAATAAACATTATAATATTAATAATTCAGATGTAGTTATGGAGTATAGTGAAGATTCGTATTACTATTATAATGAAGACAATTCGGTTTTATTTATTTCAGATAAAGATAAATTAATAAAATATAATGCAATAACAGGTGAAAAAATAGAAACACTTACAATACCAGATGGTTATGATAAGGGGGTATCTACAGATAAATACAGGATTTTCAGCAGTAGTAATAAAATATGTATACAGAACATTGCAGATGGCAAGGAGCATATTATAGAAAACGCAGAATTATACTCTTTCCATGAAGGAAGGGACTTGATATTTTATAGAAATGAAGATGGGACAAATTGGTATGTGTGTTCAATTAGCAGTAAAAGAATATTGTGTAGTGGTGAAGCAGGTAATTATTCATGTACAATGTTTTTTGGAAATGGCAGGTATTTTCTAAATGACTATTGTGAAGTGTATGATATGGAAACCTGGGAAAAGGTACTTGACCTTTCATCAATAAGCAATGGTGTATATGGGGTACAGACAACAGACAGCCTTCCATATTTTGTAGTGTGGTACCAGGACAGTGAAGCCAAAAGCAGTGGTAAAACAAAAGGTTCTAATGTTGCGTATTTATACAGTAAAGAAAATGCTGGTGAAGTTGTTGCAGAAATACCTAATTATGTTGCTACAACAAGTGATGGCAGAATAGTAGTATATGATGGTGCACATACATTGTATAAAGTGCCTCTTTATACAGAAAAGGAAATTATTAAAATGGCAAAAGAGTATGTAGGAAACTCTGGATTTAAAGATTACCAGAAAGAAAAGTACCATTTATTTACAGATTAGTGAAACAGGCATGTGGAGTGCTGTTATGCCAAGAAAGATGACATACATATTGTTACAAGGCTGATAGTAGTATCTATGGATTTATATTTTTGGAAAGGTTTGGTTAAAAGTATGGTTACAAAAGATATAGATTATTTTGATTTGGAACAGGTTGCAGATTCAGGACAATGTTTCAGATGGAGGAAACTTGATGAATATAAGTACAGGATACCTGCATTTGGAACTTATGTTGATATTGCACAGAATGGAAACCATTTTGAACTTTCATGTACAGAAGAAGACTTTGAGAAAATCTGGTATAATTATTTTGACCTTGGAACAGATTATGGTGGTTTAACCAGCCGTATTAGTAGTGATGATATATTTTTAAAAAATGCAGCAGAATATGGCAAAGGTATAAGAATACTTAACCAGGATATATGGGAAACTATAATTTCTTTTATAATTTCCCAGAATAATAATATACCACGTATTAAAAAAGGCATAGAGTCCCTTTGTAACAGGTATATGCGCCAGACAGATGCGCTTGCAGGTACAGGTATTTATATGATACCATATCTTGAAGATATAGAGAAAAACGGGGGAAGGGAAAGTCTTTCAGAACTTGGCCTGGGTTACAGGGACGAGTATATATGGGGTATGTGTGGTTACCAGAGCCATTTTCCATGTTTTTTGGATGAATTAAAAAAGATGGGCTATAAAGAATCAATGGAATATCTTATGAAGTTTAAAGGAATTGGCAAGAAGGTAGCCAACTGTGTATGTCTTTTTGGGCTTCATCATCTTGATGCATGTCCTATAGATGTCTGGATGAAGAAGGTAGTCGATGAGGAATATGGCGGGGTGGTACCTGCATGGATGACTGATAAATATGCAGGAGTATACCAGCAGTATACATTTTTTTATAAAAGGGAGAAGAAATAATATAAATAATAAATATTGGATTTATAAAGGCAGTGTAGAAGCACTGCCTTTTATAATATAAAAAGCATTGTTATAATAAGGCAAGCTTGTATTTAGCTTTTTATAGAAATAATATGTTGTATAAATATGTGAAAGCATTGGAAATTTAAAATAGGTACACTAATATAAAATATCTATGCGGAGGATTTATATGCAACATATTAGTGACCTTCAGATTGGTGTAAGATTGCAAAAGCTTCGTGAAAGTAAAGGCAATAATAAGACTGATTTAGCCATTGAACTTAATATATCTACTGCCCAGTACGGACGTCTTGAGAATGGAAAGGCAACTATTTCAATAGAGGTATTAAATAAGATTTGTTCTTATTATAATACTTCTGTTAATTATATTCTTTTTGGGGAAAGTAATTCTTATAAAAGTTTATTTTTCGATAAAATAAATGGTTATCCGCAATCTATTATAAGACGTATTTTAAAAATATTAAGCTGTTTATTTTATTTAGAAGATAATAAAAAATATCATAATAATCCTTTTTATAAAATATTTATTGATGGTCTGCTTGAAACAATACCAGTAGAAGCACCATCAGCTTTAATGTATGTACTGGAATATGAGAGAAACCGCAGAAAGGCCAGTGAAAACTGGATGATAAGGGAACTTGGGCTTACCAGGTTTAAATGGGACACAATAATGAAAGATAAAAGTATACATGATATTTATATACCATTGCAGGTAAGTAACCAGTATGGCTATGATATGGATTTTCTTATAAATAATAAAATTAATGCAGATATGTTTTTTGACAATCTTTTTGCAGAAGAAAATCCAGAAAGACAGAAAAATATTATGCAGGTGTTTGACCTGGTAGTCAAGGACCAGGAAAAGGAATACCATGTTGAAAAGCAGGAAAATAATTATTAATTAAGAGATGCTGGTGGTATGCTTCTGCTTGGAGGCAATGTCATTTAGTTAAGCATAACCCTTTTGTAAATGCCAGAGTAATATAGTCTTTGTGTAAATTTATGGGATAATGTTAATTTGTTATTGGGCAAGTAGCAGAATAAAACTGCAACTCAAAATTAGTATTACTAATAAAAACTGCAGGTGTGGGGGCGTTCTATGAAGCAGCTAAAAAAACTGGGTATTGTAATTTTATCCTTACCCATTATACTGGTAGTAATTCTTGTGTTATATGAAATCTTTGGTATATGTATAAATCATATTACGACAAAAAAACAAACTAACACATTGAAGATAAACCTAGAAAATGAAATTTCTGATATTGAGATTATAAATATTTATTCTGAAACTGGAAATACATCCGGAACTGGAAACCATGTTGACTGTCTGTCCTCTATAACATTCTCCACAAAAATGCAAGAAACTGAAATAAAAAATTGTATGTCAGAATACTATGTATTTGATGAATGGAGCTGTTATATAAATAAAACAGATGATGGGTATTACATAATCTGTATAAATACACCAGCTCCATTTGCAGATAATATAGAAGGACATTAACTTCCAGTTTACTAAGGCATATGTCAAGCGTATATTCGCAATCCGCTTCGTTCTTTTCAGAATTATGTACCCATTGGAAAATGACTTATAAATATACATTGTAAATGGCAGATAAAGATTTTATAATCAGATATAAATTGAGAATTTATGTGGGGTGGTTTTATGATATGCAAGTTGAGATATGGTAATACAAATACGTTTTTCATTCAAGGGATAGGTGGTGGTTTGCTTGTTGATACAGATTTTGCAGGGACATTGCCTGCATTTTATAGGGCAATTAAAGAACATAACATTAAAAGTAGTAATATTTCTTATGTTTTGGCAACGCACCTGCTTTGTTCTTCTCAAAAGTCCTCCCTCCCAGTTATTTAGATTTTTGTTTCTTTAAAAGTATTCCGCATATGATTACTGCCACAAAAAAGACAAGGATTAGATACCACAGGTTTTCAAGACAAAAGCCATTATCTAACATCAACTGGTATCCCCAAGAAGCAGGGAATATGCGTCCTGTAATTTCAAGAAAACGGGGTAGCAAATCAATGGGGAACATAATTCCCGAAAGCATAATTGAAGGCAGAAACACTAACTGTGCTATCATTGTCAGCTTTGCTTGGTTTTTTATAATTAGCCCTAAAATACTTCCAATGCTTAACGACACAATAATGTATATAGCAAGTGCAAAAAAGAAAACCAGAAGTTGTTCTGGTAAAACTGCTTCAAATAATCTGGGAGCCAGTAACACTATCATAGCGCAGCTAATCATTAAATGTACAAATGTAGAAAGAAACATCGTAACAAGACCTAAATAGACAGGTATTCCATTTGCTTTATAAATTTTATTTATGTCACTTCCGTAGGTTTCAATTAATGATGGCGGCAATCCAATAAACGCTCCCATTGAAACACTCATTACAATCATAGATTGGATAAGTGTACTTCTCATGCCAGGCATAACAGAAGTGAAAATACCGCCCATAAAAAGAAAGAAAAAAAACGGAACGATATAGCAGGTGACTAATAAGGATTTACTTCGTATATCCAATTTCCACTGTAACATAATACCATATAAAAATCCATTCATTCTGTTTCCCTCCTTGTCATTTCTATAAAATGCTGTTCCAGTGTGCCACTGTCAACTTTAATATCTAACACATGAATTTCCTTTTGTTTCAACCCGCCAAGCAGGGAAATTAAAGTATCTTCAATATTGTCTGTTTCAAAAGTACTGTCCCCTAGCTGTGTTTTGATATGGATAAAATATTTTTTCCCAACATTGTCTGAAAGTTCTGAAGTTGTGCCACAAAAGACAATATTTCCTTGGCTTAAAATAGCAATACGGTCGCATAAGGTTTCTACTTCTGCCATATCGTGGCTTGTCAAAACAATGGTTTTTCCTTGTGATTTGAGCTTCCGGATTTGCTCATGAAGTGAAAGTCTGCCTTCGGCATCAAGTCCTGCAGCCGGCTCATCGAGAAAAATAATATCTGGGTTACTGATAAGTGCAAGTGCAAGATGCAACCGCCTTTTTTGCCCTGTAGATAGCTGGATATACTGCTTCTTTTCAATTTCTTTAATACCAAGATTATTAAGCATAGGATAGTCAATCTTTGATTTGTTCCATTTTGCAAACAGCTTTACGGCCTCCATTGGTTTGATATGGGCAGGCAAAGATGATGATTGCAGCTGGATTCCTATTTTTCCATTTACGATAATTGTACCACTGTCATATTTCCTAAAACCCTCGATACATTCGAGAGATGTTGTTTTTCCTGCTCCATTTACACCCAGCAGGGAAAAGACTTCTCCTTTTTCGATTTGAAAATCAAGTCCCTTAAGAACAATATGGTTTCCATAACTTTTCCTTAATCCACTAACCTGTATTGCATAATTCATTGTTTTACCTCCTCAAACGGATTTATTCCGGGTTTTGAAAAGTAGACTTGTAAAGCTGGCTCTAAATAGCTGTTTACGGTTTTTTGTCTTTCTTCCCAAGCATTTGTAGCAGTACCAATATTGCCTATTTCCATCAATTTTGGCAGCATACTCATATCGTTGTTTGTAAATTCTATAATCAAATCCCAATATTTTTTTACAACCTGTTGACATTTTTCGCTTTCAGGGGGTACATTTTCTTTTTGAAGTTGTATGATTTCATCACTCACACAATTAAATCTATCCATAAAATTTAAGCCACTTTCTTTATCAAACCGGTTACGGATATAGTCAAGTGTATCATCATCAAAATATTTAATAAGATAGTAAGAGTCATTTTTCATTTGCAGATTGACAATAATATCTGCATACTTCTTAAAATTAACTGTCTGCATTTGTAACACTTCTGTTTTTAACTGTTCTATTGCTGTCAAAGAAGCTGTTAGCTGCTCTATTTTCATACGTATGTTATCAGCCTGTCCAGTAAGAGCATTTGCAACATCCGCTGGTGTTTCTAAAGAAATTAAGTGTTGCTTTATATCATTCAAAGAAAATCCTAATGATTTTAAGGACAAAATCTGATGAAGTATAACTAAATCTTTATCCGTATAAAGCCTGCGCCCACCATCACTTTCTGCTGATGGAGAGAGTAATCCTTCTTTGTCATAATATTGCAAAGTCCGGACAGTTGTTCCTATTTTCTTAGCAACTTCTCCAACTGTCATATATCCATCTGGAATTGCCCTGTATTTTGCCATAGTTCTTTACCTCCTGAAATATATTATAAATCATTACGTAACGTCACAAGCAAGATTTTTTTGGAAAATTTTTAGGTGGCAAAGATTTTTTCTACTTATCTAGTTTCATTTATCTATTATAATTTATAAAATAATGATATAATAGTTACTAGGGCGTGTTTGAAAATTGCTTTTCAATTAATGCTTACAGCTGTTAATTTTGACAAATCACCACAGACGGTCAAACATCTGAAAATTACAATACCTGAGAACTTTAATTATGAAGGGCTTTTTGATGATGTTTTTGAAAAATATACTACACAGGCACATCTTGAAACGATAAGGACAACCAATATGGGAACTTTATTTGAACTTAAGTATAATGTGGTGCTCCGGGGGAAGAGTGTTCCCAAAGATTTTATTGATGAATTACGTACACGTAATGGCAATCTTAATATTGTAATAGGGGACTTTACAGACAAAGAGATGCTGTAAAGCTGTACTTGTATAACGGAGGGAAAGTTTATCTATGTTTGAGCCTTATAAAATACGGTATGGGGGATTATTATGAAAAAGAAATATTTATTAATAATACCTTTAATTTGTGGATGTACTATATTTTGCTTTTTGTTATACTGGAAAAATAAGCCAGGTAAAAGTGAACTTATAGTAAAGTTTGTGATAGAACATAAGGATGAATTAAGAGAATATATTGAAAACACAAAAGAAGGTGAGATAATAAAATCTATAGATGGAATTAATGGAATACCAGGTGTTGGGGAATTTATAAATATTACTGATATGCGCAGTTCATCAGGAATTTTAGTTTTTGAGTGTGTGGCAGAAGGCATTTTGACAAGCAGCATACAGTCTGGATTTTATTATTCAGAAGAAGATAAATATTCATGTAATGCCCTTCCATGGACAGGTGGATATGACTGGTATGAAGTACCAACAGAAGTTGAAAATGTATGGCATTATGAAACAAGTTCTGACGATTATTATGATACAGTAAAGATATGTGAAAATTTCTATTATTTTTCTGCTGGAAATTAATACTACATAAGAAATACCAATGTAATTAATTATAATGGATAAAAATAATTAAAAGAACTACATAACTTATTAAGTATTTTATTTTCAAATATGCCCTGCCCGTTTTTTAAAGACCTTTACAATATTTATATATTGTAAGGTTTTTTTATTTTATCTTGAATGATGCCAGCAGGATTATTGTTTTTGAAATAACTGGAAAAAGTTATTAATAAATATGACTTTAGTAATATATAAAATCATTCTTTTTTCACTTACCAGTATTAAGGTGGATTTGCTATGATAATTTTGCTGATATTAAATGTAGTTATTATAGAAAGGATATTATTTATGCCAGATATTATTTTAAAGACTAAAGATTTAACAAAGAAATACCAGAGTAAGACAGTAGTTGATGCACTTAACCTGGAAGTTAAAAAGGGAGAAATTTTTGGGTTGTTAGGACCTAATGGGGCAGGTAAAAGTACAACAATGAATATGATTTGTTCTATTACCAGGCCAACAGCAGGAAGTATTGAACTTCTAGGAGCAGACCCATGGAAACAGAAAAAACAGGTAATAAACCAGATTGGATATATACCACAGGAACTTGCAGTCCATGGAAATTTAAAAGCCTGGGAGAATGTGGAATTATTTGCATCACTTTATGGAATTAAGGGGAAACAGCTGAAAAAGACAATAGAAGAGTCATTAGAGTATGTAGGGCTTTTGGATAAGAGAAATGAATATGCCAAAAATTTTTCTGGAGGAATGAAAAGAAGGCTTAATATTGCTTGTGCAGTTGGGCATAAACCAGAACTTTTATTTTTTGATGAACCTACGGTAGGAATTGACCCACAGTCAAGGAACTTTATTCTTGAGAAAATCAAGGAATCAAACAAGAATGGCACAACAGTAGTTTATACCAGCCACTATATGGAAGAAGTAGAAGCAATATGTAGCAGGATAGCAATTATGGATAATGGAAAAGTTATTGCCTGTGGTACAAGTGAAGAATTAAAACATCTTGTAACAAGTGAAGATAATGGAATTACTCTTGAAGAAGTATTTTTAACTTTAACAGGAAAACAGTTAAGGGATTACAGATAAATATGGAGGATGGAATGATTTGGTATTTAATAAAAAATAATTTTAAACTTATGTTAAGGAATAAAATAATCCTTGTATGTGTGGTTTTTGGTCCGGTTCTTGTAATTGCGGTACTTTCCAGTGCTTTTGAAAGTTTAATGAAATCTTATGAAACTGCAGACAGGTTTAAGGCTGGGTACCGTGTTCAAAAAGGAAGTTTTTGGGAAGAATATGCAGGAATTATAAAAGAAGCAGGCAAAGATGCAGGAATACAGTTTTTGGAGTATCCAGAAGGGAAACCAGAAGAAATTGTAGAAAATAATGGTTTGTCATGTTTTGCAGATTTAGGCAGCAGGGAATATAAAGTATATAAAAGTGCAGATAATGAAACAGAGGGCATTACCTTAGAATACTTTCTGGACCGGTGTCTGGACCAAAGCCTGGACCAGGCGTTAATAATGTCTGTACATGCAGATATAAGCAATAGGGAAGATATAGAAATCCCTGTACAAAAACTTGATTATATGCCAGCAATTAGTTCTAAAGATTATTATGGAATAATTGAAATTGTATATTTCAGTTTTTTAGGGATAATCTGTATAGCAAGCATACTTTCTAGCGAAAAGAAAAATGGAATTGGACAAAGATTACAGATTACATCATTATCCAGTTTTAAATTATATTTTGCTAAATGGATACCTTTAGTATCGTTTATGGCATTTGGCATAGGAGTGTCTGTTGTAGTTTCATCCTTTATGTTTGGAATACACTGGGGAAACCTGGTATTGTCTGTGGTTTTGGTTTTATTAGTTATAATGGCAGGGGCGTCATTAGGTTTAATGTTTTATAATATTTTTAAAAATCTTGCAGTTACAGTTATTATATTATTTACAATTACATGGTTTATGGGATTTTTTGGTGGCAGTTTTGAAACATATATGTTTTCAAGTTTTCCAGAAACAGTTAAAAGTATTTCACCAATTTATCATGTAAACCGGGCATTAACAGAGTATTCATGTATGGGACATAGCACTTATACATTAAGCAGTATCTTTTATCTGCTTGCCATAATAGCAGCAGGTACAGGAATTGCAGTATTAACAGACTGGACAAGAAAGAAAGGAAAAGAAAAAGGATGAGCCATTTTTTAACATTATTAAAGATAAATATAAAATTGTTATTAAGAAATAAAGGTTTTCTGTTTTTTCTTATGGTTACGCCAATAGTATCAGTTATTATTCTAGGGTTAAAAACAGAAACTTCAATAAGAAATAAAGAATATAATGAAGAAATAAATGAACTTAAAGATGCCAGCAGCAAGGCAATATATTGTGGAAATTCACAGGCATTTGCTTTTATTGTGAAGGTATATGATTCCTCTATGACAGAACTTTCTGGTTATATTTTAGAAAAACTTGCAAATACAGGAATGTTTTTTGTATGCCGTGCTGATACAAGCAAAATGACAGATGAAGAGATATTAAAGCAGGCAGAAAAAGATGCATTTAATGACAGGGCAGGGACAATTTTATATTTAAAAAAGGATTTTGAAAAGGGAATAGCAGAAGGTAATATACAAAAATCCCTTATTACATATGAAGTATCAGGGGATAAAAGGTTTGAAATATTTACGGAAGCTTTAAATGCATATTTAGAACAGCTGCATATGCTTTATAGTACAGGGATGGACACAAAAGAGGTATTAGAAGTAATTAGGACAATACAAAAAAGACAGCCAGTGAAAGAAATAATAAATATAAGTAAAAAGAATGATATTGTACTAGATGAAGAGCAAAGTGCTGCTAAGGATAAAATTGGATATGCATTTGCTATTATTACACTTGGATTTGTATTCTGTGGGGTGTGTGTAGCTTATACTGTGATTGAAGAACAAGAGAATAAAGTATATACAAGAATTATGCTGTCTGGAATAAACATGTTTGAATACCTTGTAGTAAAATTTGTTATGGCAATAATAATTTCTGGCATGCAGACAGGAGTTTTAGGAATATGCATGTATGCCAGGGGAGAACTGGATTTTGGAATAGATAAGATAGTTTTTCTTGGAATTATATTTTTATTAGGACTGGTTTTTAGTGTTTTAAGTCTTTGTACAGGTGTGCTGGTTGGGGATATAATGAGTGCAAATTATACTGTCTTTACTGTTTGGAGCATTTCAGGCCTTTTAGCGGGAGTGTATTTTCCGCTTGATAATACATCCAGCACATTAAAAGCTGTTTCTTTCCTTATGCCACAGAAATGGTTTATAAAAGCTTCAGAAATGTTATTATCTGGTGACAAAAGTGCTTATACTATGTTATTATGTGTTACAGCAGCGTATCTTATTATAATTGCCAGTATTGGCGGTGTTGGTTTGAAAATACAGCACCAGGAAAACTGATAAAGGATTAGTGGTGAAAGGAATTATAAGAATGGAAAAACAGTTCCAGGGGGATTTTTTCCTGGCAGTGCGTATGGGTTTATTGGTTATACTTGAAATATATATTGTTGTATCAGATTATATACTGTCAGGGGCATCTGCGTGGGTGCTCCTGCTTTTAGCATTTTTCACTGGCGCATCTGCAGGAAAAGAGCTTGCAGAAAAAAGGGGAAGATGGATTTTGGCAGCAGTTTCATGTATATTGTGTGTATTTATAATATGTATAATTGGAAAAGAATTTATGCCACTTGCCATTTATACTATATTTGAGGTATTTTATATAGTGAAACCAGGGATTTTGTGGTATTTTTTGCCACTTATTCCAGCATGTATTCCAGGATGGGACAGGACAGGGGTACAGATTTTAGAAACATTGCTTTTAGGAATAATTTATATACAGAATGATTTTGTTGTTCTTTATTATAAAGAGCTGGAAAAAAGTGATGTGGTTTTAAGCCAGCAGCTTAAAAAAAGTTTGTATAAAAAAGAAGATGAATTGCGGGAAGAGATAAACAAAGAACGTTTAAAAGTACAGAACCAGATTCTTGAAGAGCGTGCTAGTTTGTCACAGGCATTACATGATAAACTTGGACATGCAGTTAATGGTTCAATATACCAGCTTGAGGCAGTTAAATTAGTTATGGAAAAGAAAACAGAAACCGCAAAGAGCATGACCCAGGCTGTAATTGATGAACTTCGTAGCAGCATGGATGAAATCAGGGCTATTTTAAGAGATGAAACTCCTAAAAAACATGAAATGGCATTTATACAGCTGGATAAGCTTTGCATGGAGTGTAAACAGAAAGGTATAGAAGCAGAACTTTTTATGGATGGGGAATTGTCACAAGTGCCAGAAAATTATCTTGAGATTATACTTGATAATGCCTATGAAGCAGTTTCTAATTCTTTGAAATATTCAGGCTGTACTAAAATAGAAATTAAAATATATGTTATGAATAAGGTAATCCGGTGCATGGTTTCAGATAATGGTAAAGGATGTAATAAACTTATAGATGGAATGGGGATTTCAGGTATGAGAAAGAGAGTCCGGGATGTAAATGGAATTATTGGATTTGAAACAGAAACAGGTTTTAGTATTAATATGTTGTTTCCAAGACAGGATTAATATAGTATATTTAGAGTTTTTGTGCAAGCTGGATATTTTTTGTATTTTATAATTTAAAGAAACCAGATACAGCAGGGTGTGGCAGAAGTCCAGGAGTAAGGTTTATAATATAGTTATGTAACAATATGAGGGATGTTTATGGAAAAAATAAAAGTAATTATTGCTGATGACAGTGATTTTGTAAGAGAAGGAATGAAGATTATACTTGGGGTTGATGATGAATTTGAAGTAATTGGATGTGCTGCTAATGGAAAGGAAGCTGTAAGTATAGCAGAAAATGTAAAGCCAGATGTATTTCTGATGGATATACAAATGCCTGGAATGGATGGAATTGAAGCAACAAAGCAGATTGTTGAAAGAAAACTTGGGAAAGTCCTGGTTCTTACTACTTTTGATGATGATGAGCTGGTACAAAAGGCGTTGCAGAATGGTGCAAATGGATATCTTGTGAAAAACCATACACCAGAACATTTAAAACAGATGATTAAATTAGTTTATAATGGTACAGGGGTAATGGAAGAATCAATGCTTCTAAACCTTGCAAAGAGTAACGGGCGGGCATCATCTGGATTTAATGCAGGAAGGTATACAGCAAGAGAACTAGAAGTAGTAAAGGCAGTTGCAGAAGGTCTTTCTAATAAAGAAATTGCAGAAAAACTATATATCAGTGAAGGGACAGTAAAGAATTATATTACGTCTATCCTTGCAAAAGAAAATCTTTCACACAGGACGGCACTGGCGGTTTATTATCTTACAGGAAAGAAATAAAATATACAAATTATAACAGAAACAGCGTTTTTCTAAAGCAGGCTTGTCCTGTTATGCTATTTGGGACGCAAAAGGCGTGGCATGGGGGGATATTATGAAAAAAGATAGAGAAAAATTATTTAAAAATCCAGCAGTTATTGCATTATTAGCATTAATATGCTGTGCATTATGGGGAAGTGCATTTCCATGTGTCAAAGCAGGATACAAGATGTTTGCTATAAATGGTGCAGGAAGCCAGATACTTTTTGCTGGATACCGTTTTTTCCTTGCAGGAATTTTTGCATTATTTTTTACAAGTTTTATACAGCATAGATTTGTTACAATAAAAGCATCTTCTATACCATATATTGCAGGCCAGGGTATTTTACAGACAACATTACAATATGTATTTTTTTATATAGGAATGGCACATACAACAGGTTCCAAAGGTTCAGTAATTAATGCTTCAAATGCTTTTTTCTCAATTATAACAGCACATTTTCTTCTTAAAGATGAAAAAATAACTTTAAAGAAAATGGCAGGATGTATCACAGGATTTGCAGGAGTTATACTTGTAAACCTTAAATCTGGAGAGATGGGATTAGGTCTTTCTTTGGAGGGTGAAGGGATGATTTTATTGTGCTCGGCTGCTTATGGTATAAGTTCAGTTACCCTTAAGAAGATTTCAGAACGTGAAACACCAGCAGCAATTACAGCATACCAGCTCTTATTTGGCGGGGCTGTCCTGGTAATTACAGGTATGCTGGCAGGAGGCAGTGTACAGGGATTTACAGTACAGTCATCAGCACTTCTTTTATATATGGCATTGCTTTCAACAGTTGCTTTTAGTATATGGGCAGAACTTCTTAAGTATAATCCTGTAGGAAGAATTGCTGTATATAGTTTTTCAATTCCTGTATTTGGAGTGGTATTTTCCGCAATATTTTTAAATGAACATGTTCTCTCATGGCAAAATCTTGGAGCATTGGTACTGGTAAGTATTGGGATAATTATAGTCAATTATTCCAAAGAATAATAATACATTATTTTATAAAATTAAAAAAGGTTAAGGTTTGTTTAAGAAAAGTTTAATAATTTAAAATATAATTGATTTTGGAAAATTTCTGGTTTATGATTAGATATGTGAAAAGTAAAAGGGAGGGGAGAATAGTATGGATAGTGGAGAGAAATTAAAAAGCAGTTTTTATAACTTTATACTGGACCAGAAAGATAAAGAGTGTATTTTGTATAATTCTTTATCAGGTGTAATACTCCTTGTAACAAATCCGGAAGAATATAGGAAAGTTAAAGAGCTGCTTAACAGCGTAGAAAATTATTATTATGAAGAAGATGAAATTATTAAATTATTATATGAAAAAGGTATTTTAGTTGAAGAAGACAAGGATGAATTAGAATATCTGGAATATTTATATGAACGGGATGTAGTAAGAAACCAGGAGCTTTCACTTACTCTTATTACAACAAGACAGTGTAATTTGCGTTGTGTATATTGTTATGAGAAACATGAGAATCTTGTTATGTCTAGTGAGGTTTACCATAGTTTGGAATTATATATTGAAAATTCTTTGAGAGAAAGAAAATATTCAGGTGTTAATATTACATTATTTGGTGGTGAACCTTTTTTGGAATATAATAATATAACCAGTTTTTTGGAGAATTTAAGCCGTATATGTAATAAGTATAATGTGCCATATAGTGCAGGTGCTACAACCAATGGAGTATTAATTACACCAGAACATTTTGAGAAATTATATGAATTAGGAGTGGGTTATTACCAGATTACAATAGATGGTCTTGAAGATACACATAATATGTATCGTAAAAGTATAGATGGAAAAGGAAGTTTTAGAAAAATTATAGAAAATCTTAAATATATGAATAATACAGATTATGATTTTGAAGTAACAATAAGGACAAATTTTAATGAAGAAGTTTTCAGAAGGGCAAAAGAATTTTATAAATTTATTGCCCAGAATTTTGATAGAAGATTCCATGTATACTATGAGGGGATTAAGAAGCTGGGAGGAGAAAATGATGCAAGTTTAGATATACTAGGTGTGGATAAAGTCTCTGAAACTTCTATAGATATTGCGGCGTATATAAGGAAACTTGGAATTAAAAATGATGTAATTGATGAAATGACCTTGCCATTTAAACAGGTATGTTATGCCACCAAACATAATAATTATCTGATAGATTATGATGGAAGTATATTGAAATGTACATTATCACTAGATGATAAGTTAAACCATATTGGGAAGTTATATAAAGATGGCACTATGGAAATAGATGAAGCCAGGCATGCAAAATGGGTAGGTAAAAAAACACAACTTGCAAATATATGTAAGCAGTGTAAAGTTCTTCCTTTATGTTATGGTGGCAGGTGTGTTAATGGAAGGGTTCATGGAGAAGTATTTAAGTGTGACAAGGAATTTAAAGAACAAGAGCTTGCGGATTTAGTTACATATAATGTATAAAAAATTTAATTATAATAAGGGTGCTGGTATGGTTAAATCCATAAAGAATGATATATATTTTTTAAAGAACGTATTTTTATTTAGTAAATCTTATGTGATAGGTGAGGCATTAGTTGCTATAATAGACGGACTTATGCCATTACTGGATATAATAATACCCAAAATGCTTATTGACGGACTGATTGCAGGGATTCCATTCCAAAATATTATATTTTATATAATAGTATATGTAGTAATACAATTTATTGGTTCTTTTGCTTCTGCATTTATTATGGAGCGTTATATAAATTTGAATGGACATTTGTACTCTATGCATTTTTTGTTAATGATAAAAAGAAAAAAAGTGGATTTGGACCTGGCGCAGCTTGATGGCCCAGAAGTGCACCAAAAGGTGGCATTAGCAGAAGATTTGGTTTATAAAGGAATTGGGATTGGGTTAATAGATAATTTTTTTACTGCTATTACAAGTTTATTATCTGTTATTGCTACAGCTGCAATTCTTGTATATGCAGATGCATGTCTGCTTGTTGTAATTCTGGTTTTTGCATGTTTTTCAGCTTTTCTTAACTTGAAAATGGAAAACTGGCAGCTTGCACAGAGAGATGAGAATATATATCTGACAAGAGTTCTTAATTATTATATTAATACAATGGGAGAAAAAACATGTGCAAAAGAAATGAGGCTTTATGGTTTTGCAGGGTGGTTTATTAAAAAATACAATAAAACATTAGGAGACCTCCGTATCAGGTTAGAAAAGTTATATAATAAAAGCCTTAAGATTAATGTAATAGGTATTGTTCTGGAAACTATTAAAAGTAATGGGATTTATTTATATCTTGCATGGCTTGCATTTAAAAGAAAGATTTCAGTGGGAGAATTTTCTCAATATTTTAATGCTGCCAGCCAGTTTTCAGAAAGTATCCTGGAATTTGCAACATTCTTTACAGATTTAGATATTAATGGTAAGTATATTGATTCATTCCGTAGTTTTATGGAACTGCAGCCAGAAATACATAAGGACTATGATATTAACCGTAAGAAAAAGTTTAATCTAACTATAGAAAAGCCTCTGGAATTGTCAATGGAAAATATAAATTTTAATTATAAGGGAACTGATAATTTTACACTTAAAAATATTAATTATAAATTTAAACAAGGTAAAGTATATGTTATAGCAGGAGAAAATGGTGCAGGCAAAACTACACTTATACAGATTTTAAGCCGTTTATATAAACCATGTAGCGGAGATATAATTTTGAATGGAGTTCCGGTATGTGAATTTAATGATAAAGATTATAAAAGTTTATTTAGTGTTGTTTTCCAGGATTTTAAATATTTTGCATTTACAATAGGTGAAAATGTTGCTTTAGGTGATTATAACAAAGAAGATAAGGAAACCCAGATAAGAATATGGCAGGCAATAAAGCAGGCAGGCTTAGAGAAAAAGATAAACTCTCTTCCTTCTGGGTTAGATACTAACCTGGATAAGATATTTTATAAAAAAGGTGTAGTTTTTTCTGGTGGTGAGAACCAAAAGCTTGCTTTAGCAAGGGCAATTTTCCGTAATTCAAAAATATTAATTTTGGATGAGCCGTCATCAGCATTAGACCCCATAGCAGAAGACAGATTATTTAAGGTATTCCAGGAAATATCTAAAGATAAGATTGTTATTTATATTTCGCACAGGTTAAGTTCTGCTCTACTGGCAGATGAAGTGTTATTTTTGAAAGATGGGATTTTGTATGAAAGCGGACCACACCAGGAACTGATGGGAAAATGCGGGGAATATGCAAAATATTACCATACACAGGCAAAATATTATACAGAGGAGTAGTTGGTTTTTGTAAAAGCAAACCTAATGCCAGGATGTCTGGCTATATGGTTTGAAAATATATTTAATATGCCTATAGGCAGACAGGAAGAATTTTTACAGAAAAGTTACCCATAGGCAGAAATAAATGTTATATTTGAATGTTATTTTATTACAGGGAGGTGAGATTTATGAAGATTATCAGGGATGTAGGAAAACCAAAAAAAAAACGCAGTAATAATGGTGCAGGCTGTGGTTGTGGCTGTAAAAATGGAACAGGCTGTAATTGTGCAAGTCCAGCATCATATGGTAAAACTAAGCTAAAACATAAAAATGGCGTAGGTTGTGGATGTGGATGTTAGTACATTTTATTACTTAAGATAAGGTTGCAGGCTGGAAATTAATATATTAAATGAAAGCTATGTTTTAAAAAATAGTAGTATTTTTCAAAAAGATAATTATAGAAAAGTATTTGTAAACTTTCTTGGAATTATAAACTGGTTATGTTAAAATATATGTTTAAGGGAAATGTCATATATTTTAGAAAGGAAGTTATTCACTATGAAGAAACAAAAAACATTGCTTTCAATACTTCTTGCGTTATTGCTAGCGTTTCAAGTTGTACCAGTTCCAAATAGTTATGAAAACATAACAAACCAGGTAACAGCAGAAGCAGCATCCAAAAAGGTTAAAATCACAAATGTTCCAACAGGGACACTTACGGTTAAAAAAGGAGAGTCTTTCCAGTTAAAAGCCAATATTGCTTCTTTAAAATGGAAAAGCAGCAATAAAAAAACAGTAACAGTTAATAAAACAGGAAAACTTAAAGGAATAACAAATGGTGTTGCTACTGTTACTGCATCAGCTAAAAATGCTAAAGCATCTGTTAAAGTAACAGTTGGAACAAAAGTAAGCAGGGTCAATGTTGTAAAACCTGCTATTGCGCTTGTGACAGGTGGACAGTCTACAATTAAGGCAGAAGTTTCACCAGCAGATGCTTCTAACCAGACACTTATTTTCCAGTCTGCAGATAAAGAGATTGCATCTGTATCAAAAGAGGGTGTAGTAACAGCAAATAAAGCTGGTATTACAAAAATTACTGTAAATGCATCTGACGGAACAGAAAAGAAAGAAACAGTTATTGTAACTGTAAGGGCACCTGGAAGCCCTGTACGCCTGCAGGATGATTTCTACCAGGCAATTAATGCAACTATGTTAAATGAACATGCTCTCCAGGGAAACCAGTATGAATGGGATGGGTTTAGTGAATTACAAAACCGTATTACAAATGATTTAAACAGCCTGCTTGATGAACTTGTTGCCCAAAAAGAACAGTATAAAGAAGGTACAATACAGCAGAAAATAATTAATTTCTATATGCTGGACAGTGATATGGATACAAGGAATAAATTAGGAACAGAGCCATTAAAACCATATATAGATAAAATTGATAATGCACAGACAGTTGCAGAATTTGTAAATGTCCTTGCGGAACTTGGAAAGGCTGGACAGGGAAGTATTTTTGCATTCCAGGTTACACAGGATATAATAGATTCTAATAAATATGTACTTACAGATAATGGACCTAGCTATATTTTATCTAAAGACTATATGACTGGTGATGCAAATAAACCAGTACAGCAGGCAGTGCTTGAGTTTATAAAGAAGATTTTTGTCCTGGCAGGGGAAAGTGAAGAGAAAGCTTCTGGAATTGCCAGCCAGGTATTTAACTTTGAACAAGAGCTTGCTGCTTCTGGCCTGGGAATGGAAGAGCTTTATGATATAAATAAAATTTATCATCCTTATACAAAAGATGAACTTAAAAAGCTTTATAGTAATTGTGATATTGAAGGATATTTAAAAACTATTGGTATTACAAATTTTGACCAGTGTATTGTAAGTAGTGAAGAGAATTCTAAAAAGATTAACAGTTATCTTACACAAGATAATCTTGGACTTTTAAAAAATTATACTAAATTTACATTATATACAGGTTTCTGTGGATATCTTACAGATGAACATTATAAAGCATTACAGGAACTTAATTTCATTATTACTGGTGCAAAAGAGGATAAGGATAAAGACCAGATAGCAAAAGAAACAACACAGAATTTATTTTTCTGGGAATTTGGGCAGCTTTATGTGAAAAAATATTTTTCAGAAGAAAGTAAAAAAGAAATTGAAGCAATGACCCAGGACATTTTAAAGACTTTCCGTAACAGAATACAGAAAATAGACTGGCTGTCTGATGCAACAAAACAAAAAGCATTAAAGAAGCTTGATACAATGAAAGTAAAAATCGGATATCCTGACAAATGGCCTTCTTATTTTGATGAAGTAGATATTGATACGTCCAAAGGACTGGTTGAAAATATAATGAGTATCCAGACAGCTTTAAATTCTGATGCCCAGGAACTTCTTGATTCTGGGACTGTTGATAAGGAAAGCTGGATTATGGGACCTCAAGTAGTAAATGCTTGTTATAATCCACAGGCAAATGATATTACATTCCCTGCTGCAATCTTACAAAAGCCATTTTATGATAAAGATGCAGATTACGCCCAGAACCTTGGAGGTATTGGTACTGTAATAGGACATGAAATCACACATGCTTTTGATACAAGCGGGGCATCATATGACGAAAATGGTAATTTTGTCAACTGGTGGACACCAGAAGACCTTGAACAGTTTACAACAAGGGCACAGAAAGTAAAGAATTATTATAACAACATTGAAATTACTAATGGAATATTCCAGAATGGGGATATGACAATTACAGAAAATATTGCTGATATGGGGGCAATGGCATGTGCGCTTGAAATTGCTGGAGATGATAAAAAAGCCCAGCTTGAGATTTTTAAAAGTAATGCTGCTATATGGGCATGTAACCAGACAGACCAGTACAGGGATTATTTGCTTACAGCAGATGTCCACTCCAATAATAAAGTAAGGGTCAATGCTATATTGCCACTTTTTGAACAATTCTACGATGTTTTTGGAGTTACTCCAAATGACGCAATGTATGTAGCACCAGAGGACAGGGTACAAATATGGTAATTATAAATATAGATTATTTTAATAAAGTATAATAGTACATATATAAATATGACATTTCCTGGTTTACCATTTATTTTTAAAAGATTATAAGAGAGATAGTAAAGGGCTTTACACAGTGCTTTATTTATGTTATAATCCGTTTATTAAAATATCAGGGAGAGGTGAAGGGATGTATATATAATCTATTTTTGAAACATGTTTTTATAATTAGCAGGATTTTAACAAAAAGACTGTTTATTTATGTTGCCAAAAATGGATTATGTCCCTATAGCCTCTTTTTTGTGTGGAAATAAGGTAGTTATGTATAACCATAAGTTTCTTAAAACAAATATACAGGCACATTAGTATACTATACTAGAGGAAATTAGAACCATTTGGCAACAGATGGTTTTTTTGTTTTGAGGAGGCGGTATATATGGCAAGAATAAATGTAACAGACCTTACATTTTGTTATGAAGGAAGTTTTGATAACGTTTTTGAAAATGTTTCATTTTTAATTGATACGGACTGGAAGCTTGGTTTTATTGGCAGAAATGGAAAGGGAAAGACAACGTTTTTAAATTTGTTAAGAGGAAAGTATGAATATAAAGGTTCAATTAATATACCAGTAGAAACAGGTTACTTTCCTTATAATATAACTGGAAATATGCTTAAAATGTGTGCAGCAGATTTTATGGAAGATTTAAAACCTGGATGTGAACAGTGGCGTGTTATATGTGAACTGGATAAATTAAATGTTTCTGCAGAGGTTTTGTACCGTCCATTTAATTCTTTAAGCCATGGTGAGCGCACAAAGGTATTGCTGGCACTTCTTTTTTCTGGAGAGAATGACTTTCTGCTGGTTGATGAGCCTACAGACCATCTTGACCATGAAGCAAGGGAATCTGTAAAAGAGTATTTGCGTAAAAAGAAAGGGTTTATACTTGTATCACATGACAGGGATTTATTAGATGCATGTATAGACCATGTGCTTGTACTTAACCGCAAATCAATAGAAGTGCAGAATGGGAATTTCTCAAGCTGGTGGGAAAATAAGACTAGAAAAGATAATTTTTCAAGGATGGAAAATAAAAAGCATCTACAAGAGATTGCATCTTTGGAGAAATCTGTAAAGCAGTGCAAGCAGTGGGCTAATAAGAATGAAAATACTAAAATTGGTTATGACCCAATAAAAGAACATGACCGTTCAATGGGGACAAGAGCTTATATTGGTGCTAAGACAAAGAAGATGCAGAAACGTGTAAAACAATATGAGCAGAGAATAGACCGTGAAATAAAAGAGAAGGAAGGGCTGCTTAAGGATATAGAAAATCCTGTAGAACTTAAAATAAAACCACTTGTATACCATAAAGATGTTTTAGTTAGTGCAAGGGATTTTACAATGGGATATACACAAAATTCACCACTGGTCCACAATTTTAATTTTAAAATTGGACGTGGGGAGAGAGTGTTTTTACATGGTAAAAATGGTTGTGGAAAAACAAGTTTTATTAAGGCAATTCTTAATTTGTATAATAAAGAGGATAGTAATATTATTAGCAGCGGCCAGCTGGATATTAGCTCTGGTCTTGTAGTTTCATATATTAACCAGGATACAAGCTTTTTAAAAGGAACTATAAAGGAATTTTGTACCCAAAAAGGTCTGGAAGAAAGTCTTTTCTGCGCAATTTTAAGACAGCTTGATTTAGAACGTGTGCAATTTGTAAAACCTTTTGAGGATTATTCAGAAGGACAGAAAAAGAAAGTGCTTATAGCAGCAAGCCTTATGACGCCTGCACATCTTTATATATGGGATGAACCATTAAATTATATTGATGTATTTACAAGAATCCAGTTAGAAGAATTATTACTTAGATTTAAACCATCTATGATATTAGTTGAACATGATGTACGTTTCCAGGAGAAAATTGCTACACGGGTAGTCCATATGTAAAATAATAAAATTTACAGGGTTCCAATGGACATTGTGGAAAAGTGTCCATTGGAACTAATTTTGTATAGTATGGATTTTTTATGCCTGCTGGTAATACTGTGCCTGTGCACTCCACATTTCATAATATTTTCCATCTTTGTCTTCCAGCAGCTGGTTATGGTTTCCATATTGTACCAGCCTGCCTTCATGGAATACTGCAATTTTTTCACAAAACTGGCATGAAGATAACCTGTGTGATATATATATGGCAGTTTTAGTGCCAATAATTTTATCAAAATTAGTATAAATTTCAAATTCAGCCAGAGGGTCAAGTGCTGCAGTTGGTTCATCCAGAAGTATAAATGGTGAATCTTTGTAAACTGCCATTGCAATAGCAATTTTCTGGGCTTCACCTCCAGATATTTCTACGCCAGTATCATCAAAGTCTTTATATAAATATGTTTCCATATCTATACCAGAGTCTGTCATACGCTCTTTTAAACCAGCATCTTCCAGGCATTTTTTTACAAAACTTTGGCTGTATTCTGTATCTGTTGCTATATTTTGTGCAAGTTTAAATGGAAATAGTATATAATCCTGGAACACAACAGAAAAAAGCTGCCTGTATTCATCTTCTTTAAATTTGCGTATATCAACACCATTTAAGAGTATTTCTCCTTTATCAGGGTCATATAAACGGCATAAAAGTTTAATCATAGTAGTTTTGCCAGAACCATTCATTCCAACAACAGCAAGCTTTTCACCGATTTTTAATTTCATTGAGAAATCCTTTAATGCAGGCTGGCTGCTTCCTGGATAGGTAAATGAAACATTTTTAAATTCAATCTGGTATTCATTATCACTACGTTTCTCAACAGGAAGCCTGCCTTTATACATTTCATTTTCAAGTTCAAGAAGTTCAATAGTGCTTGCTTGTTTTCTGGCTGTAAGTGCAAATCCAGCCATGTCATTTATAAGGATATATATGGATGAAACCAGTTTATCCAGGCATCCGGAAAGCCTTATAATATCACCTGCGCCAGCTTTTGCTGCAATAGCAGCAAGAGTTACTGCAAGATAAGCACATCCTTCTATAACACCTTTAGCCATGTCTTCTGAACCATACTGCCCAGCCCATCCTATAGCACAGTCTTTTAATTTTTTACGGAATTTTTTATTATGGAAAACATCAGTACACCAGCGTTCCATTAGTTTATAACTTTTATAAATTCTTATATCCTTTCCATTTTTATAATTATATCCATTGCCAGAAACGAAATCCCATCCAAATGAAACTAAGTCTTCTTTATCTTCTTCTTTTACTTTTCCAAACATAAACTGCATTGTCTTCTTTTTAAAGTATATACTGGCTTTCATAATAGTAAAAAGGATTATTGCAAGTATAAGAAGCACAATAATAATATAATTTCTTCCAGAAGTTATTATAAAATGCATAACTGGGATACCAGTAATAATTGCTCCAATAATATTAAAAAATCCATATAATATTGCATTGCCTTGCCAGAATAATGAATTAATGCCTGCTCCCCAGTTATTATCTCTTCTTATCCTGTCACGCAGTTCTTTTATCTCTGGACTGTCAATTCTTGAGAAATCCATATTTAACATTCTGGTCTGTGTCATACATGAATAAAGTAAAAATATTTTTTCTCTTCTTACTTCCATTCTGTTCCATATAGAACTGGCTATAAAGTTAAGAACAAGAATTACTGTAAGTGTAATTAATATAACTGCAAATACTTCTTTAAAATTTTGGCCTGCAATAATTGAATCAAGTATATAAGCAGATAAAACAAGCTGTACATATGGCACAATTACATTTATAATATGGACAATGCTTGTAAAGAAGAAATACCATTTATCCATATCTGTAATAATATGCATTATTTTTTTTATATTTTTAATATGTTCCCTAAGTGGGATTTTTGTTGTTAAATCTGTATTCATGCTGTTTCCCCCTTTTCATAATAATTACTTTGTATATGGAACATCTCTGCATATTTACCATTAAGTGCCATTAATTCACTGTGGCTGCCTTCCTCTATTACTCTGCCATCTTCAAGCATTATAATTCTGTCTGAAAATCTTGTGCTTGCGAGCCTGTGTGAAATAAATAATGCTGTTTTGCCTTCACTGTATTTGTTATAATTATTGTATATTTCACTTTCTGCAACAGGGTCTAATGCTGCTGTTGGTTCATCTAATACAAGGACAGGTGCATCTTTATATAATGCCCTTGCAAGAAGAAGCCGCTGCTGTTGTCCGCCTGATAGTTCAATCCCATCTTCCATAATATTTTTTGTCATATATTTTTTTAAGTTAATATCTTTTTCTTCAAAAAATTCTTTTAAACCAGCTTTAGAAATTGCATTCCATGCTTTTTGGTTATCTATATTATCTGGTTTGTCCATTGCTATATTTTCACCTAATGTAAAGGGAAGTATAAGCTGTTCCTGGAAAACAGCAGAGAACAGCCTGTATATTTCTTCTTTTGGAAATTCATTTCTGTCTATGCCATTAACCAGTATCTCTCCCTCATCTGGGTTGTACATTCCACAAAGAAGTTTTACAAGTGTAGTTTTACCAGCTCCATTAACACCTACCAGGGCAATTTTCTCACCTGCGTTTATTGATAAATCCAGATGTCTGAAAACTTGCTTTTTACCTGCAGGTTTTTCTGTGTTATTTGCTGCATTAGTATTTTCTTCTGTATCTTCACTTATGTCCTGGTAAGCGAAACTTACATTTTTAAAATCAATTTTTATTGGAAAGTTTAATTCACTTATGTGCCTGTTTCCAAAGTTTATATCTTCTTCAGGAAGTTCCATATAAGCACGCAGGTAATCCGTTGAATTGGCAGCAGCACGCAATTCTGCAAGTGAATTCATAATATTTGTAATAAATCCTGAAAAGCCTGTAATTGCTCCAAAATACAATACAAATTCCCCAGTGTCTATTGCACCGTTAAGTGCCTGGTACAGAAGAAATGCATAAGCTCCAGTATCCCTTGCAGCTGACAGTATAAAGCCAGCTTTTTCAAAGAGTGATTTTCTATGGAAAATTTTCTGGTTTATTTGTCTTTGCATTTCAATTACTTTGTCCCTTAACTGTACAAGCCAGTTGTTCATGCCAAAAATCCTTATATCCTTGGCACCTTTTGTATGCCCCATTGAATTTAATACACAGTAATATTTTTTATTTGAATCTGCCATTGCATCCCTGAATGTTTCTTCGTAATGTATCTGGCATAAATTTAATGCATAATTAGCAAATGCAAGGATATCAAGTACAATTAACAGCCAGATATCAAGTGTACCAATTACTGTGGAATAAAGAACGAAACATAAAATATTTACAGCTATGCCAGTTGTTCCTGTAACTATCCTGGAAAGTGCTGACCAGTCACCACTGCAAAGTGAGTCATAGGCTTTCCAGTATACCTTTTTTATTTCACCTGATTCAGTATACTTATATGGGACTTTAAGGCTTTTAAGGAATAGAAGCGAAATAAAATGGTCACGTTGTGAATTATAGTAATTGTATTTCCCAGATGCGGCAGCAGTTCTTAGTGTATAAACTGCCATTATTAAAAGAGTAAAGGGAATAAGTACAGAAGCAGCTTTTTGTATGCTGGCACCATTAACTACAAGGTATACAGCTATTTTAGGCAGGTAAATGCCTGCTAAAGGTACGATGGTGCTTAGTATTATTTCCAGGCTGCATAAAAGAAGCACAAGTGGTTCATATTTTTTAAAATATTTAATAAAATAAACAATATCACTAATAATTGAATAATGTTTTAGGACAAATCCTTGTGCAGAAGCCTTTGTTTTCTTTTTCATACTTTTTTCTCCTTTTTATTATTACAGGGTGCGTTTGAGAATTAAAAAGTGCACAAATTGTGTGGTTCTGGCAATTCCAAAATTTTACCAACAAAAAGCCATGTGAAACATGGCTTTGCCAGCATTGCGCTTGGATGGGATACGCAATGGTGCATAAAGCCTTAAAGAACAAGGCTTTATGCACCAGCGTCCCCATAACAGCTGCTTTATGGTAAAATATTTGGAACTTACCAGAGTAATATAATCTTTGTATAAATTTAATTTTCAAACCTTAAAAAATCCTTTAATTTATTAGGTTTCGCTTAACTAAATGACATTGCACTTGGATGGGATACGCAATGGTGCATAAAGCCTTAAAGAACAAGGCTTAAGCACCAGCGTCTCCATAACAGTTGCTTTATGGTAAAATATTTGGAACTTACCAGAGTAATATAATCTTTGTGTAGTTTGACAGTTTAAAAGCAATTTTCAAACATGCCTTAGGCAGTATTGCACTAATAATTGAGTAATATATACATGTTGCTTCAAAATTAATGTAATATTGTTTGTTTTTTTGTATTATAATATAAATTTCCTTTTAATATAAAAAAATGCACGAATGGCAGTTATCGTGCATGAATGGTTATTATCCTGGAGGTTAAATATCTGGTATCTTGCTTGTAAAAACCTGCATTTGCCGCAGTATTTAACTGATGGAATAATATCTTATAAAGGAAGCATTATTTCTGTTACAAAAACCCCGTCTTCATCCTGCCTGTCAAGGTAACCATTATAACGTTTCACTACTTTGTCAATACGCATAAGCCCAAAACCATGGAAGGCTCCGTCTTTTGTTGATTTATAAATTCTTCCTGAACGTTTTCTTCTGCCTTTGGCAGAGTTCATAATATAAATATAAAGCTGTCCTTTTAATATATCAATATAAATACGTATAAAACGTTGTCCAGGGTTTTCTATTCCAGCACAGGCTTCCATGGCATTATCCATAAGATTGCCAATTATAAGACTTAAATCAATTTCTGAAAATGACATATCAAGTTTTTCTGGGACTATTGCCTTAGCATCTACTTTAATATCCCTTGATTTTGCCAAGGAAATCTTACTGTTTAATATAGCATCAATCATAATATTGCCAGTTTTAATTACTGTATCAAGTGCAACAAGGTCTTTATCCAGTTCATTAAGGAAATGTGAAAGTTCTTCGGTCTTTCCCATTATAAGATACGCTTTCATAGTCTGGATATGGTCATGGTAGTCATGCCGCCAGCCTCTTGTCTGTCTGTACATATTTTGTACTTCTTCGCAATGTTTTTCAAGTAAGTCATTCTGGTAAGCAAGGGTATTCTTATCTATACGCCATGAAAGCCATTTGCCTGTTAAGAGTGTGAACAGTAAAATGGTTATGGCAGATATTGTTATAATTAATATTATATATTTTAATTCCATATTTTGTACCAGGCCTCAAATATAAATATCTTTATTTTAATTTGAGGTGCAGACATAAAGGGTTAAAAAAACAGAGTCTGCATTTTATCCTTTCTTCTATTAGCTTGAAGATAAAGTGTTGATGTGAAAATTTATTTTATTATCTGGGATTGCCTGGGTATTATCAGCCTTAAAATGTTATATTTTGGAAAGCCTGGAAAAGTATTGTATAAACGCCTGGTTTACGTCTTTGTGCAGTCTTCTGCTTACAGGTATGTGGCTTCCTGTGTCAAATGTTATCTCTGTCTTTCCGGTATGGTGTATATTTTGTATACCACATATATAAGAACGGTGGCATTTAATAAATCCCTGTTTTGGTAAAAGGGTTTCAAGTTCTGAAATACTTTCTGATATTTCAATTTGTTCTACTTGCTTCTGGTTGTTTTCTTTTGTAAAAATTTCAATTACACATCCGTGTCCCCGTGCTTCAATATAATTAATCTGGCTTGTGGCAAGTTTATGTATTTCATCTTTGGAGTGTACAATAATATAATTTATATTTTTTCTTTTATTAAAGACTTTGTCCATACATTTATAGATTTTGTCTTCATTAACTGGTTTGACAAGATAATGCAAGGCTTCTACTTCATAGCCCTCTGCCATATAGCCAGTAATGCCTGTAGTAAATATTATATTAATTTCATTGTCTTTTTTTCTTACAGATTTTGCAAGGTCAATTCCATTTATTCCATACATCTGGATATCTATAAAAAGCACAGAAAAACCAAGCCCAGGTTCCCATTCAAATAAAAATTCTTCTGCGCTTAAGTACCGGTTTATTTCTAAGGGAATTTGCCTGTAACTGCTCCATTTAAGAAGGTATTTTTCTAATAAACCAGCATGGACTTCATTATCTTCTATAATTGCTGTTTTTATAATTGTTATTTCATTATTGTACATTTTTTATAATTCCTTAAGTAAATATAATATAAGTTCATCATCTGGTATGCCCATGCCGCAATAAGGGGATAGGAAAGTAGCCAATGCCGGCTTGCAGGCAATATGGATTGTGGATATCTGTCTGTTGTTTATATGGATTATATCAATTTTTTTATTTTATTACAACAAGTATGTATTTTTTGAGCTTCCACATTTTTTAATTATAAAAGCAACTCTAAGTTGCAGTAAAGAATTTGACCAGTATAATATAAATTTAGTATTCGCAAAATTATAAGAAAAATATTAGATATATGTTATAATAATAATGAACTTGGATTTATTTAAACTTATCAACCAGCATGTTAGAAAATACTTCTTAAGTAATAATTGGTTTTGGTGGCAAGCAGCAAATGAAGGCAGATTTATCTGTTGTACTATTTGAACCGTATAAAATGCGGTATGGGGGATTGTTATGGATTATAATGAATTTATTTTAGAAATTAATAAATATTGGGATTTGCGTAGTAAGGGTTTAAAAAAACAGGCTAATAGTTTTTTATATGGATTTGTAGAATATTTTAAGGAGAATGTTTCTGTAGAGGATGAAGATAAGATTTTTTACCAGTTTTGCCATGAGTATCTTGATGAGTTAAAATTTCCTGGTGAAGATTTGCCAAGACGCAGCCTGCCATTTCAAATAACAGAACTTTTACACAGTTATTTTTGCAGGGAGTGTATAAAAAATAAAATGCCGCAGCTGCGGTGGGCATACCAGATTTATGGGAATGGATTTAATCCAGATAATTCTATATATAATGATGGTTCATATAATATTTTGCAGAAAGCATATATACATGAAGAATGTGACCAGCAGACAGTAGATTTTTATTTTAATGAACAGATAAATTTTTTGTGGCTGGGACAGCACCATTTTCCAGAGGCCTGCCTTATTACACGTGAAGAGTTTGATAATACAGTAAACCTGATAGATAAAATTCTTTTAGAAAAGCCAGTAGAACCATTACTTGTGGAAGAATTTAAGTATTATGTCAATTTGTATAATATTTATTTTGACTGGCATAGTAATGGCAGAAAAGGCAGCTTTTATGAAATTTGTGAAGCAGCAGGGGTAGAATTTGAAGGTATACCTGCAATTTATTATAAAAGATAATAAATATTTAAACCAGGTATTATTATGGGATTTTTAGTCAAAATACTTGTGTGCTCAAAAATGGGCAAACTCAAACAGGATAACCGCATAAAATAAAGATTTTATAAAATCAAATAATATATATATAATT
>CAQGLR010000026.1 GCA_948794795.1 uncultured Lachnospiraceae bacterium | reverse complement strand
GTGCTGAAAATTCGACTGATGGGAACAAGGAATGATATTAAGTGGTTCGAGAAAATTCTGAAAAGACAGCCGAAAGTGGTCGTGACGGAATTTTCCGAACTTTACAGGAACAAAGGGACTAACAGGTTTTACAGGGTTTATGTGGAAGTGCAGAAAGCGAATGTAAAAGAAAAATAAACAAACCGGAGGAATAAGACCATGTGTAAAGTGATAGCAATAGCAAACCAAAAGGGCGGAGTGGGCAAGACCACCACAACAGGCAGCTTAGGGATTGGGCTGGCAAAGCAGGGAAAGAAAGTCTTAGTGATTGATGCGGACGCACAGGGAAGCCTGACTGCAAGTTTAGGCTTCACAGAGCCGGACAAGCTGGAAGTCACCCTTGCAAATGTACTGGAGAAGGTAATCAACGATGAAGAAATGGAACCGGGCTACGGTATCTTAAAGCATGGGGAGGGCATTGACCTGATGCCGGGAAACATTGAGCTGTCAGGCATGGAAGTATCCCTTGTGAATGTCATGAGCCGTGAGCTGGTGCTTCGTTCCTACATAGAGCAGGTGAGGGACAGATACAGTTATATACTGATTGACTGTATGCCATCTTTGGGCATGGTTACCATAAATGCCTTTGCCTGTGCGGACAGCATACTCATTCCCGTTCAGGCGGCATACCTGCCCGTAAAAGGACTGGAACAGCTTATTAAGACCATAGGCAAGGTAAAGCGGCAGATTAACCCAAAACTGGAGATTGAGGGCATTCTGCTGACAATGGTGGATAACCGTACCAACTATGCAAGGGACATTACGGCGCTGCTTATCGAAACTTATGGAAGCAAAGTAAGGATATTTGAGAACAGCATACCGATGTCGGTGAGGGCGGCGGAAACGTCCGCAGAGGGCATAAGCATCTATGAGCATGACCCAAAGGGCAAGGTTGCGGGGGCGTACCAGTCTTTGACAAATGCCCGTGTTATAATAGGGACAAGTTAGAAGAAACCCAGTAAAATCAAGGGGTTGAGCCTAATTTAGTCCTATTTTTTTTAACATCTAAACCATGGTTATGGATAAGGATGGCGCCGTCTGGAACCAGAACCTGTATTTATGGAAAAAGTGAGATATGGTTATGTTTGTAAGCCATGTTTGGGCTTTTATGGAATGTGAGGTGAAATTTTAAAAGAAGCAGCACAGAGGTATTACAGGCATGGGCAGAGGCATAGTATGGGTGCATATATTATGTATGTTGGCCGGCTGTGTATCCTGCATGTATGCTGGCTGTTATAGTAAATGGAATAACAAATATAATTTTTGGTTTCATTTGTTATAGTTAGATTTTAACAGGACTGGGTTAGCTCTTAGCATGGCATCCGCCATGCCTGTATAGCTGTGGCAGTCCTGTTTTTTATGGAGGGAAAGGAAGATATAAGCTATGACAGAAAAAAGAGTGTGTCCGGTCTGGAAAATTACAGGACTTTTGCCATCAGGAAAGGAGGGCTGGTTATTATGGAAATTAATGTAAGGGTGCAAAAGCTTGTAAAACAGGAAAAAATTGTCAGGTTTCATGCTAAAATGGACCAGAATTTACAGGAGTGCCTGCACTGCAGGTATTTTTATGGAAACAGCCGCCAGTGCATTGCACAGCATTGTACAAAGGAAATGGCAGGATTACAGGGTCAGGCAGATAAAGACAGTCCATGTTATGGTTGTTCTTACAAAAAACAGGAAGGTTACTGTTTTCCATGTATGAAAAGAATTTTGGGAAAAGATGGCATGGAATGGAGCGCATAGTCTGCCAGATGTGGCATAGCAGCCATGCAAGTACAGACGGTATTAAAAATAAGGAGGCATAAGTTTTGGATAAACGTATTGAAATTATTGGGATAGACCATGGCTGGTCAAATATGAAAACAGCAACACAGGTATTTACTACAGGGGTAAAAGAAATCACAACAGAACCAGCATTTTTTGATAATGTGGTGGAATTTGACGGTGTTTATTATAAAGTAGGTGGGAAACGCCTGGAAGTCCGGGATTGCAAGGTGGAAAATAACAGCTTTTATATTTTAACGTTGGCAGCATTAGCAAAGGAGCTGTACAGGCGTGGGAAAAAGGAGGCGGATGTGCTGGTTTCTGCGGGGCTTCCGTTGACAAGGTTCGGTGCGGAGAAACAGGAGTTTATAAATTATCTTTCCAGGAATAAAGAAGTAACATTCCATTTTGAAAAGAAAAGATACAAAGCAAGGATTGCCAGGGTATCGGTGTTTCCACAGTGCTATGCAGCGGTATCTGACAGGATTGCTGCGCTGCCTGAACGCGTAGTGGTAGTAGATATTGGTTCGTGGACTGTGGATATAATGCCAATCATGGACGGCAGGCCACAGGAACAGGAGTGTGTGACAAGCCCACAGGGGCTGATACGCTGCATGAGGGAAATCAATGAGGAATGTGTCAGGCAGCTGGGGCAGGAACTGGAAGAATCTGTGATACAGCAGGTTATGGCAGGGAAAGGAAACCTTCCTGAAAATTATATGGCTATCGTGCAGGGGCATCTTGATAGGTTTGTGGAAAAAATTTACCATATAATCAAAGAGCATGGCTATAACCTGGATGTGACGCCTATTGTTTTTGTCGGAGGCGGTGCATCTGTTATGAAAAAATTCGGCACACAGAAAGGTGCAAATATCAAGTATATTGAAGATATACGTGCTAATGCAAAAGGATATGAACATCTTGGAAAAGTATTTTTATCAACTATAAAAGGGAAATTAAGGTGATTTTATGGCAAAAACAAATATATGCTACCACAGCCTGCGCCTGAATATGGATAATGAACAGCACCAGAGGGTGGAAAAAGTCTTGGCAAACCTGAATACGGAAATCCATAAGTCAGTCAATAAGTTTATCATGGATTCTATAGATTTTTATATCCGCAGTCTTGACGGGGAAAATCTTGTAGCGCAGCCTGGGGAAAAGAAAGAGAAAGAATACCTTACAAGGGAAGATTTTGCAGGTATTTGTGCGGACATCAGGGAACAGGCAAGGGATGAAGTAGTGAGGATTCTTGGAATTGCACTGGCTGGTGGCCGGCCGCCGGCAGTGACAGCAGTGTCACCAAAGGTTTCTGCAGGTACAGAAAATATGGAAGAAACAGAGAACAACGACAGTATTGAAACAGAGGAAGACCACATCATGGCGGAATTAGCCAGCGGCTGGGGATGATGCAGAGAGGGCAGGACAATGGCAGGAATTATTTTAAAGAAAACATGGAAAACGCTGTTTATTATAATGAAAGTATTTTTATATATCGTATGGCTGTCAGTAGGGGCTGCATGTTGCCTGTTGAAGCTGTTCCTGCTGCTGTTAGTCATCACATTGTGTATGGTGGCTGCTGTGTCTGGTTTATCCAGCCAGAAATGACAAGGAAATTCATTTGGTTTGTGTTTGTGCCACGCATAAGCGTGACATGTGGGGATTAACATAAAGCCACATAAACATAGATATATATTACATAGCCATGGAAAACCATGGCTTTTTATAAAGAAAGGAGGGCATCTGAGGCATTTTTTAACTGGATAACAGGAGATGCAGACAGAAAGCTGGATATTTATTCTGGCTTTTTTGTAGGCAAATAAGAGCATATCCCGTATATGTACTGGGGAAAGGAAGGAGCAGAGCATGGATTATGATGTTTTTAAAGAAGTTGTAAAAGAAAGCATAAAGGATTATATGCCGAAAAAATTTGTACATTACAATGTGGACGTGAAGCCCGTGCAGAAAGTGAATGGTACGCTGGACGGGTTGTATATGCAGATGAAAGAAACAGGAAAAGAAGGTATGGCTGCTGCACCAGTGCTTTATTTACAGGAATTGTATGAAGATTACAAGAGTACCGGAGATTTAAAAGGAACATTGGAAACGGCCGCTATGCGTCTTTTGGAGGGTATGGAACATGCGCAGGAAATGGCAGGAATTGCTTTTTCGGAGCCGGAAACAAAGCTGGTCCTGTCATTAATCAATACGGAACAGAACAGGGAGCTTTTAAAAGACGTGCCCAACCGTCCGTTCCAGGATTTATCCATTGTCTGCCGTTATGTTACCAGCATGGACCAGAGCGTGGTGTCTTCTGTTCTTGTAAATGACAGGATAGCTGGAAGCATGGGGCTTTCTGAAGAGAAGATGTTTCAGATGGCTAAGGAAAACACAAAAAAGATTATGCCGCCAAAGGTAGCAGATATGGCAGATATTTTAAAAGGGATGCTTATGGAAGAAGGGATTCCAGAAGAAGATGTGGGTATCATTCTGGGGAAAACGCCAGCAAGTTTTCCAATGTATGTGGTTACAAACAGCTGCCAGATAAACGGAGCCGTTTCTATGGTATTTGAAGATACACTCCATGGTCTGGCAGAAGAGACTGGGAAGGATTTATATATCCTGCCGTCTTCAATCCATGAAGTGATAGCAGTTCCTGCGGATATTGGCAGTTCGGAAATACTGGCGGAAATGGTGGAGGAAGTCAATCTTGGACAGGTCCCACTAAACGAAAGGCTTTCCAACCAGGTATATTATTATGAAAAAGAGCAGCGCAGGCTTTCTATGGCAGCGGATATCTCGGCAAAACGCCTGGATGGGACTGCACCAGAAAAACCTAAAAACCATGAAAAAAAGCAGAGATAGACAGGGGACAGATTGAAAAATCATTCTAAGGCTGCAAAAACGCATCCAAAGAATGATTACAGTTTCAATCTTAGAAAAACGCAAAAACAGCGTTTTTCATTCCTATTTGGGCCGTTAAGGTGGCATGGGGGATTAATAAGGTGGAAAATCCAGAGGAGAAAACAGAAAGCTGTGGGGAAGAAGAAAAAAAGAAAGCTGTAAAAAAACGTGGAAAGGCAAGGTAAAATGTTGGAAAAAAGATATTTTACAGAAGAAGAACTGGCAGCTGCAAAAGAAGCTGATCTTTGCGATGTGGCAGGGCAACTTGGCTATACCGTAAAAAGGAAAGGGCGTTTCCACACACTGGCAGAGATGGATTCTGTCATGATTTACAACCGCAGGAGCTGGTGCCGGTGGTCCAGGATTGCAGAAACAGGAAGCAATGGCGGCTCGCAGATTGATTTTTTAAGGGTGTTTGCAGGCATGGAGGTAAAAGACGCTGTTTTCTGGCTGCTGGATTTTACTGGGTACAAAGACATTATGACAGAAAGGAAAAAAACAGAAATGCCAGTGCTGCGGCATCAGGCATCAAGGCATACGGAAAAAGAAAAACAGACTTTTATCCTGCCTGGGCAGGCAGAAAATAATGATATCCTGTACAGGTATCTGACAGCAGACAGGGCGGTTCCGCTTGAAACAGTGGACTTTTTTGTAAGGCAGGGGCTGGTTTATGAAGAACAATGGCATCACAACATTGTATTCAAAGGAAATGATAAAAACGGTATTACACGGTTTGCCAGTATGAGAGGGACGGCTGGTTCTTCTTTTAAATGTGATGTGGCAGGAAATAACAAAAATTATGGATTTAATGTCTGGAATGACAGAAGTGGCAGCCTGTATGTCTTTGAAGCGGCAATTGACCTGATGAGCTTTACCAGTTTGTATGGTGATTATGAGAGCAACAAACTGGCGCTTGGAATGCTGCATGATGCACCGCTGGCTACATTTCTGAAAGAGCATCCACAGGTAAAAAACATTTATTTCTGCCTTGACAGTGATGGACCAGGCAGGAAAGCAACAGATGCATTATGCCAGAAATATTATGGGCTTGGTTTTGAAGTTGGTGACTGTCCGCCGCCAGAACCATTTAAAGATTACAATGAATGTCTGGCAGCTGTAAAGAAATGCTGGCCTGTTTCCAGTCGGATTATCCGGCAGAATGCGGAAAAACCAGCCAGAAACAGGACAAACCACTGAAAAAGCCAGTGGATGTGGATGAAAACAAGAAGATATCCTTTATGGAGATGGCTGGAAAAATCAATTGAAAAGCAGAAAATGAAAATAATTTTTCAGCCAGGAATGGAAAAAGTATTCAAAAAAGCCGGTTTAACTGTCTGGCATGAACAGAAAGTGGTTTTTCAATTTAAAAAAGTGGTTTCAAAAAGCCAATCGGAAATTAAAAAAGTAACAGTTTTTTCAGCCAGAAATCAAAAAAGCGTTTCAGAAAGCCAGCCAGCTTTTTCAGGCAGGGCTGGATATTGGTAAAAACGTAACTGGAAAAACCAGCCATAAATATAAAAAATATATGGTATTTTCAGCCGGAAATAAAAAAGGCATTTGAAAAAGCCAGCCAGTTTCCGTATATACAAGGGTTTCAGGGGTTTCCCCTGACAAGATGCAGGAGCTGTCGCTCCTGCGTATCTTGCAAGTTCACATGAAATCTTTGTGATGGCATAATTCAGAAAAAAGAGAAAAGATGTGAAAGCAGGCAAGACAGCCTGCAAAAGAAGCAGGGCAACAGCATTTACTTTTTATGAAAATATAGTAAAATAGAGAATTATGAAAATAGAATCCTTAAAAGAAGAAATCAAAAATGTAAAAGAACCAAGGCGTACAGGATATGGCAATATACGCCACAAACTCGAAGATATTATTATCATCATTGGGCTGTGTACTGTGATTTGCGGAGGAGAAGATTTTGTCGATATGGAGGAATTCGGCAAAAGCCGTAAGGAATTCCTTGCGAAATTTCTTGAACTTCCAAATGGAATACCTGACAGTGATACTTTTAGGCAGGTGTTTGAAAAAATAAATCCGCCGGAGCTTTCATCATGCCTGATAAACTGGGTATCAGCAGAACGTGGCAGGCGTTCCGTCGTGGCAATAGATGGGAAAACAATCCGTGGAAGCGCAGATGAATAGCATAAGGCATACCATGTTGTCAGTGCATTTGTTGCCGGAAGCCAGATAACATTAGGCAAAATTAATGTTGAAGAAAAGACGAATGAAATTACCGCAGTCCATGGACTGCTTGACCTTATTGATGTGGATAGGGCAATTGTAACGGCAGACGCCATGAGCTGCCAGAAAAAAATTGTTGAAAAAATAACCAGCAGCAATGCGGACTATACGATTGGGCTGAAGCAGAATCAGCCTGCCTTGTATAAAGACGCAGAAGATTATTTCAATGCGTTTTCTTTCGGACTGCCGGCATTAGAAACAAAGGAAAAAGGGCATGGAAGAATTGAAAAACGGGAATACAGGCTGCTGACCGGTATTTCATGGCTGGAACAGCGGACGGAATGGTGTGGTTTAAAGGCACTGGGGATGACAAAGTCAACCGTAACGGAAAATAATGAAACCCATGAATATACAAGATATTTCATCACTTCCTTAACAGACACTAGAGAATTTGCAGATCCGGTAAGAAAGCACTGGCCGATAGAAAACCAGCTCCACTGGTGTCTTGATGTTATTTACAGGGAGGATGCATCGAGGGCAAGGAAAGATAATTCACCGCTCAATTTCAATATTTTGCGAAAAACTTGCCCTTACCCTTGTAACACAGGCACAGTATGGACGCATCAGCAAGAAAAAGTTAATGTTTAAAGCGGCTCTCAATTCAGATACGCTGCTGGATATTCTCTTTTTCCCTAAAAAGTAAATGCTGTTGCCCTAGCAAAAGAAGGGACATATTAATACAGCAGCTATGGAAAAGAAACCAGAAGGCATAAAACAGGAAGGAAAAGCAGAACAAATGACAGACAGTATCCATTGTATCAAGAAAACACTCCGTTTAAAACCAGCAGAAGCAGAAGTACTTGCCTCAAAGGCGGCAGAAGCGGGCATGTACGAAGTAGATTATTTATGGCTGATGGTTACGCAGAAACCATATGATTATCCTGAAATAAGAAGGCTGTTAGAGGAACTAATCAATGAAGTAAATGCTGTGGGGAACAATATAAACCAGATTACAAAAGCCAGTAATTCTTATTTTTACAGCAGGGAAGATAAAGAAGCTCTTATTGCTTATATGAAAAAAATCCAGCAGGCTGTGCTGGGAAACATTTAAGCCAGGCACTGGACTATATTTCAAAAAAAGAAAAAACTGGGGATGGCAGGTGGGAGGGCTGTTTAAACTGCCAGCCATGGAATATATACCAGCAGATGCGCCAGACAAAGGAACAGTTTGGAAAGACAGACAAACGCCAGGGTTACCATATTATTTTATCCTTTACAGAAGGTGAAGTGGATGCTGCCGATAGTGTAACTTTATCTGGGGGATTTTAAAGAAAAAATGCAAAAGGATGCCTTTTTGTAGTATAATGTAATTGATCAAAAATAAATTTAAGAAATATACTTAAGAAAGAAGGCATCCTCTATGAATAATATTATACAGTATTTTTCAGAAAATGGAATAGAAGAGTTAGAAAAAATTAAATTAAATTTTTTGAAAGACCCATCACATTTTGAAGTTTGTGTAATGAAAGTGTTGGGAATTTTTTTAAAAATGGCGTGCATACTAATTTCGGAGCGGCTTGAAGAGTGTAACACAATGCTTGAAGCAAGTCTTAAAAGACAGTCCTGCTGGCATATAAAAGACCGATGTCAAAAAAGTATATTGACACCAGATGGGACAGTATATTTTACACATACCTGTTTTATAAATAAAAAAACGAAAGAAACTGCGTACCTGCTAGACAGAATAATGGGATGGAAGCCGCATACCCGGCTTAGTGATGGTGTAAAAACAAGGATTCTCGAAGCAGCAGCACAGTGTACCAGAAAAAAAGTAAAATATTTATATGTGGAGGCAGATGAGAACCATATTGCCCTGTAGTATAAGGAAAAGAAAGGGGATATAAAACGTTTCAAAGGACATGCAGATAATGGGCAGGTAGTAAAATTGGTTTATGTACATGAAGGGTATGTGGATGGAAACGCGGAAATAAAAAGAAAAAAACTGGGAAATATATTTTACTTTGGAGGTCCTTATCGTGGGAAAGACAATGAAAAACTGTGGAATGAAGTAAAGGAATACATAGAAAAACAATATGAAACAGAAGAAATAGAAAAAATATACTTTCAGTCTGACGGTGGAGCATGGATGAAAAAGGGCATTGAAGTTCTTAATGCGGAATTTGTATTGGACGAATTCCATATCGAGAAATATATAAGGAAAATGGCACGTCTTGAGAGTAGCAGTACAGAAAAAGAACAGGAAGAAACTGTGAAATATTTGCAGGAGTGTATTGAAAAAGGAAGAAGGACAGAACTGGAAAAATGAGTAACAAAAACAAAAGAAAACATTACGGAAAAGGCAGGGAAAAAACTTGAAGAATGATGGAAATATATAAAAAATAACTGGAGGGGGATACGAAAACGTATAAAGAAGGAGGATGGTGTAATTGGAAGCAGCACAGAAAATCATATAAGCCATATGATATCAGAAAGAATGAGCAGCAGACCAATGGGATGGTGTCGTAAAGGTGCAGATATGTTATCACATATAAGAATTTACTGGAAAAGTGGAAGCAACATGTTGGAAGTGGTACAGACACAGGAAAAAATTAAAATGGAAGAAAAAGCAGAAGGAGAAAATTATTTTAGTGCAAGTGAAATGCTTTCATGGGAAAACAGACATAGAAAAACAAATGGAAAATATATAGAAGCATTATGTGCAAGTATAGCAAATTGCCAGATGTCTGCAAAAGTAAATTTTAATACTTCCATTTTTGGTATATTTTAAAAAATTATATATTTTAGTTTTATTAGCATAGCTGGAATATATAATGAACCAAAAAAGGGCATATTATATATTTCGTGTCGTATACCCAGATGAAGTTACACTATCGATGCTGCCACTGCATTTGAAATTACAGGAAAGTTTGCAAAGGAGTATCTTGGCAGTGATTATGAGGCACTTTATACTGTGCATGACAATACGGACCATATCCATGCGCACATTATATTTAACAGCGTAAGTTTCCACACAGGGAATAAATACCATTACAAAAAAGGGGACTGGGCGGAAAAGATACAGCCTGTTACAAATCGGCTGTGTATGGAATATGGTTTATCTGTTATTGGGATACCAGAAAACAGTAGGAGCAGCCAGGAAGATAGAAATAATAACAGGGAGTGGGATATTTCTAAAAACGGGAATTTGTCTGGGCGGATATGGCCAGGAGGAATCCTGACGCTGCTATGGATAAGGCTTCAAGTTATGAAGAATTCCTATCCATACTTGCAGACATGGGATATGGGATTAAAAATGCTTATCCACATGAAGGGAAATACCTAGCTGTAAAACCAGTGGGCATGGCAAGATACTGGCGCTGTAAATCATTAGGGGAGAAATACACGAGGGAAAATATACAGAAAAGAATCAGACAGGAGTACAGCATGGCTGCAGTGGACAGTCACAGATCCCAGTTACAGTATGAAAAAAGAACCAAATACAAGACAGATGGATGTAAAATTTGTAAAATACAGCACAGGAAAAAGGCAGGACTTTCCGTTATACAGAAATATTATTTTACAAAGCTTTGCTGGGTAAGGCTGTTAAAGAAACGCCTATACAGCTAGGAGAGAATCTGGCAAGACAGTGTGAGTTAAATGCACAACTTGATCTTGATAATGCAAAAGCACAAGATGCAGACCTTGGAGGCATTTGAGGCGGTATATCCGAAACTGGATACTAAAAGTAAGGATGATGTGAAGGCATCTTCTGTTCCTAAGATTGGGAAGGGAAGATAGTGTTTATGACTGATAAGTGCTACTGAATATTCTTTATAAATATCAATGCTCTGTCAGTGTGTGTACTTTCTGCGATAGGGGAATTTTGTTAAAAACGCTTTAGGCTACTTTTAGTAGCATTATAAGTAGACTAAGAAATTTGTAATAGTCTATAGCCGGGCATAGTTGGTGAAGTGAGTCAAAAGCACAAAGCAGATATTCGGAACTGGATTTACCGTTTCAAATATAAAAAATAAAATGAAACTGCGGGGCATTTTTATGCTCCGCAGAAAAAGGAGAAATGTAGCAGACAGCAAATACAAGAATGACAAAGGTTTTAAATCATAAAGGAAGCGATAGAACAGCTTAATCAAAATTGGCAGAGTGGGGGTGTAAATCATATGTTTGAGATAGCGGTGGATACTGATTCTTTGGAAGAGAAAAAGACACATATTGATATAAGGTGCAATATTGGCACATGAATTGTTAAATTTAGCACAGTTGTTTGTTTGATTGTTAAAGTGTGTTATATTATTTAAAAATGAAAGTTATTTAAAAATGAAAGGTTTAATAGTATTGATATGATTCAAATGATAGTGAATGTATTAGTAAACAAACAATCACAACATTACACAATGACAGATGAGGATGAGAAGATATATAGGTATGGATATATTTTATTGTGTGAAGTTATTTTAAATGTAGTTATCGCTTTGGCAATTGGAATAGGTTTTTCAAAAATAAAAGAAGTAATGTTCTTTCTAGGCATGTATATTCCGTTAAGAAGTTTTTGTGGTGGATGGCATGCAGATAAAATTTGGAAATGTACATTAATATCAAATGCAATATTGTTATTGCAAGTGTATAGTTTGGAAAAACTATTGAGATATTTATCAATTAGAGTGATGTTGTTAATATTTTTTCTAAATATGATGTGCGCGTTTTTGTTGGCTCCAGTAGAAACGGAAATGAAAAAAATTAGTCATGAAGAAAAACAAACATATAGAAAAAAAATAAGATTAATACTTTTACTACATTTAATTATAATATTAATAATAGCGTTGAGTAATATTAATGAATTTGTATTTAGCATGATGTTCGTATATATCATACAAAATACTATGTTGTTATTGGAAATAGTAAAGCAAAGAAATAAAAAGGTTACTGTTAAGCGGGAAATTTAAGGAATTCCGATAAATATCCGATATAAAAAATATGAAAAGAACAAATAATGACATGTTCTAGCAGTTGGAAGAGTTGACAGTTGAAAATGAAAAACTAAAAAAAGAAAATAAAGAACTGAAGGCAGAAAACCTTTGGCTACGTACAGAAAATACCAGGTTGCAACAGCGTCTTGAAATGTTAGAAACGACTATGGAGGATAGCATTAACAAAGCTGTAGAGGAGGCTGTTGCAAAAGCAGCTGTACCACTGCTGGAAACAATCAAAGAAAAAGACAAGGAGATCTTACGCCTAAAATTACAGATAGGAAAAGATTCCCCCAACTCGTCCAAACCTTCCAGTAGCAATGAGTTAAAAAAAATTCCAAATAACCGTGAAAAAAGTGACAAAAAACGTGGCGGACAACCAGGGCATAAAGGCAGCCGTTTGGAGATATCTAAAAACCTGGAGGAATTAGCAGCACAAGGAATAGCAGAGTATATCATCGTGTCAGACGGGAAAAGTTATGTTTCTGATTGGGTGGCTGATTTAAAAACCATTACCGTTTATGCAGAATACCACCGCAGTCCGGGGAAACCACCTGAAATTCAGTATGGACCGCAGGTAAAAGCCTATGTGGTTTATTTTAGTACGGTTGGTTTGGTTGCTTATAAACGTTTATCTCAGCTTTTCTGTGAAATTTCCCATAACCTGCTTAAGGTATCCAAAGCTACACTTGCAGGTTTTCACCATCATGCAACGGAAGCAGTCTGCTTGTCTGGCTATATTAACGATCTTATAAATGGCACTGTAATACATGTAGACGGGACACCTGTTAAGACAAGCGAACGTCTTGGGTAGGATGGGATCTTAGAAACTACCAAAAAGACCACATATCAAGTGTATATTCGGACATATTCCAATAAGACAACAGTGGTTTTAACTGCAAATCTCAATAAAACGGAAAGAAGTGTAGTAACAGATAATATTTTGACGCAGTTTCATGGGATTGTTGCACAGGATCACGAAGCGAATTTTTACCATTTTGGTAAGGAACATGCAACTTGCGGGGCATACTTAAGCTGGGAACTGAAAGGGATGCTGGAACTGCAAATGCTTCCATGGGCAGGGGAGGTAAGGCAGTTTTTCTTAGAAATGAACAAGCAGAAAAAGAAGGATCTCCACAATAAAAAAACTCTTGTGGGGCTACTTTGTTATGCCATTATGAAATCCGTTACGATGAGCTGGTAAACCAAGGAAAAGATCTGCTTGCAGGGATGGAAACAAAATCCTTTAGTTATGATGAGTTATGCCGTATGGTAAACCATTTGGAAAAATACAAAGACAGTTATCTTCTGTTTATGCGGGATTATGAAGCCCCTTTTACAAACAATGAAGCGGAATGAGATTTGCGCCATTGCAAAACTAGGCAGAAAGTATCTGGGTGTTCCCGTAGCTAGCCAGGACAAACGCATGAATGAACAAATTGTAAATATTACCAGTTTTTGTTAAAATAAAACAAAAACTGGGAGGTGTGTATACATGGAAAAATTGTTACAGTGGATGGAATATATTGAGGATGTGGGGCAGGAAAGAAAAGTACGGCATAAACTTAAAGATATCCTGGCCATTGTCCTGTTTACAACACTTGCAGGTGCAGATGACTGGGTTGAAATTGCAGAATTTGCAGAAGTTTATGAAAATTATTTAAAAAAGTACACAGGACTGGAAAACTGTGTGCCATCACATGATACAATACAGAGGGTAATGGGGATGGTTTCACCAGAAGCACTGCAGCAGCTGTATGTAAAATGGCAGGGGCTTCTGGACAGTGGGGAAGGGGAAGCCCTTAAAAAGATTGTCTGCATAGATGGAAAAACTATGCGTGGGAACAAAAACAAAAATGAAAAACCACTGCATATTGTTTCTGCATGGAGCAAAGAAGACGGCTTCTGTATGGGGCAGAGGGCAGTCCTGAAAAAAAGCAATGAAATTACAGCAATACCACTTCTGCTTGAAACAATACAGATAAAAGGTAACATTGTTACAACAGATGCAATGGGTACACAGACAGGCATAGCAGAAAAAATAAAAAGCAGGTGTGCAGATTACATACTTGCTGTAAAAGGAAACCAGAAAACATTATATAATGATATAAAAGATTATTTTTCAGAAAAAGAGTTCCTTGGAAAAATAAAAGAAAAAGGATGCTACAAAAAAAGCGTTGAAAAAGCACATGGGCAGGTGGAAACAAGGGAATATTACCAGACAGGGGATATAAAATGGCTGTGCCAGCGCAAAGACTGGAAAGGAATGAAAAGCATACAGAGTACAGGTATTTTATAAGCAGCCTGCCAGAAGACATAAACCTTGCCAGCAGGGCAAGGCGTGGGCACTGGAGTGTTGAAAGCATGCATTGGCATCTTGATGTTACATTCCGTGAAGATTATAATACAACATCAGACAAAACAGCCGCCCAGAACCACAATATAATACGGAAATGGTGTTTAAGTATATTAAAACTGGCAGAATTGTCACTTAGTATTAAAAGGCTTTCATTAAAAAAGAAGCGGTTTGCAATAGGTTTACGTCCAGTAAAATTTTTAGAAGAAGTATTGAATGCTTAAAAATTAAAAAAATAGTATATATATTTAAAATGGATGTTATAATTATTCATGCGTTTGTCCTGGTAGCTAGCAGGGAGTTGTTGATTATTGTATCATACATAGCCTGCTTGCTACTGCGAAAAAACGTGGGCAAAATCTATTCGATACTTTAGTTTCTCTTTTTTCTAAACAAATCCCTGCTGGACAATAATATGAAAAGAAATGAAAAATAGTAACTTCAATTAGTCTTTTGGAAATATTACAAAAAACCTGCTATACTTTAGCAAGAACCGGATCAAGAAGTTGTCTTACTTCTAAAGTGCATTCTGCATAGATTTTTAAAAATTCAAGAAATGGGAAAATACCAAAATACTGTCCCACATATATAACTATTTCTTTAGGTTTTGTTTCTTTGTAGTTTTTGGCAGCAACAGGCAGAGACCTGCCTGTATAAGCCTGCCCTTCTTCGAGGTTTTTGTATATCTGGAAGAAAAGGTAGCCAGTAAGGGTCATTACAATATGGAAAGTAATATAATTATATTTTGTACTTTTGAAACCACTTAATTTCCAGAAATCTTTCATCTGGCGGAAGTCTTCTTCTATTTCTGGGCGCAGCTCATATGTCTGGACAATCTGGCGTGCAGTTTTTGTGGTGTCAGTAGTCATAAATACAAAAAACTTTCCTGTTTTTTTGTCATGTACAACACATGCATTAACTGGGACATCTGTTTCAGGGGTATCACTTGCCCATAGTGGTCCAAGGGACTTTACAAGCTGTATTTCCTGGTCTTTCCTTTTTTTGTTGGGGTGTTTCTGCCATTTTCCGCCTGAAACAGCCAGGGATACTGCATCTTTAAATATGTCCATGTTTTCCCTTGCAGGGACATATGTATCAACTTTCCGTTCCGTTTTGAGGTAATTTGCCATTTCACGTGACAGGAACCCCCTGTCATTTATTAAGATGTCATTTTCATGGAAACAGGAAGTGTTTTTTAACATTTCCCTGCATAATTCCATGTCATGGGTTTTTAAAGTACCAAATACAATTTCTTCTGAAATGCCTGAATCACCTGTGATACCACGGAGTACGCCAAGTTTATACCCACGCATGGTTTCACCGTCTATGGTTACAACAGATGAATTTTCATAATTTGTATTGTTAAGGTTTACAGGTATTTTAGTACAGTCCAGTATATGTATGCATGGCTGTACACCAAGGTTTTCTAATACATAATCCTGTACATAATGGTTATAGAAAGAAACCAGTTCCCCACTGTTGTATTTTTTTACAAGTTTACGCATGACACTTTCTGAAAAGAGCCCTTCATTTACATTACGTCCATAATCCCATGCGTTCCAGCCAAGCTCTGCAAGCAGCCCTGTATCTGTAACTGCAAAAGGGATATCTGTAAGGCTTGTTTTCTGTTTGAGTTTTGCAGTAATTGCAAGTGCCAGCAATATATTTGAAGGTATATGGAGGTTATCACTGCGTTTATCCTTAAATGCGTCATTAAGAGGTTCAAGAAAACCATGGTGTTTCATGGCAAGCACGACAGAATCAGCAAGGGCTGGCATTGCCAGCCCTGCAGTGTCTATTTCTCCTGAATGTATTGATTCAAGGACTTTTTCCTTATCTTTTTTGCTAATCTGTACCATTATTATTCCCTGCCTTTATATAATAGAATAATTATTTCCCTGTCTATTATATCAGATTTTTTGTATCATGTCCAAAAGACTAATTGAAGAATAGTAAAACAAAAATTGATAATACATAGGGAATATGGTATAATACTTATTTGAAAAAGAGGGGGCGAAACTCTATGTATCATGTAGCTATTTGTGACGATGACAAGGTGTTTATCTCATATATTAGAAAAATTCTTAATCAAGCTAGGGGTACGAATCAATATCAATTTAAAATTTATGAGTTTTATTCAGGAGAGGAATTAGTTAGTAGTTTAGATACCAGTATACATATAGATTTACTAATTTTGGATATGAAATTAGGTGGTATTGATGGAGATGAAACTGCAAGACGATTTCGTGTGAAATTCAAAGATTCTGTATTGGTATTTTGTTCAGGAGTACGTGCGCCAACAGTCAAATCATTTAGAGTAACTCCTTATAGATATTTGTTGAAATCATATTCAGATAGGCAATTTGTACGTGAAATGAAAGAAATTCTGACAGAGGTAGAAAAAAAGTCTAAAGAAGAATATATCGTAGGGCATTATAGAAATAATGTAATCCGGGTTAATATTCAGGATATTTTGTATGTAGAAAATGCAAAAAGAGGCAGCAAAATTATTGTGTGCTCAGAGTGTGAAGCAGCAAAGTTTGAGGGACAGATATTGGTAGATGATAAACTGGAGGCATTAGCAGCTAAGTATTATGAACTTGCGTTTGCACACAGCAGTTACATAATAAATATTGCTCATATTGAAAAAATAGTAGGTAATGAGGTTTATTTGGATAATGATGAATGCTTGTCAGTATCAAGAACATATCAAAAAGAATTTCGCCAAATCTTTACAAAAAGTATTGCGGAGAAATATTAATAAGAGAGGTGGAAAATAATGAGATGATTGGATTTGCTTATCCTGTTTTTTTGTTGTGTTATTGAAGTTTTCTTACTTTATGACTATTTTAATAATTTTTTTGAATTTAAAATAAAAAGAAAATATATTAAAGTATTATGTGCAGGAACAATAGGTGCAATTTTTCTGGTTAATATGTTGCAAAGTAATATTTTGAATTTGATTCTTGTTCTTATAATACTGTGGATTTTTGTGACAGTATTATTTGACTCTAAATTAGGAATCAGATTTGTGTATTTTATTATGGCGTATAGTGTCATGGTTGGTGTGGAGTTTTTGTACATTATATTGTCAAATACCACAACAGCTTTGTTGGCAAAAACTGGTCTGATTCTGGTGTCAGAATATTTATGGCAATTATTGCTTATAAAATTTCTGAATTATATTGTGTTTATTATATTAAAGCAGATGTCTGTAAAATCAAAAAAAAGAATGACGAACAAACTGTTTCTTATTTATTTATGCGTACCTGTGTCTACTTTAGGTACTATGCTCACAGTGTTTTATTCAGGAATAGATACTGGAAGCAATATGGTTTTAAAGATATTAATGACATTGTTTTTTGTATGCATGATAACTGGAAACATGATATTGTTTTATGCATTTCAAAAGTATACGGAAAATTTAAGTGAAAATGCTAAACAGGAATTAGAACTCCTTTATCAAAGAGCTGAAGTAGAGAGACTGACTAAAATAGCTGAGTGGAATGATAATTATAATGAAATTGTACATAATACATCACATTATCTTAAAGTGATAGGACAATTGGCTTATGAAAGAAGAAATGACGAAATATGTAAAGTGCTAGATAAACTAAATGGGAAGCTAAACAGGGAAGAAATCTGTGAATATAGCAATCATAAAATGCTAAATATAATTTTATCTGAATATTCTATTAAAGCAAAAAGTGCAAGGGTTGGTTTTGATGTATATGTGGAACCTGGCTGCATTTTGAATCATGTTCAGGACGTTGATCTCATTACCATGATAGGTAATTTGCTGGATAATGCTATTTCGGCTGCATCAAAAAAGGAGAAGGGATCTTCTGTTATTGTAAGAATTTTTATGCAAAAGGACGGAAAACTTTGTGTAATTAAGGTGGTAAATGATTTTGCGGAAGAGTTGAAAGAAGTAAGGGGTAAGCTTATAAGCACGAAAAAAGAAGCTGGAGTACATGGGATTGGATTGTCAAGTGTCTTGAAGATTGCTGAGCAATATAATGGATATTTTGAATATTATATTATTGACGAAAAATTTAATGCTGTGGTAGTTCTGACAGTTTGATTTATACATATATATCTATATAGAATGATATGCTCCTTTTAGGGCAGGTAATCATATGTGGATTACTTGATGCCTGAAAAGGAGTTTTTTGTTTTGAAAATTTATGGAATGAAATGTGCTTATGTAGAGTTTGGACATAAAATGGCGAAATATGGACATTGGATTTAAGAATTTTGCGGATAGGTGTATAATTCTAAAAAACACAATACGAGGAGGATAAACTCATGGAAGCAAAAAAAAATTTTGGTAAAGGTATAATGAAATGTTTAAATGTCTTAGCGTTATTGTTGGTTATGCAGACTGCAAACTCAGCATGTATATGGGTGGCTTACCAACCTGAATTTCCAGAAGCAGCTAATAAGTTTAAATTTAATAAGTAATTTAAAAAATATCTGACACAATACGACATTGTGCTTATTTTATCAATACAACATTAAACACGCAAAATATTTATATATACTGTCTGAAAATATAAATAATTAAATACAAATTACACAATATTATAACTAATACAGTAGATATAATGTCGTAAAATGTTATAGTGTTCAATCCTAAGTGTAGGAAAAAATTATCTACAATCAATATAAAGAAAGTATAAGAGTGTATCACAGTTTATGGGATATTTGTGTATTTTGAAAGGGAAAAGTGCCTTGATGATATTCGACAAGCACGCAAATCTAAAGCATAAATTTGGGAACAGACATTTCTGCGCAGAAGGATATTATGTGAGCACAGTAGGGCTCAATGAGACAACCATTAAAAAGTATATTCAGGAGCAAGAAAGTCACGATATTGCAATGGATAAATTAAGTGTAAAAGAATACGAGAACCCTTTAAAGGGGTAGCCGATAGTACGTACGCCCTTTCAAGGGCGTTAAGGCTTGAACAAAGTGGAAGCCAGCGTCTTTAGGCGCTGGCCATTAACAGCCCCTTATAGGGGTGTTAGAAACAGGCGAGATTAGCCATTTTTAGATAAGTAGAAATAACCAATTATTAGACATGTAGAATTAGTCAATGTACCTTTTCCTTTCGTTTTATTTGTTAGGTAATTGCGAAACTAACGGGTGTTCGTTCGCAATCTTGATTTAAAACAGGGAAGAAATCTTGTGAACAGGATTTTAAGTATAAAAGATTTTATATCTCAAAAATGGGCGTACTTTCACAGACTTCACAGTCTGTGAAGTTGTAAGACCTATTTTTTAGATATATTTATGCAATCAAAGGCTTGAGGCTTCGAATGTATTCCTGATGATGTATTTTTCATCGGAAGAGAAGAATCATGAGGAAAGCAGGGAAGACCATCTTCATTAATTGCATAATCAGTGCCCATAGCAAAGCACGAAGAGGGTATTTATGGGTTCTGCACGTTGATGCATAGAAATGGTTATAAAAAGAAACCGGAATAATTTCATCAATGTCGATATGTTGTTCTAATAGAGAAAGGAACTCAGGTTTGTCGGAATCAAATTTTTCCTGACAATCCCGAAAAATATCATTTAAAGAAAGCTGTTTATATGTTATCATAAGTATCAGAATAACTCCTTTCTTGGATGGTGATTTTTAGTTTCTTACAACTCTATTATACCATATCTGGTGAGGAGTTATTTCATTTTTATAACAAAGAAATGCCGTATTTATGCAGCTTGTGGCGTTTCGCAAACGCCTAAAATACTGTATAATAGTTAATTGGGAAATATACAGATGTAAATCAATCAAATACATAAAGTACATTTGAATACACAAATTACGAGGAGGTTTATTGTTGTGAATGATCTGATTAACAAGGACATAAATGAATCAGCAATTAGATTTTATGACAAAAGTGAAGTGCTTTCAGGACCGCTTCATATTGCTGTTGATGTGACGAACAAATGTAATGCAAAATGTCTTCATTGTTTTAATCGAAGTGGAAATGAACTTATCCGGGATGAATTGAGTGATGAACAATTATTACAGGTATTTGAACAAATTGCTGAGGTGAAACCTTTTTCCATATGTTTTTGTGGTGGAGAACCGATGTACAAGTATGACATTTTATTAAAGGCATGTAGAATACTGCATGATGCAGGAATTCTTAATATTGCAATGGTAAGTAACGGATGGTTATTGACACAGGAAAAAGTAAATGAATTGAAAAAAACAGGAATGAAACATATTCAGATTAGTCTTGATGGTTGTGATGCTACAACTCATGATCATATGAGAGGTGTTCCTGGTATTTTTGAACGAGCAACTAATGCGATAGAGTACATAAAAAAGGCTGATTTAGAATTAGGCGTAGCATTTAGTCCAACTAAATTTAATATAGAACAATTCCCAAAAGTGGTTGAAATTGTTTCAGGATATGCAAAGATGGAAGTTCGTATTCAGCCACTTATGCCAATGGGAAAAGCATTAACCAATGAAGAAGAACTTTTCCCTGATGATGATAGTTACAGAAAAGTAGTTGAGTTTGTTGAGAATCATAACAACAATAGAAAGCCTGGTGACCCACATATTGAATGGGGTGATCCACTAGATCATTTAAGAAGAAATCTTTCATATGGCTATGAAAATAGTATTTTTATGGAGATTAAGTCAGATGGTACCTTATCAGCCTCTGCATATTTGCCCTTGAGAGTGGGTAATTTGAAACGTCATACCATAAGAGAATACTGGAATGCAGGTTTGGGAAAAGTATGGAAAATTCCAGTGGTAAGAGAACTTGCTTCCTATATCATGACAATTGGGGATTTAAAATATGAATCAGAAGATTTACCTACGGTATTCTTTGACGACAATATAGAAATTGATTTGGTGGATGATGGCGTTATGAATCATCTTGAAGATTTTACCTTAAAAAAATTATATAAGGAATAGGAGAATAGTTATGATTGATAGCAGCTATTTAGATTGTGTTATTGCAAGTAAAGTGCATAATGCTTTTAGAAGAAATGAAAACAACAATCATGTTTTATATGTGCCTAAAGGCAAATCTTACGATGATGTACTAGTAGTAAATGAAATTGGAGAACAGATTTTACAGCTTGCTAAAAATGAGTGCACTGTGCGAGAGGTAATTGAACAGATTCATAATGATAATCCAGAAATTGCTTATACAAAGGTAGAAGAAGACACATACCGTTTTTTGCAAAGTGCAGTAGGTGTTAATATCATTCGAATAAAGGGGATTGAGAATATGTATAACGGCGAAGTGATTGTAAAAGAAAATGAATATAGCATATATCGTTGTAAAGAGGGAGACTTTAAAACTGTACTCAGTGTAATTGGTGAAACTGGGAGTGTACTCGAGATGACAGATCCTCTTGTATCAAGTGGTATGTATAATGGAGTTTCTGTTCGTGCAAGAATGTTCAATTTCGCAGAAGAGTTTTATTTGTTAAAGAAAAAAGATAAGGTATGTGGACTTATTGGTATAATAAATGGAAAAATTTATATAAATGAAAAATCTTTTATTGGGAAATTTATTTTACGAGAAAATGTTTCAGAAGAAATAGAACAGTTATTTATAAAGATATGTGTCGAACATTATAAAAAAAATGTAAATAAAAAAGTAGATAAATTCAGAATCCGTGTCGTAAAGCAGGATAATGATCATATCGATACTTTTGTAAAAATTATTCAAAATTTAGGCTTTGAACAGACAGGCTTTTTCAAAAATGACTTTAAAGGAAAAGATGTTGTCATATATGATTCACTATTAGAAAAGCTTAATTAGTTACAATTGATTTGAACGCAATACATAAAATTGAATTGCGTTTGAATATAAGAAACAGAATGTTATAGAAGAAAGGAGATTGATATCATGTACGAAAGTCCTTCATTATCACCATTGATTCAAGATACAAGTGCTGGAACATTTGTAGCAAATGCACATGTTATGGCTAATGGTCTTGCAATAGCCAATGCTGCTGGTTATGAAAATGCACTTGCTGCAACATTAGTAGTTGTAGTTGGAGCTGTTGCTGCAGTTGCAGGAATAGTAGCAACTAAAGCTGTTTACTAATTGAAAAATAGTACATAAAAATGATTTATGAGTAGTTATTGAGCGTGCTATATCCCAACATGGAGTATAGCACGTTACTATTACTAACTGTTTACGTTGCAGAGAGAAAGGATGGTAATTAGCTGCCAATGAAGCAGTATTTTAGAATTCTAAAAGAATTCGTCTGGAAGAAGGAAATTAGAAAAGAAATATCGTTGATATCTTTAATTCTTTGCATCTCTTCTGCTTTGACATTTGTTATACCGATGATTACAAATTCGGTAATTGATGTACTGACACAGGGAAAAAGCAAGACCCAGCTTGATTTTGTCTGTTTGGTTTCTGTTATCATAATGGCAATCTCGCTCTTTATTAATTGTTTTCAAAACTTAATTATCAATAAATTGATACAGAAACAGTCTGTAACGATGAAGATGACTATTTTCGAGACTAGTATAAAAAAAGAGTGGGGCTTTTACGGGAAATATACAACAGGAGAACTATTATATCGATTGCATAGTGACGCTGTTGTAATTGCAGAAAATGCTGCGATGTTGCCTTTGAATGTTGGGATTAGTATACTAGTGATTTTGGCTGTAAATATTGTACTAGGGAGAATCATGTTAAAAATATCATTGCTCCTTGACGTGATTTTATTGACAAGCAGTCTCGTTACTGTATTTTTAATGAAAAAGAGCCAGCAATATTCTCAAGAAATTCAAAGTAAAGGAGAGGCCTTATATTCTATAACTCAGGAAGGAATGGAACGGGCACAGCTTATGCGACTGTATCAGGCATATGAAAAAGAAATTAGTAAATGCAGCAATACAATGAATATCTATGCAGAAAAGTTATTTGATAAGACATACTTCATTGGGAATGCAAATGCTTTTATTGCATTTATTTCCTCATTATGGACCGCTGGAGTTTTATGGATTGGCGGAATTGCAGTTTCAAAAGGTTTTGTCAGCCTGGGAGAACTGGTTGCTTTTTTGTCTATTGCTAATTTACTCATGCCATTGGGAAATCGTCTTGGACAGACTGTTTTGTATTTCCCAATGTTCAAAGTCAGTTTAAAACGTTATTTTGAGATACTCGATGCTAAGGAAGTTTCAATGGAAGCTGGAAATCAGAATGCACATATTGAAAATGGTAGTATTGAATTAAGGAACGTTACATATGGATATGAAGGTACAGACCGTAAGGTATTAACAGATTACTCATTAACAATAGAACCAAATTCCTTAGTCCTGTTAAAAGGCAATAGTGGAGCTGGAAAGTCAACAATAATGAAACTTATCATGAGATTATGCCAGCCAGAAGAAGGAAATATTTTTATTGGCGGAAGAGATATATCAGAGTATACAGAAAAAGAGTTAAGGAATAAAATCGCATATCTAGGAGATTATTGCAGTTGTTTTGAAGGTTCTATTCTGGAAAATATAACATATGGTATGGAACAGTATGAAATGGAAGAAGTGAACCATGTAATAATGCAAGTGGATCTACAAAACGTGATAGATAGGCTGCCTGATGGTGTTTTTACTATAATTGGTAAAAATGGAATAGATTTATCAGAGGGAGAGAAACAAAGAGTTGCACTGGCTCGTTGCTTAATCTTAAAACCAAAGATTATTTTAATTGATGAAGGAACTTCTAATTTGGATGTTGAAACAGAGAAGACAATATATAGAAGGCTTAGAGAGCGTGCTAAAAATGCAACTGTTATAACTATTTCTCATAGGCTTGAAGTCATGGAATACGTTGATGAAATAATCTCAATATAAGATAAGGAGAGTGTTATGGGTAAGTTTGATGGGAGAACAAGCAGACTCTTTTATGACATAAAAGCAATTCAAAAAGAACAGAACTTGACTAGTGTGATTGGTCAAGCTATCGTTACCATGGATTATTCCAAAGAAAAGCGGGATATCAAGATTGAAACAATTTTTGACAATGTAACCACATTATCATTTTGGATTCAGTTTGATAAAAAGTATAATATTTTGAATATTGATGCTACTGGTAACAATAAGGGAGAGTTGTTCTATTTTAAGGCATCTAAAAATATGAAAAAGTTACACTTATCATTTCGTTCGAAAGATGTGGGTAATACACATGTTCAAAAAATGAAGGAGGAATATCTTGAGAATAACACGTTGATGTTTCTGCTAAAAGAGCATATGGGAGATAGAGAAGAGTGGGAGGTAGACGTCTTTAACCCATTGTTATCAAGTTTCATTTTGACTACGGTTAAGAGAATTACTACAGAAGAACAAGTAGAGTTTCAAGGAAAGAAAATAGTTTGTACAAGATATGGAATTAGTGGTGTCCAAACCAATGTAGTAACACAGTTCTTTGTATTTGATAATGAAGATAACAAATTAATGAAAAGCATAAATGGTAATATTTTATTCGAACTGACTTCTGTGGAGGGTGGGAATGAGTGAAAAAATCATAGAGATGCATGGCATAGTAAAGGAGTATCAGAAACCTGAAAAGCATTGTGTCTTAAATGAGTTGGAACTTTTAGTAAACAAAGGTGAATTTGTAACCGTTATGGGGAAGTCAGGAACAGGAAAATCAACATTACTCCATGTTTTAGGACTAATGGATCGAGCTGATTCAGGTTTATATGAGTTTTGTGGCGTAAATATTGCGAACATGACAGATAAACAATTATCCAGTATCCGAAATAGTAAAATAGGCTTTGTATTTCAAGCATTTCATTTAATTCCCAAGCTTAATGTGTTTGAAAATATTGCGTTGCCTTTGGTTGTAGGACGGGTTTCTCCTGCACAACGAAAAAAACGTGTAGAAGAAATGATGGAACTTGTAGGATTACAGGATAAATCAAAACATAAACCTGCTATGCTGTCGGGCGGGCAATGTCAGCGAGTTGCTATTGCTAGAGCTTTAGTAAATAGAGCAGATTTATTACTGGCAGATGAACCTACTGGAAATCTGGATATTCAAAACAGTGAAAGTATATTAGAAATGTTTCAAAAGATAAATGAAGAGAGAAATACGACCATTCTCTTAGTTACACACCAGATAGAAAATGTTCAGTATGGGCAGCGGAGTTTGTATTTTAAAGATGGAAAAGTATATGAAAGCTAAATTGAATGAGGGCTTATATGGGAAAGGGGAATAAAGTGGGAAAAACAGATTTATCAGAAGAAACATATAGGAAAGCAATTGCTATGTTAATGGTTCCATTTGCTGGTAAGTTAATGCTTTTTTTATTATGTAATATTGCAAAAATACTATATTTGTTGCCGCGCAGGCAATTTGATCTTAGTACATATGCTTTGACCAACGATGAATCCTTTGTAATCAATGGAATTTGGTGTGTTATGACTGGATATATGGTGTGGCGTTTCTGCAAAAAAAATTGGAAGCTATTTAGAGAGTATGATAAAACGAAGGATGGGTTAAGAGCCATTGGTTTTTTCATTACAGGATTTGTCCTAAGTATTGGAAGTGCAGTTCTTATAAATAGCTACTACCAATTGGGTAAAGAGAAAAATGTGGGTGCTTTGGATTATGGAAGTCTTGCGAATGCAAATGTATGGTTATATTTGATTGTTGTTGTTTTTATGCTTCCTGTAATAGAAGAATTCTTATTTCGGGGATTGTTTTTTAAGATGTTAACAAGGAAGAATAAATTAGCAGTAATTTGTATCCAGGCATTTTTGTTTGGAATTGTACATTTAAATCCTATTAAATGTATTTATACCTTTGTATTTGGTATTGTTTTAGGAATTGTATACCAAAAGACGCAAAATCTTCTATTTCCAATATGCATGCATATTGGATTTAACATTAGGTATCCAGTTCTATATTTGCTATTTATTGCAGGATACAGATTAAACTGATAGAAAATATTTGGAGGGCATTATGTTAAGATATGAAGAGAAAGAATTAGTAAAAGAGTTACGAAATTTTTTAGATGAAACAAGTTATGACATTATCAATCAAAAATTAAGAAAAGAACAGTACTTTTTTGATCCACTTCCAGCTTATGAGCAAGTAAAGCCAGCAGTGCAGAGCCTGGACGAAAAATATCGTTGCGTAATGGAATTGCTTTTACTAGGAGATGTGGTGAAAGAAGAAAGGCTTACAAATAGCTGGGGCAGTCGTATTGTTGAGGTGATGGAACAGCTTGGGATTGTAATACCACATAAAGAGTATATTCAGACAGATGGATATATTCTGGTTTCTTATCTGGATCGTTTTGTATTTGTTGGAACTCCATTTCGAAATCCCAATTGCAGAATAAAAGATCCAGCTGTTTATATAGGGATTGATACGTTCCGCTTAACAGATAACATCTTGACAAGACCAGCTGGAAAAATCCTTGATTTATGTACAGGAAGTGGAATCCAAGCAATCTTTGGAAGTATGGCGGCAAGTAATGGAATTGGAGTAGAATTAAATAAACAAGCTTTGCCAGTAACGAAATTTAATGTAGTGTTAAATGATTTGGAGGATAAGTTAGAGATTCGAAATGGTTCCTTGTATGAGCCTGTTGAGAATGAGAAGTTTGACCGTATTTACACGAATCCGCCATTTATTGCAATCCCAGATGAGATTGACTATCCTGTTGCAGGGGCAGGTGGAACAGATGGTCTGGATATTGTAAAAGATATCTTTAAAGGATTCCATAGTCACTTGAATGATGGTGGATATGGAATCATGATTGGTGAAGCACTAGGAGATGAAAAGAAACCGTTTTTAATCGACACAATTCGTGAAATTCTAGGAGATTCATTTGAGACAACGGTGGTTCTTGATCTGAAAATTACGATAGGTGTCCAGTTAAACCGTTGTATTAATGTAACAAAGGCTATGGGAAAAGAAAACGGTAAATCTGCGGAGGAATTATTTGAACGTTATATTAAAGTATACGAAGAGATGAATGTAACATCCGTGTATTCATTCTATGTAAAAGCGAAAAAGGTGGAAAAAGGAATTGGAAAGTTAAATGTAATTGATTTCACTCGTAAGTGGAACAAATTCAGTATTCCCAAAAAACCGGAAACACCATATCAGATAGTACCTTTAAATCAATTTCATGGTCTTGTTGTTGATGGAAAAATTGAAGTATCTGTAAATGATACCATTTTGGAATTCATTGGATATATCGATGGGGAACATTCACTGGAAGAAATATTTGATATGGTTGCAAAGAAAGATCCACAAAAGTTTTCATACAAGAACAAAATTGAATTTATAGAGGATGTTACACAAGTTTGTGGGCTTCTAGAAGAACATAAACTGTTAACTCATTAGAAATATATTAGAAAGTTTGGAAGCGTGGAGGTTTTGACATGAGAGTTATATATTTATCAGTTCCAGTACATCCTGAATATGATTCAGAAGGAATGCGATGGTCTCCTCATTTGGCAGTCTATTATTTAGGGACTATTATGAGGCAACAGGGCATTGAAGTTACCATAGTAGATCCGGATTATATCCGAAAAAGTAATTTTTTTGAGGGAAGTTTACAAGAGCGTGAAGTGATAAAAATTTTAATCGAAGGAAAAGGGTACGATGCGGTTATTTTTTCAGCTACAACACTTACTTGGGGCATTGCAAAGCGGTTTATTAATACAGTCAAAGAAATGTTTCCTTCTATCAATGTAATTGTAGGTGGTGTGCATGCAAGATATTTGTCTGATTATATTATCCAGTCGACAATGGTAGATATTGTAATTCCAGGAGAAGGGGAAAAGACGTTAATTAAGGTTATACAAAACTTACATGATAAGAATCTTCTGAAGACAATTCAGGGGATTAAATTTAAGTTAGATGGCGAAATTATTGATACGGGAGATGCTGAAAAACTTACCATAGAAGAGATGAAGGAATTTCCGTTACCAGATTATGATTTCTTGCCAAAAGCTGTTTATAATACATTTGGTGTCGAAACTTCTAGAGGCTGTAAATTTAGCTGTATCTTCTGTTCAGTTTGCCATAGGCATAGCTGGAGAGGGTTTGACGCAGATACAGCAACAAAGAGAGTTTTGGAACATTATGATAATGTAAAAAATCTTTCTCTCTCAGGGGAGCCAAATATATATTTTGTGGATGACTGCTTTACTGCTGATGTGAACCGGGCAGTTAACATACTGAATCAGATTCACCAGGCAAATCCCTATATTAAGGTAACATTTGAGGCACGTGTTACAGATATCATAAAACCAGGTGTGGTAGAACAGATACCAATTGATATGGTGAATATGATACAAATAGGAGTAGAATGCGGATATAATGAGGGATTAAAAAAAATAAGAAAAGGAATTACAGTAGAACAGCTTGAAGAATGTGTTGAGAAGTTATCTGACTACGATTTACAGTATACTGTGTCACTTTCTTTCATTATAGGTTTTCCATGGGAAACAGTTGAGGATATTAAAAAGACTGTACAGACCATGTCTTACCTTTGTGGAACATATGGGGTCATGGCGAATTTAAACTGGCTTTGGCTTATGCCATCAGATTTATGGTGGATTCGTAAAGACTATGGTATAGAAGTTAATGAGGACGTATTCGATGATCCTGCATGGTATGCCGATAAAGATGTTTTTTTCAAAACCCACCCATTAATTTCTGTTGACGATGTGAATGAAATAACAGAACTAGTTATGAAACAGCAGGCGAATGGTGCAAGATTTGCGTACTCCGCACCAGTGCTTCGTTAAGCATATATCTTAATTTGCAGAAAGGAGGTGTCTATGAAAAAGTTAAAAAAAATAATTCATGTAATAGGTTCTCCAGAAAAAGGATTTCAACAAGTGACACAAGAAGCACATTTTCTTATTATGGCATGCATTGTAGTCACTAGTAAAATAGTTTTGCTTGTAGCCCGGTTCGACTTGTTCCGAGAGTATTGCGAAGCACTGACATATCAATACATGTATAGTATGAAAGATCTTTTTAATTTGAACCTGACGAACGTACAGATAGAGAAAATGGTGTCAGAGTCACCATATCAGTCTTTGCGAAGCACCTTTTTAAATTCTATTGTCATGTATTTTCTGGCGGGAATTTTTATCTGGATGCTGGTAAAAATACGAAAAGGTGAAGGAAACCTTAGACAGTACTTAAGCATAATGGCATATGCACATATTCCTTTAGTATTGAGTTATCTATTTTTAGGACTTGTATCCATCGGAACAAATGAATTATATTTCAACAGTTCATTTACCAGTATTGGTTATTATTTTCCAGGTACTGTGTCTCCTTTTTTGAAAGGAATTCTGTCTGGCGTGGAACTATTTGCAGTATGGAAATACATATTAGTGTATTATGGTCTGAAGTCTGTAACTGGCTTCAAAAAGCGGGACAATATCATAATCTGCATTTTTATGTTCGGAATTTTGATGTTAATATCAGGATTAAATGTATGGGCTGGAGAAGGGATTGGAAATTTGTAATATAAATCTGGAGGAGTCAAATGAAGAAAAAGTGCTACATTGCTAGTGGTGTTATTCTTGTGTTAGTTATTCTAGCTGTATTACAAGTTTTTAATAAGTGGAATGATTTAAAGGTAGATTACCAAATCAGAGTAGAAAAGCTAAAAAATGAATATTTGAAGTTTGAAAGTACGGTGGTTGCAAAAACAGAATGTAATGATAAGACAGAGATATATGCACCAGATGTATTCTATGTAAAAAGTGTTCTTGTAAAAGAAAATGATATGGTAACAAAAGGAGAACAACTATTTCGTTTTTCTACACAGGATTATGAGGAGGAGATTCTCAGGGAAGAGGAAAGTAAGAGGATGTTAGAAGTCCAGATTGCCCAGGAAGAACAACAAGAAAAGAGCAGGCTTTCTGAGCTTAAGCTAAGTTTATCAACGTACCAGCTAACTTGTAATCTTGCTAAAAACGAATTAGACTATCAGAAGGCCTCTCTGTTACAGGCAAGAGAGGATTATAAGAAAGATAAGGATAACTTAGTGTTGCTTGCAGCAAAAAAAACATATAGAGATGCTGAAGAGAAGTATAAATCTGCACTAGAACAGTGTGATTATGTGGAAAAAGAAATAGCAGATTACCAAGTCTCAGAAAATTCCAATATTAAAATTTTGAAACATAAAATTAAATTATCTGAACTTACTATAAAGCAGTTACAAGAGAAAAAGCAAATAATTGAGAAAATGCAGTATGCAGATAAAAGTGGAATTGTTGCTGAGCTTTGCATATCCAAAGGAATCTATACAACTGCGTGCCAGAAAATTTATACGTTATATGATACAAAGAAACTGAATTTAAAAATTAAGACAGAAGAAAAAAACTTCGGGTTGCTTTCGGAGGGAGATACGGTTACATTAAAGGATGACCATACAAATTTTTCTCTTGTCATTAAAGAAAAGCAGGCTACCAATCAAAATAAAATAGGTGATGTTGTGCTTAATGATACATTTTATCTGATTGCTTCTTTAGATAAAGAACAAAAGAAGAAGTTTATAATAGGTGATGCAAGGCAATACAAAATGGAATTTTTTAGTAGTAAAAAAGCATTGCTTTGCAGCTATTCGAGTCTGATTCGTGAAGAGGAGAACTATTTTATATTTATTTGTGATTTGGACACACAGAAGATAAGTAAGCAGAAAGTGGAGATTGGCAATTTGCAAGAAGATAAAATAGAAATTACCGGAGACATTTCAGAACAGGATTACATTGTGAAAAATCCAGAAGAAAGTTACTATGACGGTGAAGTATTCGCAAGTGTGGTGAAGGAATAATGCTTTGGAGAGATATTATTAGGTATTCATACCTAAATGTAAAAGAGAATAAATTTCGTTCTGTGCTTATATTGGTGAACCTGTTTTTTGCAGTAGCTTCATTAGTAGTGACTTTTGCACTGAAAAGTTCAATGGTTACATATATAAATTCTCAATTTGAGATTTTGGGAAATAATAGTGTTGCTATTCAATGTCTTGCAGAATATGTAAATGAGACTGGTGAGATGATTAATCAGGAGGATGTTAAAAATATACGAATGCTTTATCCAGATATAACAAGGATAGAATGCCTGAATTACAAATCTACTTATTTAAAAAGTAGGAATACACTTGTTTATAGTAATATTTATGGTACGAATCATGATTATATGAGTTTAAGTACCATAAATATGTTAAAAGGCAGGTACTTTAATCAGTTAGAAGAAGAGTATGCATCCGACGTTGTAGTAATAAGTGATACCCTTGCAGAGAAATTATTTTATACAATGGACTGTATTGGACATTCAATTGATTTATTTAATGGGAATAAGATGTCCCGCAGTTATAAGATTATCGGCATATATGAGAGTATGGCGGTAAATTCAGCTATTACAAACAGCGAAGTGTATCCCGAAACGATTTTTATACCCATACAATCTGCATCGTTTATAACAGGTTCTGATAATATTGATATATTACAGTTTTGGATGAAAAAAGATGTAAAGGGATTACGCAAAATCAGTAAGGATGTAGTGGAGTATTTAGAATTAAAACATGGAATAAAAAATGCTTATATTTGCACGAATTCGTTGGATTCCCAACAGCAATATATGAGTATAATTGATTTAATCTCTATTATTTGTATTACACTATCCTTTATTACTTTTGGAGTTGGTTCAATCGGAAATAGTAATATTGATATGATATCTGTAAAAGAACGTTACGGAGAAATTGGTATTTTACGATCTATTGGAGCAACGAAAAAAGATATCGTTTTGTTATTTATGTTTGAATCTGGTATATTAACAGTGACGGGAGGCGGAATTGGAGTTGGTATGGGCTGTTTGGGAGCATATATATTTTCAGCCTATATAGGGATAGGTTTTTCTCTGGATTGGCATCTGGTTATAAGAGCATTGGCAGGTGTTATTCTGCTTGCTTTGCTATTTGGTGTTTTTCCAGCTTATCATGCTAGTAGGATGAAAGTTCTTGATGCAATTTCAGATAAAGGATAAACAGAAGGGAGTATTTAGTATGAATATATTAGGATATATTAGTAATATGGGGATACCAGTTATATTGTTTGTAATAGGAATATTTTTTACAGTGAAACCAGCCACAAAAATAAACAACTTGTCAGGACATCGTACTAAATATTCAAAATTAAACCAGCAAACATGGGACTATGCCCAAAGGACTATGGGAAAAACATATTTAATCGTGGGAGCTATTTATACTATTATTTCAGCGGTTGTAAATATCATGTTATTTAAACAAGGTATAAAAGGGGATGAGCTATGGCTTACAGTTGGAGTTGTTGTTTTAGTGCAGTGTACAGCACCATTGATAGAGTATGTGATTGTAGAAAACGGATTGAAACGTAAGTTTGACGAGAATGGGAATATACGAAAATAGCCCGGGTACTTAGAAGGAAATAGCAGAAATCAAGTAGGAGGGTTGACTAGCCCATATGTGCTGTTCTTTAAACCAGGACTGTATGTATGAAGTAAAAGTAACAGATAAATATACAGCAGAGTCCATTATGCATTTTTCTGCGAAAAAAGGTGACATTGTAATGGCAGATGCTGGATATGGGACAGCACATAATTATATTTATGCACAGGAACAGAAGACAGATGTGGTTCTGCGGATTACACCAAAATATTTCTGCCTGTATGATGCAGATGGAAATAAAATTTCTTTAGTAAAATTATTAAAAGAAGCAGAAAAAAGGCAGGAAAAAATGGTGGATTTCTTTGGTTTTTGCAAATACAGGACGAGAACTGCCTTTGTACGGGTAATTGTCGGGAAAATACCAGAAGGACAGGCGGAAAAAGCAAGAAAGCGGAAAAAGGACAGCTGTAAGAAAACAAAGACAGATAACAGATGATACCTTGTTTTGTGCAGGTTGGATGGTTGTTATTACATCATTAGGGGCAGGATATTGTGGTGAAGAAATTTTACATCTGTACAGAAGCCGCTGGCAGGTGGAACTTTTATTTAAACGTTTTAAACAGAATTTTTCTGTTACTTCTTTAAAAGCAGGAAATACAGACTATGCAGAAACAGAAGTTATTTTATGGCTTATCATATGGGCAATACCAGAACAGCAGCTGTTTCTGGCAGAATGTTTCCTTGCTGGAAAAGAGGAAACTGTAAATTGTTCTGTTTATGAAAAATGCAAAGTTTCCCTTTTGCAGATAAAGGAAATTTTGTGTCTGCCATGGGGACAGTTTCTTAATTTTACAGATAAAAAATATTCACGTTACCTGTCAAGAAAAAAACAGTACCGAAAAAATCAGAATGATGAGTTCCATACAGCAATTTTACCAGGATTGCTTGCTTAAGTTCACACTTATGTGTGACTATCCCCTGTCCTCTCACACCACTTATCCCGACTTTTTTATTATTCTGAAATATCTAGCCTAAAACCACATTTGCTACACTACAGTTCCTCTCTGTTTCCAGCTATTGGGATATAATTGGAGAAAAGCGCTTATGGATTTGCCTGAAAATCACTGGAAACTGACAGCTTACAAAGCTTTATCTTCTGTATCCAGGATATACTCAATCAATAGGTTCAGTGCCTCGTGGTAAGATTTTACTGTATTTGGGCTTGCTCCCCGCTGCTTCGGCAGATATACGGAAAAGAAATTTCTGACTGTGTGGTAAAAGAAAAGTGAATTATCATTCATCTTCCACCTTCGGTATCATGGCATTCAACCTCTCCCGATCTATTCGGGCAGATGAAAGGGGTTTTTCCGACAGCAAATGGATGTAGTAAGCAGTATTTTCAAATCCTGAATGCCCCATATATACACTCAGACAGGGAAGACGTGCGTTGAGATTCACTCCTTCGTCAATCCACTTCGCATACACTGTTGTTGCATATCTGTGACGGAGAAGATATACGCGTACCTTTACATGGCATTTTTCTGGGTTTTATGCTGTCCGTAAACGGCGGAATGTATCCGCATATCCACAAGCCATCGCTTCTGGTATGGTTTTCCTGTCGTGGATGGGAACATATACTCTGTATCAGGATATACTTCCATTCTTTTATTCATGTAATTGCGGCACATTTCTGCTAAATCACCAGCAACTGGGATCAAACGCTCTTGGTGGGACTTGTTTTTTCTTATAAACAGTGTCCTGTCTTTATAGCAGAAATCAGAACGTTTTAATTCCCTGCCCTCGTTTGGACGCAGACCGCAAAAGTAGATCAGCCTGTAAATGACAGGGATGATCAGATGGCGGCATGGGCTTGTTTTGCAGTAAGGTTTCCTGTCGCTTTCGGTAAAGAACCTGATAAGTTCCATGTTGGTAAAAATATATGGCATTTCCCTGTGTACGGAGGGGAAAATGTCCGTAGGGACGATGTATCTCCCACATATCCCATTGCATACAGGTATTTCGACAGCTCTTGCAGAGAGGTGAGCCTTCGGCGGAAACCTTCCGATGTTTCCGCCTCCCTTTTTTACACCATGGGATGACAGTGTTCTCTGTAAAAGCATCATGTCCTGCATCCGTGAAATATCTTTGAAAATCTTTCAGGTAACTTTTTGTAAGTTTTTTATAATATCCAAGGCTTTCTTTATATTCAAGCATCTCCTAGATGTATCCAGGAAGGTTCATTGCCGCCACCTCCCAACGAGTCAAAACCAAGCATGCAGTTTTTCATGCCCCGCAGGTCGGCGGAAATATACTGCTTTGTGGCTTTCATTCCCTTATGCCCCAAAACCTGGGCTACCACATCAACTAGGATTCCGCTGGCAGTCATTTCTGTCCCAAGGTAGCGCCTTATGCTATGCAGGGTTTTCCCATCCCCGATGGCATGTGTAAGACTGGCTTTCTTCTGGTATTTGCGGAAAATGCACGCAATCGATACTCCCATCGTGATATCCTGTAAACGGCGTCTGATGGCAGATAAGGACATTTTTGGAGTCTGTCCTGGGACGGTCATTTAAAATATAGTCAGCAACTGCCTGCAGCGCGGGGCGGGAACAGGAAGGATAAGGGGTTCATCGGTTTTTCCCTGTACGCTCAGATCTCTTCCTTTATTTAATCAATGTCATCCAGTTTAAAGGCAGGACAAACGCACAAATAATTATGACACCCATTTTAATAAATGTATACTATTTTTTTAGTTTTAAAAAACTCAGTACCTACTCTAAAAATTTTACTGGACGCAAACCTGTTGCAAAACGTTTCTTTTTTATTGAAAGCCTTTTCATGCTAAGAGAAAGCTCTGCCAGTTTAAGTATGCTTAAACACCATTTACGTATTATATTGTGGTTCTGGGCTGGTATCTTGTCTGATGTTGTATTGTAATCCTCACGGAATGTAAACATCAAGATGCCAGTGCATGCTTTCAACACTCCAATGTCCACGCACCGCCCTTCTGGCAAGGTTTATGTCTTCCACAAGGCTGCTTATGGAATACCTGTATCCTGTACTTTTCTTATCTTCTTTTTCTCTTGTTTTACGTTCCATTATAATACTTTTTATGCCTTTTCAGTCCTTTTTCTGCGTAAGCCATCTGATATCCCCTGTCTGGTAATATTCCCTGGTTTCTATCTGTCTATGTGCCTTTTCTGTTGTTTTTTTATAGTTCACTTTTTCTTTTATTGTTTTTTGGAATTCTTTTTCCATAAAATAATCTTTTATATCATTATACCATATTTTCTGGTTCTCCTTTACTGCAAGCACATAATCTGCATGCCTGTTTTTAATTTTTTCTGCTATGGCTGTCTGTGTGCTCATTACATCTGTTGTAACAATGCTGCCTTTTATCTGTATTGTTTCAAGCAGAAGCAGTATTGCTGTAATTCCACTGCTTTTTTCCAGGACCGTCCTCTGTCCAATACAGAAGCCGTCCTCTTTGCTCCATGCAGAAACAATGTGCAGTGGTTTTTTCTCTCCTTTCCTGCTTCCTTTCATAGTCTTGCCATCTGTACAGACAATCTTTTTCAGGGCTTCCCCTTCTTCCCTGTCCAAAAGTTCCTGCCATTTTACATACATCTGCTGCAGGGCTTCTGGTGAAACCATCCCCATTACCCTCTGTATTGTATTATGTGACGGCACACCATTTTCCAGTCTTATATACTTTCTTAAATAATCTTCGTAAACTTCCGCAAATTCTGCAATTTCCACCCAGTCATCTGCACCTGCAAGTGTTGCAAACAGGACAATAACCAGGATATCTTTAAGTTTATGCCTTACTTTTCTTTCCTGCCTCACATCCTCAATATATTCCATCCACTATAACAATTTTTCCATGTATACACATCTCCCAGTTTTTGTTTTATTTTAACAAAAACTAGGAATATTTACAATTTGTTTATTCATGCGTTTGTCCTGGTTTCAGGGAAGCAATATCGCCTGCCCTCATTCCGCTTACATCTGCCAGGGATATTGCGGCAAAGTCGCGTTTACCGCTGCCTGTTTACCTGTCAATGCTTTCAAGCAGGCGCGATATTTCTCTCGGCGTCATGCATCTGCGGACATGGTGGTTCCTGCAGCGTGGGGCGGCAAGCAGCACCCAGAAATTATCCCCATACAGTTCGTTTTCATATAAGTATCGGAAAAAGGCACTCAATGCATAAACGACATCGTCTATCTTCTTTAGTCTTGATTTTGAAATTTTGGCCATAAAATCCCGAACATGGACAGATGTGGTACTGGCTATATCCATACCCCCATTGCCAAAAACGGATAAAAGAAAACGCTGGCAGATGGAGTTTGTACAGTCTTTATGCTTCTGCCAGCAGCTTTGGGTCTGCATAAACGAACCAATGACGGAACGGAAAGGTTCAGGTAAGCATTCTTTAGGCTTTTTGCTGAATACTTTCCAAGTGAAGTTTCCAGTATCGAAAATCTCCGCAAGCATACGGATTCCCCATATGCGCCAGTTTAGTGTGTGCCGTGATATCGTACCATTTTCAAACTGCTGGAAGAAAAAATTCTCCTGTAATCTGAGCAGTCCTGAATCAACGAATTTCCAGCTGACAAGCTTCCCTTCCAATGGTTTGAAAGCGGATTGGCGGTAGTTTTTGATTGTGCCTTCTGAAAGACCAAGTTTTTCAAGGTAGTTCACCGCCGTGTCAATGAGTTCTGATAATTGTATATCCATATATATCTCCAATGATAAAACAAATAACAAGTTCCATCATTATGGTACATAATTATCTCGGCTTTTTGTTATATGGTTCTTGAAAATATGTCTCCTGTCATGAAAGTTTGAGATAAATAAAAAGTCGGGATAAGTGGTGTGAGAGGCCGGCTAGTCAACTAATGGCTAGCTTCCTACTCGATTATATATTTTATTTCGATGATGCCATCATGCCCAGTGGAATAAGAATTAATAAAAATGGTACGCTTAGGTTTATAATTAGGAAGCCTGTAAATCCAGTAAATCCAACAAGGATGGATAATATCATTGTGAGTATACCACCAATAACCCAGACGCGTGCAATTTTACGATGCCAGATAAACCATTTTGATTCATTGTTTACTAAATCTTTTGTTCGGAATCCAGCATATTTATTCTGAGTAAGTTTTGGAAGGCTATTGCCAATTACAACAAAAATCAAGCCAAGTGTTAATGTGACGATAATCAAAGGAACTTTTATATTCAGCATATCAATATTTTTAATCAGAAAAATATAGTAAATAAGCAAGCAGGACACAGAAAGTGTAAGTATTATAAGTATATAATCAAAAATTTGATTAACAATACCGCTGTTTTCTTTACTGTTTTTGCGAATTGATAAAAGTAAAAAATGAGATAAAACAGTGTATGCAATAAACATAATGAGTGATGTAGAAACAATCATGTATGGTTCTGTGCTAGTTTTGCCCGCAAAACTATCTGCCTTTCCTGTTAAATCAAAATGAACGGGAATAGAATCCGCAATGTTTGATTGCATGAACAAATATAAAATAATTGGTACAAGTGAAACAATAAAAGAAATTATCTTTGTCATGGATACCTTTTTCATAAATTTAGTCCTCCTTAATATTTTGTAGCCAGATGATTACATCTTCTAAGACAGTTGTATTCAATTCGTAGAATACAAATTTCCCTTTTTTTTCTGTTCGAACTAATCCAGCATCTTTTAAAATTGACAGATGATGCGAAACAGTTGCTTCTGTTATAGAGAATGGGGAAGAAATGTCTCCTGCCAGCATCTTCTTTTCTTTAAGCAACAACAGGATTTTTCTTCGTGTTTCATCATTTAATGCTTTGAACACTTCTTTTAAACTCATATCATCACCTCCGGGAATATATAATTAGAAGAAAATCAATTAGATAAATATCAATTAGAAGATTTTCTGGTTGTATTATAGCACAAAATTATAAATGCTACAATAAAAATATCCAAAAATGCAGAATAATTATAAGCTATTTATGATAAAGTCCTAATATACCATACTGCAGACTACGTTCGCAACCTAACAAAAAATCAAAACCACTCTTTCTTTAAATATAGTATAATAACTACTGAAAATAATTGGTGACTACTAACCATAAGGTGTTCCCGCCAGTTTAAATAATAAGGAGTGGTTTTGATATGGATATTTTAAAACAGGATAGTGTAACTTTACTTGGGTTATGATAGCTTATGTATATTGTGCTATTTTTTAAAGATGATGTCATATGTGGTGTTCTTTAATTTATTTATTTTTAATTAATACACTTTAATTCAAAGAAATTAGCTGGCCTGGCAATTGTAACAAAGAAAACATCTTCTTTTATATTATATCATAGAAGAGTGTGCTATTTACCATTTTTTTACAAAAATTCCCCAAGTAAAGTTATACTATCTTAAAACAGTTTGAAGGGAAAATCAATGGTACTTTGGAAACTTTCGATCGTGTCATAATTAACGGCGTTACTATTCACAGCCAATAAGAAAAATAAAAATAAAAAACTAATATTTTTAATTAATTTTTTTTAACTTTAACAAGGGAAAAATGATTATTCATTTTTCCCTAATATCTCAGCAACAGTATATGGTTTCCCATCACAAAGACGTCTTAATGCCGTGTATTCATCAATTCCATTGCGGTAACATGTTTCTATATAACTTTTAACAGATGCATAATATCCCGCATATTCAAGTGACTGGAACTGCCCGGATATTTTCATTTTTGATTTCGTCCCTCTCAGTGAACGTTCTGACAGGTTATTTGTAAAAGGCAGTCTAAAATTTGTTACCCATGCAAAATAATTATTTTTATACTTTGCTATACGGTTAAGCAGTTTCCGTTCTTCATTACCATAATAACTGTCATCATTTTTATTATTTTCAATGCCTTTAAGAAGAAGATGGTTAAATTTTCTAAAAATACTTTCCGCCTTTTCTTCTGTAAAGCTTTCATGCTTCAGGTTATAAGGCACTGTCTGCCTGTACACCGCACCGCATTCCATACATTCATATGAATGGAAGTGGTGGCGTTTCTTAACAACAACTACTTCATAATCTGTTTCATCTTTTGTTATTTCTTCATCCATCTGTTTCATCCTGCCACCACATCCAGGACAGCATCCAGCAGGATATTCTATATTTTCTGTAATTTCATTTTCTTTAAATTTTTCAAGTTTTGATTTAAGGTGTCCTTTCTGCCCTCCTATGTGGTTTTCTGTCTTTTTTCTAGAATTTGGGATTCCTTTTTTCTTATTAATGGGAGTTTTGCTTGTGGGAGTGCCGCTGTTGCTGCTGTCTGTATCCAAAAAACCATTAAGGCGCAGTATTTCTTTTTTTAATACAGCTATTTCAGCATTTTTTCTTCCAGTTCCTGCTCCAGTTTTCTGTTAAGCCTTGTTTCCTGTTCCAATAAAACATGCTCATTCCTGTATAATTTTATTTCTTCTGATAATTTATCATATTTATCAGACAATTTTTCATAATCTTTATATAAACTTTTTGTATAATTTCCAGCCATATAAACCCTCTGCTATGTACTGGGCAATAGTATACTATATCACACAGAAAAAATCAAAATTTGGAATAAAATTTATTAATCATAAATTTTGACTGTGAATAGTAACTTAACGGCTATATACAGTGCCTTCACAGCTTCCGCTTATTCCTATATTACCTTATCCAGAAAAATATCCTGCTTAAAGATTTTGATGCTTTTGCCAAAAAGCAGACCAGTTTCCTTTGTTCTCACATTGAATCTTATATAAAGGAGCAGGATTGTACCCTTACATATCTTGCTTCTGAACAGGACGACAAAGGCGCGCTTGCCAGAAAGTCCTTTGAAAAATCCTCGGATAAGACTGGTCTTGTCTGTACCTTCTCTGTTGTGAAATCCTGTAAGACGATGACTGTAAAGCCGGACCGGGAGACCAAAAAACTAGAAGTCACATCACGCACCACCAAGTGCAAGCATTATTATCTTTCCTATAACGACGAAGAGTTTGGCTGGATGTTCCTCAAAATCCAGATATACCTTAATGGACGGGAATACCTTTCCAGGCTTCTTTCAAAAGAAGATATCCATTATGCCATGTACAACAATTCTTTCTCTTATATAGAAGATTTTGGCAGGGCACAAGGACTCGCTGATGGTATACTGAATAAAAAGCTGTCCGCTTCTTTTGACGGGATGGCTGAAAACATAAACTGCCTGCTCCCTGATATCATGGAAACGATGCACCACTCTTATTACTGGTGCGTTGACCAGTGTGAGTTTGCAAACGATATTAATTTCAAAAGCCGCGAAGAATTAAGCTTCTTTTACAAGACACTGGTGTTAGAATATAATTAGTACAAGTTAGACATGGAAATTTCTTGGCATAAAAGTATAATAGAAACAGATGGAGAAATGAACATGGCTACACAGTATACAGAAGAATTTAAGAATGATGCAGTAAGATATTGGAAGGATCATCCGAAGCTTGGAGTCGCTAAATGTGCAAAGAATCTCAGGATCAGCAAGACCGCCCTCTCTAACTGGAGGAAGATCTATGATACAAATGAAGGCATCGTTCCAACTAGAGAGAGGGAACTACGAGAGTGATGAAACAAAGGAGATTGCCCGTCTGCGTAAAGAATTACGTGATACACAGGTTGCTTTAGATATATTAAAAAAAGCCATCGGTATACCGGGGAAATGACAGAGACTCTGTTCCTGGAAACTGACCGATATGGAGAACAGCTAAAGGAACAGGGGAAACGACGGCTGGATGTTTCTGGTGTGCTGAGAATCTTAGGTGTTTCAAGAAGTGGATATCTTGCATGGAAAAAGCGTTTCCCATCCAGGCAAGAGACCAGGAAAAAGAGCATAAAGGAAAAGATCCTGTCGATCTACGATGAATCTCATCAGAATTATGGAGCGCCCAAGATTGCCGGATGCCTGCGCAGGGAGGGCGAAAAGATTGCAGATAAAACCGTTGGAAATTACATGTGGGAAATGGGGGTCAAAGCGCAATATATCAAGCATTATACAGACACTACTATAGATCCTGATTTAAGCAGCAGGCTGAGAAATATCCTAAAGGAGAAATTTAATTCGGAGAAACCAGATGCCATCTGGTGTTCTGATATCACATATATCTGGACATTTGAAGGATTTATATATCTAACAAGTATAATGGATCTGCATTCACGAAAGATCATTTCGTGGGTACTGAGTGCTACGTTAGAAGCCAAGTATGTAATAGAAGTAGTGGAAAAGGCAAGAAAAAGAAGGAAGGCAGATAAACCATTAGTTATGCATACAGACCATGGGATACAGTACATATGTCGGGATTACGTAGAAGCTACAGCAGGAATGAGGAGGAGTTATTCCAAAAAAGCATATCCATTGGACAATGCCTGTATAGAATCGTTCCATGCATTGATAAAAAGAGAATGGTTGAATCGATTTAAGATACTGAATTATGATTATGCATATCGACTGGTATTTCAATATATAGAAACTTTTTATAATACAGTAAGAATTCATAGTCATTGTGGATATTTTTCACCAAATGAATATGAGATGGTGTATGAGCAGGAGTTGGAAAAGATTGAAAAAACCAATATTTTTTTGTTCCTTACTTGACACAGGCAGAGGAGGTGCTTGGCAATGGGCAGTAAGGCAGGGAGCGCATCAAAAGTAAGGCTGAACAGCTTTGATGATTTATTTGGAAGTGCAGAGAGCGCATCAGGGGAGCAGATTATCCGTGCAAAGCTGGAGGAGCTGCATACATTCAAGGGACACCCGTTCCGTGTCCTTGATGATGAAAAAATGGAGGAAACCACGGAGAGCATCGGGAAGTATGGGGTGTTAGTACTCGGAATTGTCAGACCGAGGGCGGGCGGCGGCTATGAGATCATAGCCGGACACCGCAGGAAACGGGGTTCTGAAAGGGCAGGGTTAGACACAATGCCCGTAATCGTAAGGAATTATACGGACGATGAAGCCACAATTATCATGGTGGAATGCATTAGAATAAAAAAGTGAACTTACAGCCGCAAAAAAAACTCGTTTCCATCCCATCTGCATTCCTGTACTATTTCATGTACAATAGCATTTTTCTCCGAAGCAGAAAACCCATCAAGCCCACGTATAAGGCAAGCGATTTGTCCAGCACGTTCTTTTACATCCCCGATGGTATTTTTTTCATGGCGCAGTGCGGCTTTAGTTATTTCTATTTCCCTTCTGGCAGCAGAAAGGTTCAGATCCTCTTTTTCAATTTGCGTAATTATGTATCTGGCAGCAGAAGACCCCTCTGCATCACTTAAAATTTCTGTGAGGTGTTCTATTTTTGTTTGTATATGCATAGCCTGTGTTTCTAAGCTTTGCAGTATTTTTGCATTATCTTTTGGCTTTTCTGTCATGGTATATTTCATAATGGCTTCTGGGTCTGCTTCAATTTTTTTGAATATATCCAGGGCTTTGTTGTCAAGGATATCACATTTTATAAATGGCATATCACATGCTTCTATGCCTTGCTGGTTACGTTTCCTGCAATAATAATGGCTTAAAATACGTGATTTCAGTTTTTTTCTGGAAACTGCCATAAGGCATCCGCATTTACAGCGGACAACTCCTTTCAGGAGTGGCACATCATACTTTGTAGTTTTATTAAAGGTATTCTTTTTAAAACATTCCTGTACAGCAAGCCACTGGCTGGCAGGAATGAATGGTTCATGGTAACCTGTGCACACAATCCATTTTTCTGGTGGCTGTTTTCTCTGGTTTTTGTTTTTCTGGCAGGTGCGTCCATATACCATTACCCCATGTGTACCATCCCATTTTTCACGTGGTGAGCTGCTGTCCATCTGGCATCCCATCCCTGCAAAATAATCATACATTTCAGGGGTTGCTTCTACACAGTAAGGTGATGAAAGCAATGAATAAAGCTGTGACGCAGAAAAAAAGCATCCGCGTTCTGTACGTATGCCCAGGTTTCTTAATAAAGTCTGTAACGAACAGAGGGAACATCCTTTATCCAGGAATGTATTAAAAATCCATCTGATACGTTCCATTGCTTCTGGTTCAATAGAAAATACGACATGCTTTTTTCCGTTTACTTCAATGCGTTCTAGCTTATAGCCCTGTGGTGCTTTGCCGCCAGTCCAGAACCCTTTCCTTGCAAGACCTTCCAAGTTATCTGTTATCCTTGTAGCTATGGTTTCCCGTTCCATCTGCGCAAATGTTGCAGTAATAAACATCATGGCTTTGCCAATGGGTGTATCGGTATTAATGCTTTCTTTCAAGGATATGAACATTACATTGTTTTCTTCAAGTTTTGAATAAATATTAGCAAAATCTTTTACATTGCGTGACAGCCTGTCAAGCTGGTAAACAATAAGGGCATCTACCAGGCCATCCTCTATATCCGCCAGCAGTCTTTTTAAACCAGGGCGGTTGGTGTCAGCTCCTGACAGCCCCTCATCAGAATAAGTTTCAAAAGAATCTACCTGGAAACGTAGTCCAGCATATTCTCGGCACATCCTTTCCTGGTTAGTTACTGAATCTGATTTGTCTGAATAAACGGACTTACGTCCATACATTGCAAAATTCATAATAATATCCTTTCCGCCCTTGTGGAAAAACCAATCCTGCGGTATAATTACAGTGTTGTGTGGTGTTTCCACAAGGGACATTTATTAAATATGCCTGGTGCTGGTAACACCAGGCATATCTATTGTATCAAGTATTACTAAGCTGTTTTTTTGCATGTTCAAGGGCAAGCCGTACAGGGGCAGCTTCCGCATCTAACAGCTTTTTGTATTCATCAAAATTCATATCCTTTGTCTTTTCAGAATGTGCTTTCCTAATAGCATGTATTTCATCAATGGTCAATGTAATACCATCATTCATTTTAAAAACCTCCTAACATCATATTTGGTGAAAATATGCCAATTTGTGGCAAATTTAAAGTAAGGTTTATTGCATTTACCGCATTAATGGTTTTGGGGTTTACAAAGTGTTTAAAATTCCAGCTTATGATATAACGGCAATCATTTAATGTAGCCACCGCTATATGTGTCAGGTCATCAGCACTCTTTTTTCTTAACACACCATTTTTTAAATAAAAGTTTGTGAGTTCACGCACTGAATTAGTAATTGGTACTTCCTTATAGTCAAGCTGTGCCAGTTTACCTAACAGGAAAGCTAGTTTTTGTTCATTACATTTGTACAATTCAGTGAATACCAGAGTTGAGATAATTACTTCTATATCTTTTCTTTCCTTAAATTGTTCCCATAATTCCAGCGTTTCTTGCATTTTTTCTGGCACATCTTCTTGTTGCAGATGACTAATAACAGAAGTGTCCAGATATATTTTTAATTTTATCATTAGACCACGCTTTCTTTATATAAAAATTGTTCTGGTGCAATACCTTTGTGGATTACATTTGCATCAATTAATTGCATGTTTTTCTGCCATTGCATTAGCAAATGCCTCCTTTTCTAAAGGTATAAGTTCAGGATTAGCATATTGGTGGGCAATTCCTGCAATAGAGCTTGCACTTTTCTTGTGTGTAGTTGTTTCTTCGTTTTCTTCAATGGTATTTACAAACTGTATATATGTGTATACTGCTTCAAGTTTTCGCTCTGGCATGTCTTGTAATAAGTTTATGGCTTTTTCTAACGTTGACATATAAATAAACCTCCTTTTTAAAACATACGATTAATATTTTTAATTTTGTAAGCTAGGCAAAATCCATAAATCAGTAGTGTATTCACCTAATTTATTTTCAACAATATTTTCATTATACAATTCTTTTATAATTTTTTTGTTCAAATCAAAAGAAATACATTTTCCTTCTGTTCCATCTGACATATCGGCAACAGCCCAATAAGAAAGCTTTTTACAAGTATTAAAACCATGGTTTTTAACTAAATCAGCTACATTAAAGTAATTTTGCGCAATGGTTGCATTATTGTTATAACTTGGCTCAATTTTAGTTTTTACAACTACTGTGCCATCATTATAAACAACACTAAGCAACTCACCATACTTAATTTTTAGATTGCTAATATCAATATCTTTATATACTTCATCATAATCTGAAAAATCAAAAACGTCTTCAGGAAGAGATAATGAAAAGTCGAAGTCACCATTTATGAATTTAGAGTTGTTAACATCAGATGTTTTAACATATTTACCAGACATATTTTCTCCGTTTTCTCCAATAGTTGCTCTTACATTGTCGGATTGAAACTTTGGTTCGCTCATAGATACACTAAGAGTATATTTTCCAGATATAGCCTTGCCTTTAGAAGAAAATGCTTCACTTACAGCAACTCCATTTTCGACAATAGCGTGTGTTTGTCCAGTATACTTATTTCCTTTCAAAGTTAACATTAAATCTGTTTCATCAGGAAGGTTTGTATTAATAGTAAATATTGGTTTTCCGTTATTTTTATTTACAGAAACATCTAAAACTACATCAATTTTTTCATCCTGTTCTTGTTCTGGTGTTGGTTCGGTATCTGGCTTGGACGTTGGTTCAGGTACTGTTTCATTAGCAGGAATTATCGTAGTTTCTGGAGTATTTGCTGTTTGGATTGTATTATCTGTTGAATTACCCACTATTATTTCTATTATAAAAAATATAGCAAATATTGCAGATAAGATAATTTTGACATTTTTAGAATATTGTTTATGATAAACCCATAATAATACAATACCAGCTGGTGCGAATAAAATCAATGCCAGCCACATAAACCATGTTGTTTTGTAAAAAGTTTTTTTATTTGACATTTGTATATCTCCCTCTGATTTTAAGCAAAAGCCAGGCATAGTTATTGCCAGGCTTTTGCTAATTTGAAATTTTGTAAACTTTGTTATTAGATTCCTTGATGTCTGCGGTAGTATTCAAGACAACAGACTTTGTTTTTGGCACAATACCTAAGCTCTTTTCATATTCTGCCTCGGCAGCAGCAACAGAATCTGGTGTCCCTAAATGTTCTTGAGAAATATTAAGGATTTCATCCATTGGTTCTGGTGGTTTATTTCCATATGCTGGGATATGTGGATCTATACCACTATTTGCAAATGCAGCATTTACTTCTTGCATATAATCAAATATTGCCCGCCTGGCTTCTGGACGCATATTAATAAATTTTTCAACCATAACATAATCAGCCTCAGATAGATGGTACTTATATGCTAACTGATCCAGTACATCCGATGGTGCTGCTTTAAACATTTCTCCAGTGCCATTAAGAAACCATTCTTTGTTAACATTGAATTCACGGCAAATTGATGTGATAGTTTGTTTGCTAGGAACTGTTTTTCCCATTTCATACATTGCTATGGTATTTCTTTTCACTCCCAACTTATCAGCAAATTTTTGCTGTGTCAAATCTAGCTCTTTTCTGATTTTTTTAATTCGTTCTTTCAATTGCATAACCTCCTTTCCAATATTTATCATATCAGCGTAAAGTCATTCTGTCAACAAAAAGTCATAAATACAACAAAATTATATTGACAAAGCTAAATAAATGACATATAATAGTCATAGATTTAGCAAACAGAAAGGAGGAATAGATATGTTAGCACGAAAGAAAGAACTTACTCAAGAACAGATTTTAGATGCTGAAAAATTTTGTCAGTTAAAAGAGGGAGGTTCAATATCAGAATGGCCATTTTTAAGAACTATCCTTATGGCATATATGGATGGCATAGGAACTGGGTTGCAGATTTCCGAACAAGAAGAAAATAAATACAGAGCAAATATATCAATAGAAAGAAATAAATGCACATGAAATCAAGAAACAGGAATGAGGTGAATAATAGTGGAAGATACTCAGGGAACAGAAATTAAAACTGCCATCATTTTGTTAGAAAACATATCAAAAAAACTGGATTCCATATCAGAATACATTGAATTCAAAAAAAGAGAAGAACTTTATAAACGTGAATTTAGCAGGTATTATCCAAGAGGAAAACTTTTATTGGAAGAAAAAGAAGGATTTGAAAATAGAATCAGGGTTTCGAGAGAACCTAAATAATTAAAACTATAAAGCCAGGGTAGCTTTTAAGAAGCCAGGTTTTAATGCCAGGCCAAAAGGATGAATACAGAGAACGAGGTGGAATAATGGAATACATAGATGTTTTTAAAAACAAAGATGGCACAGAGGTTGAAATAAAGATGAAAACTGAATGCCACACACAGGATGAACTGGATGCGGCAATCAGCTTTATGGCTCAATGCTCAAGAAAATTTTATCTGCAGGCAGCAGAAAAAATCAGTAGTATGCTTTGAGAAGTTCTTCTTAGTCTTCCTCCAAAGCTAGGAATTTAGTAAACCTATTAAGTTACAGTAATCTTTTTAAAACTACATATCGCGAGGGCAGGCAGCGTCCCCGTTAAAAACCGCTAGGTGTGGCAGAGCCAATGCTATAAAATCTGCCCGGTATGTCCTGTCCCTGTTCATGGACATGCCGTCAGGGGAGTGGGGTGCGCAAATCCCCGTAAAACAAACTCTGCACGGGGGATTTAGCCAGGAGAGGGACATCTGGTAAGCATGGACTGGCAGGTGCGTATTAATTCCAGATGGCTGCTACAGGCAGCACTCAACAGGGCGGGGCATATATGGGCTACCCAAAGGGATACTCAGGGATAATGCACTGGCAGGGTTCTCACTTTTTGAAAGTGGGGAACTCTGCCAAAAACATCCGAGACCCAAGAGAGCCTAGGGATAATTAAAAAAAAACATAAAACCTAAGTTATTAACATGTTATCCACAATGTTATCCACATAAATGTGGATAAGTAAATAATATTATATACATGGATGGTAGAGAAAATAAGAGGAAGAACTGGAGGGGGGTGGATTTTATGGGATACAGGGCTACAGAAGAACATAAAATATGGCTGTTTGATTTAGTACATGGGGATTTAAAAGATGAAGATATATTAAAAGGGGTTATTAAGTATTATGTCCTTAGTGGATGCAGGGTTGAAGAGATAGTAGATGATATAGTTTATAGGACAAATTATGGTCTTGATGGAGTGAGAGAGATAAAAGAAAAAGTAGAAAAAGTTCTGGAAGAGGCAGCAGGTATAGATTAGAAATACCTAGGCAATGAACCCCTGGATTATCTTCTGTTGTGGTAAAAGGCAGCAGGGGGATTAAGGCATGGTCTGTGTGCGTTCCATGCCTGTACAAGGTTTTTACACTTTTTTTACATATATTGCATTGTTTTTATACACATTTACCTCTACGAAATCGCACACAACCCTGGTGGTTGGCTATACCACCAGGAACATAAAAAGGTATACAAAGTTTTAACAAAATAAGGGAAAAGCAAGAAATGAACCAGATAACGATTGATGATTACATTAAACAAAGAATCAAGGAATATGCC
>CAQGLR010000025.1 GCA_948794795.1 uncultured Lachnospiraceae bacterium | reverse complement strand
AGGCATCTAAAAGCCTTGTTTTGTATATTTTTTTCTTAAGTTCGCACTTATGGGTAGACGGGCTGGATTTTAAAGCAGCTTATGCACAGCTTGTTTTTGTAATGGCTGAGTTATATAAAGAACATATTTATCTGGCTGGCAGTGATAAAATAAATACCTATGATAAAGTTTTTTTTGATAAAATAGCTTCTGGAAATGCAAATCCTGAAGAAGTTAAAAATAGCCTTTTAAAGCTTACACAATTAATGGAAATATACTATGACCAACCAGTAATATTATTGGCTGATGAATATGATGTACCATTGGCAAAGGCAAGTGAAAAGGGATATTATACTTGTATGCTGGATGTAATAAGAGGTATATTACAGGTTATTAAAGATAATAAATCATTGAAATTTGCAGTTATTACGGGATGCTTGCGTATTGCTAAAGAGAGTATTTTTACTGGTACAAATAATTTTGTATCAGATACAATTTCTGATACCCGTCTGAATGAGTATTTTGGGTTTACACAAGATGAAATAAGCAAAATATTAAATGATGTAGACATGGCAGGCCATGCAGAAGAAATTAAAAAGTGGTATAATGGTTATCATTTTGGCAATTTTGATGTTTATTGTCCATGGGATGTTATGAATTATATAAACAGCCTGCTTTTAGATGCTAACGCCAGGCCAGCTGGTTATTGGAAAAATTCCAGCAGTAATGAAATTATTAAATCATTTATTGTATTATCAAGGGAAACTATAACACAAAAGTTTGAAATATTATTATCAGGGGAATATATTATCCAGGAGATTAAGGAGGACCTGACATATGAATGCTTAGGTTCTTCAGAAGAAAATTTATGGAGTATTTTATATTTTACAGGTTATCTTACAAAAGTAAGGGAAGAAAACCTTAAAGAGCCACTAAAGCAGGGATATATTGCATTGGTGATTCCAAATGCAGAGGTTATGGAAATTTTTGAAACAATGGTGAAATTATGGTTTGGGGAAAATGCCCAGAAGTTAGATAGAAAGGCATTATTTACAGCAGTATGGGAGGGAGATGCAGAAAGACTGACAGAAGAAATGTCTAAAATGCTACGTCAAAGTATAAGTTACCATGATTATAAAGAGGATTTTTATCATGCCTTTTTTGCAGGTATTTTTGCAGGAGCTGGTTATATTGTTGAATCTAATAGAGAACATGGTGAGGGGCGTAGTGATATAATTGTTAAAGATTATACAGGAGACCGTGTAGTAATATTTGAAGTTAAATATTCAAAAACTTTAACAGGTCTGGCAGATAGCTGTAAAAATGCAGTTACGCAGATTGATGACAGGATGTATGCAAAAGAATTTGAAGAAGAATATTCAAAAGTTATTTGTTATGGAATATCTTTTTTTAAAAAGCGTTGCCTGGTAAAGAAAAAATAAAAACCATATTTTTCAATGACAGACCCAGTTTCCTGATTTGTGAAAAATTCCTGAATCCATATAAAGAACCATTGTAAAAACAATTATATTCTGTTAGAATAAACAAGGGAACTTATGACCATGTAATTTTAATATAGATTTATTAAGCCCTGCATAAGCAGGGCTTTGACAGCTATAAGGGTTTATATTTATATATTATTATATATTAATAGGATAAACTAAGTTATAGCCTGGCTTTGGAGTATGTATATGATTAAAAAAAATATAATAAAATCCGTCAGGACAAAGCTTATATTAATGATGACAGGCTTGTTAGGCATGACTATCTTTCTTATATGGTCTATGAATGAATTGTTTCTTCCAACATATTACCAGTATACAAAAGTATCAATGCTTGAGGAATCTTATTCAGAGACCAATGAGATAGTAAGCCGTGATGAAAACTATAATGAAAATATAGATGCACTGTCAGAGGAAAGTACTCTTGCGCTTGAAATCCTCTCTGCTAATAATGCGACCAATGTATATGTTTTCAGGCTGGCGGATTATTTTGGCAATATATATTATTCTTATGATTATCCTGCATATGACAAAATAACTACTTTCCAGAAGCAGCGTGTAAGAGAAAAGACCAAAGATTATATTTATGGAATGGAGAATTACCAGAGCTTTTATACAGATAGTGAAGGACGTGAACTGTTAAAAGAAAATAACAAGTATTCTGTATGTAAAGTTTTTGATGAACGTATAGGCTCTTATTATATTGAAATATTTGGAAAACTTGATTCAGGTTCATTTGTGTATATAAATACAAATTACCAGATGATGAAAGAAAATATAAAAATATTTAATAGTTTTATTTTTTATGCAGGTCTTGTAGTAATACTGATTGCAACAATAATAATGATATATGTAAGTAACAGTTTTACAAAACCTGTACTTAAACTTACTGAAATAGCAAAGCGTATGTCAGAGCTTGATTTTGAGATAAGGTATCCTGTGACAACGCATGATGAGATAGGGGTACTTGGAAGCAGCATAAATACATTATCAGAAACACTGGAGAAGACTATTTCGGAATTAAAGGCAGCTAATAATGAACTGCAGAGGGATATAGAAGAAAAGACACAGATTGATGAGATGCGCAAGGAATTTTTATCCAATGTTTCACATGAATTGAAAACTCCTATAGCATTAATACAGGGGTATGCAGAGGGTTTATATGACAATATTAATGATGACAGCGGAAGCCGTGAGTTTTATTGTGAAGTTATTATAGATGAAGCTGGTAAAATGAATAAAATGGTTAAGAAACTTCTTACCCTTAACCAGATAGAATTTGGAAAGAATACATTATCATTTGAGCGTTTTGATATAACAGAGCTTGTAAAACAAGTTATAAATTCTGCTTCACTTCTTGCAGGACAGAAGGGGGCAGTAATAAATATGCCAGATTATGAACCTGTTTATGTATGGGCAGATGAATATATGGTAGAAGAAGTTGTCACTAATTATATAAGCAATGCTGTTAACCATGTAGCAGGTGCAATGAGGATAGATGTAAATATTGAAAGATGTGGTGATGTAGTAAGGGTAAGTGTTTTCAATACTGGAAACTGTATACCTGAGGATGAACTTGATAAAATATGGATAAAGTTCTATAAAGTTGACAAGGCACGTACAAGGGAATATGGTGGAAGTGGCATAGGCCTTTCAATAGTCAGGGCGGTAATGAATTCTATGAACAGGCAGTGTGGTGTGTTAAACCATGAAGATGGTGTGGAGTTCTGGTTTGAACTTGATAGTAAATAGCATGTGTAATTAAATGTTCTCATTGACGCAATGAATGTGGTTATGGTACTATAGTATATATGATATTTTGTAAAATTTTCTGGAGGGATACCGGTATGAAAAAAAGGATGTATGCCGTAGCTCTTGCTGCATCTGTTGTTTTTACAGGATGTGCAAGTGTTCCGGACTTATCTGACAAAGACAGTGAAATGATAAGCCAGTATATTGCAGGCGCAGTTCTTAATGGCTCTGATAATTATAAATATGCATTTAATTATGATAAATCATTGTTAGAACCTACACCAGCACCAACGCCTGTACCTACACCAGAACCAGCACCAGAGCCAGAAACTGGGGGACAGGGGGCAGGAAGCACTTCTCCAGGGACAGGGATGGCAGGAAACCAGGGTGGAAGTGGAAACAGCCAGGCAGGTGGCAGTACCATGCCTGTTACACAGAAAGCCAGCCTTAATGAAGTATATAATGTTGCAGGTATAAGTGTGAATCCTGTATCATATGAAACTAAGAAGAATATTCTTACAAGTTATTCTTCAATTTCTGCTGATAGTGGCAAGAAACTTGTAATAGTTTCATTCAGGTTTAAAAATACTTCATCAGGGACAAAGAAAGTTAATCTTGCCAGAAAGGATATAAGTTATTCATTAACAATAGGCGGTGAAAGTTATGGTGCCCCGATGTTTACTATTGCAGAAGGGGATATGCTGAGTTTCAATGAGAAAATTGCAGCAGGTAAAAGTAAAAAAGGTGTACTTATATTCCAGGTGGATTCATCTGTAAAGGTTAAAAACATTGTTGTAAAAGCTGTAAAAGGGAATAAAGAAGCTACTGTCAGTGTAAAGTAATATTTTTAATTTTAAAGCCAGGGAATGTGTAATTTACGTTCTTAATGTGCTGTCTGTGCCATAAAGCGGCATAACTATTGCCATTTGTAAGTGGTAAAATATTGGAGGGACGGTTATATGGAAACAGGAATTTTGTTAGAGAGTGGAACTAATGAACTGGAGATTTTGGAATTTAAGGTAGGCAAAAATTATTATGGGATTAATGTTGCTAAGATACGTGAGATTATTTCATACCAGACACCTACACCTATTCCAAATTCTGACCCACGGATTGAGGGCATATTTATGCCAAGGGATGAGATTATTTCTATAATTGACCTGGCAGAGGTTATGCATCTGGAAAAGCCGGATAAGGTTACTAATGATATGTATATAGTAACAAACTTTAACCAGCTGAATACAGCATTCCATGTAAATGGAGTATTAGGCATACACAGGGTGTCATGGTCTGACATTGTAAAGCCTGATTCAACTATTAATACAGCTGGTGAAGGTATGGCAACAGGGATTATCCGTATAGATGATAAGCTTATCATTATTCTTGACTTTGAAAAAATAGTTTCAGAAATTAATCCTGAAACGGGTCTTAAAGTTTCTGATGTTGAACATATGAGAAACAGGAGCCGTAATGAAAGTCCTATCCTTATTGCTGAGGATTCAGCGCTTCTTAGCAAGATGATTGTAAATTGTCTTGAGCAGGCAGGTTATACTAACCTGACAACAACAGATAATGGAAAAGAGTGCTGGGATAAGCTACAGCAATATCTTAGTGAAGGAAGTGTTGATGAGAATGTATCATGTATTATTACAGATATAGAAATGCCTCAGATGGATGGACACAGACTTACTAAACTTGTAAAAGAGCATGACAAGCTTAAACATATACCATTAATTATCTTTTCATCACTTGTTAATGCAGAGATGAGACGTAAAGGTGAACAGCTTGGTGCAGATGCACAGTTATCAAAGCCTGAAATCGGGCAGCTGGTAGGTGCTATTGACAGCTTAATAGGAAGTACAGGTGCATAATTTGTAAGGGAGATAATGGGATTGAACGAAGAAAAGGAATTAAACCAGACAGGTAATAGTGAGGGTTCTGAAGGTGGAAGCGGATTTGATAACCTTGAGAGTTTTGTAGAACTTGATGACCTGGGAAATCTTGAAGGCCTTGATGATTTAAGTGGTCTTGGGGACTTAAGTGACCTTGGGGATTTGTCAGATTTGCCAGGTTTAGATATGTCTGTGGACAATGATTTAGATGATATAACAAACGATATGTCTGTTCCTGCAATGGAAGAAAAGGCAGATGTGCCATTTGTAGAAGAAGAACTTCCAGATATGGAGATACCAGAGGACCTGGATGCAACAGAAATAATGCCATCTGTGGAAGAAGAACTTCCAGATATGGAGATACCAGAGGATCTGGATGCAACAGAAGTGATGCCATCTGTGGAGGAAGAACTTCCAGATATGGAGATACCAGAGGACCTGGATGCAACAGAAGTAACGCCATCTGTGGAGGAAGAACTTCCAGATATGGAGATACCAGAAGACCTGGATGCAACAGAGGTTATGCCAGCTGTGGAAGAAGAAACCCAGGATGCGGGTATGCCAGAGCAAGTCCAGGAAGAAAGTGTGGAAACAGAGGAAGCCAGCCAGGACAATGGACCAGAACAGGCAGCAGATGTAAATGAAGATGTTAGTGGAGAACCAGATGTTGCAGCAGCTGGAGAAGATTCACCAATTGATTCTATGTTAGACGGGCTGCTTGATGACCTTGGCGTAGATGTTCCTCCAGATACGCCTGCTGGAGAAGAGGAAACCACAGAACCAGACCTGGGTCTTGGTCTTGATGATATTCCAGATATTTCTGGTGGTACAGGAGAGGATGCTTTATCACTTGATGATGTGTCATTGCCTGTTAATGATAAAAAGCCTGCCCAGACAGAGGAACAGCCTGCCAAAGAAAATAAGAAACCAGGGTTCTTTAAACGGATATTTGGCAATATTGTTACAGATGAAATTGCTGAAGCTGAGCGCAAGGCAAAGGCAGATGAGGAAGAACAGGCCGTATTAAGGGAAGAAGAAGAGGCTAAGGCAAAAGAAGAAAAAGCAGCTAAGAAAGCACAGGCAGCAGAAGCTAAAGCAGCTAAAAAAGCAGAGAAAGATGCTAAAAAGGCAGAGAAAGCAGAAGCTAAAGCAGCTAAAAAAGCAGAGAAGGCTGCTAAGAAAGAGGCAGAAAAAGAAGCAGAAGAACAGGAAGTAGTAGGAAAGCTTAATAAAGCTGGTGTAACGGTTGTAATTATTTTTGCTGCTTTAATTCTTGCAGGTGTAGTTTTTGGAACAAATGTATTTGGATACAAGGTTTCCAAATCTTCTGCTGAGAAATATTTTACACTGCAGAGATACAGTGATGCTTATGAAGAGGCAATGGGAACTAAACTTAATGAAAAAGACCCCGATACATATGAAAAGATTATTACTGTAATGAAAGTGCAGCAGTCTTTAAATACATACAGCAGTTATGCAAATATGAAACATTATCCGGATGCTCTTAATGCGCTGTTGCGTGGGCTTCAGAAATATGATGATAATATAGACATGGCAATGGATTTAGAGATTGAAGGTGACCTTAAAGTATGTAAAGATAAAATATTAAGCATACTCAGGGATGAATTTGCATTGTCTGAAACAGATGCTTATGATATATTGAGTCTTGATGAAGGGGCATATACAGATAAAGTGGTAAGCATTGCAAAGAAAAAAGGTTGATTATAGCCTGCCGGTGAACAACCGGTGGGCTTTTGTCATGGAGGCTGTTTATGATAGCAATTATTGATTATGATGCAGGCAATTTAAAAAGTGTTGAAAAAGCACTGGTATATCTTGGGGAAGATTGTATAATAACAAGAAACCCAGATGAAATTTATAATGCAGATAAAGTTATACTGCCAGGTGTAGGGGCTTTTGGTGATGCAATGGATAAGCTTGACAGTTTTGGCATGACAGAAGTAGCCAGAAAGATTGCAAGAGATGGAAAACCCTTGCTTGGTGTATGTCTTGGGTTACAGCTTATGTTTGAGTCAAGTGATGAAGCTCCAGGAAGGGCAGGCATTGGCATATTAAAAGGAAAAATCCTTGCAATACCGCCTAAAGAAGGTTATAAAATACCACATATGGGCTGGAATTCTTTAACAGTAAAAGAGGACAGCCGTCTTTTTAAAGGTATATCTGGTAATCCATATGTATATTTTGTACATTCATATTATCTTCAGGCAGCGTCAGAAGCAGACGTAGCAGCAACTACAGAATATATAACACATATACATGCCGCTGTAGAACATGGCAATATTTTTGCCTGCCAGTTCCACCCAGAGAAAAGCGGTGATACAGGGCTTAAGATATTAAAGAATTTCTGTGAATTATAGAAAAAGTACTTGTATAACAGATTTGTGGGTTTTATATTGTAATATTGGACCAGCTGGATATACCCCTGTAAATAATGAGGTATGTTTTGCCTCTGCGGAAATAAATAGGAGAGATATATGTTTACAAAAAGGATTATACCATGTCTTGATGTAAATAACGGACGTGTGGTAAAAGGAATAAATTTTTTGGATTTAAGGGATGCAGGAGACCCTGTTGAAGTTGGTGCTGCTTATGGCAAAGAAGGTGCAGATGAACTTGTATTTCTTGATATTACAGCTTCATCAGATGCAAGGGCAACCAAGGCTGATATGGTACGCCGTGTTGCAGAAACAGTGTTTATACCATTTACAGTTGGAGGCGGGATAAGGACTACTGATGATTTTAAACTTATTTTAAGGGAAGGTGCTGATAAGGTTGCAGTTAATTCTGCAGCAATACAGAATCCAGAACTTATTTCAGATGCAGCAATGAAATTTGGAAGCCAGTGTGTTGTAGTTGCGATAGATGCCAAAAGACGTAAAGATGGCAGTGGCTGGACTATATATAAGAACGGCGGGCGTGTGGATATGGGTATTGATGCCATAGAATGGGCAATAGAGGCAGACCGGCTTGGTGCAGGTGAGATACTTCTTACAAGCATGGACTGTGATGGTACCAAAGATGGATATGATATAGAACTTACAAGAACTGTATCAGAAAATGTGTCAATACCTGTGATAGCATCAGGCGGGGCAGGCAGGCTTGAACATTTTAAAGAAGCATTTACAGAAGGCAAAGCTGATGCCGTCCTGGCAGCATCACTTTTTCATTATAAAGAACTTGGGATATGGGAAGTAAAAGAATATCTTGATAAAGAAGGGATAAGTGTAAGAAAGAACTAAAAGGAGGAAGAATTTATGTCTATGATACAGAATGACTGGCTTGATGCAATACAGCCAGAGTTTTCAAAACCTTATTATAAGGAGTTATTTGAGTTTGTGAAACAGGAATACAGCAATACAGTTGTGTATCCGCCAGCAGATGATATATTTAATGCATTTCATTTTACACCGCTTTCAAAGGTAAAAGTGCTTATTCTTGGGCAGGACCCATACCACAATGTACACCAGGCACATGGTCTTTGTTTCTCTGTACTGCCTGACCAGCCAGAGATACCACCATCACTACAGAATATTTACAAAGAAATACATGATGATATAGGGTGTGAAATACCTAATAATGGTTATCTTAAGAAGTGGGCAGACCAGGGTGTGCTTATGCTTAATACGGTGCTTACAGTAAGGGCACACCAGGCAAATTCACATAAGGGCATGGGCTGGGAGAAGTTTACAGATGCTGTTATACAGGCTGTAAATGAACAGGACAGGCCAATAGTATACCTTTTATGGGGGAAGCCTGCACAGAGCAAGATACCAATGCTTACTAATCCAAAGCATCTTATTTTAAAGGCACCACATCCAAGCCCATTGTCTGCATTCAGGGGATTTTTTGGATGTAAACATTTCAGCCAGGCTAATAATTTCCTGATAGAAAATGGTCTGGAACCAATAGACTGGCAAATAGAAAATGTATAATTTCTATAACCAATGCAGACCAGACCGTGGATAGTAATAATTATAGAAGATGGAGGTTCTGATGGCAGATAATTCCAGAAACGCTGGTAAAATAGAAAAAATTAATATGGAAGGTGTTCCAGAACAGTTAGTATTCGGTTTAGATATAGGTACTAGAAGCGTAGTTGGTATAATTGGATATAAAAATAATGATGGTACATTTGTAGTAGTTGCGCAGGTGTCTGTAGAGCACCATACAAGGGCAATGCTTGACGGGCAGATACATGATATAGGCAAAGTTGCTGCAACTATAGAGAAGATACACAAAAAACTTGAAGATATTACTGGAAGAAGATTTAAAGATGTATGTATTGCAGCAGCAGGACGTGTGCTTATGACTGTTGAAGCAGAGGCACAGATGGATTTTCCTTCTGATACTGTTATTACAAGTGAACATATATATACACTTGATATGATTGGTGTTGAAAATGCATACAGCATACTGCGTGAAGAGAAACAAAGCGATGATATAAGGTTTTATTGTGTTGGTTATTCTGTTAAGCGTTATTACCAGAATGGTTATATGATATCAAACCTTGAGGGTCATAAAGCAAATAATATAAAGGAAGAGCTTATTGCTACATTTCTTCCAAATGAAGTAGTTGATGGCTTGTATGCTGCTGTTGAACGTACAGGGCTTTATGTATCAAATCTTACACTGGAGCCTATTGCTGCTATAAATGTTGCAATACCAGAGAAATTCAGGCTTTTAAATATTGCTCTTGTGGATGTAGGAGCAGGTACTTCTGATATATCTATAACAAAAGATGGAAGCATAATAGCATATGGCATGATTCCTTATGCTGGCGATGAAATTACAGAATGTATTGCCAAATATTATCTTACTGATTTTAATGAGGCAGACAGGCTGAAATGTGCAAGTACATTAAATGAAGAAGTTGAGTTCAATGATATAATGGGGCTGCCACAAAGGGTCACAGCTGATGATATAGCTGCAGTTACAGAAGAAACAATAAAAATGATTACAAAGGGTGTTGCTGATAAAATAAAAGAACTTAATGGCGGCAAATCAGTAAGTGCTGTATTTGTGGTTGGTGGCGGCGGCAAAGCTAAAGGGTTTGTAGAAAACCTTGCAGAATATCTTGGACTGCAGAAAGAAAGAGTTGCATTAAGAGGGTCAGAGGTACTTGGCAACGTTCATTTTATGCAGGATGATGTTATTGTAGATTCACTTTTAGTAACCCCTGTTGGAATATGCCTTAATTATTATGAACAGCGGAATAACTTTATATTTGTAACAGTAAATGGTGAGCGTATAAAACTTTATAACAATAATAAGCTTACAATTATGGATGCTGCTGTACAGATGGGATTTCCTAATGAAGACCTGTTCCCTAAGCGTGGCAAATCACTTATATATTATGTTAATGGTGAGAAACGTATGTTGCGTGGCAAGGAAGGGGAAGCTGCCATTGTAAGGCTTAATGGGAAACAGACTGGAATGAGCACGCATGTTGAGAAAAACTGTAAAGTTGATATTATACCATCAACCCGTGGTGCTGATGCAAGGCTTGAGATTAGCAGCTTGCGTGAATACCGGTCAAATATGAAGATTATATTTAATGGCAAGGAAATAGTATGCCCGCGCTTTGTAACAGTAAATGGAAGTCTTGTATCTGGTTTTTATGAAGTCAAGGAAGGTGACAGGATAGAAATACTTGGTTACTACACACTTGAACAGGTGCTTGAATTTATGGATATTATATGCAGGGGAAAAATATATGTAAATAATGTAATTGCACCTTTAGATGCAAAAGTTTATGACAATTTTTCTATTGCTTGTGAAATTATGAAAGAAGAACCTAATTATAATGAACTTATGGCAGAATATGGTGACGGGCAGTTTCCTGTTACAAATGATGTACTGTATCCACAGGAAGAACCAGAAGTAAAAGAAGAGCCAGATGCAGAAAGTTATAATTATGAAACAGAAGAACCAGTTACAGAATTAAATGATGAAGATGAAGAATGGGATTCTGGAATAGCAGAAGAAAGCATACCACCTGAAGAAGATGAAAATTTAACAGAACAAGAAGAAATTGTTCCAGAAATACCCAAAGCTGCTATAAATATAATAGTAAATGGGGAACAAGTAGTTCTAAGCGGGAAACCATCTTATATACTTGTAGATGTACTGGATTTCTATCCTGTTGATACATCAGTTGCACATGGTGACCATCTTGAAACTTCTGTAAATGGGGAAATGTGTGATTTCACCCGTTCTGTTAATGAGGGGGATTCTGTAAGGATTGAATGGGTAGATTGAAAAATCCTGGGAAATGCAAAACCAGCATTTTTCATCTCTGTTTGTGCCGCAAAAGGCACAGCATGTTAGGTTAAATATTATAAAAGGTATGGTAATAACAGATTATGAAAGTTTGCAGTATTGCTAGCGGAAGCAGTGGCAATTGTGTTTACATAGGGGATAAAGATACTAATATACTTATTGATGCAGGTATCAGCCGTAAAAGGATTGTGGACGGGCTTAATGCAATAGGCACCAGGCCAGAAGAACTAGACGGGATATTTGTTACACATGAGCATATTGACCATATACAAGGTATCAGTATGATGGTAAAAATGTTTGGTACACCAGTTTATGCTACAGGGGCAACGCTTGATTATATAAGAAGCAAAGATAAGAATGGTATTATATCAATTAAACATTTATATGAGGTACATCCAGATGAACATATTAAATTAAAAAGTATGGATATAACACCATTCAGCATGTCGCATGATGCTGCAGACCCAGTATGTTATACAGTGGGTTCAGGCAGGCATAAAGCAGGGGTTGCCACAGATTTAGGGGTATACGATGAATATATTGTAGAGCATCTGCTTGGAAGTGAAATACTTGTGCTGGAGGCAAACCATGATATAAGCATGCTGGAAGCAGGAAGCTACCCATACCAGCTTAAACGCAGGATACTTGGGGAAAAAGGGCATTTATCAAATGAAGATTCAGGACGTCTTTTGTGCAGGCTGCTTGGAAGTGGTTTAAAATATGCATTTCTTGCACATCTTTCAAAAGAAAATAATTACCCAGAACTTGCATACCAGGCAGTAAAATGCCAGATATGGGAGGAACTTGGAATAAATGAACTTCCTTTCCAGATGGCAGTTGCAAACAGGGATATGCCTTCTGCAATTGTAAGTTTATAAAGGTTCCAGGTAACTATTGTTTATATAATAAGTATGCCATATAGCGGCAGAATGGAGGATATAATGAAGAAGACAGTAGTAACAGTAGTAGGTAAAGACAGCGTGGGCATTATTGCAAAAGTATGCACATATTTAGCTAATAATAGTGTTAATATACTTGATATTTCCCAGACAATAGTTGATGGTTTCTTTAATATGATGATGATTGTGGATGTAGCAGAGTGTTCTAAGGATTTTGAAACATTCAGCCATGAACTTGAACAGATTGGTGAAGAGATGGGCTGTATTATAAAAGCACAGAGAGAAGATATATTTGACAGTATGCACCGTATATAATGGGCTTAAGCTTCACTGAATGGGGGATTTTATATGATTAATATATACGAAGTTCTTGAAACTAATGATATGATTGAAAAGGAAAATCTTGATGTACGTACAATAACACTTGGAATAAGCCTTTTAAATTGTATAGACAGTGATTTAGACAAGCTTAATGAAAAGATTTATAACCGAATTACTTCTGTTGCCAAAGAGCTTGTGCCAACAGGGAAGGCAATAGAAAAAGAATTTGGCATACCAGTTGTAAATAAGCGTATTTCAGTTACTCCGGCTGCATTAATTGGTGCGTCAGCATGTAAAACTGCAGAAGACTTTGTTACTATTGCCAGAACCCTTGATAAAGCAGCTAAAGCCACAGGAGTTAATTTTATTGGCGGCTATAGTGCTCTTGTTTCAAAAGGCATGACAGAAAGTGACGAGCTTCTGATACGTTCAATTCCTAAAGCGCTTGCATCAACAGATTTTGTATGTAGTTCTGTAAACCTTGGTTCTACAAAGACAGGTCTTAATATGGATGCTGTGAAGCTTATGGGGGATATTGTACTGGATACAGCAAAAGAAACAGCAGACAGGGACAGTATAGGCTGTGCAAAGCTTGTTGTATTTTGCAATGCACCTGATGATAATCCGTTTATGGCAGGTGCTTTCCATGGTGTTACAGAGGCAGATGAGATTATTAATGTTGGGGTAAGCGGACCCGGAGTTATGCGTAAGGCATTGGAATCAGTGCGTGGTGCGGATTTTGGAACTCTTTGTGAAAAAGTTAAGAAGACGGCATTTAAAATTACAAGGGTAGGACAGCTTGTTGCAAGGGAAGCTTCAAAGCGCATGGGTGTTCCTTTTGGAATTATAGACCTGTCACTTGCACCTACACCAGCAGTAGGTGATAGTATTGCGGATATATTTGAGGAAATGGGTCTCCAGCGTGCTGGTGCACCAGGTACAACTGCAGCACTGGCGTTGTTAAATGACCAGGTTAAAAAGGGCGGTATAATGGCATCTTCTTATGTAGGAGGGCTTAGTGGTGCTTTTATACCTGTCAGTGAGGACCAGGGCATGATAAATGCTGTTGAAGATGGAGCACTTACTCTTGAAAAGCTGGAGGCTATGACATGTGTATGCTCTGTAGGGCTTGATATGATAGCAATTCCAGGTGATACAAAACCTTCTACTATTTCAGGTATTATAGCTGATGAAATGGCAATTGGTATGATTAACCAGAAAACAACTGCTGCACGCCTTATTCCAGTGATTGGAAAAGGTGTTGGTGAAAATGTGGAATTTGGAGGGCTTCTGGGACATGCACCAGTTATGCCTGTAAACCAGTTTGACTGCAGTGGTTTTATAAACAGGGGCGGAAGGATACCAGCACCTGTACACAGTTTTAAAAATTGATTTTATAATAAAAGAAGCATTGGAATCTGGATGGTTCCGTTAATTTGTATAAGATTCTTTGGAATGCAGCGGTTAATTATTTTGCACTATGCGGCACGTTCCCACTCAATGAAAAACGCAGCAGTGCATAAAGCCCTTAAAATACAAGGGCTAAGCACTGGCGTTTTTCAATGGCCGCCAAGTGCAAAATAATTAACCTGCTGCATTAAATATACTCTTTGTACAAATTGACTGGATAAAACCAGAAACAATACTTCTTTTATTATATTACCAAATAAAGATATTACCAAATAAAGATATTACCAAATAAAGGACTTATGGATGTTTGGAAATTAAGAATCCCTCAAAGAGTATATTGCCAGAGTTGGTAACTTATGAATCTTTAATTTTCAAATATGTTTTAAGTGTGTTTTGTAATGGCAGAAAGATTATAAAATAATCATGCCCCGTCGTTTTCTGTATGCATATATTGTAACAATTTGTCATATACTATAAACGTATGTTATTTGCTGGAAATGCCTTAAATATCAAGTCGAAAAGTAACATTTTTTAAGTATTGCAGCAATATATTTATATATATATGATTCTATTATAACCCCATATAATAAGAAAGGATATGCCAAGGAGGCAGGAAGGGAAATGTGATGCAGAATGTCAGAGTGTTATTAGTTGATGATAACAAAAGAATTGTTAATTTACTTAAAGAAGCCCTTACTAAAGAACCAGATATGGAGGTTGTAGGAACAGCGCCAGATGGCGAGGAAGCGTTGAGAATGATTGAACTTTATAAACCAGATGTGGTTTTACTTGATTTAATAATGCCTAAAATAGACGGACTTGGCGTTATGGAGAAATTAAGGAAAAGTAATTCTGGACGCATACCTAAGATTATAGTCGTTTCCGCTGTAAGCCAGGAAAGCGTTACAGAAAATGCATTTGAATTAGGTGCAGCATACTATATATTGAAACCTTTTGACACACATATGGTAGTGAACAGGACAAGGGCAGTAGCCCTTAACAATGAGAAAGACAACAGAGTTATAAATACAGTTTTTACAAACCAGCAGCATAATAAGAAGAAAATAAACAACCTTGAAGCAGATGTAACCAATATTATACATGAAATTGGTGTGCCTGCACATATTAAGGGATACCAGTATTTAAGAGATGCAATAATTATGTCAGTAAATGACAATGAAATGCTTGGTTCAATTACAAAACGCCTTTATCCGACTATAGCCAAGAACCATAAGACTACATCAAGCCGTGTGGAAAGGGCAATAAGACATGCGATAGAGGTTGCATGGAGCCGTGGGAAGATGGATACTATAGAAGAACTGTTTGGATATACTGTTAATTCAGGAAAGGGAAAACCTACAAATTCAGAGTTTGTTGCACTTATTGCAGATAAAATACGCTTAGAGTATAAGATGCGGGCTTAAGGCTTTTTATACGTGTTGAATTTATTACAAGTATAGATTACTTTAATTAGATAAAAAATGTCTTTTCAGTATCAGATATTTGGGGTATAATAGATATATGACCTGAAAAGAAGGAGGTATTTTTGATGAAGAAAGTATTATTTGTAGCGTCAGAAAGTGTACCATTTATAAAAACAGGAGGACTTGCAGATGTAGCAGGCTCTTTGCCAAAGTATTTTGACAAGAAAGAGTTTGATGTAAGGGTTATGATACCAAAATATGCATGTATCTCTGATGAATGGAAACAGAAGATGCAGTACAAAACGCATTTTTATATTGACCTTGCGTGGCGTAAACAGTATGTAGGTATTCTTGAAATGGAATACGAAGGGATTAAGTTCTATTTTGTAGATAACGAATTTTATTTTGCAGGAGATAAGCCTTATGGATATATACATGAGGATATTGAGAAGTTTGCATTTTTCTGTAAGGCATCATTATCTGCCCTGCCAAGTTTAGATTTCAGGCCTGATATAATACATTGCCATGACTGGCAGACTGGACTTATACCTGTATACCTGCATGATATGTTTATGGAAAATAACTTTTATCATGGAATTAAGACAATTATGACCATACATAACCTTAAATTCCAGGGAATCTGGGATTTGAAGAAGGTTAAGGATATCACTGGCTTAAATGCATCATTCTTTGCATCAGATAAGCTGGAGGCGTATGGTGATGCAAATTATCTTAAAGGTGGTATAGTTTATGCAGACAGGGTAACTACAGTTAGTGATTCATATGCAGAAGAAATTAAAATGCCATTTTACGGTGAAAAGCTTGATGGTCTTATGCGTGCACGTAGTAATTGCCTCACTGGTATTGTCAATGGTCTTGACTATAATGAATGGAATCCGGAAACTGACAAGCTTATTTATGCTAATTATAATATTAAGAATTTCCGTAAAGAAAAAGTTAAGAATAAGAGAGGTCTCCAGAAAGAACTTGGTCTTGAGCAGGATGAAAGGAAGTTTATGCTTGGACTTGTTTCAAGGCTTACAGACCAGAAAGGGCTTGACCTTGTTGACTATGTTATAGAGGAAGTCTGTGCACCAGATACACAGCTTGTAGTCCTTGGTACAGGTGAAGAGAAGTATGAGCACTTATTCAGGCACTTTGAATGGAAATACCATGACAGGGTATCTGCCAATATTTATTATTCTGAGGAACGTTCACATAAGATATATGCTGCGTGTGATGCTTTCCTTATGCCATCACTTTTTGAGCCTTGTGGCTTAAGCCAGCTTATGAGCCTTAGATATGGTACAATACCTATTGTAAGGGAAACAGGCGGACTTAAAGATACAGTAGAACCATACAATGAGTATGAGAATACGGGAACTGGCTTCTCATTTGCCAATTACAATGCCCATGAGATGCTTGGTACTATAAATTATGCAAAAGATGTTTACTACAACAGGAAACGTGAGTGGAATAAAATTATAGACAGGGCAATGGCAATGGACTTCTCATGGAATAATTCAGCTAACAAATATGCAGATTTGTACAGAGGGTTATAAAAGAATTTATATATAAAAGGAATATAGTTTCACTAATGCATCAAATAATAAATTTCTGATACATTGGCGGAGAATGCTTATTCATATGCAAGACAGATAAATAAGCCGTAGCAGTGGCTACGGTGGATAATGGCAGCCAGACGGGCCAGTGTATTAGTTAGTTATTACTGTTGTACCAGTATGTGGGATAACATGCCAGGTGGAACTATTCCTTTTTTTAATTTTATACGGAGTGCCAGTATAAGCCGTGCAGTATTAAATGTAAATGCATGGCTTTTTTTATTATTTTGGAGGTGGTATTTATACGTTTGGACAAATATCTGGCAGAAATGTCAGTTGGAACAAGAAATGAAGTAAAAAAAATAATAAAATCAGGGCAGGTAACAGTAAATGGTATAGCAGTTTTAAAACCAGAAATGAAAGTAAATGAGGAAACTGACAAAGTTTGTGTCTGTGGTACAGATATTTATTACAAAAAATATGTATATTTTATGTTGAATAAGCCTGCAGGTTATGTTTCAGCTACAAAAGATAATAAATATAAAACCGTTATAGAATTAATAAAAGAGAATAATAAAAGTGGTATTTTTCCTGTAGGAAGGCTTGATATAGATACAGAAGGAATGTTAATTATAACTAATGATGGTGCTTTGTCACATAAGCTTATGTCACCACGCAAACATGTAGATAAAAAATATTTCCTGGTTGCAGAAGGTTCTGTAACAGATAATGATATAAAACAGATTGAAAAAGGAATGGATATTGGTGATGATAAAATAACCCTGCCAGCAAAAGTATCAGATATAAAACATTATACAGATAATAAAGGTATATGGACTTCCATGTGCCTTACAATACATGAAGGAAGGTACCACCAGGTTAAAAGAATGCTTTGGGCTGTTGGAAAACCAGTTACATACCTGAAACGTATAAGTATAGGGAAATTAAAACTTGATGAAAAACTTTCCCCTGGAGAATACAGACAGCTTTCAGAAGAGGAATTAAAGTTACTTTTTACATCATAGAGGTAATAGTATACTGTGTATATATTATGAAAATTACTATAGTATGTGAAGAAATTTTAAAGCAGATAAATTATTAGTTCAGTTAAAAATAGAAGAATTTTATTTTAGATAAATTCATTTAGACATTTGCCACAAGTATAGGAGCAGCAGACAGCACCAAATATTGTGGCAATATATTAATATAGTTTTTTTATTATCAATATTAGAAATCAATTTTTACAATATACGGCTTTGGAGGATAATATAATCAGTAAATTCTTATTCCCTATGATTTTCAAGTTTACATTTATCGGGAAAATTTCATAAATGTTTTAATATTTTTTCTTCTATAATTTATAAATCATACTTATTTTTAAATTAATTGCAAATATATGTTTGTTATCAGCGGTTATAAAATCTTACATGGAATTGCATTGTTCCATGGCTATATAGATGGTTTTTTAGGTAAAAAAGAGTAAACAGCAATGCCAGATACCAGATTTACTACAAAGTTGCAGCAGTTCCTGTGTCTGAAATGTTCTATCTGGCATATATTTTTAAGGAAACCATTAAACCATTCACAGATTCTATTACAGCATGTTTCCTTATAAGTATTTTATCGGAAAGGTCCATAAGGCTTTTGGTTTTGGAATTCTTTTTTTGTTTTGTAATAAGCTGGATGTCAATTTTTTGAAGCTGGCTGGTTAGTTTTTTGGAAATATAGCCCTTGTCTGCAAAAAAGTTTTCAAAAAATATTTTCTGTAAGATGTCCCATAACTTCAGGATTCCTGTCATCTTTATTCCCTAGTGTAAGACAGAAGCCCAGTATTTCACCGTAGCCATCAATTCATTTATTGAAATATGCAGTCTGGAACCATAAAACCATCTTGTGGAACTTTTACCTCTCTGTGCAATATCTTTAAATTCTTTGTGCTGTTGTATCCTGTGGCTGTCACATATATCAATAGTTGTAGAATCTACAAAACTGGTACCAGTGCATTTTCTTCTGCATGAATAAGCAAAAAACACCATTAGAAGTGTAGTATATGGCATGAGTTCCACAAAATGGTTATAACTTACAATATTAGGAAAAAATTTACTGTAATTTTTTAAAACCAGTTTTTTGTAAAACCATTTAAATGTCCTGTAACCAGACAAGTGGAATACAGCACATATGGCCATTGCCTCACTGAAAGAAAGGCGGCTTGGAAGTTCCAGGGATACAGGCTTGCCATCATACTGTATACATTGTTGTTCCATATAAGGAATAAATTTCTTACAAAAGTTGTCAATTTCATAAAATATTGATATAACTAAACCGTCCATAAGCTTGTTCTCCTTTGGTAATCTTTGTAATGGTCAATTAAATTATACCATAGAACCTTGCTTATGGATTTTTATTTTGTCGGACTCACGTTAATATAACTAAAATAAATGGTTATATCGAACAAATGAAAAATAAATATAAAAAAATTTATCTTGACAAAATAAGATATAGTGTATATTATACTATGTATAACATAGTATTATGTATAATATTATTTAATATAAACTGATATATATTTATAAGGAATAGTAAATATGAGGTAATATATGGATATACAACTAAAAAAGGGATTGTTGGAAAACTGTGTTTTAGCTGTTTTAATAAAATCAGATTCTTATGGATACCAAATGGTTAAGGATATATCGGAACACATAGAAATAACAGAATCAACATTATATCCAATTTTAAGAAGATTGGAAAATGTTAATGCGGTATCTGTTTACACTGTAGAGCATAATATGCGGTTGAGAAAATATTATAAGATAACTGAAAGCGGAAAGGAGCGTTTAAGTCTTTTTTTGAAAGATTTTGATAATGTATTGGAAATATACAAGTATATTAAAGGAGTGGTTGAAAATGAATAAGAAAGAATTCCTTAAAAAAATGGATTATTATTTATTAGTAATAAATGATGAGGAAAGATATAGATTTGTAGGGTATTATGAGGAAATGATAGAAGACTATTTAGAAAATGGTTTGAGCGAAGAAGAGGCAATAGAAAAAATTGGTGATCCTAAACAAATAACAAAAAAAATTTTAGAAGAAAATGAAGAAATGTCTTTTAAAATTACTCCTAATAATAGTACTCTCAAAATTATTTTTGTAATTGCTTTATTTCCAATATGGGGAAGTTTATTATTAACGTTTTATGTAATATTAGGAGTTGTCCCATTGGTTATTTTATCTTCTGGATTAGCAACAGCTGTTATTGCATGTGTCAGTATACTGGGGTGTCCTTTTGTTATGATTCACTATAATATTCCAGCTGGAATTATGCAATTAGGTGTAGGAATAATATGTATAGGTATTACTTTGCTATTATATAAAACATTCATTGTTATATGGGCAAAAATTTTATTATTAGTAAAAAAAACAAATAGAAAAGTGGTTATGGTTTTGAAAGGAGAGAAAGAATGAAAAAAGGATTAAACAATAATAATACTATTTCTAAAAGCATTTTAATAATTTTTATAGGTATTTTTATTTGTTTTATAGGATTGGCATCTGCAAAATTTGATATTACTAAGTTTTATGAAAATGGAGATCATGTATGGTATAGAACAGTAAAATTAGATAATCCGTTTATTTTTGGAATTGGAGAGTGATATTTTTATGAAAATTGTTATTGATGAATTATCATATAAAAATAAATTAATTATTCAAAAATCAAACTTCAATATTGATTATGGAGATTTTATAAATGTAATTGGACAAAATGGAAGTGGAAAATCTAGTTTTTTTAAAATGCTATTAGGAAAAATAAAATATAAAGGTGAAGTGGAAATTTTACCATCCAATATAGCCGTAGTATCTGATTATTCAAGAGTGCCTAAAGAATTAAAAGTATCGGATGTTGTTGATTTTGTAAGAAAGGTAAATAACAATGATGTTGATAAGTTGGTTTCGTTATTAAATTTGAAAAACATTTTTAATAGCAAAATAGGTAAACTTAGTAGTGGAGAAAAGAGACGTGTAGAGATATTTGTAGCTTTATCCTCAGAAAAGGAAGTTATTATTTATGATGAAATAACAAATGCTTTAGATATGAGAGTAAAAGAAGAGTTATTACAATTTATAAAAAGATATCATTCAAATAATAAAAAAATAGCCTTTTTTACAACCCATGATTTATCAGAAGTATTTTATTTAGAAGGAAAATATTGGTTTTTTAATCAAAATAGAAAAATTATTGAAGATTTATCAAAAGAATCACAGGAAGATATAATGAAAAAATATGTATTAGGAGGTGATTAAAAATGCTTTTTATGTTTGAAATAAAAAGGATGATACGTGGAAAAGATTGGATAGGTATGATTATAGGTATGATAGTTATGATTATAGCAGCAATCATAAATAGTATTGTAGTACAGCCAATGTTTGATGGAAATAAGAGCATTAGATTTGATTATTATTGTGGAATAAGCCAGTTAATGCCGTTTGTTTTTGCACCTTCTATTGGAAATTATTTGACAAAGGATTATGAAGATTATAGTGATTCCTTTTATAGTAATATAAAAATTCCTTTTAAACAATATTATTTGACGAGAATGTTAGTAATAATTTTAATGGGAATAATTATTATTTCTGTTGGAACTGAAGGGTATTTTCTAAAAGAGAATATAGAAATATTTAGCAGTTTGAATATATTAACTATTCTTATTTTACAATATATATATGTTGTTTTAGTTATGGGAATAATTGCGTATTGTACACAAAAGCGTATTATGACTATAATTTTTACTATTTTTGGTACATTATTTATGTCAGTATTAAATATTTTACCAATACCAAAACTACAAGGAAATTTATTTTTACTTGATGCTCATAGTATTGTTACTAATAATATAAAAGAATTTATTGTCTTTAATAATATAGATAATTATTTGAATAATATTGTTATATTATTAGTTTGGATTTTCGTTTTGTTTAATATATATTATATTATGATTGCACATAAAGAAAAAAGAAAGGAAAGGATATGAAAAATAGAATTTATCCTAAAACGATAGCATTATTGATAACAAAACAATGTACAGCTCAATGTGAAATGTGTTGTTTTGGATGTTCTCCTCAGTCAGAAGAGAAAATGCCCATTAAATATATTGAAAAAGTTATTGAAGAATCAGCTGGAATAGAAGATATAGAAACTATTGGATTTTCTGGAGGAGAACCATTTTTAGAATATTCAAATTTATTAAAAATGTGTAAATTTGCTAAAGAGAAGAATAAAAAAGTAATATGTACTTCAAATGGTTTCTGGGGCACTACATATGATAGAACTTTAAAAATAGTTTCTGAAATAAGAGAAGCTGGCTTAAGCAGATTATCTTTAAGTGTTGACCAATTCCATGGTGAATATATTAGTATAAATAAGATTAAAAATATTCTCAAAGCAAGCAGAGAAGTAGGTTTAGCTGTTGACATTGGAAGCGTAATAACTAAAAGTAAACTTGCTGGAATTTTTGATGAGCTTGCTGAAGAGATGATTACAGCAGCTTGTTTGCCAGTTGGAAATGCAAATTACCTAATTGATAAGTCAGACTTTATATATGATGATTATATATTTAAACGTTCAAATCGTTGTTTTGAAACTAGCTATTTTGCTATTTTTCCAAATGGTGATGTGTTTCCATGCTGTTCTCAGGCAGGAGCAACAAAACCATTGAAAATTGGTAATATACAAATTCAATCATTATCTGAATTATATAGAAAATATAATTCAAATATGAATATTCGTATTTTAAAAACAAAAGGGTTAAACTGGTATTTAGATTTTGCGGGCAAATTGGGATATGAAGACTTTTTTAAAAGAAAATATGTGAATAAATGTGATTTATGTAGAAATATATTTTCTGATATAAAGTTTATGAATGATATTGTTCCATATATAGAAGAGGAAAAGAAAAAAATATTTGAAAAATACTGTGAGACAATTAAAAAAAATGATTGATAATATATATATAGGAAATTATGAAATTCATTTTAGTAATAATTATGGAATAGTAAAGGATATTAATAAGTCAGTTTATTTTCGTTTGAGTGGAATGACTTACAAATATCTTTGTGAACATTATTATGAAGATACTTTTGATAGACAATTAGAAAAAATTTTACAGAACAAGTATCCTTATAGTCACAAAGATAAATTTTTGTTAAATATTACATATAAACACAGTTTTGATAGTCTAGCGGCTTGTCTACCTTCATTTTTGTTCACTTATAGTCTTGTCTGTTTTGTAATTTTGTTGATGTTGGTTTTAGGAACAGTGCTGATGACATTTGATACAACGACAAGTAGTTACAATGGTATTAATTTTATAATATATATTTTATTTTTAATTATTAATATAGTAATGCATGAATTTGGTCATATATTATTTTGTTTAAATGCTGGACGTGAGGTAAAATCATATGGGTTTAAATTTAATTATGGTGTTCCGATGTTTTATGTAGACACATCAGATATTTGTATGGCACAAAAAAAGGGAAGGGTATTAACTTCTTTAGGTGGGATTTATTTTAATTCCATTATAGGATTGTTGTTATTTATATGGTATTTATTTTTTGAAAATATAATTATATTGAGGCTGATAAATATATCTTATTTTTTTGTATTATCAAATATATTACCTTTTATAAAGCTTGATGGATATTATATATTATCAGATATACTAGAAGTTAATAATTTAAACAAAGTAGCCAGAAATAGTTTTTTTAATTTACTTAAAAGATCATCAATTAGAACATTTAAGAAAATTTTATTGTCAATTTATTATATTATAAGCCTTATAATTATACTATTAATATGTTATACAATTATTAGTAAAATATATAGTTGGATTATAACGTAACATCACATATACATAATTAAAAAAATCGGAGGATAAAAAATATGGAAAATAAAGAAGTTACAGTTGAAGAAATATTGGAAAAAGGATTTGATTCAGAGGTAGAAGTAGAAGAAACAAGAGAGAACCTTGGATGGGCGATTCTTTCTAACTCATTTTTATTTATTACAAATTAGAAAGTGTAATTAGTTTTGTGTCTTTTAAAAGATAATTTCCAAATGTTTTTATTGAAGGCTATTGTCAAAATTTCTAATATTTATAAGGGATTGCAGGTTCTATCCACAATCGGCTTTATAAATGAGATAGAAGGCTATAGATACAAAATCAAATACACTGTCATAAATTAAGTTTAATATAATAAAAAGTGTATGTTACGTTTATAATTATAACAAGGCTGGAGTTTCCAGCCTTGTTTTTAATAAAGTAATAAATTTTTTCTAGAAATTATATATCTACGCGATATAAAAGCCTGTTATTATTTGAGTAATAAATTTCATTATTTAATTTATAATACTTATTAGGAGATAATAAAGCGGTATTGGATTCTACTAACCCTTTTATATACCATGCACTATCAGATGTTAGTTGTGGTACTAATATATAGCCTTTTCCTGTTCCAAGATAGTTTGTCTGGTTGTTAACACTAAAATATTTTAAATAATTAGTACATTTATTATATATGGTATATAAGTTGTCTTCAAAATAAGTATGAGAGTAAATGTTTGATGAGCTACATAAGTCAGACATACAAAAGAACCCATTTTTATTTGTTGGTATATGTACAGCTTTTGCCAAAAATAATATTGGGTTTTCTGAGGTTTCATAGCCCATGCCACCTATAAGTATATTAAAAGCATCAGAGCTTCCTCGTACTGTAACTGAAAATGAATAGGATGAATTAACATTAATTCTGTATGTTGTAGAATTATTTGATATTAGAGGAGTAGAATTGGATAATCCTTTTATAAAAACTTGAATATATGAGTTTATAATTGGATAAAATTCAAATCCCCATATATTAATACTGCATACATTTTCATTATAAGTGGCATTGTAGCCTGCATCTAGTAAGGTAGTATAAATTGCATGTGCAAAAGTTTTAGACAAGCTTGAATAAATTGAAATTCGCTGGGTAGAGCTAGCAGACATCAAAGGCAAGTCTATATATTCAGATTTGTTATAGTTGGTATCTTCACCTGAAAAAGTATTTGTAACTACTGGCATTTAAAATTCCTCCTAATTATATGTATTTGAAACCACATTAACTGTAGTTTCTTCAAAATTGCAAAATTTAATATCAAATCTTGTGTAACTGTCCCTGGCTGTTCCCATATCATAATAATTCCAACATAGATTACCAGCGTATTCAAAATTACAGAATTGTACATTATCAATAGTATAACTGTTATATATGTTGTTTATAATTATCCAGGGACGGAATTTATTAAAATCTAAAGTCCGTATTTCACGGATTTTATCACCATAAGATTTTAGAGGAGTAGCATCTGTTATGGATATTTTTTTCTCTTCAATTGCTGCTTGTATATCATTAACTGCATTTAATGTATACCTTACCTTATCTGCAATTGTACCCAATCAGACCGCCTCCCTGTTTACCAGGTCAATAATACCTGATACATCACCAATTAAGTTATAAAGTTCTTTCCCCTTATTAGCTGATAAGGCAGCAGTGGTGCTTGTACTGTCAAAGTTGTCTATAACATCAATTTTGGCAGATGAACTGATAGTTATACATTTATTAACCATATCACGTTCAATGGCAATATTTTCACCTTCAAGAATATCATTTAGTACATCACTGCTTTTACCATTGCCACCATCGCATACAATATTGGGGGATTTGTTTTTGTCTAAATAAATTATCATATTTAACCTCATTTCTATTTTAATATTCAATTATAGAATATATAAATAATTTTTTAAAATATATTAAATAAATGGATAAATTGTAAAATCATGCATACACCATTCATAATTGATAGTGAAGATTATACTTTCACTATTTTCAGACCAGGTAACAGTATATTGTTCTTCATCAGAAAAATAACGGCCAAAAGATACATTTGTATTACTATTGTATAAATCAAAATACATAGTTCTAATTAAATTTTCTGGATAATAATCAAATGTATATCCAGGTATATAAGAACCATCCCCATTATGTTCTTTAATCATTATTCTACAGCCTTTAGATAAACTTTGTCCAATGTAAAGAGAAAACGTGGCATTTCCTTTTGCATTAATAATTGGATATTGTAAGATATTTGTGTTGCCAGGATGTTCAGCGGTTATTCCTCTTAATGCACTATTATCACGTTTCCATAAGAACCATTCTCTGTTACCTGAAATATGGGAAATTGTTTTTGGCATATAACCAATACTGCTTATAGTTGGTGTTACTTTTTTAGACCAAACGAGTATATTAGGGTCATTTGTTTTACTTTTACAATATATATGTTGTAAATCATTTGAGTTAAATTTTACAGATAATATATCTGAAATTCCATCTTTTATTATCATTTAAATCACTCCATTGTTATTCTTAAATCTGTACCATCAAGTGTAAAATTTACTTTTGTTGAAACATTTTCATTTAAAGTGATATATAAATCAGAGCCGGAAAGCTGGAATGTAGCATTTGCGAAAGAACCAGATGATGAAACAATATTACTTATTGAATCTGTTATTTCAGTAAGTTTTGCAAATATTTCTTTATTTTGTACAGGGTTTTCAGAAGTAGAAGAAAGTCTTGCATCAACTTGTGGTATTTTAGCATCTAAGTCATTTAAAGCTTTAGTGACTATTTTATTTTGTACTGCATGTCTGCTTTCAAGAGAAAGAGCATTGTCTATGACATCATTATTATCATCAGATGAATAGACATGGTCTTTAATAACTACAAGAATATCATCCCGTATATTATTATTTCTTAATGCTTCCTCAAACTCATCATAAGTCTGGAAATATTCAAATTCAGCAAGTTGTCCATTGTCAATAGCATCCTTTACAAGTTTCCAGTAGTACTTACTATTGTCTGACATATCATTTTCACGTATAGAATTTCCTGTACCAACCGCATAGGATTGTGCTAAATCTGCATATTTTTTGGAGCTTTCTATATTTTCTCCTGTACCTTCTGTATTCTCTGTATTTCCAGTATTGTTAGAAGAAATATTATCAAGACGTATTATTTCTGCCTGTTTTGTCTTATACAAAATCATTTTGACCACCTCTGTTTATATTAAGTTGTTATATTATCTATATCTTTCAATGGAACATCAATAATAGCATAGTTATTAATTGGAATGCCTTCATATAGATAGCTATTACTTGGATACCAATTTTTAAATTCACTTACCTCGCCATAATCAATATATTTTTCTGTTGTAATATCTTCAACGGCAATCCAATGACTATTATTGTCAAATCCGTAAAATATGCCATTGTAAAACATACACATATCATGGAAGTAAATATCCCGGTTATATAGATAAATTTGAAAATCTGTTCCATCATATGTTAAAAATCCGGAACATGTTACTTTATTTTCATTAGTAAAGCAAACTGAAAATATAAATTTATTGGAAATATTGTCAAAAGCCATACTGCACATATTAAGGTATTTGGCATTATATTTACTTGGAATATTTAAATCATTAAGCACTATATTATGAAGTCTTATATTTTCCCATCCATTAGAAATATTATCAGTTTTTAATATTGAGGTATCATAATCATAACCACTACTCATAGCCCTGTTACGGTCAAAGTGTATAAAAATTCCATTGCCATATAATAAGTAATCTTCAAAGAATAAGTTTCCATCATTACTTGAAACTTTGCCATGTAATTTTATCCAGTTTTTATAATCTGATGTATAGTAAGAATTACCATCTCCATTAGTTAATACAAAAATATCATTACCATATGCAATTCTGCAACGTGTAATTTTGTCTATACCATTCATTTTTTGAAATCCTGTAAAACTAGAATATGGACTTGCCTGGTCAATAGCGTTATCATCTGTTATATAACAACCTGTACGTTTAGCTGCTATAATATGGTTATTACCATATGCAATTACAGGACGGAATACTTTATCATTTTCTCCAAGAGAACCTTGGTAAACAGGTGGACTCCAAATATTGTTTTTCCCTTCTTTAAAGTCATATATTGTATAGTAAATATTGAAATCACTATTAGCACTATCCATATCTGCACAAAATAACCTGTTGTTGCCATATGCTAGACAATAAGATACAGCACGGTCATAAATCCATCTTGGTATAAGAGCACTATCTTCATTAATTCCGGCAAAAGTCCAGTTTTTTAAATCATCACTATATAATATCCTTCCCCTTGACAGAAATAAAACTAATTTTTTATCTTTAAACTCATTATTTATTGTAGAATTATTAACAGAGTTTTCTTTTATGCCAATTAAAGTTTCATTATCAATATTGCCTGCGTCTAAATCCTTTTTAAATTCTGTATAAGTTTCATAATATAATATATTAGCATTCTTAAAACTATTACTATTGATTAGATTTTTGACTTGTTCATAATAATATTTACTGTTGTCTGTATCATCATTTTCACGCATTTCATTGCCTGTGCCTATAGCGTATGATTTAGATAAATTTGCATAATATTCTCCCTGTTTTCCATAATATATATCATCATCTGAGATTCCTTCTGGAGCTTTAATTACTTTTATTATAAAAGGAAATGGAGATTTTTTACCATTAGTATCAACCATGCTTAATGAAGTAAATACATCACCTTTTACTTGTGTCATTTTATCAGTGATTTTGAAAGTAATACTGTTGTTATCTATGCTTTCAACTTTACTTTCAATTTCTTTACCATCAGGCAGTTCACATTTTACAATTATACTGTCTTTTGTACAGGAAATTATATATGGTTTGTTACCATCATATAAATTACATTTTATATATTCAGCGTCATAATCATACTGCATAATATGTATATACTGGAAATTACAAGGCTGTGACATGTTTAAGTCTATTTCATGGGTTATTGTATTTAACATTTATAAACCCTCCTTAAATTTAATTAAAAAAACTGGCGGATTAAATATACAATATATAACAAATAATAAAATTAATAATTGTTATATATTGTAATGGTTTATTAATTCTCCAGTTCTTCCTGGTTACTATTAATATTATTTTCTTCTGCAATATTTTGGGTATATTCTTCTTCTGCTTGTCTGAATTGTTCTTTTTCAATTAATACACACTGTTCATATAAGTCTTTAACAACGGGGGTAATACAGACCATTGGAAGATGTGTGTTGTTTATAGCATTACTTAATTCTTTTCTAAAATCAGCAATAATTAATTGTATTGGTTTATTCATTTTTCCCTCCAAATAAAATTGTTTATTATATAAATTTGTATTAAGGATATCTGGCTTTTAAATAAAACATTCAGGTTTTAAGGTCTTTATAGTTCCATCTTTTTCCTTAAAATATAAATTTCCATTAATTTGTATATCATTAGCTTCCGTATGTCCATTTAATATAATAATGCCTCTTCCAGGTGTAAGAATAATATTCTGGTCTGAACTAAGGTTAAGGTCAAAAATAATATCAGTATTGTGTATTGCTCTTACATATAGTGGGCAATTAGGTATTTCAACTTTACTGCTTGTTGCTATCGTAGTAGTATCAGATGAATCTATCCAAAGTTTGTTTGCTGCTCTTATTATGTGCATAATATTGTCGCTGGCTATTCCTTTAATTATATCCCCGTAAAATCCCCACTTACCTAGGACAGCGTATTCACTTTCAACGGAATTTGTTTCAATATTTCCGTCAGTATCTATAATAGATTTACCATTAATATTAAATGTACTATCTGTAACCGTTCCGCTGAATTTACCATTTACGGCAGTAACATCCCCGTTTTCATCTACAATAAATTTATCATTGATATTTATGCTTCCGCCCCTGATTTTACCAGAGATATACAGACCATCCTGTGGTGTGAAATATAGTGCTTTTTTTCCTTGGTATTCAATATTAAAAGAGCAGTCATCTGCATTTAATGAAATAGAATTGCCATTATTAGAAATTCTGAAACCATCATCATTAATTGTATAAGTGCCTGAAACATTATTAATTTCAAATGTATTTCCTATAAGTGCCTGTCCTATAAGCTTTTCAGCAATAATGCCATAACATTCCTGGTTCTTCCAGACAATCTTGCCAAATGCAGCACTTATTGTTTTCCAGCCATCATCTGTAATGGCTATTGTGCCATTTGTAATTCTTAACTGGCAAGGGTCATAACTTCCAGTATCATAATTATATTGTCTTGTCAGTATTCCATGTGTATCTATTATGGTAGAAAGACTATCTGAATTCATTACCAGTGTTTTGGTTGCATCAAGCCCATTTTCAAACATTGTGCTGAAAATATCCATTTTTTTGTTGTTTGATGCAGACTGGTGCTGTATATAGTTAAAACTTGTTGCCATAGATTTTGCACTGGCAAGGGTTTCTTCTATTGATTTGCTTAAAGATGTACCATTTATAGCATCAGAAAAGGTTACATTAATGCTTTCAACAGAATTAAAGTCAAAGTTTACACTTACCAGACGCATTTTGACAAGTTTATTATCTGTTTTTGCCCTGATATAATTGCCAAGTACAAAATAATTATGACAGTCTTTATAATCTGTTATTGATAAAAGATTGCCAATTTTTGTTGTAACAGTGTATTGTAACTGGCATGCTTTGGCAAGTTCTTCTTTGGCATTTAAGATAAATTCTTCAATGCGTTTCATTAACTGGGAATCATCAAGACCATCTGATATAAAGTTAGAATTACTATAAACTTCTTCACGTTTAAATGAGAGAAGTTCATTGTATAACTGGCTGCCGAGATAATTTTCAAGGCAGCATGATGCATTTATTTCCCCAAGCCTTTTATCAATGGCATTTATCCTTGCATTGCCAGTATCAACATGGCCTTGGTATTCATTAATAATTGTTTCTATATAATTTTTGAAACCAATATATTTTTTTAATAATGCATTATAAATTGTTTCAGAAGATTTAGTGCCGCTTGTATTAACAGCATAATAAAAATTTTTATTGTTATTATTTACAATATCACTTTCCAGGTTATAAATAACAACAGTACATTTTTCATAGGCATCAGCCCATGATGAAAGTTGTGCAATGGAATATTGCCTGAAATAATTTTTATAATAATCTTTGTCATTTAAATGGCTGGAAATATTATCAGTATAATCAGTATCGTACTTTGGAGTATCTGGTATTCCAGATTTGGCAAGTGCAGTATCAAGCTGTTGCTTTAAATAGAGAAAATAATCATTATTATAAGTATCACCAGAAGGAACAGAGTTATATCCCTTTTTAACATCCAGCTGCCATTTACCACTGTTATAATAATAAATGTCATTTCCATTTTTATCAGTACAGTTTTTTATATAAATATAAAGATAGCCCCACCATGTATTTATTACATCAGTGCCACCATCATTTATATAACTGCATCCATAATTACATGTGCCATCACTTTTTAATTGGAATTTACATCCGTAACCTGTTGGCAGTATTAACTGTATATAATTTAAAATATTTTTGGAAAGCCTGTCTAATGTGGTATATTTGCTGCTGGTGCTGGTATAAGTAATTCTTTTTGTAACTATATTCCAGGCTTCTGATGGTGTATAATTTTTATTTTCTGTTTCTGGAAACCTGTTATGTTCCCACATAAGTACATTATCAAGAAGCCGGTCCCTTTCTTCCCATAAAGAATTAAATTCATTCTGGTAATTTTCTACATGTGCAATATATGATTTATACCTTGAACGAAGACTATCTGACATTTCTTTATATGTTTCATCTGAAAATGCCCATATATAATTTGTATTTCCGATTACCCTTTCACCAATGCGGTTTGTAATTACATCATCACCGCCCTCAAGTTTAAAGCAGTTTTTCAGGCTGTCTTTATCACATGTTAAAGTTATTTCTTCTGCCAGGTTTCTGGTATCAATATATAATGTAACATCTTTGCCATAGCCATGTCCTATATCTGTACTGTTACAATCATGGCATTTTCCAGCAAAAATATGTCTTCCATTGCAGTTATTACAATAGTCTGACAGGTCAAAAGCATTAATTGTCCTTGAATAGGGGTCACATATAAAAACACATCCTGTTTCTTCTGATATGCTATTAAAGAAATCCCATACAGATGTGTTTGTACAGCTGAATTCCTGGTTAATATTTTTTAAACTGCTGTCAACATGTCCAATGGAATAGTGTGGGGCATAAGTAAGGATTCTGTGCAATAATGATGCTTCTGTATGCCCGTCTGTACGGAAGAATAATGTAGGATAATTTTCGTTATAATCTGGCCTTGCAATATCATCTTCTGTATTAATCTGTAATGTACAATAACATTGTCCAAGTTCAGTTTCCTGCAAAGATTTTCCTTCAACATTTTTTACAATAGTATCTGTTTCACTTTCTGGTACAGATACTTCAAAATATCCAAAACCTTCAATAAGTATAACAGAAGTATCTTTTAACTTATTCCAGTATGGATTAGTACCCCAGTCATAGTATTTAAAAAATTTAAAGGAACATTCATTGGCAGAAGCAAAATTTGTGATTACAGACAGGTTTTCATATACAAGCTGGCCGGTTTTCTCAAGCTGCCTGTTACATAAATATATATTAGGTTCAGAAATGGTACCATCATAATTAATTTTATATCTAAATTTTATTTTATCATATTCATTTACATTAGCCATGGGAAAAATATGTCCTTTCTTTTTTATTTAACTTTATTAAGCATGCCCTTAAAAGATATCTTTATTAGCCATTTTGCTTACCTGATAAATATAGCCGCATAGTTTTCTATTAAATTACAGCAAATCTTACAGTTCTATAAGCCATATTTATATTTGCACTACATCCTGATAATGTAAATATATTTTTCCTTAACATAGAAACAGACTTTGGGGTTTCTGTTCCTTCTGGGTAAAGTTCATCAAGGTTAATTATATGTGGGTAAATATAGTTAAAACTATTTGCTATATTATGTGTTACAAGGTTTGTTGCAATTTGTTTTGTATCACCCTTAATTGTGATTATTTCGCCCCGTTTACAGCCTTTTATAACAACATCGTCACTGGGTTCTGTGTAGTTTGCAATATAAAGAGGGCTTATTGAATTGCTTAACCTGAAATCACCATCAGATAATATTTCTATTTCTGTGAGTTGTGGAATAACAGAACCTGTTTCATCAGAATCATTATATATGGTAAAAGAACCACCAGATGAAACACTTGTTTCAAAAGACTGTAATGGTGAGTATCCAAATGGGGAATCACATGTTACAAAAAGTTCTGCACCATATGTACAGCCGCCATATTCAATCCATTCAAGTTCAATCTTTGCATTGTAAAATATGTTTTCATAGCCATTTTCAAAGAAACGTAAATATTTATACCCATCTTTCCTGCAGAGCCAGTTTATATAGTAAGCTTTTTCGTATGAAGTAACAGGCAATGTTTCCTGTGGAAGTTTATGCAGGTTAATTCTTGCCACCTGGAATGTAAATGCCAGCTGTTCTTCATAATGTGAACCATGGAAATTCCATTTATTGCTATTAATTGCTTTTGAACTGTTAAATGTAATTTTGCTGCCAGAAGAAACAACCCCTTCCCTTGATGGTCCGCCAAAATTTACTATTATTAAATTGACATCACTGGCTTTTATGCCATTAAATTCAAAATCTGTAGCAATCATTTATAATATCTGCACCTCCTTTGATAACTAGGAATTGTATGTAACATTAGTTTATAAACCCAGTTTTCTTTTTTTAAATTTTTTAAAAATATTACGGTATAACATTTCATATCTGTTTTTCGATTTTTCAATTTCTTCTCTTAGATTTTTGTATTCCATTTTTTCTAATTCAAGTTCATTTATAATGCGGGAAATATTTTTATTATAATCTTCCAATAAACCAGCTGTTTTATTATTTTCTGTTTTTGAAAGACAGTTTAATTTTTGCTGTAAAGCGTTGACTTCATTGGACAGAAGTTTGATTTTTTTATTTTTTGTCATTTATAAATTACCTCATTTTTATAAATATATTTGCAATTAATATTTATCTTTTAATACTGTATTAGAATTGTTTCTGTCAATTTGCACAAAGAATATATTTTATGAAGCAGATAAATTATTTTGCATTAAACGGCTCTTGAAAAACGCCAGTGCTTAGCCCTTGTGTTTTAAGGGCTTATGCACTGCTGCGTTTTTCACGAAGCGGGAGCGTGCCGTGTGGTGCAAAATAATTATCTGCTTCATATCAAAAGATTCCAGGCAAATTGACAAAGTACAATAAATAACAATTAGAGTATTTGTGTGTAAATTAATATTTCATAAACGCAAAACTGTTTCCTTTTGAAATTTTACTTAATACAACATCAGCCATAAAATCCCGTCCCTTAATACTTTGCTGCATTGTCCTTATAAAACTGTCTACATCTGTAACATTGCTTCCATCAATATTAAATACTATATCACCTACATTTACATTGCTGTCATTTCTGGCGGTAGTATTGTAGGCAGAGTTGTACAATCCAGGAAGCATAGCAGTATAGTTATTTAATCCAGGAAGATTGTTTACGAGTTCACCAAATTGTTTTGTCTGTTCAAGGTTTAAAATACCTTCCCCACGTTGTACAACACACCAGCCGTCATCACCAGTTTCACCAGGTATTTTTTTCAAGGTTTCTGCAATTCCTCCCTGTGAATAACCAATGTTTTTAAGGCTGGCAGCTGCATTTTTCTTCCACGTGGATATTGAATCTTGAGTATTAACTCCAAGCATTTCTGCAAGGTTTTTGGAGTGTTCTGTATCAAGTATTTTATTTATCCTTGAGTAAATATAACTATTAAGCGGGTCACTTGGGAGAGCCATTTGTTCAGACCCCTGGGGTTTCCTTGCACTTGTACTGATATAGTTAGAAACTTTGTACAGAATACCTGCATTATCTATCTGTTCTTTGGTTTTATTACCCATTGTACTGCTTCCGCCAGCATTGTTGTTTATTGATGTAAGATGTTCTGTCCATCCAAGCTGGTTTGAAAGTTCTTTGGCAATAGTATTGCGGAGTTTACCATACTGTCCGCTATTATAGCCAAGCCCTTTAAGGTCTGTAACTATTTGTGAAGATGTGAGCCCATTTGTATTAATGCCTAACAGCTGTGCCAGTCCAAGTATCCTGTCATCATCAAGTATGCGTCCTGTATTTTCATATAACATCTGGCTTAATCCATCAGATGATATACGGCTGGACCAGCTATTACCTGCCTTATCCTGTCCATATACATCCTGTCCAATAGTGTTAATCATTTTGGTAATAGTATTTAATAATTCTGTATTAACATCATTATTGTTATCCCAGATATGTTCTGTATCAGGGTCATTAATATTTGGAATCTGTGTGCTGGTATCTGTGTAATTGCCAGGATTATAAATATTAATGTTATTTATAGCGTCTACTATATCTGTAGTAAAGTTATTGCTGGCAAGCCAGTTATACATTTCTTGTAATATGCTAGAAACTGATAATAAGTTGTCTGAAAGACCGGCATAATTTCCTGTAACAGCATCATATATATTTTGTGCTATTGATGCTGTAGCTGATGACTGGTCTGCAATAGTGCTGTAATCACCTGTAAGGGTAGAAGCATTAAGTGCATTAGATAATTCAATTCCCCATATTCCTGCAATTTCATTAAGGGTGTTATTGACAATACTGGAGCTTGAAGGCATTGCATTTATTACTTTTCCAATAAGGCCTTCCATGTCTGCAAGCTGTCTGCTGGTAAAGTTTTCAAATTCTTCAAGAAGGTTGTCAAGAATTTCTTCCTGGTCACTTATATATTTGTCATATTCAGTATCTTCCAGGTCCTTTTCTGCTTCATTTAACTGTACAGCCAGTTTTTGCATTTTAGCCCTTGCTTCTTCAGTTGTATTGCCTTTTAATGCTTCAATCTGCTTTTTAATAGAAGCAATATTTGCTGTCTGTTTAGAAGCCCTTTCTTCATAGTCACGCAGGTTTTTCTCAGACTGCAGTGTCTGCTTATACTTGTCTATAAGATTTTCCATTGCGTCTTTCTGTCTGCCATAACCATCTTCACAAAGTTCTTTAATAGCTTCTGCTTCTTCATAACAGCTGGTAATATAATCCTGCTGTTGTTCTATAAGTCCTTTGCGTGTTTCGTAGTAATCCTTGAAACTTATATTGTTATTTCCTGATACAAAGTCTTTGTCCAGTTGTTCAATTTGCTTCTGGATTAAATCTTTCTGGGCAATTTTATTGCTTATTTTACCAGCGTGAAGTGCAAGGGTAGTAGTGCCAGCATTTGTAATTGTACCTGTGTCATTATCAAACATATTTCTGTAAGAAAGTATTTTTTCATAAAAATCTGCTTCTGAATTAATGTTATCAATAACACTTCTTCCAAGTTCTGCCAGTTCACGCCTGGATTCCATGGTTTTTTGTTTATTTTCAGCTATTGATGCATTAGAACTTTGTATAGCTTCATCAACAGACCAGATAATATCACGCATTTCAAACCACTGGCTGCTGCCTGTTTCTACATTTTTGAAATTCTCTTCAAGGGCTGCTTTTTCCAAAAGAAGCATATTAAGATGTTCTTCTTCTGCTTTAACAAGTTTTTCATATAATGAAGCTGTAATAAAACCATTCCTGGATTCAGTTAGTAATACCTGGTTATTAATAAAACTGCTGGTTCTGTCAATTTCATCAAGTTTATGCCCATATTCTTCTGAAATATTGTCAAACTGTGTTTTAGCACTGTCATTTGCTGTTTTCCTTATTTCTGCCTCAAGGCGTGCCATTTCAATAGTATCATTTTTAAGTTTTGCTGCCTGGTATAAATATTTATATTCCTGTATTGTATATTCCAGCGATTTTTGTTCATATTTATTTTTTTCTTTGGCAGACAGTGCATTGACAGCTTGTGCATTTGCAAGTCCTGCACTTGCATTATACTCATCAGCATAATTCTGGTATATCTGTGAGTTTAATTCCAGAAGTTCTTTGGCTTTATCAATCTGGAGCTGCTTTTTAAGTGCAGTATTTCCTTCGGCATTTGCAATTTTAATCTGCTGGCTGTAAGATTTCTTTAAATAGGCAGCCTGTTTTTTAATTGAAGCTTCTTTTTCTTTTGCATTTCTGGCATTTCCGGCCTCAGCGGAATATAAGGAAACATAACTGTCATATTCATCTTGCAGGTTCTGGAAAGTTTGTATTTCAAGGTCATTAAGAGCCTTTTTCTTTTCTGCTTTAAGCTGTGCTGCCTTTACAGAATCCTTTTCTAGTTTTGCAATTTTAATCTGTGCATTGTAAGACTCTTTAATCCACTTTGCAGACTGTTTTAAATACAAGTTCTTTTTCTCCACAGTAAGCTGGCTGGCAGCCTGTGCATTAAGTTTGTTTATACGTGCTTCTGCATCATCAGCAATATTCTGGTGTTTACTTTTCCTTAATTCCCGTTCACTTGTTTTAGCTTCAATCCTGGATTTCTGTGCATCTTTGGACTTATCATAATATTTCTGGTATTCTTCAATTTTTTGGGCTGTACTAGAACCATATTTTTTAATAAGTTCTTTATAACTGCCTTTGATTTTGCCATTGCGTGCAAGTTTTTTTAGCTCTTTATCCAGTTTTATGCTGTCTGCTTTATTCTTATAGTTCTTTTCTGCTTTTGCATAAGCATCTTGTAGTTTTTTTGTTAATTTTATTTGCTGGTTAATATTGGCATTTCTTTTGCTTAATGTGGTGTTGTCTTCAAGGTCCTGTTCTAAATTCTTTTTCTTTACAGCAGCTTTTTTAGCAGATTTTACAGCTTTTTGGTATTTAGAATAATATTTTATATATTTTCCTATTTTGCCAGCTGTCTTTTTTCCATAAACTTTAACAAGTTCTCTATGGCTGCCAGTTATTTTACCATCTCTGGCTTTTCTTTTTAGATTAGCTGGCAGGCTGGTTTTATTAGCTTTATTTTTATACTTTTCTGCATTACTTCTAGCCTTTTTAATTTCTTTGCTTGCTTCTTTAATCTGCTTTTTAAGATTTTTAGAAATTCTCTTATTAGTAAAAAGATTTTCAAGTTTTGCTGCAAGCAAATCTGTTTTGTTTATAATGCTGTCTATTGCACGGGCAAGCCAGTCTATTTCAGTTTTGGATTCCTTGGCTTTCGTGCTTTTGCTGGAAGGAGTTTTAGGAATATTTCCAGAAGTATTTCCACTTCCTGTACTTCCTGCATTACCTGCAGAAATATCAGGAATAATTTTTTTAAAATGTGGCAAGTGTTTTTCCATATAATCTGTAAAGTTAGAAAAGTATTTATTATTTTTCTTCTTCTTTTTCTTGCCATTTTTATTAGTTATTTCCAGCTCAGACTTTTCTAATGCATAAGCACTTGCTTCTGCTACAAGTGCTGTTTCACCCATGCTTAATGCATAATCTTTTAATGCTTTGGCTTTGTCACGCAGTGAAAGTTTGGAATTATTTAATACATACTCCTGTAGATACAGTCTGTATAAAGCCGCCTGTGCCTGTTCACTTGCTATCTGGTAGGCATTTGTACTGGATATTGCTGTCCATGTAGTATTACTGAAATTAATTGTTTCATCAGCAGCTATTTGTGTTTTAAGGGCATAAGCTTCTTTTTTCTCTGTAAGCATTTGCATTACTATAGCTTCTGCATTGGTAATACCCATTTCTTTCAGCATTGAAATTGTTGCATCTTTGTTTGAGTTGTCCAGTTTTTCAAGAAAGTAGTTACTGTCCAGGTATGCAGCTGCTAATTTATTGGCGGCTTTCTGGCATTCGTCCATCTGGGAGGAGCCATTGCCAAGGATATTTACAAAGTGCTGGTATTCTTTACTGCATTTCTTAATACCCTCAGGCATTCCAGACAATATATCAGCACCAATGCCATTTCCTGATGTTTCTTTATTGTCCAGGTTATTCTTCTTTGTAGCAAGTATATTTGATATAGAAGATATGCCTCCATGCATTGAAGCCAGCATACTTGTAAAGTCAACATCCCTTAATTTATATATTTCTTCAACTATTTTTTCTGCACTAAGCCTTGTTTTATCCAGAAGTATATTATAACCTTTAACAGAATTAAGAGTGTCTGGTGTAAGGGTTCCAGCATTAGCCATGTTAAGAAGGCCTGATGTAATATTTTTAAGGCTGTCATCAGTGGCAGACTTAAGTTCTTTCCATGCCTTAGCAAAAGAAACAGGAGCTTCTTCTACATTATCTGGCAGTAGTATATCTTTATATCCTTTATTCTGCTGGTAATTATCAAAGCCAAACAGTTTTTGCATATCTTCCAGGTTTTTCTTATCTGTATCTGGAAGATAACTGTTAAACAGGTCCATAAGTACAGTTAAATATTGTGTAATTGAACTTTTGGCTTTTTCAACTGGCATACTGGAATAATCTATGTCCAGAAGATTATTTAATGAATCTGTAAACTGTTTTTTCTGTTCAGGGTTGTTTATTATTATGGATATTGGTGTTAAAACATTTTTCTGTATTAATTCTTTTATGCCCTCAAGGTCTTGCACACCATATTCTGCCCAGTTTATGCCATTTACCATATTTGTTATGGCTGTCTTTAGGTTTTCACCTCCTTGTTTATAGAGCGCAGAGTCTGAAACCCAGAACATCATTTGTGAAGACATATCCTGGTTTGCATTATTTAAAAGGGCTTTTGCCTTATCCCTGTCTTCTGAAATTTCTTTGAAAAATGTTTCAAATGCTTCATGGAGTTTTTTCTGGTTAATACCAGAAAGACTTGATAAATCCCATGTTCCATAAGAACTGTCAATATCAGTGAATTTAAGGCCAGCTTTTTCTGCAACTTTTTCTATTTCATTTGCGCCTAGTTCATCTGTACCTACATTTTTGCCAGCAAACAGGTCATTGAATTTGTTGTATATATCGTATATTTCTTGTGCTTCTTCAGCTTTTTCTGCATATCCGTCTATAACACTAAGCTGTCCTTTATTATCACCATCACCCTCAGCATACTTTTTAAGGCTGTCATCCAGCTCTGCCATTTTAAGGAGGTTTTCTTGGTTTATTAATTCCTGTATTTTTGTAATTACAGTATCTATCCCTCCACTTAAGCCAAGGATTGCATTGCCATTTTCATCATATTTTTTTGTAAGCCCTGGAAATATTTCTGCAAGTTTCTGGTTAAGGTCTAAAAATTCGTTATAATCTTCATTAGAAAGATTTTTATTCTCATTAGTAAATGGATTAACACCTTGTACCAGTCCCGCATATCTTTTTTTTAGGTCTTCTGCTGTTTTTGCAGTTTTGGTACTTTCTTCCTGCAGACCCCGTATAGCATTGGCATATTGTTCTGCAGTAGTTTTAGCATTTTCAAAATTTTCTTTTTGTATCTTTGTATAATTTACAAGATACATAATTCCATTAACTGCCATACTTACAGCAGTACCAATTCCAAATGACAGTACAGTATTCATTGCCATAGTGGCAGTCTGCAGCGCAAACGTTTTAGCCTTTGCTGCTACTAGCTGTGCACTATAACCAGCAAGGCTTGCTTTGCCGCCATTAAGCCCTGATATATATCCAGCAAAATTAGAATTAGTACTTTGCAATGCCTGGGAAAATTTCCTGGCATTTATTTCACTGCCTGCAATATTTTTGTTATACTCTGTAATTGCATTTGATATACCAGTAATGCCTTTAGAAGTTTGGGCAAGATTGTTGTAGTTGTGCTGGTTGATAAATTCATTGATATTATCCCTTGAAAGAGTATTTAGTTTATTATTTGTATATAGTTCTTTGATATGTTCTGAAAGATTTTGTACTTTCTGTAATCCATGCTCTTCAAGTACAGTATCAATCCTGACAGTTGTATTACAGCTTTGGAGGGCATTGTTTAAATCCTCAAAGTTTTCACTTGGATGTAATTTAACTGGATTATATGATATATTTTTTGTCCCACCAAGTTTTTCTGTAATACCAGTAATATCAGCAATAGTTTTTCCTATCAGTTTTATTGCATTAATATATATGTTATAGTATAATCTATACATCTATATAAGAGAGGAAGATGGGATAGATTATGAAATATTGCAGAAAGTGTGGATGTATTTATGCAGAATCATATAAAAGTTATGACCGTAATACATGTATTGGAGATGGTTTTCCATTGATAGAAGACCCTGGTATGACAGAGGATAAGTTTCTCAAGCTTACAGAAGAAGGCAAAGATGCTTATGAGTTACATATCATAGACCTTTGTAAACAATCTGGACATTTTGATGAGAAACGTTGTTTACGTGGTAAAACAGAGGAAGATTGTAGTTATTATTATGATTATTATTATGCTTTCCGTTATGATAAGTATGAACAGCTGTCTGGCAGAAAAGCCCCTATAAAACAACGTGACCTTACCCCTGATGAAAAGGCGATTGAAGAATGGGAAGCAAGACAGCGTATTTATGATTCCCCATTTTTTGCCAGAAGCAATAACGGTGCAAACCAGCCAAAGTGCCCTACTTGTGGCAGTACTAATATAAACCGGATTTCTGCAGCATCTAAATTTACAGGTGCAACGTTGTTTGGATTATTCAGTAAAACAGCAAAAAGCCAGTTCCAGTGTGGCAGCTGTGGTTATAAGTGGTAATACTAAGGATATAATATTTCTTGTTTTTATTATGCCAGGTATACATCTTATACCTCTCATATTATAAGGTGTATTGCGCAAAGCAGCCTGGCTTCTGCTTCATTTAGGGTGCGTTTCCCTTTCTCCCCTGAGCACACATTAGTGATTATTAAAAACCACATAGCCCTTATGCTCGATGAACATAGTCCATGCAGTAAAAACTGTTTAGGACTGTCTGCTGCGGATATCTGCCCATGTCCAGGGTTGTTACCATACCTTGTGCTTTCACACTTGCCACAGCAGCCTTTCGTACTGCTGTATGGTACCTGGACATCCGGGACGGGCTTCCCCGGCCCCAGTATGCTTTTATATTGTCCCAATCTGGGGCGCTGGAAGGACTGTATAAGCAGTCCCAGCTGTTATGCTTTTGACGCACAGCCGTGGTTAGACGCCAGCCATTTTCTGCTTTTAACTACCAGGGTCCTTGCCATATATTTATGGCTCGTACACATCACTGTTAAACCCTGCGGAGGCTAGGAAAGGAGAAATTACCAGCAATATGCTGGCAGACCAGACCACCGCTTTTTTTTAATGCTGTATATACTGCTGCTATTGCAGCAGGTACAGGCAATGTAGATTCTGCTATGTTTCCCATGGCAGTTACAAATTTATTTAACAGCTGTATTCCAGATGTTATTGTACTGGAATCTGCAAGCATGTTTACAAGTTCTGTCCAGCTGTTAGAAAGCTGCTTAAGGCTTCCAGACCAGCTCCCAGCTTTTTCAACAGCTGCTGCTTCTGCACTGCCAGTACCACGTGTATAATCCTGTAGCATACTTTCATAGGATTGCCAGTTTTCTAATATAGCTGCCAGGAAGCCTGCATTTTCTTTGCCGCCAATGTTTTTGGCAATTTTTGTTTTAAATGGGTCATTGCTGCCAAGGCTGTTATAAGTTTTTGCAAGGTCTTCAAGTATTTGTATAGGCGTACGCAGCCTTAGGCTTCCATCTTCCAGCACGGTCATTGCTGCACCTGATTTTTCAAGTGTGCTGGTAATTTTAGCTGAGTTTATATCCTGCAGGCTGTTAAATAGTGATATTACAGCTTTTCCAGCCTGGCTTCCTGTTTTTTCTGTTGCGGCAATGCTAGTGCCAGTTATAGCTGCCAGTTCATTGATTTTTACACCATTTTTTGAAGCTGCTTCACTTGCGGCTGTTATTGAAGCTGCAAGTTCTTCAAGGCTTATACTGTTCTGCATGGCAATGTTGTTCATGCCATCAAGGGCATTATTAAGCCTGTCTGCTTCACCATTGTACCCATATGCTGCATCAGTAGCAAAAATCCAGCTGTTAGCTGTTTCTTCTGCTATGTTTCCAGAAGACTGTGCAAGCAGTGAAGTTCCAGCAAGTTCCTTTGCTTTTACACCATGGTATCCGTTGTAATCCATTTCCTGTACAGTGGAAAGCCATCCAGATGCACTTGTATTATATCTGTATGCTTTATCAAAGGCTTCTTCTATAAGCTGTTTAAGTTCATGGCTGGTATACTTGTGTGACAGGCTGGAACCAGACAGCAGGCTGTCTATTTCTTTTAACTCTGTTACAGACTGGCTGATGCCTGAAATTATCTTTTGTGTGCACTGGTCTAAAATACTGGCAATATAAGTACCAGAATTGTCTTGTAATTCATTTGGGTTTTGTCCGTCCAATTTATTAACCACTCCTTCCATGTGTTATTTTACATTTCCATGTGGATAAATCTTATAGTGGTATTTGCATTAATATCCCCTCACTTCCGTTTTTTATTTTATAATTAAAGAAGTAAAAAATTAGATTAATATACAATTTACTTCTTAATTACCATTTTTGTTATTTGCCAGTGTCTTTCCATATATACACAAAACTTAGTCCACTGGCAGAGGTTCTTTTTATTTTTTTCATTAATATTAAATCCATATTTCCTGGGTGTTTTTAATTATATTATCTGGTCTTATTTTTTATTTAAAATAAAGAACTTATTTAGAATAAACAGGTTAGTATTAGTTTTTTAGTACTTATTAGTAAATGTTAAGTAAATAATTTTTTAGAAACTATATGGAGATTTTAAAACCCTGGTTGATTCTGCCGCAATTCTAAGATATAATTTATATGGGGTATTTGTCTTTTACAGACAGGTATAAGGTTTTTGTGGGATATCTGGGAGGATGAAACCAGAAGAAGCAGTGTCTTATAAAGTTAGGGATTATTGGTAAAGAATACAATATCCCATTGGATGGGAAAATAAGGAAGGATGTGAGTAATATGTGTAATTTAAGCCAGGGGATTTTAGAAAAAGGCGAAGCTATAGGAGAAGCCCGTGGAGAAGCCCGTGGAAAGGCAATAGCAGAAAATATGTTTATTAAAAATATGTATAAAAAAGGTTATAATTTAGATCAGATAGCAGATGTAACAGAGAAAAGCATTGAAGATATAGAAATTATTATTGGGCAATAAAAATCTGGCAGAAAGTTTTACCAGCCTGTCATATAAAATAAATATTTTGTCTGGTATAAAAAGATTATATTAAAACCGGTTTAGATATGCAGCTCAAAAAATTAAGTTTTTTGAGCTGCTATTATTATAATAGTAGTAATTATATAACTACAGTTGTTTGTTTTCTTCTGGCAGGGTTTCTATAATTGAATGAACCAGTATTTTTTGGATTTCATCAGGTTCTAAACCAGCTATATAAGTTAAAACTTTCACAAGCCTTTCCTGGCTTGCTGACAGCATTGCAGCGGTTTCTTTAAGTACCATGCTGGTGAATTCTTTACCATCCATGTTTTTTGTGTTTTCTGCAAGTTTATGGATAAATTTTAATATATTACTTTTATTTCCGACAGATTTTCTTAAAGCAGGAAGGACAGTAGCCGCAATCCCGGCAAACTCTGTTTTAACAATTTTAATATTTTTCTTATATTCAAGATATTTTTTAATTTTATTACCCATAAATTATTTTTTATCCTCCTTTTTACCTGTGCTGTTTTTACCAGTGGAAGTAGTAGCATATTTAGGCCTGGCAAAACCTCTTATTACGGATTTGCTGCGGATTCTGCGCATTACACGTCCACCATTATCATTACTTGAAGTGCTTGTATTTCCTTCAATTATTGTATATGTACCATTAGGGTTTTTCTTTTCAACAATTCCTATATGTGATGCCCGCCCTTTCCCAAAATCCATAAGGCATAAATCACCTTTCTTTCCTTTAGTATCTGGATACCATCTGCCAGTTTTTTTATAATAATTTTCTACATCAGGACAATATGCTGCTTTTTTCCCTCCGCAAAATATATTTCTGGCTCCTGCTTTGTGGAAAAGCCAGGAGATAAAAACACAGCACCACGGATATGCATCACCACTTACAACTTTTCCATAGTACCATGTATTATATTTTACCTTATTGGAATTAGCAGGTATTTCTTTTGTACCAATTTCTTTTATAGCAGTTTTTAATAATTTATTTGCGGTAACTGCAGCCATTCTTATTCCTTCTTTCTTTTAAAAAGGTTAAAAACCGTTTTTTAATTTTTCTTTGTAAGTTTCGTTTATAATTTCCATGGAAATCCGTACTTCACCATTTTCAAGATGGTTATCTTCTAAAAGCTTTTCATATTTTTCATACATATGGATACAGTGTTTAAAACTGTCTTTGTTGCATGGCCTGCCTTCAGAAACCTTTGTAGCAAAGTTATTAATTTCCCAACGCATATCATTGATTTCTTTATCTATAAACATTTCTGTAAGTTTTTTTAAATCATTCCGTATTTCATTATCATGTTTATCAGACTGTATTACATCATTTTTTTGTTTTTTCTGTAACATATCCAGGTTTTGTGTGGTCTGTATAAGAAGTTCATGGTCATAGTTTTTATTTCTAACCCATTTTACTGGTTTGCCAATAATCTCTGAAAATCTGCCAGTTATAGAAACTATTGCAATTATTCCTGACATAATTATAAAAATGCCAAGTATAACAGAGGTAATGTCCTGGTTAAATAATTCAGTTATTGCATCCATTTATAAAATCCTGTCTTTTATTTTTTATTAGTAATCTGCCTGATTGTCTGGAGTATTTTATCATAACCCGACATTGCACCAGCAGAACTTGCAAGTCCCATTAAGCACATACATATAATATTATCTGTTGTATATGGTATATCCTGGAGCTTGTACATAACAGCAGTTGCGGCAATGCCAGTAAAAAGCCCTGTAACCAGTGCAGTAATATTGTCTGGGGTATTTTTAAATAATTGTTTAGATATTTCTGTAAGTATGCCTGTAATTGCACTGCATATAAAAAATAGTTCAAAAAACAGGGTAGTAGTCATAATTATCACCTGCTTTCTTTAAATAATAAAAATAGAGCCTGTTTGTTACTTTATATAAAAGTCAAGCGGATATTCGCAATCCGCTTTGCCTGCAAGCAGGCATTAGCTACTTGCCCAATAACAACCCAACCTTATTAAGTAAGCCCTGGTAAATCAAACCCACCGCTTAAGAAGCGGGGAACTTACTTAATGAGGTTAAATTGCCCTTGCAATTACAAAGTATTTGAAATTACAAGGGCAGTGTACAGCCTTGTATTCCAGGTATTATAAAAAATTAATTCTTATAATACCTGCAGCCTTCTTTCTGGTTATAAGAGATATATTTATCCTTATCATTACAGAATCTTTGGCAGATACACAGTTTTAACATTTCATTGGAGGTCTTTTCATGTTCTTTTAATTTACAGAAAAGCATAATTTTATTACTACGTTTTGAAAAATGTTCATAACAATTATTACACATAATATGCCTCGTATTTCTGGCTGCCGAAGGATTGCCATAAATAGTAGCAATGCATTTATAATCAGGCAACAGTAACTTTTACAAAGTCTTTTATACCATTATATTCTATATTGATATATGTAACACCAGCAGCAACACCTGTTACAATTCCATTTACAACAGTTGCAACAGCTGTATCTTCTGAAGTAATATTACATTCAGAAATATCAATGCTTACATTGCTGTATAAACCGCCTTTAATTCCAATAACAGAGAGAGTCATTGTTTCATTGGCAGCAAGTTCAATTACAGCAGGTGTAACAGCAATATCAGAAATTGTAACTGCAGATGCAGCAGAAGGAATATCTGTAATGTATGCATAGACAGAACCATCAGAGCATGATGCGCCATTAACTGCAAGTGCGTCACCATCTAACTTTGTAGTAGTGCTTCCACTTGCTTCAAGTGAGATGTCAAATGTACCTGATAACTGGAATGAAGGCACTTCAATCTGTACTTCACCTACTTTGCCAGTTTTATTATTGTGCTTGTCCGCTGTTAAAATTAACTTTCCTACAAGAGGAGCAGATTCTGCATCAATAGTTACCCTTTTAACAGTTGTATTGTACTGGTATGTAACAGATACAGTTTCATTGCTACTGCCAATAGTAATTGTGGAGCCAGCAGGGGTGACTTCAACAGATGAGCCATCTGCCTTTTCTACATATACTTTGCCTACAGGGACTTTCTGTAATGTCCCGGTACCATTTGTTAATGTTACACATTCTGAAACTGCGAATACATCCCTAAGCCCTTCAAAAATAGATGAACCAACATTGGCTGCTATATATGCCAGGTTCCATTCTGCCATTTCAATAGAAGGTGCAAGTTTTCTTCCGTACTTATATTTGTACAGTGTTTTGTTTCCTTTGCCGCCTGTAATTTCCTGGTCTTCCATAGAAACAGAGATAGATGTGTTAAGTGAAGTTGTACCAGTAAAAGCAAGTGTGCCATTTACTATAAATGCAACGTCAGCAGTTGATACTAAAAAGTCTTTTGATTTTTCCATTATTATTTCCTCACTTTCATATTGTGTTTTTTATATATAAAGGCATTGCCTTTATTAACATAATTTTCCTGTGAAATAAAAAAGAAGCAAATTATCCAATTTTGCTTCTTAATTCACTTTCATCTGTTTTTAAATCTTCATACCTGCCAGTAGTTTCAATACTTGTCATCCAGTGTTTAAGAGGTTCTTTGAAAGTTACCATGCCGCTCATCTGTCCAGAACGGCATGCCTGGTATTCATCATGCTGGTTAATACGTTTTATATATCTCCAGAACTTTCTGGCAGTTAAATTTGCTACATATTCTTCTGTTACTTTCATATCAATTATTAATGAATCTATATAGTCTTCAATATCCGCTTTTTCTTTATTCTTGCTGGCTTCAAATGCCCTGGCTTTTTCCAGGGCATTTACAGTGTCTATATTCATAAATTCATTGATATCAAAGTCAATATCATTTTGGATAATTATAATTTTTCTTAAATCGTTAAACACTTTATTTGTTATTTCAAAACCATTTATAGAAAATTCAAGAGTAGAGTTATTGTATTTTATTTCTGCATTTTTTCCACATGACAGTCCCAATATTCCTAAGGCAAAGTCATAATAAAATGGAAGTAATGGCATATTATAATTTTCTGCAAGTTCTGTATTGCGGCAGGCAAATTTAATAAAATCCAGATAGTCCATTTTAATAATATGTTTATCTTTAAAAATAGAATCTTTGCGCAATACCAATACTGGCTGGTACTGCTGGAATGTAATTATATCTTTCATCTTTATAGGATAAAGTGTAATATATTGGTTATACTCTATTTCTTTGTTAAATATTATAAATGGAAATAAAGTTTCTTTATTAATTTCCATAGCCAGCCTCCGTTATTATAAATTTATATTACTTTAAGATACAAGTGGAAGTACCGTAAGTACCCAGCACAACCACCTGTAATTAAGAATAAACAGATAAGTTATGAAATAAAATATCCATTTAATTTTCTGTTATAATATCTGGTTATTTTAGGCTTTGTCCATACTCTTGCTTTACAGACAATATTGTCATATGTATGGATTTCTTTTTCTGGTATATAATTACATTCCAGGCTTAAGCCATCTAGTATTTTAATAATTGTATTTTCAGATGGGGTAGTAGAAGATAAATTATCAAAAATTATATTTTCTGCTGCTTTAAAAATTTTCTGGACAGTTGCCAAATTAATGTTTTCATTTTCTGATATTTGTTTTATTAGGTTTTTCTGTGTAATAACCAATAAGCATCTGCCTCCTTTTTGCATTGCTATATAGTATATTTCTTTTTCCATATATACACAAAGTTTAGTCCATGGCATGTGGCCTGTCTGGTTTCTGCCAGTTATATTTAATACATTAGTAGTGGAATTTTTTTATTGTATTAACTGGTCTTATTTTTTTTATAATATTCCCGGTTAATGCGTTTTCTTTCTAACACAGAGCATTTACTGCAGCGTATTTTTTTACTTGATATCCCAGCTTCAAACCATTCACCGCAATCTGTACACTGGATATATTTAGTCTTTTTAACAGAAATATTTTTCCTAAGGTTATTTAAAATATATTCTCCATAACAGAACCAAAGAAGTTGTTTATAGCGTTTGTTTCCTCCATATAAATATTCAACAAGCATATCTGTAATTGTTTCACTGGTATATCCAAGCTGGCAGAACTGTTCCCTTGTTTTGCAGGTAATATATCTTAAATTATTGTTATCATCATCTTTTTTATTAACCATATAGCGGTACTGCTTGTTTAGCTTATTATATAAAGCAGATACTTTTTTACCGCATATAACGGTTGTGTCTGACATCATTTTCTGGTAATCAATATTTCCAAGTTCCATTCCACGTGTATTAATATGTTTATCTGGTATTTTGTTATAAATCCTGTTGACAAGGCTTTGGTTACGTTTCTCAAGCTGTGTTTTATCTTTATCTTTGGCAAATTCAAAGAAAGCTGGCAATTTGGAATTTGTATATTTAGCAATTTTTCTGCTGGTTTCTTTTGGAAATTCTGGTTTGTATAATGTTTTGGCATAATCAATTACAAAGTTATTCTGGCAGCATAGCATTTTTACACAGTCTGTTGCTTCTTGCTTTTCTTCTTCTGTGCCATTTATAAATACACCATTGTTCCAGATTTTAGAAATATTATTGCTATAAGTACCAATATTGCCGCCTGTAAAAGCAGCTGCCAGGCCTGAGTATATGTTTTCCATATTTAATTTTACTGGTTCTGCTTTCCTCATATTGTAATATATACTAATTCAACTTTACATTAGGAATAAAATATGTTAAAATATAAATATGA
>CAQGLR010000024.1 GCA_948794795.1 uncultured Lachnospiraceae bacterium | reverse complement strand
GAAACCGTCCGTCCCCTCAAAAATAAATAGAAATTATTGGAATTTATGAAACGGACGTGTTAGAAAGTAAAAAAAGATTGACAAACTTATTTCCAGTTGGTATAATCGAAAAAGTGTTGTAAATGGAAGTATCAGGAGGTGGAATAAATGTCTATTTGTCCAAAGAATAAATCTTCAAAATCCCGCAGGGATAAGAGAAGGGCAAACTGGAAGATGAGTGTGCCAAATCTGGTTAAATGCAGTAAATGTGGAGCTTTGATGATGTCCCACAGAGTATGCAAAGCATGTGGCTCATATAACAAAAAAGAAATTCTTGCAGATGCTGAGTAATGCATGTATATAAGAATGGCATATCAGTTTTGGAATGTAAAGGGCTGCCGCATTAAGCAGTTACAATGTAATCTATAGCAGGTCTGTATCTGGACGGTGAACTATATATTACATTGTTTGTTGCTTATGTGGCAGTTCTTTTTATAGTAATAGTATAAGCTGGCGTTTTACAAAATAACTCCAGAATGGATTATTTATATCAGCTGTCCCATCTGGCAATAGATAAAAACATAATTTGTCACGGTATGTAATGTAGAACCTTATATTGTCATGGCCTGTCTGCCATGTTTCCATTGAAGGGATAAACAGCCCTTCTTTTTTAGTGTAACATGTTGAAACAGATGCTTTTTTATAGTTTTTGCAAGAGGAATTTATAAGACTTTTATGTATTGCTGTATCTTCTGTTTCAATAAAATAATAATTCTTATAATCAGGATAAAAATATTTTAAATTTCCATAAAATAGTGGTACAGATAATATTGCATGTTTAGAACTAAGTTCAAGCTTCATATCTTGTATTTGTATTGTTTTTTCTTTGCTTTCTGGATATTGTTTTGTTATATATATGTTTTTGGGAATTGTTATATTATGGCTGTATATTATATTAATATAGCCGTCTGTTCCTGGTTTTATGCCAGTTATTGTTATATTGCATGTGTCCTGGAATAATCCATAGTATGAAAGTATACTGCACACATTAAGCATATGTTTTATATCATCATGGTTATGCAGCAGAAGAAGTTTTTCAAGCTGGGGTGCTTGTGCAGGGGCAGTAAATTTATACTGCATATACTGGGAATATACAGAAATAAGCTGTTCTCCATTATATTTGTCCTCACGTGTAATCCCAAGCCATTGCTCAAGTGCAATCTGGTTAGCTTTTTTAATGGAAAGCAGTTTTTTAAGCGGACGTATAAGTGCAAGTATATCTATTGAGTATTCCATATTTGTACTATTAAGTATCCTTGAACAATGCATATCTGGTTTTATATTGTATTTACGGAATTTATTTAATATATATGGAATATCAAAGGTTTTTCCATTAAAGTGGTATAAATAATTGTAATTGCCAAGAATATTTAAAAATGCAAGTAATATTTCTGCTTCGCTTTTATAATTATCTGCAAAGAACTGTTTAATATGCCATGAGCCGGCATCAGTGTCAAAATACATTACCCCTATCATATAAAGAGAGGAGGCATCTGGTGACAATCCTGTTGTTTCAATGTCAAGAAATAGTATTTCTTCCTTGTTTTGTGGGAATTTATATCCATATACAGGTGGTTCTGTAATATTATCTGTTATTTTCATGTGTTCCTCCATTCTGGCTAATCATTATAACTATAACTTATAATAAGTTGCAACGCAACAACTGATAGGATATAATCATATAATATAAATGAAAGGCAGGGGGTCTGATGGAAAAGCTTTTTAACCAGGAAGCAGCGTATGAAAAGTGGGACAAGAAAAATAAAACCAAAGGAAGAGATAATTATTTTGAAGAAGACCATGTAAGCTATCTAAAAGGCCTTAAAGGAAGGATACAGAATAACCTGAGTGGTTTTTTAAGGATTGCCTTGACTGCTTTAATAGTCCTTTTACAATGTCTGTTTATAATTTTTCTTCCATTTTTCTTGCAGAGTTTAACTGTTTATTTTTATTTTATATGGGAGATAACGTCTGTAATTGTAATTGTAACAATGGTAAACCGCAACCAAAGCCCCTCTTACAGGATGGCATGGATATCTATAGTAACACTTCTGCCTATAAGTGGTTTTATTATGTATTATCTGTGGGGGCGTTCAAGAGGCAATAAACGCAGGCTTGACCAGTATATTTTAAGGCAGATATCGTATGGCAGCCAGTTTCTTATACAGGATGAAGATGTTTATCTTGAATTTATATCAGAACACCCTGTAGAAGGACGTATGGTCAAATATATGGAAACTGAGGGTTTTCCGCTTTCAGGTGGCAATGCGGTTGATTATTTTTCTATGGGGGAAGATGTATTTGAAGAAATTTTTAGTGATTTAGAGAAAGCAGAGCGTTTTATTTTAATTGATTTCTTTATTGTGGCAGAAGGTGGCATATGGGATAAAATGCATGAGATACTTAAGCGTAAAATTAAAGAGGGTGTGGAAGTAAAGTTTTTGTATGATGACTTTGGGGCAGCAATAAGGACACATAAATTTTTCAGGCAGATTCTGGAGCATGAGGGGTTTGAAATCCGGGTTTTTAATCCAGTACACAAATATACAGGTGAGTTATATATGAATTACCGTTCACACCAGAAAATACTTGTTATTGACGGGGAAGTAGGCTATACAGGCGGGTTTAACCTTGCAGATGAATATGCTAACCTGGTTGAAAGGTTTGGTGTCTGGAAAGACACAGGCGTACGTATAAGAGGTGATGCTGTATGGGGGCTTACAGTTATTTTCCTGCAAATGTGGGAAGCATCTGAAAATACAGGAGACCATATTGAATATTTAAAATATAAAACAAATTTTGTGCATAAATGTGGGGATGTGTTCTGCCAGGTTATATCAGACGGGCCTGCCAATAATCCAAGCAATCCAATAGAAAGCCTTTATAACCAGATGATTGTTTATGCAGATAAATATCTTTATATAACTACACCTTATCTTATAATAGAAGATTATATGAAAAATTCCCTTATAGAAGCAGCAAAACGGGGTGTTGATGTAAGGATTATTACACCTAATATCCCTGATAAAAAAAATGTAAAGTTACTTACCAATTATAATTATGGCCCGCTTTTAAGGGAAGGGGTAAGGATATATGAATATACACCTGGATTTATACATGCGAAACAGGTACTTACAGAAAATTCTGTTATAGTAGGGACAATTAATATGGATTACAGGAGCTTTTACCTGCATTATGAAAATGGTGTATGGATGTCTGGGAAAGAGATACAAGAGGCTGTAAGGGAAGATTTCTTTAGGACATTTAAAGAAAGTAAAGAAGTAACATATGAAGAGTGGCTTAAACGTCCACGCAGATGGAAGATTGTACAGCCGTTGTTAAATCTCTTTTCAACTTTGTTTTAAATATTACTGGATTTGTGCTTGTGCGCTGCCTGGTACAAATTCATTATATAATAAGCAGCGCAGAAATGAGGGTTTTATGATATATACAAATGTATGTAAGCACTGCCATAAAGTATTTAAGTCTAAAATAAAGACATCATGCTGCAAGGAATGCAGGGACCAGGATTCTGATAAGCTTGATGATATTGTACAATACCTAAGGCTTTATCCTAACAGCAATGCTTTGCAGATATCAGAGGAACTTGGAATACATCCATATGTTATTATTAAGTATATGGAAGAGGGCTGGCTTGGAGAAGCTTATGGGGAGTTTTCGCAGCTGCCTGATAATTAAGTTTAGATTATTTCTGAAAGGTTGTTTATGTCATGATTAATTATATTAAAGGGACACTTGTTAGCATTACAGAAAACAGTATTATTGTTGAAAACGGGGGGATAGGGTATGAAATCTTTGTCCCTTTATCTGTAATGGACAGGATTGGACAGGCAGGAAGCGGAATAAAGATTTATACATATATGTACGTAAGGGAAGATTTAATACAGCTTTTTGGCTTTATGGACCAGGACGGGCTTGAGGTATTTAAACTTCTTATTACAGTAAGTGGAATAGGGCCTAAGGGGGCATTGGGGATACTTAGTGTAATGGATGCAGACAGTTTAAAGTTTGCTATACTTGCAGATGATGCAAAGACAATAGCAAAGGCACCAGGTATAGGGGTTAAGACTGCAGGGAAGCTTATCCTTGAACTTAAGGACAAGCTTAAGCTTAGAGATATAACAGAAGAAGCACTGGTGCATGGTGAAGCGGAAGCTGCCATGCCTGTGGATAATAACAGGAAACAGATGCTTTCTGATGCTGCGGAAGCACTGGCTTCACTTGGATATGCGCCAGCAGATGCAATAAAGGCTGTAAGAAGTGTTAGCAGTGATACATATACAACAGTTGAAGAACTTCTGAAACTAAGCCTTAAAAATATGTGAAATGTTTATATAAAATATCCAGGATACATTTCTGGCTAATGAAGAAAGGCAAGGTTCTGTTATGGCTAAAAGAACGATTACTACAGAATTTACCACAGAAGATACAGGAATTGAAACAAGCCTCAGGCCTAAGTTTCTAAAAGACTATATAGGACAGGAAAAGGTAAAGAATAATTTAAAAGTATATATAGAAGCGGCAAGGCAGAGAAATGACCCTCTTGACCATGTTCTTCTGTATGGGCCTCCTGGGCTTGGCAAGACAACTCTTGCAGGTATAGTTGCCAATGAAATGGATGTAAACCTTAAAGTAACAGCAGGGCCAGCTATTGAAAAGCCTGGCGAGATGGCGGCTATACTTAATAACCTGCAGGATGGTGATGTGCTTTTTGTAGATGAGATACACAGGCTTAACCGCCAGGTTGAGGAGGTCCTGTATCCTGCAATGGAAGATTATGTTATTGATGTGGTTATAGGGAAAGGGGCGTCTGCACGTTCAATACGCCTTGAGCTGCCAAAGTTTACGCTTATAGGTGCAACTACACGTGCTGGTATGTTGTCTGCTCCTTTAAGGGACAGGTTCGGGGTAGTAAACAGGCTTGAATTTTATACTGAGGAAGAACTGGTACAGATAATAAAAAATTCAGCACAAAAACTTGGTGTGGAGCTTGAGGATGGAGGTGCACAAGAACTGGCTGGAAGGTCCAGAGGGACGCCTAGGCTTGCAAACCGCCTTCTTAAACGTGTCAGGGACTTTGCACAGATTAAATATAACGGGGTTATTACTAAGGAAGTGGCGGATTTTGCACTTGACTTGCTTGAAGTGGACAAGCTTGGGCTTGATAATACGGACAGGCTTATTATAATGACACTTATAAATAATTTTGGCGGAGGGCCTGTGGGAATTGATGCACTTGCAGTTTCAATAGGTGAGGATGCGGGGACTTTGGAAGATGTCTATGAGCCTTATCTTGTACAAAAGGGGCTGGTGCTGCGTACATCGAGGGGAAGGACAGCATCTGATGCGGCATACAGGCATTTTGGGATTAAAAAAGGTGAAAATTAAATACTTTATAAATTATGCGGCTCTGGCAATTCCAAAATTTTACCAACCGGAAGCCATATTGCATAAAATGTAAAACTTATACAAATTAATTAAGCAATTTTATTAAATGCCTTACTGTGTTTTTTTAAATTATCAAGTAGCCAATGCCTGCAGGCATTATTGATTGTATATATAGTTTTGCAGGAACTGCACAAAGTGAAGATGCGAATAGTTTTTAGTTATGTTTTGTTATAGAAAACAGACAGCAGGTTTCCGTATGTGTATATATAATATTATTCAATACAGGGGCACTTTAGCACCGCTGGCGTTTAAAGCCCGTTTTTAATGTTTCTGTGGAACTCTTGTTTCACAGAAACATTAAAAACGGGCTTTTATGCGCCATTGCGTGGGCTAACGTAGCGGAAGCGTGCCCCGTAGGGAATAATATTATATATACACATTGGAATCTGCGTCCGTTACCATAATTAATAAGATTTATTTTATTAAAGGAATTTTAGCAGTTCATTGTGCAGTGTTATGGCACGTTGTTTCCATGTATGGCTTTTTATTGCAAACTGGAAAGCTTCATGTTGTATTTGTTCCATATATTCTTTATCATCTAACAATCCATTTACAATAAAAGGAAGCATGTCAAGCTGCTTCAAATCATAGAATATAATATTTTTGCCTGGTGTAAGTATTTCATCAATATATTTGCTGTGGTCAGTTAAACAAACTGCACCATTTAGCATAGAATTAAATATACGGTCATGTGCACCATCTTTAAACCATGGCATTACATTAAGTGAAAGCTTGCTTTGGGATATAGCTTCAAGGCATCCCTGTGACATGACACCAGATTTATGTATAAGGTTTTCTGGATGGCGGCATGGAAGGCGGTCCCATCCAGCACCAATACAAAGCACTTTTATACCATTATCAAGAAGGGCTTTAACAGCTTCACCCCTGAAGTAGAACCTTATATATGCATCTATAAATATTGTATTTGGCAGCGTTTCACGTAGCTGGCTGTCTGTTATATCTGGGATTTCATTGTAGATATGGCGTGCAATAACAGCATCATCTGGCTGGTCAGGGTTAGATATAAGTTCATCTATGATTTCATTATAAAATTCGGCATAATCATCACCATGACGCATAATATATTTGTCGTATTCATGTGGAGGACAGTAGTTGCCTGTGAACACTATATCAACAGGACGGCTGTCTATGCTTGGAAAGCTGCCATCAGGGTATAGTGAAGTGCCTCCTAGTGGCAGGAACAGCCCTCTTTTAATATGTGGATAGAATTTTTTAATATATTTATCATGGTATCTGTCTATAGATATTTCATAGAAGATATCAGGTATTATTTCATATAATTCAGGATAATAGAATGGATGGTCTGCCACGATATTTACACATGGTATTTTACGTCTGTTCCATATTGATATGCCATCTACGTCAAAAAGTGATGTTTCATAATGTATGCCATCAAAATTAAAAGTGACCAGGATTGTATCAAAAGAATCTGCAAATTTGTATAGTGCTTCTGCACTTTCTTCCTCCATCTGCTGGTCAAACATGAAGATTTTGTAGCCAAGTGCTTCAAAGCCTTCTTTTAACTGGTATGAGAAATATTCAAAGGTCTCTGTACCGCCTGTCATTAATACTATTTTATGCCTCATCAGTAACGCTCCCTTCAAAGTTACATGTGAATGATGCCATATGCCTGCATGCCAATATGTTATATAGGCGTTATAAAGGTATTATAACAGAAAATTTGCATGGTTGCCATACATGCTTGTTAAATAATTAAAAATAGATTAAAATAAAGGACGGAATAGTGATGCAGATGTATGAGTGTTTAAGAAAGGAAGGTTTGTTTATATGAAAATGAAATTTACTAAAATGCAGGGATGTGGAAATGATTATGTATATGTAAACTGTATGGATAAATTAATAGATAATCCTGAAAAAGTATCACGGTATATTAGTGACAGGTATTTTGGGATAGGTTCAGATGGGCTTATACTTATATGTCCGTCTGATATAGCAGATTTCAGGATGGCTATGTATAATGCTGATGGTTCAGAAGGAAAGATGTGTGGCAATGGTGTACGTTGTATTGCTAAATATGTCTATGAATATGGTCTTACAGATAAGAAACAGATATCCCTGGAAACTAAGAGCGGCATTAAATATCTTGATATGGATATAGAAGATGGAAAAGTACGGATGGTGAAAGTTGATATGGGTGCACCTGTTTTAAAGCCAGCAGAAATACCTGTTAAAACAGACAGCAGCATGGATAGTTTTATTAACCAGCCTCTTGATATAGATGGCAGCACTTTTATGGTTACATGTGTATCTATGGGGAACCCGCATGCAGTTGTATTTATTGATGATACAAAGAATTTTGATATAAGAAAATATGGCCCAGGCTTTGAAATACACCCTGCATTTCCGGAACAGGTTAATACAGAGTTTGTACAGGTAATAAGCCGTAATGAAATTAATATGCGTGTGTGGGAAAGGGGTTCTGGAGAGACCCTTGCATGTGGAACAGGTACATGTGCATCTGTTGTTGCGTGTGTATTAAATGATAAGACAGATGAAAAAGTGACTGTACATCTTTTAGGTGGGGATTTATTTATAGAATATAACAGGGATAATGGGACTGTATGGATGACAGGTCCAGCAGAAATAGTATTTGATGGGGAAATTGAACTGGATATATAACCAGTTTTTGCTTAATATATGGCAGAAAGGGGATTTTAATAATGAAACTGGCGGGTTTACTTAATAACCTGGAATATAAGTGTGTACAAGGGACAACTGACAGGGAGGTTTCTGATATAGTATATGATTCAAGAAAGGTATCTGCTGGTGATATATTTGTGTGTATTAGTGGTGCAGTAAGTGACGGGCATAATTTTGCAGCAGAAACTGCTAAAAAGGGCGCTGTAGTAATTGTCGCACAGAAGCCTGTAGATGTGCCATCTGATGTAACTGTAATTGAGGTTGCTGACAGCCGTATTGCGCTTGCAGAGCTTTCAGCAGCATATTTCGGGCACCCGGCAAAAGAACTTAAAACTATAGGCATTACAGGGACTAAAGGCAAGACAACTGCAACATATATGGTGCGTTCCATTCTTGAAGCTTCTGGTATTAAGACAGGGCTTATAGGTACTATTGAAACTATAATAGGTGATGAGCATATTGCATCTGCCAATACTACACCAGAATCATATATGGTGCAGAAATATTTCAGGAAAATGGCAAATGCAGGATGCAGATGTGTTGTTATGGAAGTTTCTTCACAGGGGCTTATGCTCCACAGGACGGGTGGTTTTACATTTGATTATGGAATATTTACAAATCTTGAACCAGACCATATAGGACCTGCTGAACATAAAGACCTGGCTGATTATATACATTGTAAAAGCCTGCTATTCAGGAATTGCAGGCATGGTATTTTTAATGCAGATGACAGCCACCTGGAGGAAATATTAAATGAACACACATGTGAAGTTGAAACATATGGCTTCTCTGAAAACGCTGATATCAGGGCTTCTTCCGTACACCTGCTTGGAAAAGGCGGGACTCTTGGTGTAGCGTACCATATGAGCGGGCTTATAGATATGGATGTAGAGATTGATATACCTGGCAAATTCAGTGTGTATAATTCAATGACAGCAATTTCAATATGCAGGCACTTTGGTGTTGCAGATAAAGTAATTTTAAGCTCACTTTCACAAGTACGTGTAAAAGGAAGGGTTGAGCTTATAGATGTATCACCAAAATTTACTTTAATGATAGATTATGCACATAATGCAATGAGTTTAAAAAGCCTTCTGGAGACACTTAAAGAATATAATCCTAAGAGGCTTGTATGTCTTTTTGGATGTGGAGGAAACCGTTCAAGGGACAGGCGCTTTGAAATGGGGGAAGTATCTTCAAAACTTGCAGATTTAACAATAGTGACTTCTGATAACCCCCGTAATGAAGAACCACAGGCAATTATTAATGATATTGTGACAGGTGTGAAAAAAGCTGGCGGGGAATATATTACCATTACTGGCAGGCCGGAAGCTATACGTTATGCCATAGAAAATGCAAAAGAAGGCGATGTAATTGTACTGGCAGGAAAAGGACATGAGGATTACCAGGAGATAAAAGGAAAGAAATACCATATGGATGAAAGGGAACTTGTTGCTGATGTAATAAAGGATGGCAATTTTATAAAATAATTATTTAAATAGTATAATTGCATAAGAAATATAAGGCAGCAGGAATTGTATGGAGGATTTATGATATTTGCTGATATAATAGTTGATATATCTGTAAAAAGCCTTGACAAGACATTCCAGTACAAGGTGCCTCCTGGCATGGAGAAAGATACCAGGATAGGCTCCCTTGTACAGGTGCCTTTTGGAAGAGGCAACAGACCCCTTAAAGGATATGTTGTAAACTTGTCCAGCCATCCAGTATATGATATATCCAGGATTAAAGAAATAATACAGGTTGAAAAGCAGGGAGTGGCAGTTGAATCACACCTGCTTTCCCTTGCTGGCTGGATAAAAGAAAACTATGGCTCAACAATGAATAACGCAATTAAAGCTGTAATGCCTGTGAAAAAAGAAGTTAAAGGGCAGGTAAAAAGGACAGTTTACCCTCTTGTAGAGAAGAAAGTAATGGAAAGTATGGCAGCAGAGTTTGAGAAGAAGCATAATTCTGCAAGGGCAAGGGTACTTTTTTATCTTTCAGGGATTGAAGATGATATTTATTATAATGGTGCAGATTACAGTGTTATTATAAAAGAAACAGGTGTTTCTAAAGCAGTTATTGATGGTCTGGAGAAAAAGGGCATAATTGGAACAGATTCGGTGAAAAAATACCGTAATCCTGTAGAAAGTGCAAGTGGTGATTATTCAAGACATAAATTAAACGACAGACAGCAATATATAGCAGACAGTATTTTATCTGATTACAGGGATGGCATAAGGAAGACTTATTTAATATATGGTGTTACAGGAAGTGGCAAGACAGAAGTTTATATGAATATAATTGAGGATGTAGTTGCACAAGGCAAACAGGCAGTTGTGCTTATACCAGAGATTGCGCTTACATTCCAGACTGTAAACAGGTTTTATAAAAGGTTTGGGGACAGGGTATCAGTTGTACATTCAAGGCTTTCGGCTGGTGAGAGGTATGACCAGTTTATGCGGGCAAAGGAAGGCAGCATTGATATTATGATAGGGCCACGTACAGCGCTTTTTACACCATTTCCTAATCTTGGTATTATAGTAGTTGATGAGGAGCATGAAACAAGCTACCAGAGTGAAACGCCTCCAAAGTACCATGCAAGGGAAGTAGCTGTACAAAGGGCAGCAATGCTTGGGGCAAGTGTTGTGCTGGGTTCTGCTACACCATCACTGGAATCTTATTACAGGGCATTAAAAGGAGAGTACCAGCTTTTCAAACTTAGTGAACGTGCAGGAAGTGCTGTGCTGCCAGAAGTGCATATAGTTGATTTAAGGAAAGAGTTTGAAGCAAAGAATTATTCTATATTTAGCAGGAAGCTGCAATTATTAATAGAAGAAAGACTTAAAAAGCATGAGCAGGTTATTATATTTATTAACAGGCGTGGCTATGCAGGATTTATATCATGCAGGAAATGTGGTGAAACTGCTGGATGCCCGCACTGTTCTGTATCATTAAAGCCACATATGCATAAAGGTGTTGTTGACAGGCTTAAGTGCCATTTTTGTGGATATGAGATACCTATGCCAGATAAATGTCCTTCATGTGGTTCAAAGTATATAGGCACATTTGGAATAGGGACACAACAGGTTGAAGAAGCAGTAAGGAAGAAATTCCCACAAGCACGTATATTAAGAATGGATGCTGATACTACAGGCGGTAAAGAAGGGCATGGCAGAATTCTTGGGCAGTTTGGCAGAGGTGAGGCAGATATACTTATAGGGACACAGATGATAGTAAAAGGACATGATTTCCCTAATGTAACACTTGTAGGGATAATTGCTGCAGATTTATCACTTAATACAGGTGATTACAGGGCAGCAGAGCGCACATACCAGCTTATTGCACAGGCTGCAGGCAGGGCAGGCAGGGGTGGTAAGAAAGGCGAAGTAGTGCTACAGGCATACCAGCCAGGGCATTATAGTATAGTAAATGCAGCCAGGCAGGATTATGAAAGTTTCTTTAAGCAGGAAGTATCTATAAGACAAATGTTGCAATATCCGCCAGTTTCAAATATACTAGGAGTATTGGTATTTTCAGAAAATGAAGAAAGTGCCTTAAAGCTTGCCACAATAACAGCGGACATGGCAAAGCAGCATAAAGCCGTTAAAGTGCTTGGCCCAGTAGATGCTCCTGTAGCTAAGGCAAAAGATATTTACCGTAAAATGGTTTATGGCAAATGCATGGATTATAACATACTGCGTTCAGTGAAAGACTGTATAGAAGCATTTAAGGAAGAAGACACAGAATTTAAGGATTGTGGCATTATTTTTGAATTTAATTTAATAAGTTAATAAAAGAAAAGAGGGTTAATATGGCTATTAGGAAAATAAGGACAATAGGTGATGAAATACTTGGACATAATACAAAGCCGGTTAAGCTTATAACACCACGTACAGCTTTACTTATTGGTGACATGCTTGATACAATGTATGAGGCAAACGGGGTAGGGCTTGCAGCACCACAGGTGGGCGTACTTAAACAAATAGTGGTAATAGATGTATCAGAAGAAGGAAACAGCCCTCTGGTACTTATAAATCCTGAGATAATTGAACGTTCAGGTGAACAGACAGGCCAGGAAGCCTGCCTTAGCGTGCCAGGAAAGTCAGGCATTGTTACAAGGGCTAATTATGTAAAAGTAAAGGCATACAACGAACATATGAAAGAAATAATTGTGGAAGGCGAAGAACTGCTAGCACGTGCACTACAACATGAGATAGACCATCTTTCAGGCATATTATATGTTTCAAAAGTTGAAGGTGACTTAGTAGACGCATCTTCCATAGATGAAAATAAATAATAATTTTGCCTAATCATACATGTACATTTATAAGCAATTACACAGTGCAATTTAGTCCATCAAACACAGTATTCTATCCCAACAGAAATTAAAATTTAAAAACTGTTAAAATGGAATATCAGATAAATAAAGGACTTATATGTGTTATACGTGTTTGAAAATTAAATTTATACAAAGAGTATATTACTCTGGCAAATTCCAAATATTCTGCCCAAAAACAGCTGTTATGGATACGTTGGTGCTTAAGCCCTGTATTTAATACTTATATAGAAAGCTTATAAGGGTTTTAATATTAAAATTACACAAAGAGTATATTACTCTGGCAAATTCCAAATGTTTTACCAAAAAGCAGCTGTTATGGATACGCTGGTGCTTAAGCCTTGTCTTTTAAGGCTTTATGCACCACTGCGTATCCATCCAAGTGAAAACGTGCTGCTGTTGGTAAAACTTTGGAATTGCCAGAGCCACATAATTTGTAAAACATCTAATTTTCAAACACGTTTTAAGGAAGGAGGCATATTTTGAGAATAGTATTTATGGGTACACCTGATTTTGCAGTTAATACATTAAACTGCCTTATAAACAGCAGACATGAGGTGGCAGCTGTATTTACACAGCCTGACAAACCAAAAGGGAGAAGTAAAAAGCCTGCCATAACCCCTGTAAAAGAGGCAGCACAGAAAGCAGGCATAGAAGTTTACCAGCCAGCCAAGGTAAAAGAACCAGAAGTAATAAGACAATTAAAAGAAATAAATCCAGACGTTATTGTAGTAGTTGCATTTGGACAAATACTGACAGCAGAGATACTAAATCTTCCAAAATATGGCTGTATCAATGTACATGCATCACTTCTTCCGAAACTAAGAGGTGCTGCACCAATACAGTGGGCTGTAATAAACGGGGATGCAGAAAGTGGTGTTACAATACAGCAGATGGATGAAGGAATTGATACAGGCGATATACTTCTTGTAAAGAAGTGCCCATTAGATGAAAAAGAAACAGGCGGAAGCCTTTTTGAAAAGCTTGCACTTCTAGGAGGCCCTATGGTACTTGAAGTCCTTGATATGGCAGAAGAAGGCAGGTTAAACCCTGTAAAACAGGATAATGAGGCACATACTTATGCAAAGATGTTAAACAAAGATATGGGGTGTATTGATTTTAATACACCAGCAACAGAAATTGAAAGGCTGGTAAGGGGGTTAAACCCATGGCCAGGCACTTTTACGTATCTGCATGGCAAGATGGTTAAAATATGGGATGCATATGTAATGCCAGAAGGGGAAAAGGATGCTTCTGTAAAGCCAGGTACAATAACCAGTACAGAAAATGGTGAGATAGCTGTAAAAACTGGTGACGGGTACCTTGTTATTGTTTCATTGCAGCCAGAAGGCAAAAAGAGAATGGAAACAGAAGCTTTCTTAAGAGGATATAAAGTTGAAAAGGGAGAGCAGTTTGAAGAAAGAAAGTAATTATGCAAAAGATAAAAAGCCAAATATACGTGCATATGCCCTTGATATTATTATAAATGTAATGGAAAAAGGGCAATATTCAGATAAAGCACTGCATGCAGTTTTAGACAGTGGTGTTATTCCAGATAAAAGAGACAGGGCTTTTATTTCAAGGCTTTGTGACGGGACAGTTGAAAGGGCAGTTACACTTGACTATATAATTAACTGCTTTTCAAATGTAAAAGTCCATAAAATGAAGCCAGTTATAAGAAATATTATACGTATGGCAGTTTACCAGATATTTTACATGGACCAGGTGCCAGAAAGTGCTGCATGCAATGAAGCTGTAAATCTTGCTGTAATACGTGGCTTTACTGGCCTACGTGGTTTTGTAAACGGTGTAACCAGAAGTATTATGCGTGGAAAAGATACTATACAATATCCACAATATAAAGATGGTTTTATACGTTATGCTTCTGTAAAATATTCCATGCCAGAATGGATAGTGGAAAAGTATTGTGCTGTATATGGGGAGGAAACAACAGAAGCTGTCCTTAATGCGTATTTAAGCGGGCAGAAACATACAACAGTAAGGTGTAATATTTCTAAGGCAGATGTATCTGGAATAACAGGACTGCTTAAAAGGGACGGAGTTAGTGTACAGGAAGGGAGTTTCTTCCCGTATGCATTAAAAATAAGTGGATATGACAGCCTGGCATCACTGGGTGTATTCAGGGACGGGCTTGTGCAGGTGCAGGATGAAAGCTCAATGCTTGTGGCAGCAGTTTCACGGATTAAAGAAAATAATACAATTATTGATATATGTGCTGCACCTGGAGGCAAGACTATGCATGCGGCAGATATTTTAAATGGTACAGGAAAAGTTATATCTTGTGATATTTCTAAAAGCAAAACAGAACTTATACGTGAAAATGTAAAGCGTACTGGTTTTGGAAATATATGTGTATATGAAAATGATGCACTTTTATACAAGGAGGAATGGAAGGAAAAAGCCGATATAATTATTGCAGACCTTCCGTGTTCAGGGCTTGGGGTAACAGGCAAAAAATGTGATATAAAATATAAAACAAAGCCTGGTGATATAGAAGAACTTGCCGCTTTACAAAGGGATATACTGGAAATAGCAGGCAGGTATGTAAAACCTGGTGGAAGGCTTATATATAGCACATGTACTGTTACACAGGAAGAAAACCTGGAAAACTTAAAGTGGATAACTGAAAGGCTGCCATTTATAAATGAATCTATAGAAGAAGTGCTTCCAGAGTGCCTTAGAGGAAAGACAGGCGGGGACGGGTATATACAGGTGCTTCCATCAAAAGATGGGACAGATGGTTTCTTTGTAGCTTCATTTATTAAAAGAGGTTAATTATGTATTAATCTAAAAAACAGGATGGTGATACATTGGCAGAAAAACAAATAGAAAAAAAAGACATAAAAAGCCTGGATTTTGATGAATTAAAAGAATTTATTGAAAGTACAGGTGAAAAAGGGTTCAGGGCAAAGCAGGTCTATGGATGGATACATAAGAAACTTGTGCCATCTTTTGATGATATGGCAAACATTCCAAAAGAATTAAGGGAAAAGCTTAAAAAAAGCTGTACAATTACAAGTACAAATGTAATAAAGAAACAGGTTTCTGCTGATGGAACATGCAAATTCCTGATGCAGCTTTATGATGGTAATACAGTTGAAAGTGTACTAATGAAATATAAACATGGCAACAGTGTGTGTATATCTACACAGGCGGGATGCCGTATGGGATGCAGGTTTTGTGCATCAACAGTGGGAGGGCTTATAAGGAACCTTGCACCATCTGAAATGCTTGGACAGGTATATGAAATACAACGGCTTACAGGAGAACGTGTTTCTAATGTAATACTTATGGGAATAGGTGAACCGCTAGATAACTATGATAACGTTATAAAATTTATAAAGATGCTTTCAGATGGGAATGGTTTAAATATAAGCCAGAGAAATATTACACTTTCTACATGTGGCATTGTAGAAAAAATTAGAGAGCTTGAGGAGGAGCACCTGGCAATAACACTGGCAATATCATTGCATGCACCAGATGATGGTATAAGAAAACAGATAATGCCTGTAGCGGAAAGATATTCCATTGATGAAATAATAGAAACATGCAGGCATTATATAGAAAAGACCGGACGCAGGATAACATTTGAATACAGCCTTATAGAAGGAACCAATGACCAGCCAGCACATGCAGAAAAACTTGCAAAACTCCTGCATGGAATAAACTGCCATGTGAACCTTATACCACTTAACCCTGTAAAAGGAAGGGCAGGAAACCGTCCAGGAACTACAGGGATACAGCGCTTTAAATTAATACTTGAAAAAAACCGGATAAATGTTACTATTAGAAGAGAAATGGGCAGTGACATAGATGCTGCCTGCGGCCAGTTAAGGAATAAGAACAAAGGAGGGGAACTACATGAAAACATACGCGAAAACTGATGTTGGCAGGAAACGCCAGATGAACCAGGATTACTTTTACTGCTGTGATAATCCCGTTGGTAGTTTCCATAACCTGTTTATTGTTGCGGATGGCATGGGAGGACATAAAGCAGGAGACCATGCTTCAAAGCTTTGTGTAGAAAGTATAGTACATTCAATAGCATCAAGCAGGCATAGTACTCCTGTAACAATATTTAATGAGGCAGTTATGGCCGCTAACATGGCTGTATATAAAGAAGCCAAAGAAAATTCACAGTATGAAGGCATGGGTACAACAGTGGTTGCATGTACATTGCAGGACAGGACATTATATGTAGCCAATATTGGGGATTCACGCTTATATCTTATAAATAACGGGATAAAACAGATTACAAGTGACCATTCACTTGTTGAAGAGATGGTTAAGAATGGAAATATAACAGAGAGGGAAGCAAGAATACATCCACAGAAAAATATTATAACAAGGGCATTAGGCATTGATGACCGGGTACGTGCGGATTATTTTGAAATATCAGTAGAAACATCAGATATTGTACTTATGTGTACAGACGGACTTACAAACATGATTGAGGATGATGATATTGAATATATTGTAAAACACAGCAGTTCTATTGAAAAAGCAGTTGAGGTGCTTGTAGCTAAGGCCAATGAAAACGGTGGCTATGATAATATTACAGTGATTCTGGCAGAAGTAGTCTGAAATTTAAGTTCTGCTTTATAAGCCAGGACAGTGCCTGGCATAGGATTAATTCAGGAAAAAAGCCATAAGTGGCGGAATGGAGGATAGAATGATTAGTCCGGGAATGATGATAAGTGAAAGGTATGAAATTATCGATAAAGTCGGTTCCGGCGGCATGGCAGATGTCTATAAAGCCAAATGCCACCGTTTAAACAGGTATGTTGCAATAAAGATTCTGAAACAGGAATATAGTAATGATGCTAAATTTGTAACTAAGTTCAGAGGAGAAGCACAGTCTGTTGCTGGACTGTCACATCCTAATATTGTAAATGTATATGACGTAGGTGATGATAACGGCCTGTATTATATTGTTATGGAACTGGTTGAAGGTATTACCCTTAAGAAATTTATTGAGAAAAAGGGCAAACTTGATGTAAAAGAAGCAGTTGGCATAGGTATACAGATTGCACAGGGAATGGAAGCAGCACATGACAACCATATTATACACCGTGATATAAAACCACAGAATATTATTATTTCCAAAGAAGGAAAGGTAAAAGTTACAGATTTTGGAATTGCCAAAGCAGCAACCTCAAATACAATTACATCTAATGCAATGGGCTCAGTACACTATATCAGCCCTGAACAGGCAAGAGGCGGTTATAGTGATGAGAAAAGTGATATTTATTCACTTGGCGTAACTATGTATGAAATGCTTTCAGGCAAAGTGCCATTTGAGGGGGAAAGTACAGTTACAGTTGCGCTTGCACATATACAGGAGGATGCGCCTTCACTTGATACAATGGGACAGGATATACCACGCAGCCTTTCTAAGATAGTACAGAAATGTATGCAGAAAAAGCCAGATATGCGTTATATGTCAGCAGCGGCACTTATATCAGACCTGAAACGTTCGCTTACAGAACCAGATGGCAGCTATGTCATATCTATGGCAGATAATGTAGATTCTTCGCCTACTATAATGATTTCAGATGCAGAATTAGGTGATATTAAAAAAGAAGCAGGAAGAGTAGTTCCTGAGGCTGTAAGGGAAGAAGAAAAACTTGATGAAGATGCTATAGACCCAAAACTTGAAAGGATACTTAAAGTATGCAGCGTTGCAGTTGCTATAATTATAATTGTAGTAATACTTCTTATTGTTGGAAAAGTAAGTGGATGGTGGGGAGGAGGTAAAAATAAAGATAAAGCAGATACAACACCTGCGCCAACAGCTACAGGGGAAGCACTTCCTACAAGCGGGGTATCTGCTACTATGGCAGATGTGCCTGATATTACAGGACATTCCCTTGAAGAGGCAGAAACAATGCTTGATGATGTAAACCTTAAGTGGAAACTGGAGCCTGTTGAATCAGATGAAGATGCTAATAAAGTTATAGACCAGAAACCAAAGGCAGGAGAACAGGTAGAAGAATATACAATAATAACTATTTATTACAGCCAGGGGAAAACTAATATAACTATTCCAAACCTGGTAAATTATACAGTTGAATCTGCAATGACTGAACTTGAAAGTCTTGGCCTGGCAGTTTCAGGAAAAACGGAAGTATATAGTGACAGTGTAGAAGCTGGAAAGGTATGTGGCACTGACCCTGTTGTTGGTTCAGCTGTGGGCAAGGGTTCAGCTGTTAATGTACTGGTAAGTAAAGGACCAGAAAATAAGATGGCTAAAGTGCCAAATATTGTCGGCAAGACAGAACAGGTTGCACTTGAAAGACTTGCAGAAAGAGGTCTTAAAGGCAATAAAGTAAATTATATGTATTCTGATAAATACGAAAACGGCGTAGTAGTAAACCAGTCAGTCGCAAGGGATACAGAAGTGGAAGTAGGTACTGTAATTGATTATGCTGTAAGCCTTGGGCCAAAAGAAGACCCTGTCGAGACAGAAGCACCTCCTACACCTGAACCTACAGAGGATGTTTCATATGTTTATATAGGAAGTGTAACTATAAGTGGCAATCCTTTTGATTTTCCAGAAGACAGTGGCAAGATTACACTTGTACTTATGCAGGACGGGGATAAGAAAACAGTCTGGGATGGTGTATTAGGTTATGATGATTTTCCTAAGAAGTTTGAGATAGAAGGATGGAGCGAAAATAATGGGACTGTAACCCTGTACAGGGATGACGAAGCAACTGGTAACTCATATAATGTAGAATTTAAAAGGACCAGGGAGTAATGGAAAGTAAAATAATACGTGGTATAGCAGGTTTTTACTATGTGCATACTGATGGCATTGGAGTTTTTGAATGTAAAGCAAAGGGAATATTCAGGAACAATAATATAAAACCCCTTGTCGGGGATAATGTAAACATTGAAATACTGGATATAGAAAATATGTCAGGGAATATAACAGATATACTTCCAAGAAAGAACTGCCTTATAAGGCCGGCAGTTGCTAATGCAGACCAGGCAATAATTATATTTGCAGCATCATATCCAAAACCTGACCTTAACCTTCTTGACAGGTTTCTGTTAATGATGGGTATGCAGGGGATTACTGTAGGCATATGTTTTAATAAATCGGATGATGTCTGCGGGGAAGAGCTTTTGCAGCTTACAGATAACTATAAAGACAGTGGCTGTAAGATTTATATTACAAGTACAGTTACAGGCGCAGGAATTGAAGAACTTAGAGAAAGCCTTAAAGGCAGGACAACAGTCCTTGCAGGCCCGTCTGGTGTTGGGAAATCTTCTGTAATAAACAGGCTGTTCCCAGAAGCAAATATGGAAACTGGGGATATTAGCAACAAAATAAAAAGAGGAAAACATACCACCAGGCATTCAGAACTTTTCAGCCTTGGGGATGGTATATATGTTATGGATACACCAGGTTTTACATCATTAAGGCTTCCATCAGCTGAAAAGGAAGAAATTAAAGATTATTATCCTGAATTCCAGGACTACCTTGGGGAATGCAGGTTCCAGGGATGTGTACACATTAATGAGCCAGGCTGCGCTGTTAAAAAGGCAGTTGAAGAGGGAAAGATTTCCCAGAACAGATATAGTAACTATAAACAGTTTTATGAAGAAATAAGCCGTATCAGAAAATATTAGTACAGGTTATATGTCCTGCCAGGTATACTGGCAGGACAGGAAATGGAGGAGGATTATGAGTGAACTTGCACCATCTATATTAGCGGCAGATTTTAACAGGCTGGGAGAACAAATAAAAGAAGCAGGCAGCACAGGGACAAAATATCTGCATATAGATGTTATGGACGGGCTGTTTGTACCATCAATTTCTTTTGGCATGCCACTTATTGAATCAATAAGAAAAGAAAGTGACATGTTTTTTGATGTACACCTTATGATAAATGAGCCGGCAAGATACCTGAATGAATTTGCAAAGGCAGGTGCTGATGGCATTACAGTCCATAAGGAAGCATGCGGGGACTTAAAGAATACATTATATGGGATAAATAAATTAGGGCTTAAAACAGCTGTTTCAATTAATCCTGAAACACCTGTACAAGCAATAGAGGATGTACTTGATATGGTACATATGGTTCTTGTTATGAGTGTACATCCTGGTTTTGGAGGCCAGAAGTTTATTCCAGGCGCACTTGAAAAGGTAAAGTGGCTTAAAGATACCAGGGAAGAAAAGGGACTGGACTATAAAATAGAAATTGATGGTGGCGTAAATAAAAATAATATTGCGGAAATATCCAAGAATGGTGTTGATATAATTGTTGCAGGTACGGCAGTTTTTGGTGGGAACATTACAGAAAATATTAATTCATTAAAGGAGGTTCTGTAACATGCTTCTAGAAAACCTTGTATTAGGCAGGACAGTTGAAATAAATGTTTACAGGGAAGAATACCGTTACCATCTGGTCAGTAAAGTAGAATCAACAAGTGCCAGCAGGCTTTGTGTAACATTGATAGCTTCTAATAATAAGGCTTTCCAGTTTAAACCAGATGACAGGATAAAAATTGTTTACAGGGATTCAGAACAGATATGGGAGTGGGATAATGTAAAAGCTGGTGTTATGAAAAAGGGCAGGTATTCTGTGCACTATTTTGATATTGTAGATGGGGGAAGGTCATTTAACAGGAGAAATGCATACCGTGTAACAATTAACCAGGAAACTATGATTGGATATTATGACCAGTATGGGACTACTGCCAAAAGTTCAGAAATGCAGAAATTTGACCCATCAGAGGAGGCAAGTGCCCCTCCTAACCTTACAGTGCCACAGTTTGTCCATGGCTATGTGCGTGATATAAGCGAAACAGGTATAGGTATATGCAGTAACTATGAATTTAATATTGATGATGGAATGTTTTTAAATATTTTGTCACATTATGGAAAGCTTTCAGTCAGGGCAAAGGTAGTAAGAAAAGCTGACAGAAACCCTGCAAAGCATAAATATGCTAAATATTATGGCTGTGTATTACTGCAGACAGATAATAAACTTTCAAAGTATATATTTGATATACAGCGTATGGCTATAAAGTCACAGAAAGAGCGTGAAGATGAGGAAGAACTGCGCAAAGAGCTTAAGAAGCTTGAGAGAGGCATTTTATATAATAAAAGTAAATCTGCAGGTGGCGGGCTGCATATTAAAGGGATAAAGACAGTTTCAGATATGGAAGACGAAGTTAAAAATATGCCACGCCAGAAAGTTGAAGGAATAGTAACAGCAGATGAAGTCCAGGAGCGTGAGGTTAAAATAAGACAGCGCCAGAAGATAGAAGGAATAATAACAGAAGAAGAAGCAAGGGAAATAGAGAAGAAAAAAGAGCCAGTGCCACGCCAGAAAGTTGAAGGAATAAAGACAGCAGCAGATGTAGAAGAAGAGATGAATAAGAGAAAAGAAAATAAAGAGCCTTCACCAGTAATAGAGGGAATTAAGACAGCAGGGCTTAAATAAATATATGGAAGGGTATTTTAAAAGGTAAGTGTATGATTGGAAGAACTCTTATCCTGGGCGGGGGAGAGATTGTCTACAGTTTTGCAGAAGCATATCTTGAAAGACAGAAGTTTGATAGTGTGGTATGTGCAGATTCAGGGCTGGCCGCCGCCAAAAGGCTTGGGCTTGATGTAAGTTTTTTTATGGGCGATTTTGACAGTGTGGATAAAGAAATCCTGGCAGAATATATGGCGGTGGGACAAACATGTAAAGAGGGTATAAAGTTTATAAAGTATCCTGAAGAGAAAGATTATACAGACCTGCATCTTGTCCTTGAATGGGTAACAGGACAACAGCCATCTGAAATTGTAATACTTGGTGCGACAGGAGGCAGGCTTGACCATTTTATTGCTAATGTCAATATATTAATGCTTCCTATGCAGAATAATATACCAGCATATATTATAGACCCATATAATAAATTGTGTTTAATTAACAGCATATACAGAATTAAAAGAAACAGTTTATGGGGAAAATATATATCACTGTGCCCGCTTACAGAGAAAGTTACAGGGGTGTGCCTCAGTGGAATGAAGTATCCGCTTGATAATGCAGTCCTTAAAATTGGGGAAAGCATAGCAGTGAGCAATGAAATGGCAAAGGATGCAGAAGAGGCTGTAATTTCACTGGATAAGGGCATACTGGTGGTAATTGAGTCAAAAGATGCATAGTGCTTAGGGTGGGTGTTTGAAAATTAAATATTTCATAAGTTATGTGGCTCTGGCAATTCCAAAATTTTACCATCAGCAGCCCGCTTGCGCTTGGATGGATACACAGTGGTGCATAAAGCCCCAAATGCTTAATAGAAACAGAAGTTTCTATTAAGCATTAAAGACGAGGCTTAAGCACCAGTGTATCCATAACAGCTGCTTTATGGTAAAACATTTGGAATTCGCCAGAGTAATATAATCTTTGTATAAATTTAATTTTCAAACATCAATAAGCGTTTTATTTATTAGGTTTTACTGGATTAAATGACATAATGCCAGAGGTAAAAGTCTTTTTATGCCAAATTGCATACGATATGTAATGGTTTGATGATACTTTTAAATATATGGAATTTGCCAGAGTAATATAGTTTTTGTATAAGTTTAATTTTCAAACGTCAATAAGCCTTTTATTTATTAGGCTTTGTTGGATTAAATGATATTGCGCCTGGATGGACAGCAGAGGAGGGGTAATGGAATTCCAGAGTATACTTTTTGCAGATACAGGACAGGAGCCGGATAAGGCAGAACCAGCCTTTTTCCAGGATTTAAAGCTTGATTATATTTTAAATATTATAAAGCACTTTGTGGAAGGTTATGGGATACACCAATATTATTATACACTTCCATTGACAGAGGGGTTAATAAAATACCGGCAGCAGGTCTTTAAGGATTTGTCTGATAAAGGGATGCGCCAGGTAGTACAGAAGTTTTGCTTCCAGATGAGGAAATCCCGTTCTTCATACAGGTATTCATTGCAGTGTGAAGAAATTATGCAAGCGGCAGCCTACCATCTGGAAGCTGCTTTATTATACTGGGAAGCGTTGGAAGTATTTCAGAAAGAACTTTCTTTGTATAGTCCTGTTTCTTGTGGGATAAATTCACTTAAAGAGTATTTGGCAGGATATATTGCAGGCTGCAAGGAAAAACATTTTGATAAAGCATTACAACGTGCTAATGGTTTTTTCTCACAGATGCATTTCAGGCTTTCTGTTGGAAAGAACTGTATTACAGTTGAAGAGGAAGGAGAAACAGATAATTATCTTCTTGAGTTATCAGAATTATTACAAGTTAATCCAGAAGAAACAGAGATTACATTAAGTGGAATATTTCCAAATGCATTGGAACTTTCTTACCTGGAAGCATCGCTGGTACAGATGTTAAAAAGGAATAATCCAGAAGTTTTTGATGTATTACAGGATTTTTATAAATTATTCCCAGATTTTTATTCAAAGCAGCTGCTGCGTTTTGAAGAAGAAGTACAATTTTATATAAGTTTCCTGGAATTTAGGGAAAGGACAGAAAGATATGGATACCATTTGGAAATACCAGATATATCCAGTGGAAATGAGTTTTTTGGGACTGGGGTTTATGATATTGCCCTTGTCTGGAAGAATGCAGACAGGGACTATAAAGTTGTTCCAAATAATTTCCAATGGGGCAGCAAGCCTTCTTTCTTTGTAGTAACAGGACCTAACCAGGGAGGCAAGACAACATTTGCGCGTTCAATGGGACAAGCGGTATATTTTTCAATAATGGGTATGCCTGCCAATGCAGAAACATTAACAGTACCATTTTTTAAAGGGATTTCAACACATTTTGAAGCAGAGGAGAAGATACAGTCTAATTCAGGCAAACTTAAGGAAGAGATAAACCGTCTTATCCCAATGATGAAAAATAAAAATAACCATCAGTTTGTAATTTTAAATGAGCTTTTTACTACCGCTACTACTAATGATGCACTTATTATGGGAAGAAAAGTTATGCAATATTTTCTTGGAAGAAAATGTTATGGAATTTATGTTACGCATATACAGGAACTTGCAGAGGAAGAAGAACAGATTATAAGCCTGGTTGCACAAGTTGGGGACGGGGTGGACAGGAAACGTACTTACCGCATGGTACATATGAAAGCACAGGGTTATGGATATCCAGAACAACTGCTGGAGCAGTTCCAGCTTAGTTATAAGGATATAATAAGGAGGCTGTCATGTTAGAACCGTTTTTGCTTTATAATAATTCTTCATCAGAAGGTAAAAAGCCATATTATTCCAAGCAGGATATTATAAAGGATTTAAACATGGATATTATTTTCAGGACAATGGCAAGGGAGGATAACTTTGTTGCCATGAACGTCCGGAAGGTAATAATGGTGCCTCTGGAAACGCCTGGACAAATAATATACCGCCAGGATATAATAAAAGATTTTTATAATAACCAGACAATGCTTGAGGCAATGTATGAATGTGTAAAGCGGCAGCAGAAGGCACTTGCTGTATATAAAGAAGAGACAGAGAAAAACCGTACAAGACAGGCAAGGAAAGCAGCACAGATTATAGAAACTTTAAAATATCTTGGACAGGGGCAGGATGATTTAATCTTTCTAAGCAGCCTTTTAGATAAAAATAAATCTTCACTAAAATCAGAAGGCCTTATGGCTCTTATGCAACGTCTTGGCAGCATAAAGTTACAGCAGATAAAAGAAAAAATTGATGATATGGATTTCTTTGTGTCAGGAGGCGGAGCTGGATATACATTCCAGTTTGGCGGCGGGCTTAAAATTGGCAGGGCAGTGGTAAATTATTGCAGCCCTGTGCAGAATACAAAGAAAAAATCTAAGAAAAAAGGTTTCCAGAAACTGTATGACAAATATATTAAAAAAAATTCTATACAGATAAATAGCAATGAATTGCTGCAGAAAGATACTATGCATCTTAAAGAATTTACTATACAGCATATATTAAACATATTCCAGCCATATCTTTTCCAGATGATGGCATTTTATAACCATTTTACAGAAGAAATTGCTTTTTATATGGGAGTGGTTAATTTTATGAAGCGTATGGATGAACTTAATATTACGCTGGCAATGCCAGAACCGCAGCCTCTGGGTACCAAAGATACAAAATTTAAAAACCTGTATGAACTTTCTATGGCAGTGTATTTACAAAAGAAACCTGTTGGCAATAACCTTGCACTTGTTAATAACCTGCTGCTTATAATTACAGGCGCTAACCAGGGAGGCAAGTCAACATTTTTAAGAAGTTATGGCCTGGCACAGGTTTTGATGCAGTGCGGCCTGCCAGTACCTGCAGACAGTTTCTCAGCACCAGTTTACCACCAGGTTTTTACACATTTTACCCGCAGGGAAGACGAACAGTTAAACAGCGGGCGCCTGCAGGAGGAGTTAAAGCGTATAAGTGATATGGTAAATGCAGCAGAGCCATATTGCCTGTTCCTTTTAAATGAATCTTTTGCAAGTACAACAGAAAAAGAGGGTTCACAGATTGCAGAGGGAATACTCCACGCTTTTTATGATAAGGAAATTACTACAGTTATGGTAACACATCTGTTCCAGCTTGCCAGGAACCTTTATAACAACAAGCCAGATGGAACCAGTTTCCTGGTAGCAGAGAGAAAAGATGATGGTACAAGGACTTTTAAGATGCTGCCAGGTGAACCTGGTTATACAAGTTATGGAACAGATTTATTTAAGGAACTTGAGGAAGAAGTATTTTTATAACAGCTGGATAAAGTGCATTGCGGAAATAGTTCTGTTATAGTACAATAGAGGCAAAACAGATTACAGGGAGATGGATAACAGATAATATTATAAAAGAAATGTATTTAAAATTATCCAGACATAAACAATAAAATAATGGAGGTATTTATGAGGATAAGCCGTTCTTTTCTTGCAGCTGTTATTATCCTGTCTCTTGTGGCAAGTGGGGGACAGTGTTTATATGGAAAAACAGCATCAGCAGAAAATGTAAATAAAAAAATTGTTTTAAAAGCTGCTAGTGATTTTACCTTGGAACTTCCAGCAAGCTGGAAAAATAACTATGTATTAAAGAAAAGCAAGAACAAAAAACATAGTTCTTATGTAGCATTTTATTCAAAAAAATGTTATAAACAAACAACAGAAGGATGGCTGTTTTCAATTACCCGGTACAAGGATAGTTCTTATACTGAAATGCCATCTTATGAGCTTGTGGGGAAATGGAACGGGTATAATTATGTTGCCGTATTTCCTACTGATGTCCAGACTATGGGAGCAACAAAGGCAGCAAGAAAACAGTATAAGAAATTAAGTAAATCTGTAGAAGAAGTGGCAAGGTCAGTTGCACCAAGGAAATAAGAAATTTTTTGTCAAAAAATGGGAAAACAGGTAATAAAAATGCATCAAAGCCTGGCAAAAGAAGTAAAAAATATGGAAAAAATGTTTAACATCATTTAAAATTGATATAGCAAAAATATAGAGAAAGGTGGAAACTCCCAGAAGTAAGGAGTTTCTGGACAGGTAAAGTAAGAAATGAAACTAGGAATCGTAGGTTTGCCAAATGTTGGTAAAAGCACATTATTTAACTCATTAACAAAGGCAGGAGCAGAGTCAGCGAACTATCCTTTTTGTACAATTGACCCTAATATAGGCATAGTTCCTGTACCAGATGAAAGGCTTGGCGTACTTGCAAAGATGCATAAATCAGCAAAGATTGTACCTGCTGCCATTGAATTTGTTGATATCGCAGGACTTGTAAAGGGTGCGTCCAAAGGTGAGGGCCTTGGCAACCAGTTTCTTTCTAATATACGTGAAGTTGATGCAATTATCCATGTAGTACGCTGTTTTGAAGACAGTAATATTGTACATGTTGATGGCAGTATAGACCCATTACGCGATATTGAAACTATAAATCTTGAACTTCTTTTCTCAGACCTTGAGATTTTGGAAAGACGTCTTGCAAAGCTTGTAAAAAGTGTAAAAGGTGATAAAACACAGCTTAAAGAAAAAGAGCTTGTGGAAAACCTTAAGAAATATATGGAAGATGGCAATCTTGCCAAGAATTATGAGCCAGCAGATGATGAAGAAGCAGAGCTGCTTGAAAGTTTTAACCTGCTTACTTATAAGCCTGTTATTTATGCTGCAAATGTTGCAGAAGAAGACCTGGCAGATGATGCAGCAGGCAACAGCAATGTCAGTAAAGTAAGGGAATATGCTAAAAATGAAGGTTCAGAAGTGTTTGTAATCTGTGCACAGATAGAACAGGAAATAGCAGAGCTTGATGATGACGAAAAGAAGATGTTTCTTGAAGAACTGGGTCTTGAAGAAGCAGGCCTTGAGAAAATGATACGTGCAAGTTATTCACTGCTTGGGCTTATAAGCTATATAACATCTGGTGAAATGGAAACAAAGGCGTGGACAATTAAAAAGGGCACAAAGGCACCACAGGCTGCAGGCAAGATACATTCAGACTTTGAGAGAGGCTTTATACGTGCGGAAGTTGTAAGTTATAATAACCTTGTAGAACAGGGAAGCATGAATGCTGCAAAGGAAAAAGGGCTTGTACGTTCTGAGGGTAAAGAATATGTTGTGCAGGATGGTGATGTTGTATTATTCCGTTTCAATGTTTAAAAAGGGTGTATGCCAGCAATAATAACTGGTATGGAGGTCAGTCATCATGGGAGCAGATATAAGATTCCCGCATCTGGGAATTGAAATAGAAAACCTTGGAAAAAGCATTTCCATTGGAGATTTTTCTATAGCTTATTATGGAATAATTATATCCTTAGGAATGTTATGTGGATACCTTATGGCAGTATTCCAGGCAAAAAGGACAGGACAGGATAAAGAAATGTATCTTGACCTTGCGTTATGGGATATTGTATTTGCAGTTATAGGCGCAAGGCTTTATTATGTAATATTCAGCTGGGATTATTACAGCCAGAATCCAGGTGAAATATTGAATATACGTGGCGGCGGTCTTGCTATTTATGGTGGTGTAATAGCAGGTGTAATAACTACTTTTGTATTTTCAAAGATAAGACAGGTTCCATTTCTAAGACTGGCTGATACTGCATGTATAGGTCTTTTAACAGGCCAGATAATGGGAAGATGGGGGAATTTTTTTAACAGGGAAGCTTTTGGGGGCTATACAGACGGCCTTTTTGCAATGCAGATACGTATGTCTGATGTAAATACATCTTATATTACAGATGAATTATATAATAATGTGGTATCTTATAATGGTATAGATTATATACAAGTCCATCCTGCATTTTTATATGAATCTGTGTGGAATATATGTGTACTTGCAGTTATACTTGTTTTTACAAAACACCGTAAGTATGACGGGCAGTTATTCCTGATATATCTTTTAGGATATAGTGCTGGCAGAGTGTGGATTGAGGGGCTCCGGACAGACCAGCTGGTTCTTTTTGGGACTGGGATAGCAGTTTCACAATTATTGTCTGGCGTACTTGCAGTTATTGCTGCAACTGTACTTATATATAAGTTTATAAAATCCAGAAAATAAAACAGACAGTATATTATATAACCAGGGCGTGCCTGGAAGCTGCTTTTTGTAGTATGTGTACTACAAAAGGTAATTTCCAGGCACGCCCTATGTAGTATTAACAGTCTATATGAAGAAATTCAAATTATATTGGAACCTGCGTTATATTGCCATCCATACAGATAAAAGATAACTGGAAATTATCTCTGTCTGTGTATAATAACAATAAGGTGCAGCTTTCGTCACGTCCGTTTCATAAATCTTATTCCAATAGCTTCTATTTATCTTTTGAGAGTGCCAGTACACAGGGTTTCCGGTGCCAGAGCCAGAAATAATTCCACAAAAGGGGTACTTTAACCCCGCCAGTGCTTGTATCCTGTCTTAGGTTTTATAAAAGAAATGCCAATTTCTTTTATAAAACAAGGATACTATGCACTGTTGCGTGGGTTATCGTAGCGGAAGCGTACCCCTGTGTGGAATATTCTGGCTCTGGCATGGAAACCGTCCGTTTCCTCAAAAATAAATAGAAATTATTGGAATTTATGAAACGGACGTGAGCTTTCGTAAAAAATGCTTGATAAATTGTGTCAAAAGTTATATTATACTCTATAAGTGGATTAAAGTGGGGGAAAAGCCATACTAAGTGGGTGAAAGTGGGGTGGCTGCCATGTTCATGGGACAATATGGACATACCATTGATTCAAAGGGCAGGACAATCATACCATCTAAATACCGTGAAGGCCTTGGGGATACATTTGTTATTACCAGGGGCTTAGACGGCTGTCTTTTCCTTTATCCTATGCCAGAGTGGGAAAAATTCGTAGACAAGCTGCAGCAGCTCCCTTCAAGCCAGAAGACAAGAAGGATACAAAGGCAGTTTCTTTCCAAAGCCATGGAAGTGTCATTGGACAAACAGGGGAGGATACTTGTGCCCCAGATGCTGCGTGCAAGTGCAGGGCTTGAGAAAGAAGTGGTCTTTGCAGGTATGATGAACCGGGTTGAAATATGGGATAAGGAACGGTTTGCTGCTGAAGAACTTGAGGAAGAAGAAGTTTCACTTGACAGTATTATGGATGAGCTTGGAATCCCACTATAATCTTACGGTACATTACAATATAAGCAGGAGGCCGCTATGGAATTTGTACATAAGCCCGTACTATTAGAAGAAGTGATAGATGGACTTGCTATTAAGCCTGATGGCGTTTATGCAGATGGTACATTAGGCGGCGCCGGCCATGGGAGCAGGATATGTGAAAAGCTTAGCGCACAAGGGCGGTATATAGGTTTAGACCAGGATGCAGATGCTGTCAGGACCAGTTCAGAGAGGTTAAGCAGGTTTGGGGACAAAGCAGTTGTAATAAGAAGTAATTATGCAGATATGCCACAGGTCCTTAAAGATTCAGGCATTGAAAAAGCCGATGGCATACTTCTTGACCTGGGGGTATCATCATTCCAGCTTGATACAGCAGAAAGGGGGTTTTCATACCGTACAGATGCCCCGCTTGATATGCGTATGGATAACAGGCAGGAGTTATCTGCCATGGAAGTTGTGAACCAGTATCCAGAGAGCAGGCTGTTTCATATAATAAAGGACTATGGGGAAGACAAGTTTGCTAAAAATATAGCAAAACATATAGTGGCAGAACGTTCCAAAGCCCCAATCCTTACAACAAAAAGGCTGGCAGAAGTAGTAAGCCAGGCCATACCAATGAAGTTCAGAAAGCAGGGCGGACATCCTGCTAAAAGGACTTTCCAGGCAGTCAGGATAGAAGTCAACCATGAACTGGATGTTTTAAGCAGCAGCTTAGAAGATATGATTGATATTTTAAAACCTGACGGAAGACTTTGTATAATTACATTCCACTCGCTTGAGGACAGAATTGTAAAACAGGCTTTCCGCAAAGCGGAGAATCCCTGTATATGTCCTCCTGGTTTTCCAGTATGTGTGTGCGGAAATGTACCTAAAGGCAAGGTGGTAAACAGGAAGCCAATACTTCCAGGTGAAGAAGAGATGGAACAGAATCCACGTTCCAAAAGTGCAAAATTAAGAATTTTTAGACATAATTAGAGGAGGAATTATATGGCTGATGTATCAAACCGGCGGGTGGGAAACCAGTACAGACAAGGAAAAAATGCATCCAGTTACAAAAGACCTGCTTATGTCAATAATATCAATGGCATTGATGGGAATACTGCAAGACAATTAAACGCTGTTCCAAAAAGAAGGGAAAGATATGAACCAGTACACAGGCCACGCAGACGTCCAGAGAAGCAGCCTGTAAAAATGCCTGGTATTGATGGGGCTTCTTTTATATTTCTAGCATGTGCCTTATGCATTGTAGTATTTGTAGCACTTTCATATGTACATTTACAAAACAATGTGCGCAGCATGAAGAAAGAAGTTGTGTCTATGCAGGCAGAGATTGAAGAACAGCAGGAGAAAAATAATATAAAGTACAATGAGATTGTTGCAAGTGTTGACCTTGCTGATATATACAAGCTTGCAACAGAGAAACTCCATATGGTAAGGGCAGATAATAACAAGATATATAAATACAAGAATAAAAAAAGCGATATGGTAAAACAATACGCAGATATTCCAGGAGCCGGGGATTAGAAGGTGGTTTATGGGCAGAAAAGCAGCCGATACAAGAGGCAATGTACGTATTGCAAGAAAGTTTATGTATGCAAGGCTTTTATTAATTTTTATTATGGTGCTTGCTGCATTTATAGGATTAATGGTGCGTATAGTCCTTCTTGGTAAAGAAAAAGGAGATGCATATGAGAAAAAGGTACTTGCACAGCAAAGCTATGTAAGTAACGTAGTACAGTATAAGAGGGGGGACATTACAGACAGGAATGGCAATAAACTTGCTACAAGCATTAAGGTATACAATCTTATAATTGACCCTAAGCTTGTCCTGTCTGATGAGAAGTTTCTTAAGCCTACAGCAGATGCTTTAAATAAAATTTTTGGGATTACACAAAAGAAACTTGAGAAAATACTTGAGGAAAAACCTTCATCACATTATTATGTAATGGAAGATTTTAAGCATCTTGGTTCTAAAAGTGTAAGTAACTTTGAAAAGCTGCAGGAAAAGAATAAATATATAAAAGGTGTATGGTTTGAAGAGGAGTATATAAGAAATTATCCTTATTCAACAGTTGCATGTGATGTTATAGGTTTCTGTAATTCCAATGAAGAAGGGGCATGGGGCATAGAGAAGGAGAATAATTCTTCTTTAAATGGTTCATATGGCAGGCGTTATGGATATTATGACCAGGGACTTGAACTTGTCCAGACTGTTAAGCCTGCAGTTAATGGAAATACAGTAGTGTCAACTATTGATGTCAATGTACAGGGTATAGTTGAACAGCATATGGAGAAGTTTGAAAAAGAAACTGGCTCAGATAATATAGGGTGCATTATTATGAACCCTAATAACGGGGAAATATATGCAATGGCATCATATCCAGGCTATGATTTAAATAATCCAAGGGATTTATCAGACTTTTATTCAAAGAAAAAGCTGGCAAAGATGAGTGAAGAGGAGAAGCTGGAGAAGCTTAATGCATTATGGCGCAATTATTGTATAAGTGATTCATATGAGCCTGGTTCTACATTAAAGCCTGTTACTGTAGCTGCTGCGCTTGATGAAGGGCTTACAGATGGTAGCAAGTATTATAAATGTGATGGCGGGCAGCAGGTAGCAGACAGGTATATTAAGTGTGTTGCACATGCCAGGGGCGGACATGGTTATACTACAATATGCCAGGCACTTATGTGGTCATGTAATGATGTACTTATGCATCTTGGCTCAAAACTTGGCAAGACAACTTTCCTTGAATATATAAATAATTTCGGGTTTGGGCATAGAACAGGCATTGATTTGCCTGGTGAAGCTGCGGGTGCAATATTTACTGAAAATACCATGGGACCTGTACAGCTCGCAACATCAAGCTTTGGACAGAGCCAGACTGTTACAATGGTACAGATGGCGGCTGCATTCAGTGCTGTTATAAATGGAGGTAACTATTACCAGCCACATGTTGTAAAAGAAATAACCACAGAAACAGGTGCAGTAGTTTCTTCTAATGATAATATGCTTGTAAGGCGTGTGATAACAGAAGATACAAGCAAACTTTTAAGGAGTTACCTTTATAAGACAGTTTCAGAGGAGGACGGCACTGCAAAGCCGGCACGTGTTAAAGGCTATGAAATAGGAGGCAAGACAGGTACTGCAGAGAAGCAGCCAAGAGGACAAGGCAATTACCTTGTTTCATTTATAGGATGTACACCAGCAGAAAATCCAGAAGTGGTAATATATGTAATTATAGATGAACCTTATGTTGAGGACCAGGCACACAGCACATATGCAACAGAATTTGCAAGTGATGTAATGAAAGATGTACTTCCATTTCTTGGAATTTACCCTGATACCAGCAAGGCAAAACAGAAGAAAAATAAAACATCTAAATCTAAGATAAAGCTGCCATCCACAAAAGATGGAAGGTATATAGAAGCGCCAAAAGGCGGGTTTTCTGATAAAGATTATGGTGTGGCAGGACAGTAATGGCATTATGGGTTTATAAAGCCATGTAATGCAGGTTATAGAAATTATCCAGCATTAATCATATTTTCCATAAATATTAATAAGCTATAGTAACAAATTATATATGGCAGTGGAATATGAAAAGTTGTAAAACAGCGCAAAGACAAAGGCTTATATTTGCCTACACTATAGTCTGCATACTAACAGTTGCGTTATTATGCAGACTTGCTTATTTAATGCTTGGCAAAGCTGATTATTATGGGGCTAAGGCAAAGGATGTACAACAGAGGGAAAGGAGCATTAAGGCTGAAAGAGGCATAATATATGACAGGAACGGGGTAGTGCTTGCAGGCAACAAGCCAGTATCTACTATTTCGGTAATACACAACCAGATTAAAGAGCCAGAAAAGGTTATATCTGTACTGTCAGAAGTGCTTGGTATTGATGAAGCAAAGGTACGTAAGAGGGTTGAAAAGGTTTCTTCCATTGAAAGGATAAAGTCAAATGTAGACAAAGAAACATCTGATAAAATCCGTGATATGGGTCTTGACGGGGTAATGGTGGATGAGGATTATAAAAGGTACTACCCATATGGTAATCTTGCGTCAAGGGTTATAGGTTTTACAGGCGCAGATAACCAGGGGATTATCGGGCTTGAAGTAAGTTATGATTCATACCTGCAGGGAGAAGACGGGCGTATACTTACAATGACTAATGCAAGAGGGATTGAAATTGAAGGTGAAGCAGAAGACAGGATTGAACCTGTAGCAGGTAATAGTTTTTATACAAGCCTTGATATAAATATACAAAAGTTTGCACAGCAGGCAGCAGAGGATGTACTGGAAGCCAAAAATGCAAAAAGTGTACGTATTATTATGTTAAACCCACAGAACGGCGAAATATATGCAATGGTAAATGCACCTGAGTTTGATTTAAACAATCCATATGAAATTGCTGGTTCAGAAAATATGACACAGGAAAAGTTTAATGAGGAACTTAATAAGATGTGGCGTAACGGCTGTATAAGTGATACTTATGAGCCAGGTTCTACATTTAAAGTATTTACTGCTACATCAGCACTTGAAGCAGGTGTAGTAAAAGAGACAGATACATTCAGCTGTCCAGGTTATAAGATGGTTGAAGACAGAAGGATAAGGTGCCATAAGGTTTCAGGCCATGGAGCAGAAACTTTTGTACAGGGTGTACAGAACTCATGTAACCCTGTATTTATGGAGGTAGGGGCAAGGCTTGGTACAGACAGGGTGTTTGAATACCTGGATAAACTGGGTATACTGAAGAAGACTGGCATTGATGTGCCAGGTGAAGCAGCTACAATAATGCATAAAAAAGAAAATGTGGGTGCTGTTGAACTTGCTACTATGTCATTCGGGCAGTCATTCCAGCTTACACCTGTAAGGCTGCTTGCAACAGTGAGTGCTGTAATAAATGGTGGTACCCTTATAACACCTCATTTTGGTGTGGGTATTGAAAGCAGTGACAAGACAGTTGTCAGGAAACTGCAGTATGAAACAACAGAAGAGGCAATATCAAAAGATACTTCTGAAAAAATGAAAAGAATATTAGAGTCAGTAGTCTCAGAAGGTGGCGGGCATAAGGCGTCAGTTGAGGGATATAAAGTGGGTGGCAAGACAGGTACATCTGAGAAGCTTCCAAGAAGCAGCAATAAATATATTGCTTCATGCCTTGGCTTTGCACCAGCAGAAAATCCTGTTGTGCTTGCACTTGTACTTATTGATGAACCAGAGGGGATATACTATGGAGGAACTATAGCAGCGCCAGTTATATCAAAGCTCTTAGATGACGCACTTCCATATCTTGGCATTGAGAGGCAGGAGGAAGAGCCAGATAAGACAACAGAACCATAACTGGATGCAGAAAGCAGTAATTATAAGTGCGGCAACAGACGGAGGCTGGTTATGGATTACATGAGTACGGTGATACCCGTGCTTATGGCATTTGCCATAAGTGTAGTGTTGTGTCCCATAATAATACCTTTTCTGAAAAAAATGAAGTTTGGACAGTACGTAAGAGATAACGGGCCAAAGGCACACCTTAAAAAAGCGGGGACTCCTACAATGGGCGGTCTTATTATACTTGCATGTATTGCAGTGACATCAGTTTTATATATCAGAGGGAACAGGGAAATCCTTCCAGTATTATTTGCAACTATAGGCTTTGGGCTTATAGGTTTTCTTGATGATTATATAAAGGTTGTGATGAAGCGTTCACTTGGGCTTACCCCATGGCAGAAAATAGTCCTACAGGCAGTAGTTGCAGGCATATTTGTTTATTATTATCTTGTAAAGCTTGGATATAAACCAGAGTTTCTTATACCGTTTTCAGGCGGTATAAGGGACGGTTGGTATGTATCAATGCCTGTGCCAGTATTTGTGGTATTTGTATATTTTGTTATGCTTGGTACTGTCAATGGCACTAATTTTACTGACGGGCTAGACGGGCTTGCATCAAGTGTTACACTTCTTGTAGCAGTATTTTTTACTATTGTGGCATCTGGAATGAAAAGTGGCATTACACCTGTTACTGCGTCAGCAGCAGGTTCACTTATGGGCTTCCTGTTATACAATGTCTATCCGGCAAGTGTATTTATGGGTGATACAGGTTCCCTGGCACTTGGAGGGTTTGTTGCATCTGCTGCACTTATGCTTAAGCTGCCAGTGTTTATTATAGTTGCTGGTGCAGTTTACCTTATAGAAGTCCTTTCGGTAATTATACAAGTAGTATATTTTAAAGCCAGTGGTGGAAAGCGTTTCTTTAAAATGGCGCCAATACACCATCATTTTGAACAATGCGGCTGGTCAGAAACAAAAGTTGTTACAGTGTTTTCATTATTTACTGCTGTAATGTGCATACTGTCCCTGGCTGCATTATATATATAGATGCAGGTTTGTGTATGCGCTGCAAGCCACAGACCTGGAATATAAAAAAGCAGTGCAGAAATGAGGAAATTATGCAATTTAGTAATAAAAGGTTTTTAGTTGTAGGTACAGGAAGAAGCGGGGTTGCGGCAGTATCCCTTCTTTCAAAGAAAGTTACAGCCATTACAGAAAATGGTGCAGGTATAATTGTTGTGGAAGGCAATAATAAACTTTCAAGGGAAGAAGTGGCAGGCAGGTTTCCGCCAGGGACAGGTTTCCGGTTAATAATGGGAGAGCCAGATGACAGTGTGCTTGACAGTGTGGATATTGCAGTTATAAGCCCAGGTGTCCCAACAGACTCACCACTTGTACTTAAGCTTAAAGACCGGGGAATACCTGTATGGGGTGAGATTGAACTTGCTTATGTATGTGGCAAAGGAAAAGTGTATGCCATAACAGGGACTAATGGAAAGACAACAACAACAGCCCTTACAGGGGAAATAATGAAGACATATTTTAATGATGTATATGTTGTAGGCAATATTGGTATGCCATATACAGAATATGCAGCAGACATGGATGAAGATTCTGTGACAGTTGCAGAAATAAGCAGCTTCCAGCTTGAAACAATCCATACATTTAAACCAGAAGCCAGTGCTATATTAAATATTACGCCAGACCATCTGGACAGGCACCATACAATGGACTGTTATATAAATACAAAAGCACGCATAGCAGAAAACCAGGACAAGGGAAACATTTGTGTGCTTAACTATGAAGATAGTTATTTAAAAAATATTGCAAAAGATATAAGCGCAGATGTATTTTGGTTCAGCAGCGGGCATATATTAGAACGTGGGATATGGCTTGAAGGTGACGATATTATATATTGTGATAATGAGCGTATAAAGATATGTTCCATCCATGATATGAAGCTTTTAGGAAAACATAATTATGAAAATGTAATGGCAGCAGTTGCAATAGCCATGCATGCAGGAGTACCTGTGGAATATATAAGAAAGGCAGTAAAGGAATTTAATGCAGTGGAACACCGCATTGAATTTGTAAGGGAATTTTCAGGGGTTAAATATTATAATGACTCAAAAGGAACTAACCCTGATGCTGCCATAAAGGCGGTGGAAGCTATGGTTTCCCCTACAGTGGTTATAGGAGGCGGTTATGATAAACAGGCTTCTTATGATGAATGGATTGCATCTTTCGGTGATAAAGTAAAATGCCTTGTACTGTTAGGGGCTACAGCAGACAAGATAGCCGCTGCCGCAGGCATGGCTGGATTTACCAATATAATAAAAACAGATTCACTTGAGGAAGCTGTAAAGGCAGCAAGCCTTAATGCAGAGCCTGGTGATGCTGTGCTTCTGTCACCAGCATGTGCAAGCTGGGATATGTTTAAAAGTTACGAAGAAAGAGGAACCTTGTTTAAAGAGTACGTAAATAGTCTTTAAATAACGGGTAAGGCAGATGGCACTCTGTAATAGTAAAAGACGGAAAGGGGGAACCAGCAGGATATGCCAGGTACAGGACGGCAAAAGAAAAGTATAAAACCGTTTACCCAGTATGACTATATGCTGTTATTTATGACAACAGGAATAGCATTATTCGGGGTTCTGATGATATACAGTGCTGGATATTATACAGCTTCTGTATTTAATGCACCATTCCGTTTTGTTAAACAGCAGCTTTCAGGGCTTGGCATAGGTTTTATACTTATGTTTGCCATTTCAAAACTGGATTACCAGATATTTATCCAGAAGATAGCAGGGAAAAAGTATTCATTATCCATGTCACATATTGCATATATAACAGCTCTTGCGCTGCAGACAGCAGTATTATTTATTGGTGAAGAATACAATGGTGCTAAGAGATGGATAAAAGTAGGGCCAGTACAGTTCCAGCCATCTGAGATAAGCAAGATTGCTGCAATTTTATTTATTTCATATGCAGTATATAAGAACAGGAAAGCGCTTGACAGTTTTCTTGGGTTCTTAAGCGTTATGGCATATATGATGCCGCTTATAGTCCTTATAGCCAAGGAAAACTTAAGTTCTGCAATAATAGTAGGAGGCATATCCATAGGGATGTGCTTTGTGGCAAGTAATAAGAAAGGTTACTTTGTAGCATGTGCACTTGTGCTTGTGGGTGTTATAGTATTGTACATAGTATTTGGTGACCCGTTCAGGATGGAGCGTATACAGATATGGCTTAATGTAGAAACACATCCAAAGGCACACCAGATTAAACAGGGGCTTTATGCTGTTGCATCTGGAGGGCTGTTTGGTAAAGGGCTTGGACAGAGTATGCAGAAACTGGGCTTTATACCAGAGGCATACAATGACATGATATTTGCTGTTATTTGTGAAGAACTTGGAATAGTAGGTGCAGCACTTGTAATACTTGCGTTTCTTGTGTTATTCTGGCGTATAGTAGTAATAGCATGCCATGCACCCGATATTTTTGGCACAATGCTTTGTGTAGGGGTAATGGTACAGCTTGCAATACAGGTTGTAATAAACGTGGCAGTAGTAACTAATTCAATACCATCAACAGGAATACCCCTTCCATTTATAAGTTATGGTGGTACGTCTGAATTAATTATTATGGCAGAGATGGGACTTGTACTTGGTGTATCAAGACAGATTAAACAAAAGTAACATATCTGCTGTCTTGAATGCCAAGGCGGTGTGGCCCGCCCGGCTTGCCTGTATAGAAGTAAAATAATATAGGGCGGGAAGCGTATAATAGGGATGAAAGCTGGAATAATTTACAGAAGGACTTGCCATGAAACGCTATAAAAAGATATTTACATGTATAATAATATTATTTTTGCTTATATGTGTACCATATTTCTGGTTTCATATAGATACAGTCAAAATAGAAGGAACAGAGGTTTATACAGAAGAAGAGATAAAAGCTTCTGTATTTTCAAGGAAGTTTTCAGATAACAGCCTTATATTAAGGCTCTATAATAAATTTCTGGGGATAAATAAACTTCCATTTGTTGAAGATATAGATATAAATTACGAAAGCCATGATACAGTTGTGCTTTATGTATATGACAAAACAATAAGCGGATGTATAAAATATATGGGACAGTATGTATATTTTGACAAAGAGGGCAGGGTTTTGGAAAGCCTTCCAAAGCGCAGGCAGAATGTCCCAGTTGTTACAGGTATTAAATTTGGTGATTTTGCCATTGGTGAAAAGTTCAAGGTAGAAGACAGTTCATTGTTTGATGCTATAATGAATGTATCACTGCTTATAAGCCATTATGGCATAAATGTAAAAAGAATCCATATAAACAATGGTGATGTTAAAATTTATTCAGGCAATGTACAGGTACATCTTGGAAAAAAGAAACTTTACAATGACCAGCTTGCAGCGCTGTCTGAAGTCCTTAATACTACAAATGATGAAAAGCTTAGCGGCACTATAGACATGGAAAACTATAAACAGGGTGATAAGATTGTGCTTAAGCAGAATTAATTGAAAAAGAACAAATATTCTCTTGATTATTCTCTTATGAATTAGTATTATATAAGTTAGGGGAATATGAGATTGCATAATTGAAGGAGGAGCAACTTTGTTAGAGATAAAGACGAACGAGGCAGATTTAGCCGCAAAAATATTGGTTATAGGAGTTGGCGGTGGAGGTAATAATGCTGTCAACCGTATGATAGAAGAAGGTATACAAGGTGTAGAGTTTGTATGTATTAATACAGATAAACAACATCTTTTAAATTGTAAAGCACCTGTCTGCCTGCAGGTAGGAGAAAAGCTGACAAAGGGCCTTGGTGCTGGGGCTGATCCTGAAGTTGGCAGGGCTGCTGCGGAGGAGAACCGCGAAGAGATTACAGATATAGTAAAAGGAGCTGACATGGTATTTGTTACATGTGGCATGGGAGGCGGTACAGGTACAGGTGCAGCCCCTATTGTTGCAGAGATATCTAAGGAACTTGGCATACTTACTGTAGGTATTGTAACCAAGCCTTTCCGTTTTGAAGCAAGAAGCCGTATGAATAATGCTCTTTCCGGTATTGAGAATTTAAAAAGAAATGTAGACACCCTTATTGTAATTCCTAACGATAAGCTTCTTGAGATAGTAGACAGACGTACTTCCATGCCTGACGCCTTAAAGAAAGCAGATGAAGTGCTGCAGCAGGGTGTACAGGGCATCACAGACCTTATTAACGTTCCAGGGCTTATAAACCTTGACTTTGCTGATGTGCAGACTGTTATGAAAGATAAAGGGATTGCACATATAGGCATTGGAATGGGAAGCGGGGATGATAAGTGTGTTGATGCTGTTAAGCAGGCTATATCAAGTCCTCTTCTTGAAACAACAATAGAAGGTGCATCTCATGTTATTATAAATATTTCAGGTAATGACGTCGGACTGCAGGAAGCAAGTGAAGCTGCCTATTATGTCGAGGAACTTACAGGCGAGAACTGTAATATAATTTTTGGTGTGAGTGATGCCTCTGACCCGGATGTCGTGAAGATAACTGTTATTGCAACAGGACTTGAAGAAGATTCAGATGTGCAGGCATCATCACAGCAACAGGCCAAAACTTCATTTACCAAGCAGAGTACGACAAAGACATTCACTGTAAAGGAAGGACAAGGGACAAAAACACAGGATATACCACAGCCAGGTATCACACATCAGACACAGCCTGCAGGTACAGATGTTGGTGGTATGGGTATCCAGACATCTTCATATAACCGCCAGACAGATGATGGTGGCATAAAGATACCGCCATTTTTACAGAGAAAAAGATAGTTATGATTACATATTATTTAATAAAAGTCCGGACTTGGATTTGGCGTGTAAGTCCGGACTTATATTTTAATTTGCATGGAGGGGAATATGCGTAAATTAAGAATAAGCTGCTGTATTAAAGTACTGCTTATATTTGGCGGTATTATCCTTATACAGATGGTTTCATCTATGGCTTTTATGGCAGCATATACATTTTTAAAGATATTCCAGGGAGCTTCATATAATGATATTATGCAAAGCATAAATACAGACAGCCTTATGTGGATATCTATAATAAGCGCAACACTTTCAATGATATGGTGCCTGGTCCTGTACCTGCGTTCAAGCTGGCGTATAAAGGGTATGGATTATAAAGAGGTATTTTCACTGAAAAACATTGCTGGGATATTTGCAGCAGGTGCAGGCGGATGTATATCCATTTCAGTGCTGTTGTCTATGATTATGGCTTTATTTCCAAACGCATTTGATAATTATAACAGGCTTATGGAGAACCTGGACAGTGATGGAGGAGCACTGACAATTATATATGTTACCCTGATAGGTCCTGTATCAGAAGAACTTATATTCCGTGGGGCAATATTTGACAGGATGCACCTTGCATTCCCATTCTGGGTGGCCAATGCAATACAGGCAGCGTTGTTTGGAATTTACCATATGAACCTGGTACAAGGTATATATGCATTCCTTCTTGGTATGGTTTTAGGAATGGTAGTTTATTCTACAGGCAGTATATTGTGTTCAATAGCAACACATATAATATTTAACTCTACTACTTATATTGTGCAGTATGTTTTTGGCGGGGATTCCCCAATACTGGCATTTTTATATATTATCTGTATTATAATTTCTTTTGTAATACTGGTACTAAGCCTTATATATTTTATAAGTAAATGCCAGAAGAAATATAATATGGAAAAAATGCAATCTTATAATATGAACTGACAAGTTTTTATGTTATACTACTATATATAGAATTTTGTGCTGTTATTGCATACAATATAGGATTAGTGGGACTTTTTTATTACCATTTGCCTGCAGACAGCACATTACTTATGGAAGGAGGATAAAATGGGGAAAAATGTAGATAATTTTGAGAAGTATATTGGAGTATTTGAAGTATTGTCAAAATGTACAGATGACTATCTTTTTATACTAGATTTTATAGAAGACCATTTTAATATTACAAACAGGGCAACGGAGATATTTAACTTTGAGCAGAATGATTTTTATAATGCATTATCAATAATAGGGGAGTCAGTGTATCCTGATGACAGGGAGATGCTTAGCAACAATCTCCAGGATATTATAGAAGGAAAGTCAAATGAGCACGACCTTGAATACAGGTGGATTAATAAAAGTGGCAATCCTGTATGGATAAGCTGCAGGGGCCAGGTGGTGCGTGATGCAGACGGGCAGGCACGTTATCTTGCAGGAAGGATTTCAGAACTTGGACGCAAGAATAAGATTGACAATATAACAGGGCTTTACCGTGAAGTAAGGCTGCGCCAGGATATTCTTAAAATGGACAGGGCTTCTGCAAAAAAAGGGTTCCTTCTGCTTATAGGTATAGATAATTTTAAAGATATTAATGAAAGATATAACAAAGAAGTGGGTAATTCTACATTGCAGGTGCTTGCACAGTGTATTACTGAGGCGGTAGGGGAAAGTGCAAGTGTTTACCGTATGAGTGGCGATGAGATTATGGTTTTCTGTAAAGGGCTGGATTCTATATTAAGTGACCCTGCTAAGGAAATGTATAAAAAAATAAGGTCAGTAGTAGATAAGAAAATAAATGAAAAAGGATACAGGCTTTTTTATACAATATCAGGCGGTTCAGTGTATTTTACAGAAGAAGATAATGCAGGTATAGAATATATTGAAAAAGCAGAGTTTGCGTTAAGGCTTGCCAAGATACGTGGCAAGAATATGTGTGTATGTTATGAACAGCTTGATTATAGCGAATATGTAAATAAACTGGAGATGCAGGAAGCATTAAGGAAAGCTGTGGAAAATGGTTTTGAAGGTTTTGAACTTTATTACCAGCCTATAGTAAATATGGAGAAAGCATGTATACATGGGGCAGAAGCACTTTTAAGGTGGAAGAATGGGAAGTTTGGAATGGTTTCACCAGGAATATTTATCCCTCTGCTTGAAGACAGTGGGCTTATAATACCTGTTGGAAGGTGGGTTATTGAAGATGCTATGCGCCAGTGCCTTGAATGGCAGAAAACTTGTCCAGGGTTCAGGGTAAATATTAATATTTCATTTGTCCAGATTAAGAAAAGCAATGTAATTAGTGATATTGACTCATGTATGGAGAAGTTTGGGTTTGACAGCAAAAATGTGCTTTTTGAGATTACTGAAAGTGGTGAACTTGAAACTGGTTATTCAACGCAGAATATACTTGAATCATTCCACAGGAGAAGCTTAAACCTTGCTATAGATGATTTTGGCACAGGATATTCTAATTTGCGCTATATTAAGGAAATGATGTTTAACCTTGTAAAGATTGACCAGGCATTTATACGGGGTATAAGGGACAGCCAGTATGATTATATGGTGGTTAAGCAGTTTACTGAGCTTGCACACAGCCTGAATTTAAAGGTTTGTTATGAGGGTGTTGAAACAGAGGAAGATTTTAAATGTGTAAGGGAACTGGAGCCTGATTACATACAAGGATATTATTTTTCAAGGCCTGTTACATCAGCAGAATTTGAAGAAAAATATCTTGGGAAAGAAAATGTATTTTAAATATTTGGAAGTTTTATCTTTATGTTTTTATTTATGTTGTGCAGGGGTATAACGCAGGTTCCATGTCCCATTTAAACATATTTCCATCCAGGGGCACGTTCCCACTGCGTTGGAAACGCAACAGTGCATAGAATCTGACAAGACCAGATTCAAGCACTGGCGTTTCCAAAAGCGCCCCTTTAATGGAAATATGTTTAAATGGGACATTGGAACTGCTGTATATAGCCATGCTGTACAATATAGATAAAACATAAGAAATTTATGCAAAAGTATATAGGGGAATAAAAGGGAATGTGTATGCTAATATAGATAAGATATAAGGATTTTTGAGTTTCCCTATTTTTTAAATCATACAAAGACTATATTACTCTGGCAAGTTCCAAATGTTTTACCAAAAGGCAGCTGTTATGGGGGCGCTGGTGCTTAAATCTGGTGTTTTCAGATTTTATGCACCATTGCGCATCCCATCCAAGCGCAAGCGGCTGCCGTTGGTAAAATTTTGGAATTGCCAGAGTCAAAATACCTGTGTATTAAAAAAATGGGGAAACTCAAAATAAGAATTTTATTGTGCTTTTTTATATAAAATAAAACGGTTAGATGGAGATTAGATATGGATAGGAATAAGTTGAGGGTAAGGAAGTTTCTTGCACTTTTTCTTGCATTAAGCCTTGTATTAACGGGATGCAGTTTTAATAATGTACTTACGGATAAAGTGACATCAGGGGAAGTTTCTTCTGGTGGCCAGAATACCCAGCAGAAGAAGGGCGGGGACCTTGAGATACATTTTATTGATGTAGGGCAGGGAAGTTCAGCTCTTATAGAAAGTAACAGCCATTTTATGCTGGTTGATGGCGGGGACAGTAAATATTCATCAAGAGTAGTATCTTACCTGGAAGACCAGGATGTAGATAAACTTGACTATGTTATTGCAACACATTATGATGCAGACCATCTGAATGGTGTAGTTGGCGCACTTAATTCTTATGATGCAGAGGTTGTAATTGCGCCAGATTATAAGGCAAAAAGCAAAGTATACCAGTCATTTATAGATGTGCTTGACAGTAAAAATATAGATATTACATATCCAAAGACAGGTACAAAGTATAAAATAGGCAATGCAGAGTTTACAATACTTGCACCAAATGACACACATTACAGTGATGCAAATGACTACTCTGTAGCAATTAAACTGGTTAATGGCAGCAACACATTTATAATGACAGGTGATGCAGAGATTGAAAGTGAGTATGAAATGCTTGAAACGGGCATAGATTTGTCATGTGATGTATATATGGCAGGGCATCATGGCAGCAAGTCTTCATCTTCACAGGCATTTATGCAGGCAATGCAGCCAGCAAGTGTTGTTATAAGTGTTGGCAAGAATAATAAATACGGGCATCCATCGGATGAGGCAATGGCAAGGTTTAATGCAATGGGCTGTGATATATACCGTACTGATGAACTTGGTGATATAATAGCTGTAAGTGATGGCAAGACTATTAAATTTAATACAAAGGCGTCAAAAAAAGGTACAGGAAAAAAGAAAGGCAGTACAAACAGCAAATCTGGAAAGAATTATATTGGGAATGTTAATTCTAAAAAGTTCCACAAAAAAGATTGTTCATCACTTCCAGATAAAGAAAATATGGTATATTTTGGTACAATAAATGATGCAGAAGATGCTGGATATGAGCCTTGTGGAATCTGTAATCCAGAATAAAAGGTTTATTATAGAAAATGGAGACTTAGAATGGATTATAATAAGATTAATAGTGAAATAGAAAATGTTGATATAAATGCTGTACCACCTGAGGATGAACCACAAAGACAGTATTATTTTATAAAGCTTTTGCGCAGATGGATGGAACAGAAGGTTAAAGAAGAAGGCAGGGAGCTTACATGCTGTGTAAATACTTTTGGCTGCCAGATGAATGCAAGGGATTCTGAAAAAATCCTTGGTATACTTAAGTCAATAGGTTATAAAGAAACAGAGTCAGAAGAAGCAGACCTTGTTATATTTAATACATGCACAGTAAGGGAGAATGCCAACCTTAAGCTGTATGGCAGGATTGGACAGCTTAAGAAGTACAAAGACAGAAATCCTGGTATGTTAATAATGCTTTGTGGATGTATGATGCAGGAGAAAGAAGCTGTAAAAAAGATAGAGAAAAGTTACAGGCATGTTGATGTAATTTTTGGTACACATAATATATTTACATTTGCAGAACTTCTTGCAATGAAGGTGTTAGATGAAAGGCTTAAGAGAAAAATACTTGTTGATGTCTGGGAAGATGAAGGTGGTATTGTAGAAGAGCTTCCGTCAGAGAGAAAATATTTCTTTAAAAGTGGCGTAAATATTATGTTTGGATGTAATAATTTCTGCAGTTACTGTATAGTCCCTTATGTGCGTGGCAGGGAACGCAGCAGGAAGCCAGAAGATATTATTGCAGAGATAGAAAGCCTTGTTAATGATGGTGTTGTAGAAGTTATGCTGCTTGGGCAGAATGTTAATTCATATGGCAAGAATCTTAAAAATCCAGTATCTTTTACAGAACTGCTTGAGAGGGTTGAACAGATAGAGGGGCTTAAACGTATACGTTTTATGACTTCACATCCAAAGGATTTATCAGACAGCCTTATAGAATTTATGGGACGTTCCAAAAAAGTATGCCACCATATACACCTTCCACTGCAGTCAGGAAGCAGCAGGCTGCTGGAAATTATGAACAGGCATTATACAAAGGAGGAATACCTGGGACTTATAGAAAAGATAAGGAAAGCAGTTCCTGATATTGCAATAACTACTGATATAATTGCAGGGTTTCCAGGAGAAACAGAAGAAGATTTTAATGAAACACTTGATGTAATAGAAAAAGCTGGCTATGATAATGCATTTACGTTTATATACAGCAAACGTACAGGCACCCCTGCGGCATCTATGGAAAACCAGGTACCAGATGAGGTTGTGAAAGAACGTTTTGACAGGCTTTTAAATAAAGTGAAGGAGATTTCAGCAAAAAAGGCAGCACAGTATGTTGGAAAGACTGTATTTGTACTTGCTGAAGAAAAGAACAGCCAGGAAGAAGGCTTTATTACAGGCAGGACAGAGCAGAATTATATAGTACATTTTAAAGGTAATAAGGAACTTATAGGAAAGATAGTCCCTGTAAAATTATGTGAGAGCAAGGGGTTTTATTATTACGGGGAGATGTGATATACGGAAGGTGGTGGCTGTATGGGAGAGGCTGGTGTACGCCAGGGAAATTTAAGGCAGAAACAGGAAGAAAGAGAACATTTGATATTTAGCAGGTATGCTTCATTTGCGGATATGTCAAAAGGAAGGGACAAAGATGAGCCGCAATGTGATATTAGGACAGATTACCAGCGTGACAGGGACAGGATTCTTCATTGTAAATCTTTCAGGAGGCTGAAAGACAAAACACAGGTGTTTCTTTCACCAGCTGGCGACCATTACAGGACACGGCTTACACATACACTGGAAGTAGCACAGAATGCAAGGACAATAGCAAGGGCACTTCTGCTTAATGAGGACTTAACAGAAGCAGTGGCGCTCGGGCATGACCTTGGACATACACCATTCGGGCACGCAGGGGAACGTGCACTTAATGAAATTACAAAAGACAGTGGCGGGTTTTGCCATAATGAACAAAGTGTAAGGGTAGTTGAACTTCTCGAAAAAGGCGGCAAGGGTTTAAACCTTACCAAAGAAACCAGGGATGGCATATTAAACCACCAGACAGCCCTGATGCCGCATACTCTCGAAGGCAAAATAGTGCGCCTTTCTGATAAGATAGCATATATAAATTCTGATATAGATGATGCAATACGTGCAGGTATTATTTCTGAGAAAGATATTCCTGCAGGACTCACAGATATCCTTGGAAGCAGTACAAATGAAAGACTTAATACGCTTGTACACAATATTGTAAAGAACAGCGAAGGCAAAGATGATATATGTATGTCAGATGATGTCTTAAAAAGCATGTATGGACTGCGTAAATACCTTTATGATAATGTTTACAGCAATCCTGTGGCAAAAGGGGAAGAATGCAAGGTAAAACATGTTATAGAACAGCTTTATTACTATTATATAAATAATACATGCAAACTTCCTGATGAATTTACAAGCCTGATAGCAGAGGGTATGCCTGCTGGAAGGACTGTATGTGATTTTATTGCATGTATGAGCGACAGATACGCAATTAACCTGTATAAAGAGATAATGATACCAAAATCATGGAGCGTCAAAGGGATAGAACACAGGTAACATATGTCTGGATGATATATTATGATGAGTCTGGAAATTGTGTCTGTCTTCAGCCAGGATAAGAGAATTTTTGGTATTACTAATAAAATATAACAGTTCGTTACATTTTAAATGTTTTTCATTACATATAGGGGTTAAATTAAAAAATTAAGCCGATATAAAAAGGTGAGGGGGTTGATAATGAATACAGAAACATACAGTTATGATGGGATTTTCAGAAAACTGCCAGCTGCATTGGATAAATCTGGAAATGCATTTGCTGGTGTAGAAAGGAAGGTGGAACAACAAAGGAAGAACAATGATAAGATGCTGCTTGTAAAGACAAAATCAAAAAATGTTGCCATTAATAAAGATGATATTATGTATGTGGAAAGCAACAGGAGAAAAAAGGAAATACATATGACCAGTGGCGTTATTGAAATTTATTCTACAATGGACGCTTTAAACTGTCTTCTGGGTGAAGGGTTTTACCAGTGTCACAGGGGATATATTGTCAATATGGCACATGTACTGGAGTATACTTGTGACAGTATAAAGATAAGCAGCGGGGAAGTAGTTTATATGTCAAAAGAAAAATACAACGGTTTTGAAACTTCATATACATTATATCTGGGCAGATATAATTAAAAATTTTGCTTGGACCTTAAAAGGAAAGCATGGCAGCCCTGAATGGCAGACGGGCTGTAAGTATACCGTTGTATAAAGATTAATTATTAAAGAAAGGATTATAGTATTATGAGAGTAGAAGGTATAAGCAGTTATTATGCTTTTATGTACAACAGGGATACAAAGAAAATATTTTCTGGAAATGAAGCAGAAGACGGATTTGCAGATTATTATAATGCAGGCCTTGCAGGCATTGGAAGTGATGATAATCCAGAATACAGTTCAAGAAAAGCAGGAATTGACAGTTTAATAAAGTTCTTCAGCAATCCTGGAACAGGTGATAACTTCTTTAATTCTGGACAGGGAAGTGATGAGTGTACAATTATTGAAGAAAAGGTAAGTGACACTGAAACAAGGTATTATGTTGATGGCAAGCTTATGCTGACTTCTATGGCTGGCGGACTTACTGCAAATATAAAGCTTGCACCAGCAGATGGTGACCCGGAATCAGAGGAACTTGAATTTGATGATGTGTCAAGGATTTCTATTTCTGAACTAGAAGATGAAGAAAATACTGACAGTGCTAAACGCAAGACAGGCACAACATCACAGGTTATTGTATATCCTGATGGCTCAAGATGGCTTATTATTACAACTTATTTCTGTGGCAAAGAGATAAAAATGACTAAAAGGCTGCCACCATTAGATGAACAGGCAGATGGGGAAGAAGATGTATTAAGGCAGGATGGCATGTATGAGGATGAGAAAGCGGAAATGGAATCATTAAATGTAGAAGATGCGTTAGACCGCTTGTCAAATCCTTACAAGGACGACCGCCAGTATTATGGCACAGAACAGATGGCAGGAGAGGAAAGAAGATAGTATTTAAAGTAGTAAACAGAGGATAGTAATATTAAAAGGCTGCTGTATTAAGTAAAAATAATATATATAGCTAATAATAACAGGAAATATATATATTATACTTAATGCGGCAGTTTTTTTGGCAGGAGTTATTTATACTAAAAAAATTTGCTATAGATTTTTTAGATATCCAATAATTGGATAAGTTTATAATTTGTATACAGCAGGTTATGTCTTTGGAAAACTAAATAAAAGATTTAGATTGGTTACATTACAAAATACGCAGATAAAAGTATATAACTATACCAGTGTCTGGTTATAATTCTAAAAGAAAATATGCCATCAATAAGTTGATGGCATTATATAATATGGATATGGTTTTACAACACTGGCATTTTATAAAGCAAGCAATATTAATTAAAGTATGTTACAAATTATAAAAGATAGTTATATGCATCAGATATAGTAACAAATGCATATTTGTGTCCTCCAGGAACAGGATATTTGACTTGTATATAATTTCCTGATGCACCTAAAACAAGAACTTGGTCATTTTTATCAATATGTCCATAAGATGATCCATTTGGTCTTTTAAATGTTGGTATTTCTTTTTTAGCTATAACATTTTGTCCACTTGTAGCTGTTAAAATAGAGCTAGTTGCAATATAAGCAGTTTTTGTTGTGCCTCCTGAAACTGGATAATTTACTCTGGAATATTTATCATGAACCTCCAGTACTGTAATCTCATCATTTGCCCAAATTTCCCCATATGGTTTTGTTAAATTAGCGTCAGAAAATGTCTTTGTGGTTTCAGACAGAATAGTATAACATTTTCTTGTTGCTGCATTGGTATTTGTTGGGGTTACAATAATGATCCCCATTAAAATAACTAAATTCAAAAATAATAATCCAAGTTTACATTTAATATTTTTTCTGTTCATGTTTAATCCACCTTTCTTCGGAATACGCTAATGGATTTATTATATCCATAGCTGGCAGTCTTCCGTTTATTATTTTTATTTGTTATGCTTTTCTGTGTGCTGTTTTATATTACAGAACCTGGAAAGTGAATGGCATGGATGTATAGAATTAACATTGCATGTTTATATGTTTCCAGTAATCTGTATAATGTATCAGTGAATAGTACAAAACCATATCACATATACATATCTCTTATAAAGCTAGCTAATCCTGCTGCATGTCCAGGTTCTGGCATATGTGTTTTAACTGTCTAGTTCCATTTTATCAACACTAACGCAAGATTAGTTTATAAATAGCCTATTTTCTATTCTTTACATTTAAGTTTCAAAATCCAATCTCCTTTCAAAGTTTAATATTTATAGATATGATAAACCATAACATAAATATATAATGTAAATTTGTTATTATAATGAGTTATGATTACAATAACATTATCGTCATATTTTTAAAATAAATTAGTATAAAATTAAAAAAATATTCATTATTAATAATAAAAGTATTATAAATAATGAATTGATTACTGATTTTTAACATATCGGATATACTTTTGAAGATATAGATTTATTTGCATGGTTTTATTATAATTAAAAAACTTTGAGTTTCCACATTTTTAAATTATACAAAGACTAATAACACATACATTAATAGGAACATCATTTTCATTTAAACAGGAAGTGTTCTTTAACATTTCATTACATAACTCTATGTTATGGTTTTTATAAAAATGTACCAGTTCTTCACTGTTATATTTTCGTACAAGTTTACGTATGACACTTTCAGAAAAAAGACCATCATTTACATTGCACCCATAATCCCATGCATTCCAGCCAAGCTCTGCAAGCAGCCCTGTATCTGTAACTGCAAAAGGGATATCTGTAAGGCTTGTTTTCTATTTGGGTTTTGCAGTAATTGCAAGTATCAGCAATGTATTTGAAGGGATATGGAGGTTATCACTGCGTTTAGCCTTAAATGCGTCATTAAGAGGTTTAAGAAAACCATGGTGTTTCATGGCAAGCACGACTGAACCAGCAAGAGCCGGCAATGCCAGCCCTGCAGTGTCTATTGTATCTGGATATATTGCTTCAAGGACTTTTTCCTTATCTTTTTTCCTAATATGTATCATAATGCTGTTTCCTGCCTTTATATTAGAATAATTATTTCCCCATTTGATTATAGCAGATTTTTTATATTATGTACAAAAGATTAATTGAAGTTACACTATTGTTTGATTGACAATACATACTATGTATAGTATTATATGTAAAATAAATACAATAAGGAGGCTTTTTATGAAAAAAATCAATTATTTAAAAATTATTTTATTCATGATGCTGTTATTTTGCACTTTTTCAGTTAGCGTTAAAGCTGCAGAATCAAGAAAAAATTTAGGTTATAAGTGGAGTAGTAAATATTCTACGGTATATTTTTATTGTGGCTTAAAAGACACTTGGAAAAATGCTATTAGTTCTGGAATGTCATCATGGAATGCGGTGAAGGAACCCTCTACGAATAAAGCAATTGTCCCAATGGCACTCACTTCTAACAGCAATCACAGTAATAAAATATATTTAACCAGCGGAGAAACTTGGCTTGGACATACATTTACAACTCAAACCAATGGTGTACTTAAATCTGCGAGCATAGCTTTTAATTCTGGAATGTACACTTTTACAGCAGGTGCAGCGTCAAATAAGTATGATATGCAAACAGTGGCAACACATGAACTTGGACATGCAATTGGTGTAGCACACTGCCATGAGGTAAATGAAACATCATGTTTTAGTGCTACGTGTCCATCCAATGTAATGATGTGTGTAATATATGATAATTCAATGCGAAGAAAATTAACAGATTATGATACATCATCTAAGCAACTTATTTATTGTTATTGGTAGGAGGAATTAATATGAAAAAGAAAACCAGTTTTTTATTAATTGTATGTTGTATATTAATGTTAACAGCAATTGCAGGTTATGCAACTGGATTAAAAAACAATCAAAAAAATTTGCCCATATATGAAAATACATCTGTTTATCCAGCCTTTTCCCTGCCCCAATTAACAGATACAGCTACTTTCATTGTAGAAGCAGAGGTAGTGGATGTAGGTGATACTATTATGAAAGAAATAACAGTATCATTGACAGAAAATCTGGAAGATGCAACAGAAAGCCTTAGTTATCCTGTAACCCCAATAACTTTAGCTATTCATTCTTCCATTAAAGGTGACAACACAGGAAATAAGCTTATTTATTACGAAGAGGGCGGAATAACATCTGAATATGTCCAATTGCCAGATGGATATGCGATGGAAGAAGGCATGGAGGCAATACTGTTTTTGAATCCTGATGGTTATTGCTGGGGAGTCCAAAGTATTTTTCCTATATCTGGGGAAAATGTAATTCTAAACAATGCAGCAATAGAATATATAGGCAAAGACAATGTTTCTGTACTGGAAACACAGACTTTAGACTCAAATATCAAAAGCCAGATTGATGCAAAGAGTATTAATGTTATGCCAGCCGATGACTTTATATCCGTTATTCAGTCTATTGTTGAGAATTGAAAATAACATGCCAAACGGGGTTGTAAAGAACTGTCAATAAATAACTTTTCTTGAGTTTCCCCATTTTTTTGGCAAGCAGCCCTGTATCTGTAACTTTATATCATGTCCAAAAGACTAATTGAAGAAATTAAACTTCAATTAGTCTTTTGAAAATATTATAAAAAACCTGCTATACTTTAGCAAGAACAGGATCAAGAAGTTGTCTTACTTCTAAAGTGCATTCTGCATAGATTTTTAAAAATTCAAGAAATGGGAAAATACCAAAATACTGTCCCACATATATAACTATTTCTTTAGGTTTTGTTTCTTTGTAGTTTTTGGCAGCAACAGGCAGAGACCTGCCTGTATAAGCCTGCCCTTCTTCGAGGTTTTTGTATATCTGGAAGAAAAGGTAGCCAGTAAGGGTCATTACAATATGGAAAGTAATATAATTATATTTTGTACTTTTGAAACCACTTAATTTCCAGAAATCTTTCATCTGGCGGAAGTCTTCTTCTATTTCTGGGCGCAGTCCATATAAATTCATAAATCTGGATAATCTGGCGTGCAGTTTTTGTGGTATCAGTAGTCATAAAGACAAAAAATTTGTCTGTTTTTTTATCATGTACAACACATGCATTGACAGGGACATCCTTTTCAGGGGTGTCACTTGCCCATAACGGTCCAAGGGACTTTACAAGCTGTATTTCCTGGTCTTTTCTTTTTTTGTTTGGATGTTTCTGCCATTTACCGCTGGAAACAGCAAGGGACACTGCATCTTTAAATATGTCCATGTTTTCCCTTGCAGGTATATATGTGTCAACTTTACGTTCTGTTTTAAGGTAATTTGTCATTTCACGTGACAGGAACCCCCTGTCGTTTATTAAGATGTCATTTTCATGGAAACAGGAAGTGTTTTTTAACATTTCCCTGCATAATTCCATGTCATGGGTTTTTAAAGTGCCAAAGATAATTTCTTCTGCTACTCCTGAATCATCTGTGATGCCACGCAGTACACCAAGTTTATATCCACGCATGGTTTCACCATCTATAGTTACAACAGAAGAATTTTCATAATTTGTGTTACTAAGGTTTACTGGGATTTTAGTACAGTCCAGTATATGTATGCATGGCTGCACACCAAGGTTTTTTAATGCATAACCTTGTACATAATGGTTATAAAAAGAAACCAGTTCTTCACTGTTGTATTTTTTTACAAGTTTACGCATTACACTTTCTGAAAACAGCCCTTCATTTACATTGCGCCCATAATCCCATGCATTCCAGCCAAGTTCTGCAAGCAGCCCTGCATCTGTAGTTGTATGGTTGCAAAAGGTACATCTGTAAGGCTTGTTTTTTGTTTAAGTTTTGCAGTAATGGCAAGTGTCAGAAGTATATATGAAGGAATATGCATGTTATCACTGCGTTTATCCTTAAATACGTCATTAAGCGGTTCAAGAAAACCCTGCTGTTTCATGGCAAGCATAATAGAATCAGCAAGGGCTGGCAGAGCCAGTTCCGCAGTATCTATTTTACCTGAATGTATTGCTTCAAGTACTTTTTCCTTATCTTTTTTACTAATCTGTACCATAATGCTGTTCCCCGCTTTTATATAATAAAATGATTATTCCCTTGTCTATTATAACAGATTTTTTATATCATGTCCAAAAGACTAATTGAAGAAATTAAAAAAAACAGCTTGACAGAAATAGAAAATAATGGTAATATACTTTTCGTTGCTGTAAAAACATGCGAAAAACCAGATGTTTTATAACAGTAGATAAAAAAATGTAAAAAAATAAAAAAAGTTGTTGACAAAGATAAACAGAAGTGGTAATATAAAACACGCTGTTGGGAACAGCAACAAAATAATAAAATAACAGAACCTTGATAACTGAACAGTAAAACAACCCTGAAAATTCTAAAAGAAATAATAAGTAAAGACTTATTAAAGGATTTTTAGTAATTACCCTTATAAACACATGCATAAGGGTAACAG
>CAQGLR010000023.1 GCA_948794795.1 uncultured Lachnospiraceae bacterium | reverse complement strand
CCACCGGACGTTATCCGGCATCCTGCCCTGTGAAGCCCGGACTTTCCTCACCTGCATTGCTTATGCATATACAGCTGCGATTGTCTGTGCTACTCATTACTAAAGTATTTTAACATGGTAGTAAAAAAATGTAAAGTTTCTATTGATAAAATTATTAATTGAAATTATACTGGAATTAATATATGGTATAACAAATATTACAATTAATTATTTTTATTAAATTAAGGAGAACATAATGATACGTGGATTTAAGACACATGAAACCAGAAAACAGCGTGAACTTACAGGCTGCCTCTGGGATTTTTCCCCATGCCAGGGGACAAACGCTGGGAATATATATAAAGTTGCTACCCCATGCTGCTGGGAAAGCCATCCTCTCTTTGCCAGTTACCGTGGTGAAGGAGAATATTCAACTACATTTAATGCATCTGGAAATATCCGTCTGGAATTTAAAGGGGTGAGCCATACAGCAACTATATATCTTGATGGAAAAGAAATTGCTTCTCATTACAATGCGTATACAAGTTTTGATGTTGTTGCCAGGGGATTACAAGATGGACTACACAAGCTTGTTATAAAAGCAGATAACCGCTTTAGTGAAAAAAGTGCATTACATATACCAAATGATTATATGTCTTATGGTGGTGTATCAAGACCAGTAGTGCTTGAAGAAATCCATGATGCATATATTAAATGGATTCATGTTACACCTTTATGCAACAATGGAAAATGGCAGGCAGAAATAGAAATCTGCATAGAAAATACCTGTAGTTCAGATATTGTAACAGATATACAGGCAGAAACAGCAGATAAAATGATTATATGGGATAATGTTACAATTAAGGCTGGTACAAAGGCAATATTTAATAATATAATGGAATTTGACAATGTCCTTCCATGGACTATGGATTTGCCAGAGCTTTATTATATTAAAGCTGTCCTTATCCAGGATGGAAAAATAACAGATGATTATATTGACCGTTTTGGTTTCCGTGAAATTAAAATACAAGGAAAAAGTATTTTATTAAATGGTGAAAAGTTAAAAATCAAAGGACTTTGCCGCCATGAGGACCATCCCCAGTTTGGATGTGCACTTCCTTATGCTGCTATGGCAGCAGATTTGGAAATATTTAAACACCTTGGAGCTAATTCTGTAAGGACTGCACATTATCCCAACAATGAACTTTTCCTGGATTTATGTGATGAACAGGGTATACTTGTCTGGGAAGAAAACCATGCAAGAGGCCTGAGTGAAGAGAATATGCGTAACCCATATTTTGAACAACAGGCAGAACAAGTTATAGAAGAAATGATAACAGCACACTATAACCATCCATCCATTTATATCTGGGGAATATTAAATGAATGTGCAAGTGAAACAGAATATGGCAGGACCTGTTATGAAAAACAGCTGGAACTTGTTAAAAAACTAGACCAGTCAAGACCACATTCCTTTGCAAGCTGTAAATTTAAAACTGATATTTGTTTTGGGCTTCCAGATGTAGTGTCTTATAATATTTATCCTCTCTGGTACCATGATACACCACCTGGTGAATACCTGGATGACTTATACCAATGGGTACAGAATGAAACAGATGGTGCTGGAAAGCCTTTTATGGTTACAGAAATTGGTGCTGGAGGCCTATACGGCTACCACAATGCTTATAATTCAAAATGGACAGAGGATTACCAGGCGGAAACCCTGGACAAACAACTGCGTGCTGTACTTTCTTATAAAGATTGTACAGGTGTGTATATCTGGCAGTTCTGTGATATACGTATAAGTGAAGAATGGTTTGGCGGCAGGCCAAGAACAATGAATAATAAAGGCGTTGTAGACGAATTCCGCAGGCCTAAGATGGCTTATAATGTAGTTAAAAAGATTTTTGGAGAATATTAAGCCTGCAATTATTATATTCCACTACAATAGTTAGCGGACCGGGAATGTAATTTTTGATATAATAAAGAAGCAGCTTTAATGAAAGGAGTTTATAATAATATGTTTACTTTTGGCTGGAGAAAATTATCTCCAGAAAAATTACTGGAAATATCTTAGTGAAGTAATAATTATGATGTACCATACAGCAAAACTATATTCTGATATGGGAAAAAATGTGCTAATTGATGGCATTCTGGTTGAGAGGGAAGAGATAAAACCTCATTACAGCCAGCTATTAGGAATATTAGAAAATAATCCGCTTGATATAGTAGAAATATACTGCCCCTTGGATATTTGCAGACAGCGTAATATTATCCGTGGAGACAGATATGAAACACAATCACAGGAACAGTATAGTTTAATGGCTAAAAATATTAAATATAGTGCCAAAGTTGATACAAGTATATATAGCCCAGAGGAATGTGCAAAAAAATTATTAAAGAATTATTTAATTAATTTCCTCTGCCCTGCTGCTACTTCCAAAATGTAATTATACTTCCAGACATATGCTAATAAAAACAGGCAGTACAATAAAATTGCTGTACTACCTGTTTTTATTAATTATTCATTAAAAATACATTGTGAACCTGCCTTGAATATTCCTGCCTTTTATGCCTGCATCTGTGCACGGTAATAATTTATAAGGCATCCCTTAACAATTATATCACGCTCATCATCTGTAAGCCTTCCAAGATTTAATGTAAATTCTTTCATTCCTTTGTTGACAACATAAGCTTTTATATTATCTTCTTTATTTATTATTGCATCCTTTATATCCTTAATAAAGATATAATCCCCGTTCTGGAAAGGAAGTTCCACATCTTCATATAAAAACGGCAGCATACCCCAGTTAATAAGGTTTGAGCGGTATCTCTTTGTTGCATATTCTTTTGCAATATTAGCAAAACCTCCAAGTACCTTCTGGCATGAGGCAGCCTGTTCACGTGCAGAGCCATCACCTGGTTTTACTGCATAAATAAGGCTTCCTATCTGTGTATCTTCTGGTTTAGCTTCAAATTTTGCATTAACCTGCTTAAACACTTCTTCCACTTCAGGACATGCAGCAAATATATCTCCACCTGTTACCCTGGCTTTTTCTGCAAGCTGTACAGCTTTGGCACGCCCTACATAAGAAGGATCTTTACGTGAAAGTGTAAATTCTGCAAGCCCAAGCGGGTTAGAACGGAATGATGATGTTTCACCCGAAGGTATAAGTTCATCTGTGGTTGTTACAGGGTCATGTATTTCTGATACCACTTTAAGCACCATATTGTCTGTAAGCGCAGACATAACAGGCCAGTCCTTAATATTAGGTCCAAGCTTGATTTCCACATCTGGCTGTGGATTTCCAACACCGTTGTATACACGGTTTTCATATATTTTACTGTCAAAGAAATACTTTGGTTTGCCAAAGTTTACATCCATGTCCATTGCAGATGTAAGATATCCTTTATTAGCGGCTGTGGCAGCGATTGAACGTGCATCCATAAGTGCAACAGAAGCAATCTGCCCGTCTGTAACCTTTGAGCCCTCCCTGTTAGGGAAGTTACGTGTTGAATGTCTTATTGACAGTCCATTATTAGGTGGTACATCACCTGCTCCAAAACATGGACCGCAGAATGCAGAACGCACTGTTGCACCTGTTGCCATAATATCCGCAATTACACCATTCTTGACAAGCTCCATAAATACAGGCTGGCTTGATGGATATACGCTAAGTGAAAACTCATCTGCACCAATATATTTTCCACGGAGTATATCAGCTGTATCACAGATATTTTCAAAACCGCCGCCTGCACACCCTGCGATAACACCCTGTTCTACATAAAGCTTTCCATTACGCACTTTGTCCTTAAGTGTATAATTAATCTTATTATTATCAAGGCTTACAAGTGCCTTTTTCTCAACATCATCAAGTATGTCAAGCAAGTTTTTATTAAGTTCATCAATAGTATATACATTGCTTGGATGGAAAGGCATAGCTATCATAGGCTTGATTTCTGAAAGGTCTACATAAACCATTCCATCATAATAAGCTATATTATCTGGTTTTAATTCTTTATAATCTTCTGGACGTTTATGGATTTCATAAAACTCCTTAATCTCATTATCTGTTGTCCATATTGATGAAAGGCATGTTGTTTCTGTAGTCATTACATCCACACCAATACGGTAATCTGCTGAAAGGTTTGCAACACCATCACCAACAAATTCCATTACTTTATTATTTACATAACCATTAGCAAATACAGCACCAATAATTGCAAGTGCAATATCTTGTGGCCCAACACCCTTCTGTGGCTTTCCTGTAAGGTATACTGCAACTACACCTGGCATTGCAATGTCATAAGTCCTGCCAAGAAGCTGTTTTACAAGTTCAGGGCCTCCCTCTCCCATTGCCATTGTTCCAAGTGCACCATAACGTGTATGTGAATCTGAACCAAGCAGCATCTTTCCACCACCTGCAAGCATTTCACGGGCAAACTGGTGTATAACTGCCTGGTGTGGTGGAACATACATGCCGCCATACTTTTTAGCACATGAAAGTCCAAACATATGGTCATCTTCATTAATAGTACCTCCTACTGCACACAAGCTGTTATGACAATTAGTAAGTACATAAGGAACAGGGAACTTTTCAAGCCCTGATGCGCGTGCTGTCTGGATAATGCCTACAAATGTTATGTCATGTGAAGTAAGCTTGTCAAATTTAATATGAAGGTTCTGCATATCCCCTGAAGTATTGTGTTCCTCCAGTATCTTATATGCCATTGTCCCTTTTGCTGCCTCTTCTTTAGATGGTGCACTTCCACACTCTGCACTTAACACACTGGCAGCTTCTGCATCATCTTCTACAATCCTGCTTCCATTTACAAGATAAACTCCATTGCCATAAAGCTTAATCATAGATAGTACCTCCTTAAATTCCGGCTTCACAATGGATTATGTATATCCATTGAATTAGTTGACAGGCTTATTATATAAATTTTTATATATAAAAGTCAAGTATCAGTAATTTATTTTTCAAAAGAACACCTGCAATATATAATATCCAATTTTTTCTTGAATACTTTTTTGTATTGTAGTAGAATGTATTCTAACCAGGCAGTATATATTTTCTGCTGCCTGTCCTGAAAATAACTATAATTAAGGGGGATTATAATGAAGCATCTAATAAGTCCATTAGATTTATCTGTCAGGGAATTAGAAGAAATCCTTAACCTCGGACAAGCAATAATGAAAACTCCTGAAAAGTATTCACATGTATGTGAAGGAAAAAAACTAGCTACTCTATTTTATGAACCAAGCACAAGGACACGCCTTAGTTTTGAAGCAGCAATGCTAAACTTAGGCGGTAAAGTGCTTGGTTTTTCTTCGGCTGATACAAGTTCCGCATCAAAGGGTGAAAGTGTTGCAGATACAATACGTGTTATATCCTCATACGCAGATATATGTGCTATGCGCCATCCAAAAGAAGGTGCACCAACTGTTGCTGCTATGCATTCTGGAATACCTGTTATCAACGCAGGTGACGGCGGGCACAACCATCCTACACAGACCCTTACAGACCTTTTTACAATTAAAGAGCTTACAGGACGCCTGGATAATTTAACAATAGGCATGTGTGGTGACCTTAAATTCGGCAGGACAGTACATTCATTAATAAATGCAATGGTACGTTATGAGAATGTACGGTTTATACTGGTTTCCCCAAATGAACTTAAAATTCCTGATTACCTGCGCCAGGAAGTCCTTGAAACATGCAATATAGACTATATTGAAACTAATGAACTTGAAAAATATATGCCAGAACTTGATATTCTCTATATGACCCGTGTACAGAGGGAACGTTTCTTTAATGAAGAAGATTATATAAGATTAAAGGATAGTTTTATACTTGATGCAGAGAAAATGAAATATGCAAAAAAAGATATGTATGTGCTGCACCCTCTTCCACGTGTAAATGAAATCGCCGCTGAAGTTGACAATGACCCAAGGGCAGTATATTTTAAACAGGCAAAATTTGGCGTATATGTACGTATGGCACTTATTATTACTCTGTTAGGACTTTCTGTGTAATATTAAACCAATATCCCACAACAGGGAAATACAGATATCTGGTTTCTGCATTTACACCCAGATAATGTACTTAGTATATGGGAATTAATTAAATGTTATACTAATTTATAAAAGGAGGGTTTTTATGTTAAATATAAGTGGATTAAATGAAGGAATAGTTATTGACCATATACAAGCAGGTGGTGCAATGAAGATATATGAATACTTAAACCTCGAAAAACTTGACTGCCAGGTCGCAATTATTAAGAATGCACGCAGCAGTAAAATGGGTAAAAAAGACATTATAAAAATAGAAGGACCACTTGATATTGACCTTAACGTACTTGGGGTGCTTGACCATAATATCACAATAAATATAATAAAAAACAACCGCATTGCTGATAAAAAGTTTCTTGAACTTCCAGATACAGTAACTAATATAATAAAATGTAAAAATCCAAGATGCATCACCTCAGCAGAGCAGGAAGTCCCTCATAAATTCAAGCTTACTGACAGGGAAAAAAGAATATACAGGTGTGTATACTGTGAATCTAAATTTAAGGGAAACTAAATTTAAAAAATATATTTAAAAATCCAAGATTACAAAAATATACTGGTCCTGTAAACTTTATCTGTTTGCAGAACCAGTAGGATTTGTGTAATATTGAAAATATTAATTATAATAATCTAAAAGCTGTTTTAAATCTGCAATATATTCTATAATATTTTTCCCGTTATCTGTATCTCTTACAAGTATACGTGACTTTTCAGTTTCAACAAGATGTGACTCTGACTTAATATCTTTATTTTCACAAAGCGCATGGTATACACTTTCAAAAGGCTGGTGTGCCTTTATCCTAAGCCCATGTGAATTATAAATCAGCGTATATCCTGCAATCCCAGTTTTCTCATGGTAATCTTTACAGAACCCGCCATCAATTACAAGCAGCTTTCCATTGGCACGTATTGGCTGCTCGCCTTCAACAGTCCTTACTGGAGTATGCCCGTTAATAATATGTGACATATTAGTATAGAGACCAAATTCACGCAGAATCATATTGCAAGTCTTTTCTTCTTTATAAAAGCTGTAATATGGATTAGTTTCTTCTTTCCATGTACTTTCATCATCCAGAAATGTTCTTTCAAATGTCTTAATATTCCTGCCACAAAGTGGTGATTTCCTGCCAGTCCACAGATACCACATAAAATCCTTTGCGTCATTATCATGTGCATTATAATATGCCCTTCTTGCCACTTTATCAGCATAATCCAGATAAGACTTACCCTGGTAAGTTTCCCCTTCCATCTGTACGCCCTCAAAATTACCTGTATCATCCATAGGAATACATCCATGGTATAACAGGTTTCCATTATATATGCGGTACATACTGCCTTTCTCATACAAAAACCTGATATGGGACTGCAGGCGTACACTATTTAGAAATGCAGACTTAAGTTCTTCCATAACAGCCTGCTCGCCATCAGACAGCTTATAAGGATTATTCTTGTCTATTGTAGGAAACTCTGGGTCATTTATTGTATATTCTTTACCATTAATTTCAACTTTTCCGCTTTCCAGGTTAATTTTATGTAGGAATATCCTGTCGTCCATGCCATACTCACTATGGCGTCTTATAATATCCCCTTCCAGCTTAAATAAAATAACAGAAATCGCCTTTAATGCTGCGTCCATTGGCTCTTCAAAAGCATATTCCTGCGCAGCAAATAAAGCAAGGGAACGCAGGCTTATACCATATCCGCTCTCCAGTATTTCTGTATTCTTGTATTTTAAATTATTGCGGATTACATTTGCAATACATGCCATACTTCCAGAAGCAGCTCCCATCCAGAGAATATCATGGTTTCCCCATTCAATATCAAGTGAATGGTATCCCTGCAGCAAGTCTAATATTTTGTCAGCATAAGGTCCCCTGTCAAATATGTCACCTACAATATGCAGATGGTCTACAGCAAGCTGCTTGACAAGCCCTGACAATGCCACAATAAATTCATCTGCATTATTAATATCCAGGATTGTATCAATAATTTTACTATGGTATAAAACCTGGTTATCATCTTCATCCTTCTGTACATGCAGAAGCTCATCAATAATATATGAAAATTCTCCAGGCATAGCCTTTCTTACCTTTGACCTTGTATACTTAGAAGATAAAAGTTTTGCAATTTCAATAAGCTGGTTTAACACCATACGGTACCAGTCATCTGTAAGAATACCCTGTTTCCTAAGCATTTCAAGCTTTTCACGTGGATAATAAATTAATGTACATATCTCTTGCTGCTCCAAATCTGTAAGAATATCCCCAAAAAGCAAATTTACCTTTTCTCTTATAACACCAGAACAATTATTTAAAATATGGTAAAATGCTTCATATTCACCATGTAAATCACTCATAAAATGTTCTGTACCCTTTGGAAGGTTTAAAATTGCGCTAAGGTTAATAATTTCCCTGCACACTGCCTGCTTAGATGGAAATTTACCTGCAAGCAGTTTCATATATTTTTTATCTTTTATATCCATATATATTCTCCCAGGCTGTGGGTATCCTGGTATAGCAGTATTATAAAAGTATCTGCTCCTCCAGGCTGTTTATGCTGCCTGAATTTTCAATAACCCTGTCAGCCTTTTCTATAAAATAATTATCTGGTTTCTGTTTGCTAATAATTGAACGTGATTTTTCTTCAGAATAACCACGGCTGTCTGAAAGCCTTTTTACCCTTATATCTACGGGCACATGCACATACCATACTTCATCACAAAACTTGTCACAGCCTGTTTCATACATAATTGCTGTTTCAAGTATTATATACCCGTCCTGGTCTTTTCTGTCCTCAATATAATTACCAATATATTTAAAAACTTCTGGATGTATTATTGAATTTAGCCCGGAACGTGCATTGTCATCATTAAAAATAATATCTGCAAGTTTCTTTCTGTTAATAATGCCATCTTTCCCTAAAATCCCCTTGCCAAACATATCTACAACTTTGTTATAGCCAGAAGTCCCAGGCTTTATTACAACATGTCCAAGTTCATCAGCAATAAGAAGCTTTGCATTATATTTCTTACTTAGAAACTTTGCTGCCAGTGACTTGCCGCTTCCAACGCCTCCAGTAATCCCTATAACAAACATATATCCCATCCCCCTCAAATTTCTAAAATACATACGAATCACACAATGAATATACACAAACTTCTGGAATACCTTTATATCCCTCTGGTATTTTTCCTGTAATTTTATATTCACTATTATCTGTTAAATGTATAAAATTATCTGATAAAATTATATCTGCACCTTTCACTTCTATCTCTGTAAAAAATGCAGGCACATTACTTTTTAAAGTAATTAAAATCTGGTCTTCTTCCCTTGTACAGCTATATTTTATTTCTGCTTTTTTTATTTTCATATGCTTATATGGTTTTGGCATGCTTAACTGGTGGCTTATATTTCCATCAGAATGTTTAAAAATAGCTTCAATAAAAACACTATTTTCTTTTCCTTTTATTATTTCTTTTAGAGCAATAGTTTCCATGGATATGGCAGAAAAAGGACTGCATTTTATGCTATCTGTCTTTTTATAAATTATATTTCCATCCATATCTTTTACATAAAGAATTAATTCTGTTTCTGAATCTTTAAATGTTTCATTCTGCACATAAGGCGTACAACAGAAATTCTCTTTTATATCCAGGCTTCCAAGTATACCAGCATAAAAATGCCTTGCCATATACTGCAGTGCTTTCCAGCGTCCATAGTAATCAATGCCTGACCAGGACGCAACTGGCCAGTTATCATTAAGCTGCCAGTAAATTGAACCCATGCACCTGCCCCTGTTCCTTCTCCAGTGTTCTACACCTTCTTTAATTGCAATTCCTTGCAGCACCTGGCTTATATATACAAGGCTTTTAAAGTCTTTTGGATAAAGGAAATTCTCTGAAATATAATGCAGTATTTTAGCATTGGCTGTTCCATTTTTCTGGTGGCTTTCCATAACTTCTGAAAATATATTCTGGTCTTCTTTAACAGTAAATGTATTTATAGTTTCCATACATGGGAATGACTGGAAGCCAAATTCTGAACAAAAACGGAAATAATAATTCTTGTAATCTGAAAATGGCTTTTCACCATGCCATACATCCCAATAATGGCGGTCTCCTGAATTGTCACTGTCTGGATTATTAAAACTTCCGCCAGAAGATGGGGAAGACGGCCAGTAAAATGTAACTTTATCTTCACTTCTAAGAGCATCAGGTATAATATCCTCAAACATTGCCAGGTAATCCTGCCTTAATGGTTCTGGATGGTCACAGAAACCACCCCAATGGTTCCATGCGGACTCCATTTCATTATTTCCGCACCATAAACCAAGGCTTGCATGGTTACAAAGCCTTTTTACATTGTCTTTTGTTTCTTCAATTATACTCTCTTTAAATTCTTCTGTTAATTCATAAATATTGCAGGCATACATAAAATCCTGCCATACAACCAGCCCGTTTTCATCACAGAAATTATAAAAATCCTCTGATGGATAATAACCACCACCCCATACACGTATACAATTAAACCCACATTCCACTGCTGCCTTTAAAAGACTAGTAGTTCTCTCTTTTGTAATCCACGGATAAATACAATCTTCTGGAATATAATTTGCCCCCTTTGCAAAAATTTTCACTCCATTTACACAAAAAGCAAATTCTTTTCCCCATTTATCCTTTTCCTGGCTGACTGTTAAAGTACGTAACCCAATACGGCACTCCTTTTCATCAAGCAGCTTATCTTTATAAAAAAGCTTGGCTTTTACTGTATAAAGAGGCTGTTTCCCATAGTGGGAAGGCCACCATAACATTGGTTCTGTTATATTACATTTCCCATTCTGGAACGTGATTTCTGCCCCATCTGGAGTAATTAATATAATATTTAATAATAGTCCTGGCATATCCTTTTCTGCTTCTTCCAGCTTACATACATGTCCTCCTGCCAGTTTAACAAATGTCTCTGTAAATACTTCCACTTCCCCGTTTCCATGCTTCTGTCTGGTCTTTATATTTTCAATACATGCAGTTTCTATACCCATTATATAAATATCACGCCATATCCCCATATCTGGAAGCTGTGGACCCCAGTCCCATCCAAACATAGAATGTGCTTTTCTTATATACTGGTTCCTGTCCATAGCACCACAAGCAGTAAAATGTATCTCCTTGCCTGGCTGTGGTATATAATCCTCTATATATTTTATTGCAGAATGAAAATGTATTTCTATTTTATTTCCACCATCTTTTAAAACACCAGAACATTCTATTCTATAACGCAGATGCATATTTTTAACTTTCTTTATTAAAGTACCATTAATATAAATATCTGCTACTGTATCAATCCCATCACAGCACAGTTCATAAGTATATCTTTCCTGTTTATGCAATGAAAATGTTTTATAAAATATAAAATCCTGTGAAAGAAAATCCCTTGCCACATATTCATTCATACGGTAATATGGATTCTCTAAAATTCCATTTTCCACTGCAGCACTTAATACTGAACCTGGTATATTAACCGGACACACTGTTTTACCATCAGCACTTTTTATATTCCAGCTGCCATTAAGCATAGTAACCTGTTTATTTTCCATTTTAATATTACTCCATTATTTTTTATAGATAATTATTGTCTAAGCACTTCTATTTTACAGAAATGCTCTTTTGTCTTTTTATCATAACTAATTCCTACGGCAAGTATACGTCCTGTATATTTTGGCTTTTCACCAAGTTTTCCCTTAAAACGGAGTATATAATTTTTATCTTTAATCTGTTTGATAGCCTTATCTGGTGTACTTCCAGTTTTTAACTCAAGAATAATTCCATCATAACCTTTATATGCAGGATAAAAAATAAAATCAACAAATCCTTTTCCTGATTTATCTTCCCGTTCAATCCTGTATTTATCACGTGCTGATAAATATACAAGATTAACTATTGCAGATAATTCTATTTCACTATTATATGAAAATACAGGTGATTCTGTATTATGGACATAATCCAGTATCTTTTCCATAGTTTTAGTATCACCTGACAATGTAGCTTCAAGCATCTTAGCAGATTCTTTTGCAAGCCTGTTTACATAACCAAAATTTTCTTCTGATAACAATAGTTCATTATATTTATCCATCAATTCTTTATTTGGAATAAATACCTTGCTATTATGGTATGTAAGCAGCCCATAAACTACCATTGCCGAATAAATCTGGTTTTTATTATCAAACTCTTTTGCAGTGGCAGCATATTCATGCATTACAGACTCTATCTGTTCACCAGAAACCATAAGTACAAAATCATCACGTACCTGTGCTATATTATCTTTAATATAATAAAAGATTTCATCATATGGACCAGAACTTGTCCAGTAACTTCCAAGCTGGTTGTCTGATAAAGAGCAAGTTACTGACCTTGGGTTATATAACCTCTCTCCTGCTGCAGTATAATATCCATCATACCAGAAACGCAATTCTTCACGTGTAATTTTAGGGTGTTCTGTTATACTCTGGTATACCCCAAAAAGTTTATCAACTTCATTATCTGAAAATCCAAAATACCCACTAAATTTCTCTTTTGTTACCATATTGTATTCAGAAAATATATTTAATTCTGAACCGCTGGAATATTTTGCTATTGGAAGTATTCCTGTCATATATGCAAGATTTACATATATCTGGTCTTTAAGTAAATTCCTTAAAAACAACAGATATTCTTCATGTTCCTTACATGTAAAAAAAGACATATGGAATACAGCATCCCATTCATCCATAATAAATATAAATTTTTGTCCAGTTTTCTGGAAAATATCTGTAAGAATGTCCCATAATGGTTTAATTATATCAAGCCCCAAACCTGGAAATTCCTGTAAAAGCTCATTTTTGATACTGCTGGTTATACGTGTAATATATTCTTTATAAGTACTGGTGCTTTCTGAGCCCTTACTGAAATCAATAAATATTACATTATATTTGTTTAAGTGTTCTTTATAATTATTATATTTTGAAATTTCAAGACTTTCAAACAATTTACTTCCATCTGCTGCCTTTCCAAAAAATGCCCCCGTCATCTCTGCCATAACTGTTTTTCCAAAACGTCTTGGTCTTGTTATGCAGAAATACTTATTTTTTCTTCCTATTGCTGGAATTAATTCTGCAAGCAGCATTGATTTATCAACAAAATAAGTATCCATAACCATTTCTTTATAAGATTCATATGGAATAATACTATTTAAAAATACCCCCATAATAATCCTCCTTGCTGCTCTCTGCTATAGGGAACGTCTGAAAAACCAAAGGAAATCCATATTGCCTGCAAGCAGGTATTAGCTGCTTTCCGTCCACACCCTAGGGCGTGTTTGAAAATTGCTTTTAAACCATCAAACTGCACAAAGATTATATTACTCTGGCAAATTCCAAATGTTTTACCATAAGGCAGCTGTTTGGGGGCGCTGGTGCTTAAGCCTTGTTTTTTAAGGCTTTATGCACCACTGCGCATCCCATCCAAGCGGGAGCGGCTGCCGGTGGTAAAATTTTGGAATTGTCAGAGCCACATAATTTGTGCATTTTTTAATTTTCAAACACCCCCTAATGTGCCTCAAACCAGTTATTGCCCTCTTCCACTTCTACAACAAGCGGCACTTTTAATTTTGCTGCCTTTGACATTTCTTCCAGCAATATCTGCCTTACTTTTTCCTTCTCCTCCAGATAAGTTTCAACAAGAAGTTCATCATGCACCTGTAATACAATCCTTGATTTTAAATTTTCTTCTTCAATCCTTCTTGCAACCTTTATCATCGCAATTTTAATAATATCTGCTGCTGTACCTTGTATAGGTGAATTCATCGCAATCCTTTCACCAAAAGACTTCTTTTTATAATCACTTGAAGAAAGCTCTGGCACTGGCCTTCTGCGTCCAGACATTGTTTCTGAATATCCGTTGTCCTTTGCAGACTTCACCATGTTATCAAGAAATTCCTTAATCTTTGGATATGTTTCAAAATACTGTTTAATTATATTATCTGCTTCTTTCCTGTCTATATTTAAGTTCTGTGCAAGCCCGAACCCACTCTCTCCGTAAACTATCCCAAAATTAACAGCTTTAGCATTGCGCCTTTGCAAATCTGTAACTTCTTCAAATGGTGTATGGAATACTTTTGAAGCTGTTATACTGTGTATATCGTCACCATTCTTATAAGCCTCAATAAGCTCTTCATCACCAGACATATGTGCAAGTATGCGTAACTCTATCTGTGAATAATCCGCATCGAGGAAAATACATCCTTCCTTTGGTATAAACACTTTCCTTAACTGGCGTCCAAGCTCCATCCTTATAGGGATATTCTGCAGGTTTGGTTCTGTACTGCTTATCCTTCCTGTTGCAGTAATTGTCTGGTTAAACTTTCCATGTATACGTTTGTCGCTTTCAATATAAACTGGCAGCCCATCTGCATATGTTGACTTTAACTTACTTACCTGCCTGTAGTCAAGTATTTTGGGAACTACCGGGTCTTCTGTACGCAGTTTCTCCAATATATCTGCTGATGTTGAATAACCTGTTTTTGTCTTTTTAGCATATGGAAGCTTTAATTTCTCAAAAAGTATTACACCTAACTGTTTTGGGGAATTTATATTAAACTCCTCACCTGCAAGGTCATAAATATCTGTTTCAAGTGCTTTAATTTTGGTATCAAGAATTTCTGACATCTCTTCTAACACGTTTCTGTCTGCCTGTATCCCTTCACGCTCCATCTGGTACAAGTAATACGCAGCTGGCATTTCTATTTCCCTGAACAGCTGGTACATTCCCTGTTTTTTTAATTCTTCCATAAGAGGCAGGAATGAAAGGCAGGAAATATAAGAAAGTTCTCCTGCATAATCAAGAAGCTGTTTCAACGGGTCTCCTTGTATATTTCCTGTATCCTGTCCGCTTACAATATCACTAAGCCTGCTTTTCCCAAACCTTTCCTGGTATGACTTTATTGTTAAGCCAAGGTAATCCCTTGCAATATCATCTGCAAGGTATGTGTCTTTAAGAGGGTTTAATAAATATGCTGCAATGGAAATATCTGTTACCTGGTTAAATAATTTATCTTTATTGTTAATCCCTATATCATTAAATGCTGCCTGGCAAGGTGCTGCTGTCCCAGGTTCCAGCACAGTCACAGGTGTTGTAAGATGCATTGTATTTTTAAAATCAATAAGAGATATATTACCAGTATTTGCTTCAATTTTTTTATAAAGGCTTATAATAAAACTACCTGTAAGCTGGCTGTTTTTAAGCATACATGCTGTCAGGTATTTTCCGTCTTTTTCATAACTTATGCCAAACCCTGTAAATAAAAATCCATCTTCTTTATTATCTTCTGTTAATACTGCCCCGCTGCCTGCTTCATTAAATGAGAAACTTAACTGCCCGCCGCTTTTTTTATGTTTCTTCTTATCTGCACCAGAATTGCTCCACTCATCACCCATAAATGCTATGCCCACAACAGAAGGCTTTGCTTTGGCCAGCTTGTCCACAAATGCATTTGCTGCTTTTACACTGCTTATATAATTAAAATCCTGTGGTTCTATTGCAACTTTAGATACAACTGATGTATCAAAGCGTTTTATTAATGATTTAAGCTCAAGCCTTTTAATCCATTCTAATGCATCTGGTGTAAAAATATTGTTTAACTTTGCATCTTCAAATGAATAACTTATATTACAGTCTGTCTTAATTGTTGCAAGTTTTTTACTAAGATACGCCAGTTCTTTATTTTCCCTTAAAAGAGCCTGTGCCCTTTTGGGCGTTATTTCATCTATATGGCTGTATGCCTCTTCTACAGATGGAAATGCTGTTAATATCTTTACCGCTGTCTTTTCACCTACACCTGGGACACCTGGGATATTATCAGAAGCATCACCCATAAGCCCCTTTAAATCTATTATCTGCAGCGGGGTAACACCATATTTGTCTATTACATCTTGTGTATGGTATTCTTCCACTTCTGAACCACCTTTTTTGGTCTTTGGTATGCTTATCTTTATTACTTCTGATGCAAGCTGTAACAAATCCCTGTCACCTGATACAAGTGTAACCTCTATATTTTCACTTTCTGCCTTCTTAGCTATAGTGCCAAGTATATCATCTGCTTCAAGTCCCCCTTGCATTACAATAGAAACACCCATAGCCTTTAATACATCCTGTAAAACTGGCACCTGTTCAAGCAGCTCATCAGGCATTTTCTTTCTTGTACCTTTATATCCAGGATAGATTTCATGCCTGAATGTTGGCTGGCTTACATCAAATGCCACTGTAAAGTAATCTGGTTTTTCCTCATCTAATATTTTAAACATAATATTAAGAAACCCATAGACCCCGTTAGTATGCATGCCCTCTGAATTAGTTAAATCAGGCAGTCCGTAAAATGCCCTGTTTAATATACTGTGACCGTCTATTAATACTATTTTTCCACTCATTTTTAACCTCCAGATTATAATAAAAGTACCAGCCCTATACATAATACAACTAATAGTATAATTTTTTCACACTGTAGTATTTTATATTGTAAAAGATACTCCTCTATTTCTTTTATTTTCTGCCCTGAATCAATTTCTAACTCTGTCTTATTATTATCGCTTTCCAGATAGCGCATACCCATAATCATAGTATAATAAATATCATATTCTTCATAACAGTCTTTACATTGGTGTATATGCCCAAGAAATTCTTTTAATTCCTTCTGGTTTAACTCATCATTAATAAATGGAATAAACTTACTTTGAACATCTTTACACTGCATTTTGTAACCCTTTCTTTAAAATTCCCTGCATTTATATAATAAACCACCAGCAGCATATTGTTACTTCAATAACATGTTTATCCAGGCAGTGCCCGGATTTATTATCTGTCCCATTTTACACTGCTTCCATTATTTCCTTTAGTAACTATAAGCTTCTCTGGCACCCTGTCTTTTAACTCAGAAACATGTGATATAACACCAACAAGCCTGTTATTTCCTGCAAGTTCCAGAAGCACATTGACAGCTTTGTCACGTACATCATCACTAAGTGAGCCAAACCCCTCATCTATAAACATTGTATCAAGCCTTGTTTTTCCTACAGTATTCTGTACAATATCAGCCATTCCAAGTGCCATTGACAGTGATGCCATAAATGTTTCACCACCAGAAAGAGTATGTGCATCTCTTGACTTTCCAGTTAAAGGATTATAAACATCAAGCTCAAGGCCTGTTTCCCCCTGGCCTCCTGTACCTATATCACGGCATTTAAGCAGAAATTTTCCTGATGCCATATTAGAAAGCCTTCTGTTAGCTGCCTGTATTATCTGCTTAAAATACTGTCTTTGTATATAAGTCTGGAAATGCACCTTTCCATTAGCAGCATCATTAAGTGACTTTACTACTTTAAGCCTTTCTGATATAATACTGCGCTCTTCCATTAATACAAGAAGCCTTTCAAGTAATTTAGTATTATTTTGTATATAGAAATTATACTTGTCAAGTTCTTTTTTCAGACCAGACATAAATACACTTATATTATTTAATGATTCTTCAAGTTCACCAAGTTTTACTTTTATTGTATCATCAAGCTGTTCTTTTATAGTCTGTATGCCCGTATTATTCTGTACACACATTTCTTTGTACTTTGTAATTTCTTCTTCCATTTCTTGTATAACACTGGTTTCTTTTAAGGCTTCCCTGTATTCTTCCAGGTTTCCAAATCCATTTTCCTTAATTGATACTTTAAATGCTTCTGATAATTCATCCAGGCTTCCGGATAATTCTTTAACCTGCCTTCCAAGTTCTTCCCTTGCCCCTTGTATACTTGTCAGCTGCTTTTGTATATTTTTAAACTCTTTATCTGCACTTTTATACTTCCTCTCAAGCAGGCTTAAATTATTTTCACATTCTTTAAGGCTATGTTCTGCTTCTTCCCTGGTTTCATATACAAAAGAAGATTTAAGTGTTTTTATTTCATTTTTTATGCCTTCTGTTTTAAGTTCAAACTGGTGTATTTCTTTTTCTTTGCTTTCAATTAAAGCTATTGCCTTATCCTGCTTAGCAGCAAGCTTCTTAAGCCCTTCCTGCTTATTCTGCCTGTCTTTTGCTTTTTCAAAAAGTGTTTTTAAATTAGCAGTAATCTTGTTATTTTCTTCTAAAATTAATGATTGTTTTTCATTAATAAAATTTTCCAAAGAAAACTTTTCTTTTAAATAATTTCCTAAAGAAAATTTTTCTTTACCAGAAAGCCTTTCTAAATAATCATTTAATACTGCTATTTCTGCTGCAAATGCACTCTGTATTTCCTTAGTTTCTTCTTGTACTTTGTTTTTACCTGCCTCATCCCTGCGTTCTGCTGCTTCTGCTTTTTTAACCATATCTTCTGTTACAGCATCATCTGGCATTACTGCTGCCTGTGGATGTTCTACAGAACCACATACAGGACATGGGCGGCCAGGTACCAGGTTTTTGGCAAGGAATGCAGACTGGCAGGCTATATATGCCCTGTTATATTCCTCATGCTGCCTGCGGCTTTTCTCCCACTTTGTAACACAGGATAATAACTTCTTTTCAAATCCTTCTAATTCCTGCTGTCTGTTGTCACATATTTCTTTTTTCTTTTTCAGTTTATTGAGAAGTTCCTGCTTTTCATTACAATTTTTTTGTGCAGTTTCTGCCTGTCCTGTTTCTAATTCCAGACCATTATAAGACTGTATAATTTCTTCATATGAATTAATATCTTCTTTAATTTTTTCCAGTTTTTTAATTTCTTTTTCCTTTTCTGATACTGTCTTTTCTAAAGAACCTTCCAGTCCTGAAAGCTCTTTTTCCTTTTCTGATACTGTTTTATATTTTATAACATCCTGCTTTAAACTATCCCTTTTTGTTATATAACCTGGCATAAGCTGGTTGTATTCTTTATCTGCCTGCTGGTATTTTTCTAAAGAAATATTGTATTGTTTATTTAAATCTTCTTCCTTAGTTTTAAGTTCCACAGATTTTTTATATGCTTTTTCATACTCTGCTTTCCTGTTATTATAATTCTTCTCTGCAAATAAAACTTTCTCTGCTTTCCTGGCAAGTCCTGATACTATAGTTTTATTTTCAATATCTTCTTTTAAACCTGCAAGTCCTTCTCTTTGTTTTTCAAATTCCAGAAGCCTGTCTATAAGTTTATTTTTCTCTTTTCCTTTTGTTATGTAATTATCTAATTTTTTATATTCTTTTTCCTTTTCTGTATACAAACTCTGTTTATTATTATATATATCTTTAAGACGGCTGGTTTCTGCCTTCATTACATCAGAAAGCCTGTCTGGTTCTGTATCTTTCCTTTCAAATGCAATGTTAAAATCCTCTTTATATGGGCTGTCTTCCTGGAAATCTATACCTTTTACAAGTTCTTCAAGTTTCGTGGAATTATATTTTATCTGTGTAGCCTCTGTTTTATATCTTTTCGATATAATATCTTCTATATCACCATAAATTTGTGTTGAAAAAATCTGTCGGAATATTTCTTTGCGCTTGCCTGTCCTGTCCATAACAAGCTCCTGGAATTCCCCCTGTGCAATAAGCGCAATTTTGTTAAACTGCTCTGCTGTAAGTCCTGTAATCTCTTCTATTTTCTGGTTTACCTGCGTAATCTTGCCATTGTAAGCTGTGCCATCAGGCATTGTAAGCTCAACTTTGCCCTGCTGCCTTATAGTATTATACTTGCCATCTTTATTCCTGCGTTTGCTTTTTCTCTCATAAGCAGGAAATCTTTTTATTGTATATATGCTGCTGCCATAACTAAATGTATATTCTACATATGTTTCCCTGTCATCAGAAGCATATTCACTTCTCATCATAATACTTTTTCTCTCTTTACCGCTCATTGTATCATACAACGCAAACATTATAGCGTCAAATATAGTTGACTTTCCTGCCCCTGTATCACCAGCTATAAGAAAAAGCCCATTCTGTATTTTATCAAATTCTATTATTTCAGTCCCGCCATATGAACCAAACGCGGACATAACAAGTTTAATTGGTTTCATTGTATTTAAACCACCTCCATAAGTTGTAGCTGCCTGTTTTAGTGATAATAAGATGCAAAGCCTTAAAATTACAGCTTCACGCCTAAGATATTTTACTGGCAGCTTCTTCTATAATTTCCTGTATAAGCAGGCTTTCTTGTCCATCCATTCCACGGCCTGCTGTTTCTTTAAAGAATGTCTCAAACGCTTCATAAGGTGACAATTCTTTAAAGTCTGCCACATCTTCACTTAATATCTGTCTTGTCCTTGTATTATCAGCTATAATTTCAAGTATATTATCAAAGTATGCTTCAAGCTGGTCTTTTACCATCTCTGGTATATCCTCATCAGTAAGCGTAATACTTATATAATCCTGCCTGTTTTCTTCACTTGCCAGTGCAATAATATCTTTAAGATTCCCACGCAGTTTTAATACATTATGCACAGCTTTAACAGGCAGTGTTTTTATATTTATACCATCCTCTTTAGCACCCATTGAAACTACAGTTATGCTTTTCTCCTGTCCTGCCTCACTTACTGAATATTTAAGCGGTGTCCCGCAATATCTGTACTTTTCATTTCCAACTGGCTGTGCATTGTGTATATGGCCAAGTGCAGCATAATCAAAATCCTGTAATACTGAAATATCAACTGCATCTGTACCACCTACAGAAACCGTCTTCTGTTCCGAATCACATCTTTCTGGCATATTGTTTCCATTTTTATAAAACTGGTGTGACAGAATTATATTTCTGGCTGTCTGGTCAATTTCCTCTTTTTTTAGTAATGCTTTAATTACTGCTTCTTCTCCTTCTGCTGCCTCACCAGGCATAAAATGGCGCACCATGCCAGGCTTTAAAAATGGCAGCATATAAAAACTGACATCCCCATATTCATCTTTTAAAACAATTTTTTTAAGTCTTTCTTCTTCATTCTGTGGTGGCAGGACTGATATGTAAATATTATGTTTTTCAAGAAAACTCCTGCCATATTTTAATCTTTCTGCTGAATCATGGTTTCCTGCAATTATAAAAGCTGGCACATTATTTAATGATGTAAGAAACTCATCAAGCAATGTCACAGCCTGTCCAGCAGGCACCGCTTTATCATATATATCACCTGATACCAGTACTGCATCAGGCTTTTCTTCTTCTAAATATCTGGCAAGCTGCATAATGAAACTATGTTGTTCTTCATACAAATCATAACCATGCAGCTGCCGTCCAAAATGTAAATCTGATAAATGAAAAAATTTCATTGTAATCCCCTTTTCTGCAATGTTTTTTATACCCTGAAATGCCCTATGCTTTCTTTAAGGTTACCCGCTATATTGCGGAGTTTCTCCATATTGGAAGCAACACTTTTTGAATGGCCTGCAAGTACATCTGTTGACGCACTTACTTCCTGTGTAACAGAAGCATTCTGTCCCGCAATATCTGATAGTTCTGATACTGTGCCCACTATTTCTTTTCTTGCATTATCAAGATATGACACACTCTTTTCTATAACTTCCATACTGTCTACTGAAGCATTAAGACGTTCCATAACTTCACCTGTCATTGCTTCTGTTTTCTGCATATTTCCAGACTGTATATCTATTGTTTCCATTACATTTTCCATAATAACCACAGCCCTGTTTGAATCTTCTATAAGTTCTGTAACTATTTCTTCTATTCCCTGGCTTGATTCATTAGACTGGCTGGCAAGCTTCTGTATCTGTGATGCAACTACTGCAAAACCTTTTCCACTTTCACCAGCCCTTGCTGCCTCTATGCTTGCATTAAGGCTTAGAAGTGTGGTTTCTTCTGCAATAGATGCAATTATCTTTGTCACATTGCTTATCTTCTGCGCAGATTCATTAGTCTGTTTTGTCTGGCGTCCTATTTCATTAATAAGCTCCTGCAGCTGTTTATTACTGTCTATAAGCTCTTTTATCATCTGTGCCATTTTATCTTCTGCATCACGCATGGCAGCAGCATTATCTTCAAGGTCTTTCATTTCATTTGCTGTCTGCTCAATCTTTTTACCCATTCCATTTACATTCTTGTATGCTGTTTCTGATATACCAGCCTGTTGTAAAGCACTTTGTGTAATATTGTTTACAGCAATTTCTACTTCCTGCATTGACTGGTTTGTTTCTGTTGTTGTACTGTCAAGTTCTTCTGATGCACTAAGCACAGCCTTTGTATTATCTGATATTGCTTCAATACTATTAACCAGTTCATTTTTAAGCTGTTCTATAGCCCTGTATAAATCACCTGTTTCATCCTGCTGTTTTATTAGTTTTGTATCAATTTCAATACCTAAATTACCAGTTGCAACCTGTTGTACAGCTGTAATTCCTTTTTTTACCGAAGTTGTGATAGAATTTGAAAATACAATTACAGCAAATATACAGCATGCCATAACTATGCATACTGTAATAATTATAATATTAACTATTTTATTTACTACAGCATCTTTATCTGCTTTATTGGCACCTACAAATACCATTCCAACGGGCTTCTCTGCGCCACTTTGGAATACAGGGATATAATATCCATAATACATTGTGCCATCTATAGAAACTGAACTGCTGAAATACTCCATCCCGCCTTCAAGCACTGTATGTCTGATTTTTTCACCTGCTTTTGAACCAAGTATGCGTTTCCCTTCTTTATCTTTTGCAGAAGTCATTATACGGCTGTCACCATAGAAAAATGTTACTTCCATGCCAGTTTTCTGGCTTATGCTGTCAACAAGGCTTTCTGATTTGGAAATATTATAACTTCCTTTCCATATATTCCCATTTGATGCCTGCATATAATCACCTGGATTCTGGTCATATGCCGCAAATGTTGCAGTTGCTGCGCTTTGTAATGCCTCACGTATTTCTTTAACCATTGAATCCTTTACCACTGTAACTGACATTATAATAACTATTGCCCCAAGCAGAAATACAGGAAATATTGTTAATGCCAGTATCTTTTTCTTTAATGTAAGCCTGAATTTATTGTCCATTTTTTGTACCAAGCCCCAAGTGTAAATAATTGTATTTGCATATGGGACGCAAACACAAACAAGGAAAAAGTGGTGTTTGCATTTTATCCTTTCTTCTATTTTCTTTTACTTTTTATTTTTATAAAAGCAAAGTGAGTATTAGCCGGGTATACCTGCATAATCCGGACATACCATAGGAGCCAGATAATACTGTGTATTCCTACGGGATACCAGCTTATCTAATCTGCCACCTTGACATTTTTATAATACCAGTTAATCCCGCCTGTTATTGTCCCATCATCAAGCGTACTTCCCTGGCTGCCAACTATTTCCCCTGTATTTGTTTCTATCTCACCATCAAATACATTAAATTCACCTGAAAGGATTTTTGCTCTTTCTTCTGCTACTTTTTCTTCTGTCCCTTCCACACAGAAATCCGCCAGTCTTGTAATATCTACAAGCCCTTCTTCCATTCCTCCATAATAATTTCCACCATTATATGTACCATCTATAATACTTTCCACTACTGATGTATAATAAGCGCTCCAGTTCCATATAACACTGCACAGACATGAGTCTGGTGTATCTTTTTCCATATCTGAATTATACCCTATTCCATAACATCCTCTTTCTTGCGCCATTGTCTGCGGATATGGAGTGTCACAATGTTGTGCCATAACATCACATCCCATATCCAGAAGTTTTCTTGAAGCTGATTTCTCCTTTACAGGGTCATACCAGCTGTTTGTTACCTTAACATATATTGTTGCATCAGGATTTACAGCATCTACCCCTATTGCAAATGCGTCAATTCCGCCCGTAACTTCGGAATTAGATGAGTCCATAGCAGCTACATAGCCAATTTTATTGGATTTAGTATTCATTCCTGCAACAATGCCACTTAAATATCTTGCCTGGTAAATACGTCCAAAATAATTACTGAAATTCTTCCCATTGCTTTTATATCCTGTTCCGTGGAAAAAATAAACATCTGGATACTGCTCCGCTTTCTGTTCTGTTATATCCATATATCCCCAGCTTGTTGTAAATATAATGTTACATCCCTCCTCTATACATTCATCAATGGCTTTAGCAGCAACGCTGTCATCTGTATCATCTATATTTGTTTTTCTTATAACCTGCCCGTCTGGTATTGCAAGGTTATTTTGCATGCCTTGTATACCTAAATCATGGGTATATGAATATCCATCCCCTTCAGATGGGTCGGCAAGGTAAAGGATACCAATTTTTATATCTTCTTTTGGAATACCCTTGACGGATTCACTAGAACTGGAAGATTGCTGGGATTGTTCTGTATCCTGGCTGCTGCCTGTTGTATCACTTGTTACATTATTTTTTATATTATTTGTTGTATTACTTGTTATATCATTAGTTGCATAATCATCAATACTGTCTGTATTGCCACATCCTGAGACTATAAGCATTATGGCTAGCAGGCATGGAGCTAAAAGCTTGTTTACTCTTGGTATGTTTGTTTTTGATATGTTTATTTTTAATTTGTTTTCCTTTAATGAAGCTGTTTTTAACTTATTCCTGGTTATAGTTAACAGACTTTTATTTAATATGTTTTTATTATAGTTATTTCTTGATAATTGTAGTTTCTCTGGCATAAACTCCCTCCATCTGGTTAAATAATTAAGTACATATAATACCTGCGTACCCTGGTAATTTTAAATTTTATCACAATTGCAAGAAATATCCAAGGAATATTTGGAAAATTAAAAATGATTTTAAAAAGAATATGGGTATATCCCATAAGTTCCAAATACAAATATTAGATAATTTAGAAAAAATATATAATTTCATAAAATAAAGACGGAAACTAAGTTCCGCCTTTATTCCCATTTCTTAAGCCCATAGTATGGATACTCATCCAGTACAACATGTTTAATATGCTGGATAGAGCCAAGTTCTTCCTCTACACCTGCCAATATACAAAGTTTTTTAATATCTTTACGGAAATTTGACCTGTCAACAGGTGAACCTTTATTTGTCCTGAATATAACTCCTGATGTAATATGTTCATGTTTTATATATGTATAAAGGTCCCCTGCCAGGATATCTGGAATTTTAATTTTCTTCTGTTTGTTTTTCCTAGTAATTTCCACAAATCCTGCTTCTAATGCCTCTGCTGTAAAATTCTCTAATTCACAGAAACGTAAATCCATATGACACAGTACTTGTACCATCATTGCAAGCCGTTCTTTATTATTCTGGATTGCCTTATATACGAGTTTTTTATAGCTAGCAGAGGAAATCTGCTTCTTATTTTTTTCTGTACTGTCTGTTATAACTGGGTCAAGTGCCACTTTCATATCTGTCCACCCCATAACATCACAAAAATAATTAGCAGCTGCAAGATATGCATTAATAGTACTCTGCTTAAACCCTTGAGAAGAAAGCCACTGCTTATAAGATAACATCTGTTCTCTGGTAAGTTCAGAGCCTCCAAGAAATAATTCAAGTTTCTGGATATTAGTGGTATATGAAGTAATTGTATTGGAGCTTCTATGTTGGACTTGAAGGGATACTGTGAAATCTAATATACGGTTTTTAGTAATATGTGTAGACATAGAACACCTCCTAAATATATATAGTTCTTTTTGAAACTTCCATAAACTTATTTCACTGGTATTTTACATTTCCAAAATCACACCATCACCTCTATTTTCTAATAACTTTTATAATATTTGTACTTTTTTTAATTTAGATAAATTTCCAAAATGTATATAAAAATTTCTGTACTTTTCTTTCAAAAATATCTGACATTTACCTTAAAATGTGTTACCGTTTATAACTGATAATCTAAAAAATGATTCCTCATAAGGATAAGGAACGTGTTTCCTGGCTACATAACTTTTACAACTTTTATCCGAATGTACCTGTCAGAAAGAATTACCATTTCGTTTTGAACAATGTTAATAGAAATATATCTTTATCTTGATGCCAAGTGGTACAAAACCATTCATCCGTATGTTGCCTAATTTAAAAATATATTAAAAACTTTATTTTATCCTGTTAAAAATATATTTTCCAATGCTTATTCACCATGTATATAACACAAAAAAAATTCTATTTATATTATTATTATTTTATGTAAAATAATAATAAGTCCGTTTTATACAAAATCTAAAACAAATTAAATAAAGCAGTAATCATTTATTAATAAAATAATTAGAAATTAATAAAACTTCGCTTTTATCCATATATGGGTATATGGGCAATGATAAGACTCTATTTTTTAAATATTCTACATTTTTATATTCCTCCATTACTATACATTTTCCCTTAAAAGCAATCTGCTCATGCATCCCCTTTGAATAATAAACTGCATATGGTATAGCATTTTCTTTTAATATTTCTTTGATATTTTCTCTTTCCATAGTGTTTTTACATAATACAGTATATTGTGCCCAACTAGAATAAAATCCATCTAAAACTTGTGGTACTTTTACTGTTTTTTGCAGTTCATTTTTATACCATTCTGCAACTTTATTTACTTGTTCCAATTCATTATTTATAAAATTATTAAACTTAACTTTAAGTATTGCTGCCTGGATTGTATCAAGTCTTGAATTCATTCCAATATGTATATTGTCATATTTGGTTCTGCCTTTTCCATGTACACATAATGAACGGATTATTTCTGCCCATTCATCATTATTTGTAAATACTGCACCACCATCACCATAACATCCAAGTGGTTTTGCTGGGAAAAATGACGTTGTAGAAATATCCCCAAAACTACATGCTTTTTTATTACCTATTGCACCTCCAAAACCTTGTGCAGCATCCTCTAATACTAGTAAATTATATTTATCTGCTATTTTTCTGATTTTTGGATAGTTTGCTGGTTGTCCAAATAAATCTACTGCAATAATAACTTTTGGGATTAAATATGTATTATTTATTGTATAAATAATTGCTTCTTCTAAAGAACTTACTGATATATTAAATGTATCTTTTTCAACATCTACAAATACAGGCGTTGCACCAAGAAAAGCAGGGGCTTCACCTGATGCAAAAAAAGTAAAATCTGGTACAAAAACTGCATCACCTGGACCAATACCCCATGACATAAGTGATAAAACTATTGCATCTGTACCATTCCCACATGTAACACAATGTTTAACACCAACATATCTGGCCAACTGTATTTCCAATTCTCTTACATCTATACCAGAAATAAAATCCGCATTTGAGCAGACTTCAAGAATAGCATTATCAATCTGAGTTTTTAAATTTTGGTATTGTAATTTTAAATCTTTGAATTGCATAGATAATTCCTCTTTTTTTTGTTTTTTATACAAATACTTATTACATTTTTACTGCTGGATTTCCAATTACTGTCATATTAGGTAAAACATTTTTAGTTACAACAGCCCCCATTCCAATAACACTATTTTCTGCAATATCTATACGGTTTCTAATACAACTATTAATTCCAAGAAAAGAACATTCATCTATTCCTGTAAAACCTCCAACTATACTACCTGCTGTTATTTCTACATTTTTACCAATATGCGCATCATGTCCTATATGTACAAGTGCATCTATTTTAACAAAATCTTCAATTATAGTATCATTTCCAGAACCACACGAAATATTGTCACAGGCACCAATTTCCACATTATTTCCAATCCTTACGCCACCTAAAGTTGGAATTCGGAATTTATTTCCATTTATATCTTCTGCCATAGTGAAACCAGCCGCTCCAATAACTGCATGTTCATTTGATAAAAAGTTATCACCAATAATAGTATTTTTTATTACTGTTCCAGCAAAAATACAGGCATTTTTCCCTATTGAAACACCATGTCCCAATAAACATCCAGGTTCAATGTATGCATTTTCACCAATAGTTACATTTTCACCAATATAATAACCTTGTTCATATATATATTTCTTTTTCCTTTCTTTTTTAATTCGTTCTTTATATATAAGATTAGCAAAATTAGCGTATTGGTTTTGTGGATTATCTGAGTAAACAAAATAATGCTTTCTTTTTATAAAATCACTACATTTAATTCCATTTTCTACAAATACTAAACAATTATTTACATTTACTAAGTTATTAAGAAGATTTTGTACTTTTTTAGTAACAAATACAGCTGTATTTGGTTTTGGATTTCCTATATAAGAAACATCTTTTACTGTAAAACTACATTTTTCCAATATATCATAGATATCATCTGGCATTGTACTGCCTCCTTCCACATAAGAAGAAATAATTTTAAATTATATAGTTTCCTTATATAAAACATCATGACCTCTTTGTATAAATATATAAATGTCATATTTTATTATATTTACTAATACTTATTTTTTTATTAATATAACTGCTTTCATACATGAAATGCTCTTTCACTTAAAACACACCTTCCATATCTGTACTTGCAAAATCCCACAATGGTAGTTTTACAGGCTGTCCTGTCTTTGCACTTTTATACACTGCCAAAACAAGTTCAATTGCTCTCCTACCTGCATATGCATCAACATATGGTTTCCTGTTATTTTCTATTGCAGAAACCATATCTGCAAACAAAGGAGTATGGCCATTGCCATAAACATTATCTATTGTTTCTTCTAAACCTTTGTTATCCATGTCACTTCCTGTTTCATCTGCAAAATCCCATACATCAATATTGTTAACTGACTTCCCTCCAAGTTTCACAGTTCCCTTTTCTCCAAAAATGTAAAAAGTTTCTTCAAGGTTTCTTGGAAACACATTAGTGGTTCCTTCAATAGTCCCTATGCTACCATTACTGAATTTTATTACAGCCATGCCTATATCCTCAGCTTCCAGATAATTATGAAACTGCTGTCTTACTACACCATATACCTCTTCAATGCCATCACCCATCATCCACCTTAAAAGGTCTATACCATGTATGCACTGGTTCATAAGTGCTCCTCCATCATTCTTCCAAGTGCCCCTCCATAGTGCTTGTGTATAATAATTCCTATCCCTGTTCCAGCGTACATGCACTGAACCATGCGATATTCTTCCAAAACGGTTCTGTTCCATTGCTTCCCTCATTTTTTGGACTGCAATATTAAAACGATTCTGATGACATACACAAACTTTAATATTATATATCTCTGATAATTCTATAATTTTATTTGCATCTCTTATTGACATTGCCATCGGTTTTTCTATAATTACATTTATACCATGTTGTATACAAAAACAAGCAATTTCTGCATGAAAACCACTATATGTTGCAATACTCACCAAATCAATATCATTTTCATAAATCATTTCTTTATAATTAGTATAACACCTTATACCAGTTTTTTTATCAAAACCATTCTTTTCAAGAAGCAGCTCCATATTTCCAGGAACAATATCACATATTGCTTTTATCTCAAAATGGTTATCCTTTGCTGCTTTTATATGGTTTACAGAAATTCTTCCACAACCAATTAATGCATATTTCATTATTTTTTCTCCATTTCTGTATTTTTTAATAAATATATATCCTATAATGTTTCTATATTTTCTCTTCTTGATATGTTTTTCATTGCATTTTTTGTATCAAAAATAATTTTTGCATTTTTTTGTATCATATTATAATCAATAATTGTATGTGCTGTTGTTATTATCACCATATCGTAAGATTGAATAATTTTTTCATCAATATTATCCAAACCTATATTTTCTTTACCATCTATTTTATATTTTTTTATATATGGATCATAAAAATCTACTTTTGAATAACTTTTCTCCAATTCATCCATTACACGTATAGCTGGACTTTCTCTATAATCATCAATATCTTGTTTGTATGCAATTCCAAGCACAAGTATTCTTGAACCATTTAATCCTTTTTTATTTTTATTTAATATTTTGCCAGCACGTTCAACACAATATTCAGGCATTTTGTCATTAATCATCATAGAATTTTCTATCATAGAAGTATGAAAACCAAACTCTCTTGCTTTCCAAGATAAATAATACGGATCAAGAGGAATACAATGACCACCAAGACCTGGTCCAGGATAAAAAGCCTGAAAACCATATGGTTTTGTTTTTGCTGCTTCTATAACTTCCCATACATTTATACCCATCTTCTCACAAAGCATTGCCAATTCATTAACTAATGCAATATTTACATTTCTATATGTATTTTCCAATATCTTTTCCATTTCAGCAATTGCTGGTGAAGTTACTTCTAATACTTCACTATCTAAAACCATCCTATACATTGCAGATGCTACTTCAGTAGCATCTCTTCCTATTCCACCAACAACCTTTGGTGTATTTTTAGTTTTATAAATAAGATTGCCTGGATCAACCCTTTCAGGTGAAAATGCAAGATAAAAATCCTGGCCACAAACAAGCCCTGACCCTTTTTCCAATATTGGTTTTATTAATTCTTCTGTAGTTCCTGGATAAGTTGTTGATTCAAGTACCACAATAGTTTCTTTTGTCATATACTTTGCAATCTCTTTTGCAGAATTTTCCACATAAGAAATATCTGGCTGCTGATGCTTGTCTAAAGGCGTTGGCACACATATTGCTATAAATCCTGCATCTTTTATAAACTGAAAATTATCAGTTGCCTTTAACATACCAACTTTAACCAGATATGACAAATCACTGCCAAGTACATCACCAATATAGTTTTTTCCTGCATTTACCATATCAACCTTAGTTTTTTGAATATCAAAACCAATAGTTTTAAAACCTGCTTTTGCCTTTTCTACTGCTAATGGAAGTCCCACATATCCAAGTCCTATCACTGCTACATTAATATCTCTTTTCTTAATTTTATATAGCATTTCCTCTTTCATAAACTTTACTATCCTCCAACTCATTAGCAATATTATTTAATATGACACACTTTTTTTATAATTATTTCAAAAGCATTATTTACTACACTTTTCATATCCCAATTCATTTCTTTTACTACTTTACTTGCTTCAGAAATAATACATTCACGTTCATTGTTATGTGATAAATAATAATTAATATTACCAAATAGTTCCTCTTTATTTTTAAATGTTACAACACTTTTTCCTTCATTAAAATATGGTCTAAAATCTGAAGACATATTTTGTACATTGCTATCTGCTTGCATCCAAAGACATTTATTTCTTATAATCTCAAAAACTCTTCTATGTATACCCATATATACATTAGGATTTATACTAATTTTACTATTTCTATATATCTTATCTAAATCCTTGCTTCCCTCTCCTACTGTTCCCATAGCCTTATTATATACAACTGGAACCCTTTCCCATCCAGAACCCCAGACTTTAAAATCTATTGAAGATTCTGCTAACCATTTAACTATACAATAAACATATTCATGAAAAACAATATTCTCTACTACTGCATTACTCCAAATTTCTAAAAACTTATCATGATTATTTGAATATTCCCATATGTTAAACTTGTCAAAAATTTTTATTATTAATTTATTTATCCATTCCATATCTAAAACACACATTTCTCTTTTAAAAATTTCTTTTCTTATATCTAGTACAATTATTCCTATAAATTGCATAAGTGCTCTTCCATATGGAGTATTTTTGCTTAAATCAAAACACCAGTTATAATAACCTGTATCAGCATAACTCGCTACTACAGATACTTCACTTGTAAATCTAGAATCAATTAAATCCTCTTCTGATTTCATACTTGTTTCAAAATAATCCATATTTTCTGAAACAAATGGTACAGTTATAATTTGCCTGTTAATCCTATTATCCTTTAATACATTATCTTTATCTTTTCTTTCTACATTTAAAGCTGGTATGTATAAAAAATCTTTTTCTGTTAGTAATTTAAAATAATTTTTCCCAATTAAAGAAAACTGCTCAATATAGTGATCACAATAAGTTACTACTATAATGTTATAAGGAATTATAAATGTTAACCCTCTTCTGCTTACATTATATAAAATTACTATATCGGCAGGATACAACTTTATTATATTATCAAAATCTTCTTGACTGTTATAATCTATTGACATGCCAAATTCAGATATACTTTTAACTACCACTTCATTCCTTTCTAATGGTTTAAAAATATTTAGCATTATTTTATGTAAGCTCCAAATTAATATTTTGCATTCTGCCATAACAACTACCCTCCTAATTTTATTATTTAAACAATATTACAAGCAAAACAATTCAAATCTAAAAAAATCTCATATTTTTCTTTATATATATCTATATCATTAAAATAAAATAATGTGTCTGGTATCATAAAATTAATATTATTTGCTTGTATTATTTGACTTTCATCTATTCCATATTCATATAATTGATTTGTTATCTCTAAATATGCACTGCTTGAAATTACTATAAAATCAAATTTATAATCTATAATTTTAACTGCTTTAATAAAAGGAATTCCAAACATAAAATTTTCTATATATTCTTCTTGTATTTTATTATCTGTAAAACCTATTACTTCTATTTTGTCAAAATTTAAATAGTGATATAGATAATTAGATTTATTAGTTGTTCCCCATATAATAATTTTCTTTTTTAACATAAATATAACCTCCTTGATATAATACTCAAAACGCATTCTTGTGGTTTATACAATTTTTCACTAAGGAAATTATAACTTTTTATTTAAATTTTTATAATTATTCTAAAATTATATATAATTTTAATATACAATAACTTTTATTTTCTACCAGTACAAACTGCAAAAATATAACATGACATTGGTGCGAAACCTGTATGGACAATTTCATCATTCATATTAAAAATAAAAACATTATTAAAATATTTATCCATTAATGAATAAAGCCTTTTCTGGTCATATAAATTAATATGTCCTTCCTTTGATGCATCACAAGCATATGGATCCATATAAACTGAAGGAGTGCCAATTATTGCAACCCCGTCATCTGTAATGTGTCCAGATATAACTTTACAAAAATCATCCTCATATTTTTTATCAATATGTTCAATTACATCTAAACTTAAAATAAGATTAAATTTTTGGTTTTCTATTTTATCACATTTTAAAAAATCATCTTCAATAAAGATAAACTTTTCACCAAGTATATTATTATAATTCCACTGCATTGCATCATGGTCAAAATCTATACCAACATATTTTTCTAAATTAACATTCTGTTCAAAAACCAGACTGCCAACAGCTTCCTGACATCCCAGTTCCAGTACACTGATCTTATCCTGGTACATTACCATTTTACTGGCAAATTTATACCTGCTTAAAGTAAATGATACATGTTTTATATCACTTAAAAACATATTTGAATAATATGTTCCCAGAAACAATTCACCCTTTGACATATTATTAAGTTGACTATGTAATACTTTCTTTACATTACTCCATTTTCTATCTTCTTCCATTTTTATTATCCCTTCTTCATATTGTTTATTACTTCTTCACATACAGAATCTAAAATTTGTTTCATACTCATAGAAACAAAACCAGCCTTCATAGCTTTGTTACTATCAATAATAAAAGTATTATTATTTTTTATTGACCAAATAATGTCTGATTTTGACATTAATTTATTATACATATATAAAATAATATCATTCACTTTCCATTTTTCATTTGCACACAATATGTAACTTTCATTAATAATATCATTATTTATTAAAATATATATAAACCTGCATAAATCTGATATTTCAACAATATTATTAAATAAACCGTCTTTGTTATAACATATTATCTTTTGTCCATTCCATAATTTTTTTGCTGTACCCATAATCCAGTTATTATTACATCCACAACCAACTACACCAGGTAATGTTAATATTAAATATGGTATATTAGAATTAATTATCATTTTCTCAGCTATATATTTTGTCAATCCGTATTCATCAGGGTTATTATGTGGCGAATTTTCATCCAGAATTTTATCAACCTTTCCATAAGAGGATACTGCCGCAAAATATACTATCTTTTTAACTCTGTGTTTTAAACAATAATTAATAATATTTTCTGTAGCTTTCACATTATTGTAAAAATAATCTGTAAAAACAGCTCCCTGTCTTGGTGAAAGTGCAGCAGCATGTATAACAATATCAGCATCAAAAGCAATATCAAATGACACTGATAAATCTGCTTCTACATAATCACTTTTTTCTCTTAAAACACTACGGGCTGTACCTAAAACCTGATTTTCTTTATTCAAATAATCCATAAGACTTGAACCTATAAAACCATTTGCCCCTGTTATTAATATCTTCATATAACTTTACTCATCTTTCTGATAAAACCCGCTATTTCCTATTCTATAAAATTACTTCATATTTATTCAAAAAATATAAAACTATAATCTCCTGTATATCCCCATTCTTTATATAACCATTCCCATTCTTCTACAGAATAATAACTTGCACAAGTAAGTTGCCAATAAAGCATATTCATTTCTTCCTTGTCATTTCTATAAGATTCAACCATAATATAACTACTGCCTCTGCTTACTCTTTCTATTTCATGTAACGCCTCCTTTAATTCAAATACCTTAAGATTATGTAGTGTTGCAAGTGAAATAACTAAATCAAAACTATTATCATCAAATGGCAATTTTGTTGCATTTGCTATCTGTAACATATCCTTTATTTCATCCTTAGCATTTTCTATTCCATATTCCGATATATCAATACCATTTATTAATAACCCTGGTAGAACTTGCGTAAGTTCATATAATAAGTATGCTTTGCCACAGCCTACATCTAAAACCTTATTGCCAGGCTTTAAATCATAATATTTTACTATTTTTTCTGCTACACTTCTCCAACGGCCATCATATTTATATCCACCATATCCATATTTACGTTCACCATCCCAATAATCATAACCATATTTTTTTGCAACAACTGCACAGTCTGATTTATCATTTTCTATAACACGTTTTACATAATCTCTTTTAGTGCTTTTATGTAATTCTGACACAAAATCAATATATGCCATATTAATACACCATCCCTTTATAATCTGTTTTATTTCCACTTGTGATTGTTTTATTTTTTGTAAACTTATATGTTCTATAAATTTTTATATAATATTTAAATTTAAAATATTTCCTGTTTTATATAACCACCTTTATTATAAATCTCTAAACTTAACAACTATTCCATATAATTATATTTATTATATTATTTTTTCTCAAAACTAATAAACTGGCTTGATTTTCCAAAAGTCATACTAAAAATTTCATATTTATATAAATCAATATCATTTTCCTTAACAAGTATATCTAATATTTCCATGAGCTGTCTGTTAAATTCTTTTATTCTCAGATTATCTGTATTTTCTGTAACATTACCAACTGCATTTACTAAATCCTCTATTCTAAAGTTACTTCCACGTTCAAATTCTGCTGCTAAATCATTTGCCAAGTTAACGGATTTTTCAAGTTTCTTATTTTCTTTAACAGTCCTGACAGTTTCATTACAGTTTCCTGCGGTTAAAAACATATGCTTTTTCATTTCATATTGTAATTTGTATTCTTCTATATAATCATATTTAACATCTTTATACCATGAATAATCTGTAAAAATATTTTGCGATGCCCCTAATATATCCCATCCATCCTCAAACTCTTTTATAATATCCAACATGTTCATAGGTCTCACTAGAAATACATCATTTAATATCTGGTCCTTTACCCAGTCTTCCTTTATGCGTGTCATCCCTTTAAGATTTTCTAATTGTGGTGTAAAAATTTCCGTAAGTTTTGATACCTTTTCATCATATTTTGTGATGTCCCTTATTATATACCTCCCTATAAACCTTTTCATTTTTTCAATATATAAGCCTATCTCATCACAACATGTAGTAATTAAAACTGTACCTTCTTTTGCATATTTCTTTAAATTTTTAATACAATTTCTCCAGTCTGGTAAATGTTGTATAAATTGTTCTGCAATAATAAAATCATATGTTTTATCTTTATTATATTTTTCCAAAACAGTATCATACATTGTATACTTATTTATATTAATACCATTGTCCTCTAATAATTTAAGAGTAGCAGCTCTGCCTGTTTCATTAGGCTCAATTAAATCAATATGATTAATTCTTTCTTTTGAAATATATTTCAGTAAAACCAAGGTATTCCATCCACTTCCTGGTCCAGCTTCCAATATATCTTTGCCATTAAAACATTGTAAAGGTATACCTAATTGCCTATACAATTTTTTTCTTGCAGCAATATGCAATTCCAATTTGTTTTTATCTATATTTACTGGTGATATTTTATTTTTACCATAATATTCTAAATACTGGTTACCCATTATTATGTATCCCCCCTTCGGTTAATTTTATACAAGCATGTCCTTTACTGTCTTTATTATCATATCCATACCTGTCCCATTAACCATTCTGACCTGCTCATATGTACCATATCCTTTAGAAAAATCCCTAAGCCCAATACGTTTGAATTTAATTCCCTTCCCACTTTCTGCAATTACCTCTGCCACTGCACTTCCAAGCCCGCCTGTTATATTATGGTCTTCCACTGTTATTATTCCCTTTGTTTCCTCGATAGCTTTTATAATAATTTCTTTATCTACAGGTTTTATGGTATGCATATTTATTACCCTTATGTCTATCCCCTCTTTTAAAAAATATCTGCTTACTTTGAGAACATCAGCCAGTATGCTGCCAGTGCTTATTATTGTTATTTTATTGCCTGCACAAAGTTCTACAGCTTTCCCTATAACAAAATCATATCCCTCTGTATATATTTCTTCTTCTTTATTTGTCCCAAGCCTTATATATACAGGACCATTATATAAATATGCCGCATTTACTGCTTTTTTTACATCCAGAGGGCTTGCAGGTGATAAAATTACAAGACCAGGCAGTGAACGTAGTGCACCCATATCTTCTGTTGAATGGTGTGTAGGCCCTAAAGCACTGTATACTTCCCCGGCACCTGTGCCAATTATTTTTACATTCTGTTTCTGCAGGCATATATCATTACGTATAAATTCCAATGCACGGTATGCAAGAAATGCACCTATTGTATAAGCAAACGGTATCTTACCTTTATTAGCCATGCCTGCCGCCACACCAAGCATGTTAGCTTCTGAAATGCCAAGGTTCAGGTACTGTCCTGGCAAATCTTCCCGATATTTGTCATAAACAATTGCCCCATTATCTGAAATCAGTGCATATACCCTCTTATCAGCTTTTGCAAGATTGTACAAAGTTTCTAAATATGCTGTCCTCATATTATCCCAAGCTCCTCCTTTGAAATCCCAAGTTCTTTCATTGCTATAGGAAGCTCTTTTTCATCTGGCATACGGTAATGCCAGATAGGAACACCTTCCATAAATGAAATACCTTTCCCTTTTATTGTATGGGCTATAACAAGTGTTGGTTTATCCACACATCTTATAAGGAGTGAATCCCTTAATTGTCCTGCATTATGTCCATCCACTTCTGTTACATTCCATCCGAAAGCCTTCCACTTATCTACAAAAGGCTGCATTTTTACTATATTTTCCAGGTTATCCATTGCCTGTAATTTATTATGGTCTACTATAACAGTAAGATTTCCAAGACCAAGTGAAGGGGCAGACAACGCACCTTCCCATATAGAACCTTCCTGGCATTCACCATCACCAAGAATTATATATGTATGGTTTTTTTTATTATCTGTTTTATCTGCCAATGCATTGCCTATCCCAAATGACAATCCATGCCCCAGTGCCCCTGTAGATGCTTCTACACCTGGTATTTCACGCATTTTGGGATGACCACCAAATTTTGAACCTGGCCTGCATACATGCTTTAATTCTTCCCTGCCAATAAAACCAGCCATTTGTAATACAGCATACAAAGCAAATGCAGCATGCCCTTTGCTAAGGATAAGAAAATCCCTGCCTTCCCATCCTGGATTTTGTGCATCATATTTCATTACATCTCCAAAATAAAGGGCTGCCAGGATATCTGCCACAGAAAATGCTGCCCCCATATGGCCTCCTCCTGCAAAATATGATATTATAAATGCCTGTTTTCTTATTTCCTGTCCTTTTGCCATTATCCCAGTAATATCCATCTGTACATCCCTCCATATGTTTTATAAATAATTTACAATTTTCCAGATTATATAAAATTAATCTGGTTTTCATCCAGGCTGTATAAAGTATTTAAAAGGATATTACGGTCATCATACACACAATGGTGGCAGCATTCCTTCATTGCATCGAACTCCTGGTAACGTTTTACAACTTCATCAGAAAACCATAGCTCTTTAAATGACTGTTCTTTCAAGTCACCCACAATCCCACTGCTTACGTATGCTTTGTCATGGCAGAAATATACTTTGCTGTCTGCTGCTATTGTAGTAACGAGATTATTTATATAACATTTATGGTACTGTCTCTCAAATACCATTGCTGTATCAAAATCCCCTTCATACTTATTTATAATTTTAAATCCGCCATCCGCCAGCTCATCCTCTGCCTTGTGTAACTGCCCAATAACGGTATCCTTAAACGGGCTGTGGTATTCAAACAGGTTCTTAGTAATCCTTGCAGAAAATTTTATATGGCTGGCACCAAGCCTTTTCATAAGTTTTGCCATGTCATATACCTGGTGTGCATTCTCATGGTTGATTACGAAATTTATGCCAAGTTCACATGTATCTGCTTTAATCATGGCAAAATTCCTGATATTATTACATACCTCATCAAAGGCTGTAACAGGTATTTTCCTTACTTTTGAATAAGTCCCTGCGTCAGCAGAATCACATGATATGCGCACCCATTTTGCATTTTTCAATACCTCTGCACGTTTACCATTTAAAAGCTGCCCATTAGTAATAATAGAAGTTTCTACACCTGCTTCCTGCATCCCATTTACTGCTTCAGTTATATATGGATATACAAGTGGTTCACCACCACCACTGAATGTTACTGCCTTTATGCCCATGGATTTAAAATCAGAAATTATCTCTTCCATTTTTTCCCATGGTATCTGGTCCTGTTTATGTACTATATCCCTCAGACCCAATTCACTGTCTGCATAACTACAGTAATAACAGTGATGGTTACAGTAGTTAGTAGGCTTAAGCCTTACATAAACTGGTGCAGTCCTCTCACCTGAATTTACCTTGTTTAATTTTTCTGCATGTGCAAATACTTTTAAATTGCTATATGGTGATGATGCAATATTTTCCATTATGTATATCCTCCTTTATATAAAATTCACATGCCCGCCTGGATTCTTTAATTCATGCAAGTACCTGTTTATTTCATCAAGTCGGCAGGCTTCCCTGCACACCTGGTTTATATCCATACCATTTAATTTACCTATAACTTCCTGGCGTCTTTTACCTTCCCATATCTCTTTAAATGTCTGCTCATAAATATTCCCAAAACACAGGCTGTCTTCACCGAGGTGTGCAATACACGGCCATACATTGCCTTTTGCGTCAATATGGGTCATAAAAGGAAGCCCATAACAGTATGTATAATTTTTCTTACAGTGCATTTTTTTCATTGCATTTGCCCGGAAATATATTTTAAAATTATCTGTTTCATACTGTTTAATTTCTTTTTCCAAGCTAAGCAGGCTGTTATAATCCACAATAAAATGGTTATTGCTGTGCAGGTGCTGGGAATATGGCTTGACAGTAAAATAATCCACCCCTATTTCTCTAAGCTGTTCTGCCTGCCCTAAAACATGTTGTAAATTATCTGGGATAAGAAGGCACTGGACACCAAGTGTAGTTTTTAAATTATGGTCTTTTTTGTAACGTACTGCTTCCTGTAAATTTGTTTTTACCTTGTCCAGGTCACCTTTTTGACAACGGTGGATTTTATTATAAGAATCTTCCTCCATGCTTGCCACACTGAAACGTATCCAGGTAAAAGAACCAAGACATTCTTCTGCCACATCCTTTGTTAAAAGTACAGCATTGCTTGCCATTGCCACATCAACACCATATTCTTTAATCCTGTTTACAATCTCTGGCAAATCCTTATTTAACAGTGGCTCACCTTCACCTGAACAGATAACACTTTTTAACCCATTCTGGGCCATATTTTTTATATCACGCAGAATAATATCTTTATCCAGAAAATCAGGCTGGTATCCGGTATAATCAACTGCACAGAAGACACACCTGTGGTTGCATGCCCCACTTGGTGATATTTCAATCTCAACTGGATAGATATTTTCTCCATTTAACCAGCGTGATACTGTACCAGGATGGTATATTAATTTATGTGAATCCAAACGGATATCCTCTGTCATATGTATTTCCTTTCTCTATATATTTAATAAAGTACTTGCAAATTTTAACGCATTCACTTTTTGTATTGATTCCTTATTACCAACAATATTAGTACCTAATGCACCTCCTATATTTCCCATAAATGTACCAATTTCCAATTCACATCCTGCTGCCATAAATATCCCTGCCAATGAAAAAAATGCATCTCCAGCACCTATAGTATCTTTAACAGACAATGTAAATGCAGGACAACTACATATATTATTCCCATCAATCTGCCATGCGCCTAATGAACCTCTGGTAAGCCATCCCTTACTTCCTCCCAAATGTTCACTAAGTTTTTTGAATTTTACTTCTTCACTGTCATAATATGATGGATATGCCAGATTAAGTTCATTCTGATCCAATGTAAATATATCTGCCCTTTCATACTTTGTTATGAGATTCATTCCCTTATTTGACGAATTAGTCTGGCAATTAAGTGCTAGATACTTTGCCTTCTTTGAAATAATTTTTATAATTTCTTCATCTACTAGCCCATGTCCAAAATCACAAAGAAAAACTACATCATAATCTTCTATAATTTCTTCAAGCCTTTCCACAAATTTCAACTTTATATCACTTTCGTATCCCAATTTATCTGGAATATTATTAATTGCAAAAACCTTCCGATATTCATCACGTTTCTTATTCTTAGTTAAATACCTTTGTTTTATTATTGTTGGAATTTTGTTACTATAAAATAGTTTAAGATTTATTTTATCAACAAATTTATCAAACATGCTAAGACGTATATCTTCTTCATTCCCAATAATTGACATCAAAGTAACATTAGGTGTAAAATCTGCCAGATGTCTTGCAATGGCTACAGAACCACCAAAATATTCCTCTGTATTATGTAAACGTGCAGAATATCCCATATCCTTACTCATTATTCCCTGAACGCTACAATAAATATATTTATCTATAATAACATCACCTATAACGAGTACTTTTAAATTACTAACCTTTCTAACATAGTCATTAATATCTTTCATAGAATACTTACTTTTAAAATTTTCCATATAAAGCCTTACATCATCTGATAATCCATTCATTGCTGTATTAATTAACTTTGTAGAACTAAATACTTGTCCTTGTGTATATTTTATTTTACCACCATGTTCTTCAACCAGTTTCCGTTCTTCTAATATTTTCCCTGTTATATCATCTTCAGGTGATTTATATTCCTCACCTTTTACGTAAATATTAGGTTCTACCACTTCTACAATATCATCTACTGTATATCCTTCTGAAAGCATTACATAATCTATACATTCAATAGATTGAAGAAATTTCATTCTCATTTCATCATTAAAATATGGTCTGCCTGGTCCTTTTCTTACAAACTTTTCAGATGTAACAGATACAACTAAAATATCTCCATAACTTTTAGCCTGTTCAAAATGTACTATATGTCCTGGATGTATCAAATCAAATACTCCATGGCATAATACTACTATTTTATTCTCTTGTTTCAATATGCTCTTAATATTCTGTTTATACTCATTCTTTGTTATTATCTTTCCCATAAGTATTTACCTTTCTAAACACTATTTTCCCAAATACTTAAACCAATCTTTTGTTGCTATTCCTATTGTATCTGGTGTCCATACAGGTGCATCATGCCAATATTCTATATTATCAAGCACTTTCTGTACCCCTTCTTCAAAACTAACTTTTGCTTTCCAGCCTAACATTTGTTCAATTTTTGATGTATCTGCATATGTACAATCTGGTTCCCCTGGTCTCTTTGGTATATGTACTATTTCTCCACCAAGCAACTTACATAATTTATTTATAGAATATGTACCATGGCTTCCTACATTAAATGTTTCTTGTGTTATATTAGATACCGCTGCTGTATAAAATGCATTTGCTATATCTGTCACATAAGTAAAATCCCTTGTCTGTTCCCCATCTCCTACTACTGTAAATGGTTTGCCCGCAATTTTTTGTGCAAGAAATACCCCAAAAACTGCACCATACGTTCCTGATGTCCTAGAACGTGTTCCATATACATTAAATAACCTAAGAGTTATTACAGGCAAACCATATACCTGCCCCCAATGAAGTACCGTTTCTTCTCCAAGTCTTTTTGTAAGAGCATACGGATACTGAGGTCTTATAGGTGCGATTTCCTTTGTTGGATATTCATCAGGTATTCCATAACAAGAAGAAGAAGCAGCATATACAAATTTTTTAATATTTGATTTTCTGGCACACTCCACAACATTATAAGTACCCAAAACATTTGATGAATAATAATCCCATGGTTGTTGTATTGATGGAACTATATCTGCCAAAGCTGCAAAATGAAATACATAATCGACATCATTAAATATTTCTTCAATTTCTTCCTTGTTCCTTATATCCATATGATATACAGTTAAATGTCCATTATTCTTATGATGGTTAAGATTCTGTGGACGCCCTGTTGTCCAATTATCAATCACACGTACTTCATGATTTTCAGCTAGTAACTTGTCTACCATATGAGAACCTATAAATCCACATCCACCTGTAACTAATGAAACCATATTTCTACTCCTCTTCTTATTTTTTATGTATATATAAATTTATATAATACCTATTAATTCCCTTAAATCTTTTAATACATAATCCGCACTTGTTTTCTTATTTAGTAACTCTGTTTTATATACACTTTCTAACAAAACTGTTTTTATTCCAGCATTTATTCCTGTTATAATATCACTTTCCTGGTCTCCAACCATGTATGACTGGCTCATATCTATATCAAAATCATTACATGCATTTTCTATAAGCCCTATATCTGGCTTTCTGCAATTACATCTTATTGAATACCTGGCAACCTTACCATAAACAAAATGTGGACAATAATAAACTGCATCTACTTCTGTTTCTTTTATCAAATTTTCATTTACTATTAGAAGCTGTTCTTCTGTAAATACCCCTCTCGCAACTCCACTTTGATTTGTAATGACAATCGCAAAATAATTTTTTCTGTGTATTTCTTTTATACATTCTTTTACATACGGAAAAATTTCTATTTCACAAATTGGGCATATATAACCTTTTTCTACCGTTAATACACCATCCCTGTCAAGGAATACAGCTGGTTTTTTATTCAAATTTTTACTCCATCTCTTTCCATTATTAAATCTACTACTTGTTGTAATACCAAATTATGTATAGATTCTACTATCCCATATCTCTCTATTGGAACATAAACATTTATGTCACCTAATTGTTTTAATTTATTATCTTGTTTAAAACCTGTCAATGTTATTATGTCTGCTCCTTTATCTCTAGCTATTTTTATTGCATTAATTATATTATCTGAATTGCCAGAACTGCTTATTGCTACTACTAGATCATTTTCTTTTACAAGAAATTTCATTGGTTTTGAAAATATATATTCATATCCAAAATCATTACCCATACATGTCGTAACTGCACTATCATAAAGGCTATATGTATTCATTCCTCCATTCTTCATAAAATCAGCTGTCATATGGCTTGCTATTGCAGAACTTCCACCATTTCCTATAAAAAATACTTGTGACTGCTTTTTCTTGTGTGTTGTGAAACAATCTAAAATCAATTTTATTCCTTCAGCATAATCTGCTAATTTGTATGACGCATCTTTCCATATTTGTATATTTTCTAATGTACTAATTAATTCATTTACATACGCATCTATCATTTCAACCCTCAACTTTTATACTAAAATTTCACTTTATAATATAAATTTTAAATTCCCTTTAATATTTTATATGTATTAACAAATAAATATCTAATTGCATACTCCACATTAAGATATAATTTTTTTAATATATTACTCCTGTCATATAATATCCATTTACAAGATTCTTTTAATTCATATTTAACTGCAAACTTATAATATGGTTTAGTTTTTTCAGAATATAAATTATGTCTGTTATTATATAAATAAGATAAATCATTAAAAAATCTTACCAATGTTATTATTCTCAGTTTAGGATTAATCTTATTTGCTATATCATAACCAAAACTATTTCTCAACATACTTATATCCATACTTTGTCCTGTCCATATCCCATCACCAGTTTGACGATATACAAACATTGCTTCTGGTAAGTAATATAATTTACCATATTGCAACATACTAAATGTCATAATATTATCATTAAAAAATAATTTTATTTTTCTATAAGGTAACTTACTAATAACTGAACTTCTGCATACTATTGTTGCTGCACTAAAATAATACTTTTCCCAATAACTTTTTATATCAAATTTCTGTTCTTTTACACTTGCATCTATAACATATTCTCTTTTAATAGCCCTTCCATTTCTATAATATTCCAAAAACATATTATGAGCACATGCAATACAATCAATATTTTCAGGATTTTCTAATATATCTATTTCTTTTTGAAACCTTTTATCATCACAAATATAATCATCACCATCAAAAAATGTAAAATACTCACCTCTTACATGCTTTAATAAATTTAAACGGTTCTTAGAAGCACGTATTCCTGCTTCATATTTTTTATTCATATCTCTTTTCATCACATATAAATTTATAATATCTGGATATTTACTCACGTATTCCAAAACTTTCTCTTTCGTTCCATCTGTAGAACCATCATCACCAACTAATATTTCATACTTATAATTTATCTTTTGAGATAATATACTGTTCAATACTGAATCCACATATTCCTTTTGATTATAAAAAGTCAATAATATACTTAATTTCATAAAACTTTCCTTTCAAATCTATTATTATTTAAATATTTAAATATAGAAATAATATTATTTTTTACATATTGGATAATTCTATAATAATTTACAATTAACGTATATTTCAGAACCATATCCAGGCATATATTTACTCATTTCATACAATCCATCCAATATATCCTCATTAATTATTTCTTGTTTTATCATTGAAAACATTTGTTTATGTGTAAATGGTTTTATAAAATAGGAACCTTGTCTAATTACTAAAAATCCAGCCTGTTTTACAATATCATTTAATAATTCCATATTGTATATATTATTTTGCTGTAACAATTTACTTCTATCAGAAAGGCAATAAACATTTTCTATTAACCCTATTTCTTTTGCTAAAATCCTATGAAATGACTCTGCATTAGGCACATTTATATGTATTACTGTATCCTTATTACATAAAATAGCAATACTTTTTAATAATAATTCAGGATTTGCTACCTCATGCAATAGACTTGAACATATAATAAACGAAAAATTAGATGATATATTTCCTGCTAATTCTTCTATAAAACCCTTATATATTTTTATATGTTTATTATCTCCTGCCATATTTTTTGCATTACTATAAAACCTTTCACCAGGTTCAACTATTGTATAACTACCAAAATCTTCACCATATTTTAAATACTTAAATAATGGTGACATGCCACAACCAATTTCCAATACAGAACTTGTATCATACTGTTTTAATATTTCTAATATATTTTTTCTTCTATACATAACCTGGTATTGTTCAAAATCTTCTTTTATATACTCTTTTTCATAATCATTAATATTTCTCATATTTTTTTCCTCTTGAAATAATTATTAATTACAGAATTTAATATAAAATGGTAAAATAATTTCCCCACCCCCATATTCCTTCTTATAATTATAAAGCCCTTCATTAAGAATTCTTCCACTATCTTCTGTACTTGCACCAAAACTAAAATAGTCATATTTGTTGTTTACAGCTTCTTTTATCATTTTCATTATTAATAACAAATTAGGATATTCTCCTGAATATTTATAATTAACATCTAAATACTGAGTATGAAAAATATTTTTAAAATTAAAACTTAATCCAAATGCAGCATATTTCCCATCAAAATCAAATACATAATATGGTTTTATATTTTTATGGCATTTTAATTGCAAGTTTACAATTTCATTATATGTATGAGTTGGCTTAGAATTAAATTTATTTATCAGGTTATTTTCAAGATTCTTCCATGCATCTTTTATTATTGTATTTTTCATCTCATATATAAATTTATTACTCCTACATACTTTTTTAACCTGGTTTCTTCTTTTTGCACTAAACATATTTAAAATATCTTCTTCAGTATTAATATCTGAAATATTAATTATATTTGAAAGTGAACTCATTTCATATTTATATCCACGTTTTAATAAAAAATAATCAATAATCCCATATGGCTGCTTAGTGTAGCATTGGGGGATAGTTTTAACTTGTATTTCATTATACTTTTCTTCATAATATGAAAATAACATTTCCAATACAGCCCATGATTCTTCTATTTTTAACTTTCTGTCTATAACTGGCCCTGCAAATGTAGTTCCTGGATGTGAAATAACAATCCCAGGTTTGTCAGGAATTTGCGCTGCCATCATAAGCCCACGTACAGTACCTGAACCTGCATCCAGTATAGCTATAGAATCATCAACAAATCTTTCTTCAGGATGATATTCAAGAAAGTTCAATGAATTAATAAATTCCCCATTTGTATTTTCAGAAAATATAAACTTGTCTATACGTATTTTCTCTTTATCTGTATATTCACTTCTTTTTATTATTTTCAATTTTTCCTCATAAGCCATTTTAAATCTCCAAAATCTAAGTTAAAATTTGTATCTTGTTACTCAAAATTAAAACTTTCTATACATCTAACTAATTCTTTGCAAATTCCATTCCACATTCCTACCCATATTGGAAGTGATACTTCTTTCGTTGCACATTCTTCTGCAACAGGAAAATTCCCCTTTTTATATCCCAGACTATGGTATGCTTCCTGCAAATGTAGTGGTATGGGATAATGGTTAAGTGTTTCTACTCCTTTGTTTTTCAAGTAATCTTGGAACTCTTTCTTTTTATTGCATAATACAGGAAATACATGCCACACATTTCTTCCATCCTTATCCTCTTCAGGCAATTCCAAATAATCTCGATTTATATTATTTATATAAAATAATGCTATATTATGTCTTTCATTATTCCATTGGTCAAGGTATTTTAATTTCACCCTTAAAAAGGCAGCCTGCAACTCATCAAGCCTGCTGTTACAACCTTTATATATATGTTCATATTTCTTTTTGCTTCCATAATTCCTAAGTGTGTATATTTTACTTGCAAGCATATCATTATTTGTTGTAACTGCTCCACCATCCCCAAATGCACCAAGGTTTTTTCCTGGATAAAAACTAAAGCCTGCTGCATCCCCAAGATTGCCAACTTTCTTTTTATTGTAAATAGCCCCATGTGCTTGTGCCGCATCCTCTATCAATTTTAGATTATATTTATCTGTAATCTTCTTTATATTATCAATATCAGCACATCTGCCATATAAATGCACTGCAATAACTGCTTTTGTCTTTTCTGTTATTTTTTCTTCAATAAGATCTACATCTATATTGTATGTCTTTCTGTTACAATCAACAAAAACAGGAACAGCACCAACATAGCTTACGGCTAAGGCAGTTGCAATAAATGTATTAACAGGCAGTATAACTTCATCACCCTTACCTATTCCATATGCATTTAAAATAAGCCTAAGAGCATCTAAACCATTTCCAACACCAATACAATACTTTGTTCCACAATAAGAGGCATATTCATATTCAAATTTCTCCAGTTCACTGCCCGCAATAAACCAACCTGAATCCATCACCCTTTTATATGCTTTATCTAATTCAATACGCACCATATTATGTATTGGTCTTAAATCTGAGTATGGTATCATAATTCCACCTTCTTATTTATAAATTCTAAGAATTCTTCATAATTTCTTATATAATCCTCTTCTTTATATAAATCAGATGCAAGACACATAAGAACTGCATCATTTGAAAAATCATACATTTCACGCCACATATTATTTGGTACATATAAGCCCTCATATGGCTTTTCTAGAAATACCCTTTTCTTCTCACTTCCATTATCAAGCAAAATTTTACATGAACCATGTATGCATATAAGTATTTGCTTAAGGCTTTTGTGTGCATGGTATCCTCTAGTTATTCCTTGTCCAGTATTATACATATAGTAAACTCTTTTTATCTGAAAAGGTATGTCTTTATATTCTTCAAGTGATACAAGCTGGCCTCTTTCATCACCATGTTGTTGGAATTGGTATTTTACTATTTGCATACATTCTCCTCACTCTGATGTAAACTACACTATTTTTTGTGCAAATTACTGGTAATTAATCCTTTAACTTTTTGTATGATATAATTTTTCCTCTGTTCGTCAATATTTTTTTCAAGATTATATACTGGCATTTCTTTTATCTTAATATTACTATTTTTCTCTAACCAGACGTTAAACAATCTTTCTGAAAGAAAACCAAACAGTCTTTGATTATATGTATCATAATCAGAATAATCAACTCTATTTTCCAAAGCAAATAAAATTTTAAATAACCATTCCATATAATTATCATATAATTCTTTAGTACAAATCATCATATTAAATGTATATAATTCCTTTTTTCTAATAGTTTTCTTAAATGAGTTATAATAACTAGGTTCTAATTCTTTAATTATATCTCCACATTTTATCAAATCTTCTATATGATGTTCTTTGGCATATTGTATACTTATACTTTCTCCTTCTAAAATTGTTTTAACTGGAACAATTACATCATACCCTGATAAAATATGTTTAATACTTCTTGCATTCAATAATCTATAATAATTTGGAGAAAATATATCATTAAAAAAATACCTTCTGTAATGTACAAGACCTATAACGTCTGTTTTAACATTCTTCCAAATCCAGTACATGCCCGTTAATTCACAATAATTTTTATTTTTAAATGATATATTTTCTCCCATATCATCACATAAATATCCATAGTGTTTCTTCTTATCTTTTGCACCTACATATAATGGTATATATATTTTATTTTTTATCTTCATTATTTTTTTATGTGTAGCAACAAATATATTTATTTTCATAAACTATATCCTTCTATAATATTTCATATTATTTAAAACTCTGATTATATCTTTATATACACCTGGAATCTTATTTTTAATCAAATCAAATTTCTTATATCTTATACATGCTTTCAAATATAGACAAAAGAAATAATGTATATTATCTTTTAAATGCATATATCCTATATAAGACAATTTTTTTTCATTCACTGAATGTGATATACTTTTTGAACTAATTCTTCCCTTTACAAGAACATCATCTACAAATCCAATTGTCCAATTGTTCAATATACAATTACAATATAAAGGTCCATCTTCCCAAAATGGATATTTTTCATTATATCCTCCCATTTTTTTATAAAAATCATGAGAAAAAAATATAGTTTGTGATGGCATATATTCCTTTTCAAGATAATAATTTCTTATTTTTTCTTGTAATAAAGTTTTTAAAATATTTCTTGATAATTCTGCTTTGCTATTTTCCATATCTTTTTTAATTAACTTTTCATCACCAAAATATTGTATATTTGAAAATATAATATCGAATTCATGACTCCTATAATATTCCACATATGAGGTAATAGCATGTTCTATAAGAATATCATCACCTGCAATAATTTTTATATACTTACCTGTTGCACAAGACAACCCTCTATTAGCATTATGTGAAACTCCTCTATTTTTGTAACCTTTTAAAAATTTCACATTAACAAATCTTTTTTTATTATTTTTAATCCAATTATAAATAATATTAATAGTACAGTCATTTGAACAATCATCTGTTATTATTAATTCTATATCTTTATAATCCTGTTTTTTTATACTTTCAAATGTTTCTAAAACATTTATAGATTTATATGTTACCACCACCACACTTACAATATCCATTTTTAATTTCCCCTATATAATAAAATATATCATTCTACTTTTAATAAATTTCATAAACAATATCTTCCAATGAAACTATAGGACAATTTACTCTATCCTTTAAATCATTACTTATTTTGTCAAAGTCAAATACTGCTGTTACTACTATTACGTCAACTTTTGGTAATTCATCATCTAAATTTAATATTTTTATATCACCAAATCCAAAGTTTTTATCAATACCATATTCTATTATTATTCCTGTTGTTTTTAACTCTTCATATAATCTATTTCCAAGCTCTCCCATACCATAAATTGCTATTGTTTTATATCTCTTATTAATAAAATATCTTTCTAACGATTCATTTTTTTGTTTTAAAGCAAGCCATTGTGTAAGCACACTATAATAACTTTTAAACTTATCTATCCTTTTATCATTTGCATCAATACTTTTTGAAGTAATTTTACTTATTCCTACTGCTCCGACAATACTACCTGATAAAAAAACAATAACCTCTTTAAACCAACTTTTTTTCATATTTTTATCCTTTCTATAAATATCATACTCTTTTATTTAACTTTATAAATCATGCAAGCATCTTCCCATAATTAAATTTTTATAATCTCTTTCTGCTATTTCTATTGCTCTTCTTTTTATTTCTATGTCATTGTCATATTCTAAATTCTTAACTATATTACATAAATTTTTTTCACATTCTAAAAAATAAATATCATCTTTATCTTGATATTTTCTAGCTAGATATCTATTATTCCTATATATATAATAATACCTGATTCCAGAATACTTATTAACATATATCTTGCATCCATCAATATTTTTAATTTCAACATTTTCATCATTTACATTATGTTTTAACAAGGCATTATTTATTTTTATAATCTTATATCCAAACAACCTTATACGCACACAATATTCATAATCCACTTGGTCTATAAATAAATTCTCATCATATCCACCTGTTGTTTCCAGAATACTTAAATTATTCATAGCACCACTTTGCATAACTTTATCAAAATAACTGTAATACATACTATAATTTCCATGAATTTCTCTAGTATTGTAACTACATGATGGAGCTATTATTCCTATATCATTACTGCATAAACTGCTATTTGCATATTTTTTCATTTGTTCAAGCATTCTTTTTTCTGCATAACTATCTTGATCAAATGTAACAAGCCAATCCATGCCTGCTTTTATAGCCATCTTTCCTGTTATATTAATAGCTTTTGCAATACCATCATTCATACCAGATGTTATATATATCACATTTTCTATCTTTTTTAGTTCTTCTATAAGAATTTTGTTTTGTTTTTCTGAATTATCATATACATATAATATTTCTACATTTTTTACATATGACATAATATTTTCTATTACTTCATTCCCAGGATTATACAAAATACATACTGCAGCCACTTTGACTTCCCTTACTTTGCATAATTCTTTTTTTTGCTTGTATAGCAGATTTTCTAACTCTAAATCACCTAATATAATATTATCCAAATTAATAACTTCTGAATCTATACCATTTTCCAATAGAAGTTCCTTTACATCAACTTCATTAATAGAATTCATAACAAAAATATAATCAATAGGCTGTTCTTCATATTTCATTATTACATGTCCCGTTGGAAGTTTTGTATTCCAACGTTTTTCATCTATGTCAAAGACACAATATATTTTTTCATTTCTAGCATCAAATGTACTCAAAAATGCTTTACCTCTTGCACCCGCACCCCATGCTGCAATTTTCTTATTTCTTGATAAAATATTATCTATCAGATTACAGATAACATTATACTTTTTATTAAAGTATTCTTCATAAACTTTTACTGCATCCATAACTGAAACCCTTTCCAATTTTAAAAACATCTCATATGTATTTATTATTTGTGGTAGCATATTTGCCTTTGTCAAATATATACATATCTTTAAAACTATTTTCTTTTAAAAGCAATGTGCCATAAAATGCACCATTCTGCCCACTTACTAGATAATCTGTCTTCTCAAAAAGTGCAACAGCTGCCAGATATTCAATGCCACGAAGGTACCTGTCATTTTCCCTCGTGTTATGTATCTGTGCCAGAAATTTATCCCCTGTGCCACTATAACGCATCTGGTTGGTATAAAGCAGTGAACTACCAAAATGTCCTATGCATTTTCCAAGGGCATCTGCATCTTCTGTAGCAATATATATATACCTGCATCCCCATTCTTTTCTTTTTCTGTCACATACTTCAATAAACTCATCTATATCTGGTTGAACCATATGGTTTGCAGGTTTTATACTTGTATAATCAGTTCCTCGGTAAATACAACCCATGACAGACTGGTTCCCAGTATTTTTAAAAACTTCCCTGCTTTCCTTGTTTATATAATCTTTTACCACTGTATCCATATAAAAATATTTTTTATACAAAGCCTTCATTGCCATAAGGGCATCTTTTTTTTCATAAATATCTCTATAAAAGTTTACCTTTACATACATTGAAGGCACTATCACATTACATTTGCTATATATTTCATTAATGCTTTTGCCATCAGTGCACAAAACCTGTGAAAAAAACTGCTCCCAGGCATTTACTTTTCCATATGTTTCTTCTTCAATATAAAGGCTCATGGAATACTGCATATCAACAAAAGGTACATAACCGTTTCCAGAAGCATAAGCACAACCCCTTAAAAATTCTAAGAGCAGACTCATAAGTCCATCATGTGGTCTTGGAACAATGCAGTAATAAAATTTATCTGTATTATTATTTATAATACTGTATTCATATGCCAGATTTCCAAGCCATTGACCCGCATACAGTATTTTATCCTCTGACACATTACTGGCAAGTCTTAAATCCCTGCACAGTTCTTTTCTTTCATCTACATTATTGTCAAGAAGAAGTATATAATCATAATCTTCTCTTACTATTTTATTTATACTTATAGAAGATACACCTGTAATTTTTTCATTACCAAGAGCATTAATTATCTTTACACTGCTTGTTCTTTTCTGTAAATGGTATATATAATTAAAACTGCTGTATTCCCTGCCATAAAGAAGCACTTTTTTATTTATAATATCTGTGCCAAAACATTTAACAGATATTTCAGCAAGCTTTTCCATAGTAATAATTTTTCCAGCAGGTATACCAAGCCCTGAAGTAATCTGAATTCTGATTTCCTCAATATATGAACTAAGGATAAGTATATAATCAAAACTTTTTCCCTTTAATTCCTGTGGTGATATTACTTTTCTGTTATAAAAAAGCTCTTCTGTACCTTCCTGGTGGCTGTTGCTTACAAAGCATATAATATCCACATTTACAAGCCATTCCTTATTATAATTGATTACCCCTCCAGCCTGCCCGCCTGTACCCCATATAATAATCCTGGTTCTGTTTACATCCTGGCCCATATATTAAACTCCTTACTTAAAATGCTGGATTATATAAAACTTTTGTTTTTATTTTCCATGAACTGTTCCATCACACTGCTTATCTTCTGTGATATCCCACTGCTTATTGTAAAATTCTTCCCTTTTGTACGTATAAGCCTTAAAAATTCAGCAAGCTCATACCTTATGCCTTCACCATCAACTTTATAAAAATACCTTCTGTTGTCATTGAAGTTCTCATACCTTATTTCAAAGTATTCTGTCCTCCACCAGGGTGATGGCACATATATGTATGCTTTTGTACCTGAGATTACCAGGCTTCCTTCGGATTTTACTCCATACCCTGTCCTCAGTGTCGCAGTACCGTGGGGGTAAAGCATGTTTACCTGTGTAAACATGTCAGTCTGCTTTGTGCTGTCCATGCTGCATATAAATGTGCATTCCCTGTAGTCCAGCCCGAATATCTTAAAAACAGGGAGGAGCACAAACGGCCCCCAGTCTGCCATGCTGCCGCCTTTGCTTTCTTTGTTATAGAACCAGCTGTTTGATGGCTGCATTGAGGTGCATGTGGCATCTATGGACCTGACACTCCCCACTGCACCGCCTTTTACCAGCAGGACAAGACGCGAAAATGCCCTCAGGTATGCAGTTTTTACTGCGTCAAACAGTACCAGCCCTTTTTCTTCTGCATGCCTGTAAAGGCTTCCTGTTTCCCTGCCTTCCAGTGACACAGGTGATTCACACATGACATGGCATCCCCTGTTTAGTGCCTCCCTTACAAGCATCCCCCTCCTTGAAGGTTCTGCCAGTATATATACAGCATCTGATTTATCCATTAAAGAACAGGTGGCTGCCATGTCACCTGGAACACTGCATATGCCTGCCTGCCTTATGCCGCTTACATGCATTGCCTCGCCTGCCATTTTCCCTGCCATTGTGCCCCTGCCTATTATCCCGAATGAAAGCAGCTGCCCCTGTTCCCTTATGGATGTGCTTGACACACCTTCTGTCCTGTTAATGTACACAACCTCGCAGTAGTCCTTTAAATAATCAAATGCACCTTCCCAGTCTGAACCTATGGCAAACACATCTATCCCATATTTCTGTATGTCATCTATCTTCTGGCCCTCATATTCCTCAGGTATTATTTCATCTGCAAGCCCTGTTTCCTTTACCTGGCGCACCCTCTCCATAAGCGGCTGCTGCACATTAAGCTTACCCCTGTTTATGTCAAAGCTTTCTGTTGTCACACCGACAACCAGGTAATCCCCCAGTTCCTTTGCACGTTTTAAAAGGTTCAGGTGCCCGTGGTGGAACAAATCAAAAGTGCCGTATGTTATAACCTTTTTCATCTGTGCCGCCTCCCTGCATCCTTTAACAGTCTGCCTTTAAAAATTTATCCATAAAAAAGCCCATTGCCTTTTCTGGACCTGTGGAAACCCTTATATACCCTGCAAGCAGGGGGCTACTAAATGTCTTGACAAGTACTTTTTCTTCTTCCTTAAGCCTTTCTGCAACTTCCTGTGGAGTCTTATGTGTTTTTATAAAAATATAGTTGCCAAGCCCGTCCATAGCCTCATAGCCTTCTTCCCTAAGCCTGGACATTATATACTTTTTGCCCTGCTTTTCATTGGAAACCAGCCATTCCACAAGCCCTGGTTCTTCTATTGCCCGTTCTGCAAATTTCAGTGCAACTGCATTGGCATCAAATGTCAGTTTTGATTTCTTTATATAACCAATGATATCTTCACTGCTAATTATTACGCCAAGCCGGCACGCTGCAAGTGAAAACAGTTTCGAGAATGTCCTTAACACTGCCACGTTACTGTACTTAAGGGCTTTTTTTATAAATGTCCTGTCATAAAAATAGTGGTATGCTTCATCAATTATTACAATGGCACCGTTTTCTTCTGCCTTCTTTATTACTGCATCTGCCTCTTCATCTGTATATGCTGTACCCACAGGGTTGTTCGGGTTAAGCAGGACTACCACATCTGTGTCCTGGTCTATTGCATCAAGCAGTTTACCCACATCAAATGACAGGTCTTCCTCATAACTTACAGGCACATGCACAAGCCCCAGTATGCTGCAGTTCACTGCATACATTTCAAATGTAGGGCTTGCTGTCACAACCTTCTTCCCTTCCTGGCAGAACACTTCAAGCATGTACCTTATTGCCATGTCAGAACCGTTGGTTGCAAGCACGTTCCCATACCCGGCGCCAATAAATGCAGCATACTTGTGCAGGAATACATCCGGCTCAGGGTATGTTGCAAGGAATCCCGGCGTAATTTCTGCCAGCACCTTTTCAACAAACCATCCTGGCAGCCCTTCCGGGTTCTCATTCATGTCATACCTGTAATAACCGTACCGCCCCTGGCCTGGGAAAACCCTTGTGCACCCCTTTACATGCGGGTTAACATAATATCCTGCCATGTCATGTCCCCCTTTTTTAATCTATCTTTCCAGGATAAAATAATAATCCAGTGTTTCTTTCCTGTTCCGAAGCCCTTCTTCAAAAAGTGCCCCTTCCTCTTTTATTGCAAACCCGTTTTGTACAAAATGCCTACCAACAAGCCCTTTGTATTCTGTAATACCCCTGTATATGGCTGTATAATCCTGTGAAAGGCTGCCGGAATGGAACCTGTCAAGGGTAAGCCTTTCACAGGATGCCATGCTTTCTTTCAGGTACACCTGGCATTTATCCCCACAGGCTTCCAGTACATCCACAAGCCCTTTTTCAAGGTCTGCATCATTTATATACA
>CAQGLR010000022.1 GCA_948794795.1 uncultured Lachnospiraceae bacterium | reverse complement strand
GATGACTTCCATACAGCAATTTTACCAGGATTGCTTGCTTAAGTTCGCACTTATGTTATATATACCCTTGATATAGTATTTTGATTAATTGTGCCTGTTCCGAGAATGGTAGCTTCACAACCAATCACATAGGTATTGTCTTCCGAAATGTCACTAATAATATTATCGCGGTTATGTAATTCCAAAAAGAAATCCACTACTTCATTTGAATAGTATTTTGAATATATTTCTTTTATCGTTTTACTTACAATTTCATTAATCTCGTCAGTCTGATCTAACCGGGCTTTTTTGATTGTTAATTTATCCACTATCCTTTTACCCTCCATTAACTAAGAAAATTATCATTTTTCATGGGTTCTATTATATTACAATATCTTTCCAGATGGAATAAGTTTGTACAAAAATTTTCCATATGCAACGAGAGTAGGTACACTGTTTTCGTTTACCCAAAGCAGAGCAGAAATATCTTTTATTTCTTCATCATACTCAGGTGTACCAAACGCTGATTTGATTTCCTTGCCTGCCATTGCACTGAACATTACTCTTGCGGCAGTGTCACTTTCCTCACTACCAATATCAAAACCATAGCACTTCCAATCTTCAGGATAAAATGAAGAAGGTCCTGCTGCTCCAAAGACCATTTTTACAGGTACAGGCGAAGTTTCTGCATCACGATAAGCATACAGCAAAGCAAGACAGCAGCCTGCAGAACCACCTGAAATAGACATTTCGTCGATATAATATCCTAATTTTTCTGCTTTGTCGAGCACATGAGAGATACTTTCTTTAATTTCCATAGATTGGGAGTACACGCTTGCATCAGGGTGGTCATCGCTGACAAGGGTATAGTTAATGCCTGCGGTCACATATCCCTTAGAACAGAGCCACTCCAGCATTTCGCCATCGCCAGATTTATCTCCGCTTGTAAAACCACCTGCATGAAGATATACAACCAGACCATAACTATTTCTGGAATCACCGGCTGGAACATAAAGGTCAAATTTATTGGCTTCGCCCTCACCATAGGCGATGTCAGTATATACTTTTCCAACTGTATCATTCCATTTGACTTTAAATTCCCCTCCAAATGGATCATGCTTCATTTTAAAAGCAACAGACCCCCCAAAAGCGGCAATAAACGTAACAATATAGATAATTCCCCACATAACTCTGCCTTTCCTTTTCGCTTTTTTTTCTTTTCTCATAGAAAGTTACCTCCAAACATGGTGCCGCCCAACAAAAAGTTCAAAAACACCCGAAAAGCAAGCCGCCCCAAAACAACCGATACAACAATGATAAATAATAAAATTAGAATACGTTTTTTAGTATGTGTCATATTATCTTTCCTTTCTGCACGCTTGATTTTTGAATGAAAGTGTGCTATCATTCTATGAAACATTTGCATTGCCGATATAATTGTATCAGCAGTTTTTGAAATGTCAATAGGAGGGCAGAAAATGAAACAAAACATGGAAACTGTATCACCGATGAGCAATAAGGGAAGAAATATGTATGTGACAGAGCATATAACAGAATCTATCCTGATGCTATTGGAGGATAAGGATATTGAGAATATTTCCATCAGCGAATTATGTGATAATGCTGGCATTGGACGGGCTTCTTTCTACCGCAACTTTAATAGTAAAGAAGATATTTTAAGGTCATATATCAATAAATTATTTGATGGGTGGAAACGCGGCTGGGAGAAAAATAATAATATTCCCCTTAGTTCAGGTATTGGCATGATATTCAGGCATTTTGAAGATCATAAAAAATTTTATCATCTTTTGAATGAACGCCATCTTATTTATTTGCTAAAAGATGTTATTATGGAAATTATGGAATTAAAGCCAGACCTGCCTAAATCCGAAGCTTATGCAAAAGCATTTGCCGCATACACCCTGTATGGCTGGATAGAAGTGTGGTTTCAGAGGGGAATGCAGGAATCCGCAGAAGAAATGGCTAATCTTTTCAAAACGCAGGGACTATAATATATAGAACTGCAAGAGAAAAATCTATATATAGGCTTGTTTGCATAGCTAATATTTTGTCCAAAAAAGCAAGGGCTTCTCAAGTCCCTGCTTTCTTAATTGTTTTTTAGAAGAAAAACGGTTAGACCTGTTTTCCGGTATCTCTGAATGTAAAAATACCATCTTCTATTTTACTAATTTTTTCAAAAAAATAAATGCTGTTGCCCTGGAAATATCTTATCCATCTCTTTACAATTTAATACTGCCATGCTACTATTAAATAATATTATACAAATTAAAAAAGGAGATATGGATAATGTCAATTAAAAACGGAAAAAAAGTCTTAACTTATATATTAATTTGCAGTATAACTTTACTACAATTTAATAAAAAGGCACAAGCAGTTTCTATAAGGGAAACAGATGTAGAAACAGCAGCAAACGGCAATGAACTTTTAGGGGTTTCTGGCAAATTTGAAAATGTTACAAAAGATGATATTTTAAACAGGGTTAATGAAATCCGTAAAGAAGCCTGCCAGAAGGGATATATAAACCCTTCTACTGGCATGAAACTGTCAGAAGATGATTATGTTGAAATAAAATGGTCATCAGGACTTGAACTTATTGCACAACTGCGTGCAGCAGAATCTACAATATATGAATCCCATGAACGTCCAAATGGTGAAAGATGTTTTAGCGTATCATATAATAATACACAATCAGGGGCAGAAAACCTTGCATGGAACCATTCAGGCATGTTACAAGGAATTGAACAGTGGTATGGAGAAAAAGAAGACTGGGTAAAACAGAATACAAACACTGTTACAGGACATTATGAAAGCCTTATTAACCCTAAATATAAATATATTGGCATGGGTTCTTTTATAAGGACAAGTGGAGGCTGGTATGGAATATCTGCTGAATTAAGTACTGAAGACGGGCTTGATGAATCAAAATCAGACCTCTCCGGAGAAAAAATCCAGATAATTGAAGTACAAAAAAGCCATATAGGAAAAACAAAAATCCAAGTTCCAGCTAAAATCAAAGCTGGAAGTAAAAAGAAATTAAATGTTGTTAAGAAAGTTACTTTTTCTGGAATTATGGGTGGTACAAATATTACTAATGGCATAATTTTAAAAGAAATAACATGGAGTTCTTCTAAAAAGTCTGTTGCATCAGTTAGTGCTGATGGCACATTAAACGCAAAAAAGGCTGGAAAAACTACTATTACAGCAAAAATAAAAGATGGAAAAAGCATAAAAACTACTATAACTATACAAAAATAAAATTACATATAAATAAGACAAAAACGGGGCTGCTGCATTAAGAAAATACCATACAAAATATAGTATTTTTTATTCTTATTGTGGCAGCCCTGTCTTGTATTTTAGCCAGACAGATGTAAACCATCTTTATAACTGTTTTGTAGTATTCTGGCAAAAGTCCGGACTTATTCTAAAATAAGTAATTTACATAATCCTCCTCTTACAAATGTGTTTTTTAAGCTTACCTTAGGTTAAAATAAAACTTTTTCTTCTAGTTCCATAAAATAACAGCATCCATTATACAATTCTTTTTTAACAAGTATTTCTATAATTTCCTGCATACCTAAATCAAGCCTGTGGTAAACACGCCTGCATGGCCATAAAAGCCCTTCAATATATTCTCCCTGGCGGCTGTCCAGTATATCCATTATTACTTTAAACTTATCTGTACTATTTCTTTTTAATATTCCAAAATCACAAGATACATATGCAGTTTCTCTTCCATTTTTATTGCATTTTCCAGAAATATATACAGAAAAATCCTGTTTAATATTATACTTATATTCATTAACTTTCCATTTAATTTTCTTATAATTTGTGTCTGGTACAACGACAGCACTAAAACTTTTCCTGCCATATTTTCCATACTTCTCTACATAGGCAATATTTTCTTTTGTAGCACTTATTCCTGGCTCTTCTTCTAATATTACTTTTCTGTCTAATAAATGTTTCCACACAGTATTCTGGATTTTTTCAAATGAAACTGGATATTCCAGGCTTTCTTTTATACGTTTTATAGTATACCCTTTATCTGCCATATGGCGTATTGCACTTCCGCCTGCTATATCAAATACAAAGTTTGATAATGCATTTTCAAAATACCTGTCTTCCATAATTATATTCCTTTAACCACATTGGTAATAAATTGTTTCTATACCTCTGGTTCTGTAATCAAACCTTTCCCACTGTTACATTTTAAAAGCTGTTCCTGCCAGTCTTTCTTTAAGCATTGTATTACGCTTTGTAACTGACATATTATTTACAGAATATTCTAACGCCTTTCTTGTCCCTACAATAACAAGTATTTTCTTTGCCCTTGTGATACCTGTATAAACAAGGTTTCTCTGAAGCATAATAGAATGCTCCATTAACACAGGCATAACAACAACTGGATATTCTGAACCTTGTGATTTATGTATTGTTGTGGCATATGCAAGCACCAGTTCATCAAGTTCTGAAGCATCATACTCTATATGCCTCCCATCAAAATTTATAATTAACGTACGGTCTTCCAGGCTTGTTTTCTCTATTATTCCTGTATCTCCATTAAAAACTTCTTTGTCATAGTTATTTTTTATCTGCATAACTTTATCATTTGTACGGAATATATAACCTCCATGCCTGATTCCTAACCCGCCTGGATTTAGTGCTTCCTGTAATATAATATTAAGATTTGCCGCCCCTGCTGCTCCACGTTGTAACGGTGACAATACTTGTATCTGGGATACTGGGATTTTATAGTAATTTGGTAAATTATATTTTACAAGATTTACAATCTCTTCTGCTGCCTGCTCTGGTGTTTCTTTTTGTATAAAGAAGAAATCAGAATTTTTCCCATTTGATATGTCTGGCATTTCCCCTGCATTAATCTTGTGTGAATTCATTATTATACGGCTGCTCTGTGCCTGGCGGAATATCTTTTTAAGTTCTATTACAGGAAATTTCCCACTGTCAATTATATCACGGAGCACATTTCCTGCACCTACAGATGGAAGCTGGTTAATATCACCTGCCAGCACAAGACGCATATCTTCTGGAACTGCTTTTAACAGCGAATTCATAAGTACAATATCAATCATTGAACATTCATCAACAATAAGTACATCCCCTTCAAGCGGGTTTTCATTATTTTTCTGGTATCCCTCTGGAGGTTTGCATTCTAAAAGGCGGTGTATAGTCTTAGCCTCAATACCTGTTGCCTCTGTCATGCGCTTTGCTGCCCTGCCTGTAGGCGCAGCAAGAAGTATTTTTAAACCATGTTCCTGGTACATAGCTATAATTCCTTTTGTAACAGTTGTCTTGCCTGTGCCTGGCCCGCCTGTCAGTACAAGGACTTTTGATATTGCTGCCTGCTTTATTGCATTTGCCTGTAATTTATCATACTTGATATTTAACCTCTCTTCTATTTTTGTAATATCTGTACTGCCTTCCAGATTTTTTCCTGGGCGGTTTGCCAGTTTAATCAGCTTGTTTGCTGTACCTGTTTCAGAATAATAAAACGGAGGAAGGTATATTGCATCTTCTTCAATAATTAAATCATTGTCCTTTACCATCTGGTCAGCTGTCATTACAATATACTCTTCTTCAGCATTGAGCAACGCTGACGCCTTTACAAGCAGCTGTCCAGGCTCTGCATAAACATGGCCGTCACCAGCGAGTTCACCCAGTGTATACATAATACCGCTTCTAAGCCTTATATATGACTGCTTGTCTACTCCAAGGTTCTGTGCAATTATATCAGCAGTTTTAAAACCTATCCCCCATATATCATCTGCAAGACAAAATGGGTTTTCCCTGGTTTTTTCGATGCTTTTATCCCCATACTGGGCATAAATCTTAGCAGCAAACGATGTATTTACACCACTTTCCTGCAGGAAAAGCATAATATTCTTAATTTCTTTCTGCTTCTCCCAGCTTTCATGTATCATTTCTACACGTTTCCTGCCAATGCCTTCAACTTTTAATAATAGCTGTATATTTTCTTCTATAACTGAAATAGTGTCTGTTCCAAACTCTTGTACAATTTTTTTTGCATATTTGGGTCCAATGCCTTTGACAAGACCACTGCCAAGATATTTTTCAATACCATAAACTGTAGCAGGAAGTGTTTCTTCCCATTTCTCTGCTATAAACTGCCTGCCATACCTGGCATCTATCTTCCAGCTGCCTTCCGCTACCAGTACAGAACCAATATTGACATCTAATAAATTACCTACTACAGGTACAAGTTCCCTGTAACCTTTAATACGTGCCTTAAGCACAGTATACCCATTTTCTGGGTTCTGGTATGTTATACGTTCTACTACACAACGGATTTTTACCATATTAATCCTCCATGCCACCTTCGGTGGCTTAAATAAATAACGTTCTGGACAATATTTTACTATTTTTAAATATAATCCACATGCCTGTTATAATATTTTACAATAATTATACTTTAACATATATTAATTAATACTGCCAGCAATATAAATAAAAAACAGGCCATTTTTAAGACCTGTCTCTTATAAAATATATCTTATCAGTTATAGTCATACCAGAAATTTAATACTTCCCATAAAATCCTGCCTACATTACTGTTAAAATTATCTTACTACAGTAACATTAAATTTCTTTGATATCCCGTTTGCTTTTACAACAATAACTGTTTTGCCTTTTTTCTTTGCTTTCACAAGCCCGTTTGCTGTTACTGATGCTATTGATTTATTTTGTGATTTAAATGATGGTTTAGTATCAGGGCTGCAAGTTGCCTTAATCTGTACACGTTTGCCAATTTTAAGTTTTGCCTTGTTCTTTTCAAGCTTGATTTGTGGTTTTTTAACTGTTACTGTACATGTTGCACTAATATTATTAGGTGTCATTGCAATAATTTTCACTGTCCCTGGTTTAATACCTTTTACAAGGCCATCCTCTATTGTAGCAACTTTTGGATTACTGCTTTTCCAGGTGATTGTTTCTTCATCTGCATCCTGTGGCTCATAACTAATTTCTGCCCATTCACCGCCTCCGCCAATATATATTGTCATCTTTTTTTCTATAACTAATTTACTAAATGGCGGATTTTCACTATAATTATCCTGGTCTCCCTTTTCGGTTTCGTCAATATTTTTGTCTGGGTCATCTTCATCATTTATGTATCCAGAAACTATAATAGTACAAATTTCACTGCTGCCATCTGGCATTGAAGCTGTAACAGTTGTACTTCCTTCTGCTATCCCTGTAATAACACCACTATTATCTACACTGGCTATACTGCTGTTATCTGATTTCCATGTTAAATCTGCTTCTGAATAAGGTATATCTGCTGCCATATCTGTTTCTATAAAGTCAGTTTCACCAACCATTATGGTAATACTTGTTTCTACCATTGAAAAATAATCTGATGCTGCCTTTACATACTGGTTAATATTCTTATTAGAAGCAGCCATAAATATTATTGATATTATAAATAATAAAACCATTAAATAATAATCCAGCCTATATTTTCTATTTTTCATATTCCATACCACAGGCAAAATCCTGTTGTTTTCCTTTCATAAATTTTATATTTCCAATATTGTTTTTATACTTTAACACTTATTATTATTGAAGCCTTTGCCAGGCTGTTGCTTTTACTATATACAAGTACAGATATATTTGTATTCTTCTGTGCTTTACCTGAAACAGTAATATAACCTGCCTGGTTTACAGAAGCATATTTACTGCTGCACTTCCATACCAGGTCATTATTTGCATTTACTGGGGATATTGTCAGCATTGTTTTTAAATTCCTGCCGCTGCCCCGGCTTACCAATACATAATTACTCCCAAATGCCAGTTTTCTTATTTTAGGTAAAGCAGGTTTATTGCTGCCAGATGGCTTGTTTCCATCTCCTGCTCCTGGCTGGCTGCTGCCTGGTGAAGTGTTGCTGCTTTCCTGGCTGTTATTATTTCCTGTACTTCCTGATGGTTTAGGATGTACTGATACCCTGCATGTAGCTGTAGCCCCATTTATATCCTTTGCTTTTATTGTAACTGTCTTCTTAGAAGAAACACTTCCAGCCCTTATAGTTGCACGGCTGCCATTGCCCGTTATCTTTGCTATATTTCTATTACTGCTTGTCCATTTTATATTAGACTGTGTGGCATTAGCAGGTTTATGGCCAGTATAAAGTGTTGTATTATTTCCCTCATATAAATCAAGGACTGGTCTTGACATAGAAAGTTTTTTAATTTTAATTTTCTTCTGTTTTACCTTTATAACAGAAGAAACTTTCTTTCCACTTTTAGACTCTGCAGTTACCTTTACTTCTGCTGTGCCCTTATATCCAGATGGTACAGATATCTTCCCGTTTTTGCTTACTTTTACAATGCCAGGGTTATTACTTATATATGACAGTTGTACATCTGTAGCGTCTGCCGGCATATATTTTACAGACATATCTGCTTTCTGCCCTGGATAAAGTGATATATTTCTTTTTGTTGTAGTTAATTTCTTAATCTTTACCTTTTTAGACTGGACTATTATTTTACATTCTGACTCTTTAGTCCTGGTAATATTGCTTGATGTAATAACAGCTGTAGAACCAGCTTTAGCATTTTTTTGTACTTTTACTACGCCATTTTCATCTACCTGTGCAACCTGTATATTATTTGAATGCCATATTATTTCTGAACCTTCTGCTTCCCTTGGCACTATATCTGCTTCCATCTCATAACTTTCCCCAGGAAGCATATACAATTTCTTATGGTCCATGTCTATTTTCTTTACACCATATTCCGTAACTTCCACAAAACATTCTGCACTAACCCCTGTTTCCGATGAAACAGTAATTATTGCTGTACTTCCCATAACTGCTTCTTCATATACAATTACTTCTGCAGACATGCCATACTCATCAGCAACAACATCTACAGCATCAGGGTTGTTACTGCTCCAGTCCAGTACTTCATCTGATGTGACAGGTTCCTTACATACATAAAGATATCCTGTACCTCCCCTTTCAACTTTTATATTTTCTTTATCAAGTTCCAGCTTTTTTATAGCAGTATCTTTAAACCCCGAAACAGATACTTTACAACTTGCTGTAAAACGCCCGTCATTACTTATAACACATATATTAGTAGTACCATTTCCTACAGCTTTAACCATTCCTGAATCATCAACTGTTACTATGCTGTTATCTTCTGAATAATACACACATTCTTTATTGGCGGCACTGGCTGGTATTACAACAGCAGCCAGCTGGTGGGTTTTATTTTTATTGTCTAATTGGACTGAACTTTCTGAAAATTCTATAGAGGAAACTGCTACCTCTTTTGAAACACCTTGTACAGTTATATGGCATACCGCTGTAAAAGTCCCGTCTTCTGTCTGTACTTTAATATCTGCACTGCCATTAGCTATTGCATAAACACATCCATCCTGTTTTACTTCTGCAACATTACTGTCTGATGAAGACCATATAAGCCCCGGGATATGCGCTGCTGCAGGTACAGGGCTGGCAGTAAGCACTGTACTGCTGCCATCGCCTTCAAGTGTTATATATGTTTTATCTAAAGTTATATTTTCAAGTTCTGGTATGCCTTCTATTGTAACCTTACATTCTGCTTTATACCCGCCATCCCTGGTTACTGCAGTTATAACTGCAGTGCCATTTTTTAAAGCTGTAACTACACCATTATTTACAGAAACAGCTGACGGGTTAGAAGACTTCCATTCCACACCCTGGTCCTGTACACTGGCAGGTGCTATATTGGCATAAAGTGCTTCACTGTTTCCATACCCGTTTAAAGATAATGAACTTTTATTAAGGCTTATGCTTGTTACATTTCCAGAAGCAGGCATATTTTTTTCACTATTATAAATGCTTTCTGCCTGGCTTTCTGGAATGTATGTATTATAAAAAGAAATATTATCTATACATCCTTTAAATGGAATATTGTAGCAGTCAGTCCCAAGATAATATTGTGTATATTTATTACATATCCCAGCTGGCACATTGCCAGATACATATAATTTACCATTAATATATATACTTGCATTTATGCCATTTACTGCCATACATATATGGCTCCATTTTCCGCTTTCTATTGCTTTTCCATCCCCTATATAGTATCCTCCATTATCAGATGACGACAATACAACTGGCATAGCTGTATCATCAGATGTAATACTAAAATATTTCTCCTCTTCTGTAAGAAGTCCTGTGCCAGCATACAATATATTAGAATACAGACACTCTTCTTCTGGTTTTACCCATAGTGATATTGTATATGAATTGCTGTCAAGTACAGGATAAAGTTTAAGCCCATATGTACCATCAAGATAAATTCCTTTTCCGCTTATTCCTTCTGCATATTTTACACTGGTATCTGTATCCACAGATGGTATAGTCCCACTATTGCTTCCTTCTGCTGTATCACCATTTCTTATAACAATTTCTGCTGTTCCAGGTGAATTATTAAACTGATACACATATAAAGCTTCCGGAAGCCCGTTTGCACTTGCAGTACATTTATTATAAAATTCCCTGTGATATATACAGGTTAATAACAATGCAAGTACAAGCACTATACCAGTTATTTTTTTAATTTCTTTTTTCATCTGTTATCCCCTTTCCAACTGGTTTTAATTCTGTTATGAAAACCTGCTGTTTTTCTTTATAATCTTTGTAATAATACATGTAATATTATCCCTGCCGCCTGCATCAAGTGCTTTTGTACATAATCCCCATGCTATGCTGGCAGTATTATTTAACTCTGGTTTATGAAGGTATTCTTCTATTGTTTTATCTGGCAGCATATCTGTAAGGCCATCGGAACATATTAGAAATATATCACCTTTACACAGCTTTAAAGCTTCTGGCATATATATATCATCTACAGTAATTTCATTATCAACTCCTAAATAACGTGTAAGTATATGCCCGCTTATGTGTTTTCTGGCTTCATCTGGTGATAAAAGACCATTATCTAACAAAAGCCTTGCCTGTGTATGGTCCCTGGTCAGTTGTACAAGCCTGCCATGCCTGTATAAATATACACGGCTGTCACCCATATTAGCTATATATGCTGTATTATCTTCAAGATACAGCAAAGCAAATGTGGAGCCCATATTTTGTGCAGAAAGTTTGCTATTTCTTTTAACCATATCCGCTTTTACATTTTCCAGGTATTCTTCAAACAAGGCAGCAGACCATTCTTTCTCTTTAAATATTTCCATAGAATTTACAGCACAAAAAGATGCAACCTCACCATATTCTTCACCGCCCATACCATCACACACAGCATATACAAGCCTCCTGCTGCTTATTTTCTGTGTTTTTGCAAAAGTACTGTCCAGTTCTTCCTGTCTGTATATTCCATTTAAAAAGAAATTGTCCTCATTATTCTGTCTTATCTTTCCAGTATGTGACACTACAGAACTTTCAATTACCATGCCACGCCTCCTATTGTATTTCAAACTTACAGCCTGGCATGGACTTTTTTAATGCCTTTGCCTGGCTGTTAATACTGTCACTGCCCGTAAGTATTACACGTTTTAATTTTTTTAATTTTCCAAGCATAGATATATCTTCTAAAAATACAAGTGACAAATCCAGTTCCTCAAGTTTTTTAAGTTTCTCTATACCGTTTATGTCTGTAATACCTGTTGCGGATAAATCCAGTTTCCTAAGCTTCTTAAAATTTTTTATAAATCTAAAATCTGTTATATTAATATTAGATTGTAAATCTAGTACTTCCAGGTTTTTAAGTTCTTTTAAATATCCACAGTGTATATCACTTATAGAAGTACCCCCAAGCTTTAAAGAAACAAGTGAGCTAAGCTTCTTAAGCTGACCTATGCCATCTGCTGCTATTGCATCCCCTGTAAGGTCTAGTTCTTTCAGGTTCTTAAGACTGCCTGCTGCTTCCATAATACTGTTATTTGTAAAATTTTCATTATTATATGCAGCATAAAGAGCTTCTAATTCTGTACACTCTTTTAAAGGGCTGGCATCTTCAATTAATGTATAACTTATATTAATTGATTTAAGGGATTCCAGTGACCGGACAACATCTATATTGCTTACTGCTGTTTCACTTAAATCAAGCTTTTCAAGTGCTTTCATACCAGAAATACCAGATAAATCTTCAAGGTTAATATTATTGCTTAAATCTAATAAAGTAATTTTATTAAGCCCGGACAGACTGCTTGTATCTTTTAATCCATAATCTTTTAATAACAGGACTTCAAGGTTCTTATAATATTTAAGCTCTGAAAGGCTTTCAAGACCATCTTTCTTTGCATCAAGCTTTGTTATATCCATCCGTTTGTCATATATATTTCCATCTGGGATTTTTGTTTCTTGTGCTTGTTTTATACTGCTTGTCCTGGAATTTTTACTACCTGTATTTTTTGTATTAAACTGCCATATTGCAGCAGCACCTGCTAATATAATGACTACTATGCAGCCACCTAGTATAAACTTCCTTACAGGTGTGTAAATTTTTGTTTTCTTTACAGATGCCGTATCTTGTAATGACAGGTTATTTCTTATTATCTGTTCCATCTCTCTTGTAAGGTCAGCATTTTGTAAAGAGATTGTACTGTCAAGCCCTTCTGCAAATTCTTTTGGCACACTGCCGCCCTGCATAAGTACCCCGCGTACCATTTCAAGATGCATGCGCATTTCTCTGGGATTTTGGTAACGGTCTTCCCTTCTGTATGCACATGCTTTTAATACAATGCTTTTTAAAGCTTCGTCACCATGTGCAGGTCTTGGCAGTATAACACCCTGGATACGCTTCATAAAAGCACCTTCCCTGTCTTCCTTATTTATCTGCCTTGGTGCTGGAGGCAGGAACGGTATGCGCCTGTCATTTAACATCCTGTAAAGTACTATTCCAAGTGAATAAATATCAGCCGTATTATCATATGGTTTTGAAAAATACACTTCAGGAGCCATATAATTTGGTGTCCCTTTTCTTGACATCATCATAACTGTATTATCCATAGTCCTGGCAATTCCAAAATCACCAAGTTTAAAATCCCCCATTGATGACAGAAAAATATTGTCTGGTTTTATATCCCTGTGGATAATATTTTTAATACTGCATCTTTCAAGTGCCTGGCACATATCAATACCAAGCTTTATAACTGCCAGCTCATCTATTTCATTTTCCATTTCAAATGATATAAGTGGCAGCAGAAGTTCCATACGTATCATAATGTCAAAGCCAAAACCATCTTTATGCCGGTATGCAATAAAATCTTCACAGCTTGCAACATTGTTGCACCCTTTAAGTTCTGACATCAGCTCAAATTCTTTTCTTATATCGTCAACCATATGCTGGTAATACTTCTGTATGCTTATATCATCCATTCCCTCAGAGCGCTGCGTTGCAATCTCTGCATCTGATTTTGGAATAGTAATAATCTTAAGCGCACAAGGGTTTACGTTGGCGTCATAGCGTACTATGCGGAATACGCTTGCAAAACTTCCAGTACCAAGCTGGCTTTTATCCCCGTCAAAATACCATGTACCAAAAAATGGTTCATATTTTTTATAATTGTTTATATCCATATAGATATCTCCCTGGAATATATTGTTAAGCCTGGTAATTTTTTATAAACAAGGATATAAGGTCCCATGTATTCCCATCAAATGATACAGGCACAATACCATTTTCTGTGGGTGAACCCATATCAGCAAAATCTGCATTTAAAATTTCTTTACCACTTGTGTCTACCAGTGTCCATTTCCCATTTTTTTTAACTGGTGCATAGCCATATGAAAAACTTTTTGCTTCTTCATATACAGGTTCTATAACTATCTCTCCTGATACAGATATAAAACCCCATTTCCCATCTTTTTTAACAGCAGCAGGCTCTGTTGTGCAGAATGCATCTGCCGCTTCAAACCCTTTTGCAAGTGTGGTATATTCTGTTTTATCTGTGTCAATGCTTATAAGCTTGTAACTGCCTCCATCCCCGACAAATAACTGGTTTCCGTTTTCTTTTATGCCTCTCTGTGAATAAATTACACTGTCCCAGTTGTCCCCCTCCTCTGGTTCAAGTATTTTGCTCCCAACAAGTACCTGGTCTTTACCGTCATCTGTTACACATGCAATTCCAGGAGCAATAAGCTGGAAACTGTCCCATCCGCCAAAACCTGCATCTGAAAAGTCACTTTTATACATTCTGTATTTGCCATCTTTTTTCCCTGCTATGTATGAACTGCTATAATATCTGGCATCTGTAATTCCATCCTGGTCTATTTCTTTAAGATAACCTCCTGTTGTATATACTTTATATATGCCATCTTCTTTTACAAGTGAATAGCCAAGCACATCATCTAGTATACATATATCTTCATATGCTTTTTCGTTGTAAATGCTTCCACTGCCAGATACCAGGTATTTATCTTTTCCATTGTTTTGGGACATTGTAAAATATCCATTGTAAAAATCAGATAGATATTCTGCTTCACATTTAATAGTTGTATATACCGAGGATATATTATAATAGTAGTCTTCTATTTTTTTACTAAAATCTTTGTTGCTTTTGGCAAGTTCTCCTCCACGGAGGCTTGAAAGCATGGGTACTAAGGCATCATATTCTTTGTTTTCATAATAATAGCTAAGCACTTCATTGTATGCATCAATAAGGATTGCTTTGTCTGCTTCTGCAGGATAGTTTTTTATAAATAAAAGAACCGTGTCAAGCCATCCCTCAATGTTTCCCATACTTTTGTAATCTTTGACAATCTGGTATTTTATATTCTGGTCTTCATCATATACTTCAAGGGCTGACTGGTAATAATTAATGGCATTAAGGTAAAGCCCTTTTTTCTCTTCTGCTTTTGCCTGGTTTATATATGTTTCATATTCATCCGTGATGTTGTTTGATTCTGTTACAAGCAGTATACACAAAATTATAAACATCCCTGACATTGCAATGGCAACTATATGTTTCATGTGTGTTTTACCTCCACTTTATACAAGTATTTTGATTTCTCTGTTTTTTAAATTGGACAACTTCACAGTGTTTGGGAATTAAATACTTTACAGGTTATTGGCTCTGGCAATTTCCAAACATTTATGAGTTTTCATTATTTATCAAGTTCTGCTGGACTAAATGATATTGTGCCTGGTGTGATATGTAGTAGTATCTAAATCTTTTATCCAAGTGCCAAAATTAAATGCATTAGTTTTTAGATGATAGAAAAATTACAAAGTAAATTTTTTCTAAGTAGTCTGCCTGTATCCACTTTTTATAATAGCTTAAAATATAAGTATAAATGACAATATTGTCCCAAGAAATATAAATGGTCCCATTGGAACACTGTCCTTCTTCTTCTTTTTCTTAAATAATAACAAGTAAATGCTGTATATTGCGGTACATAAGAATGAAAAAAACATTAAGTTAATTATGTCATATCCAAAATATAAGCCTAATACTGCAAAAAGTTTAATATCTCCCATGCCAATACTGTTACGGATAATAATTCTGCATAAAAGTAAGAGCGCAAGACAGAGAAATGCACCAAAGACCATCTGGATTATATTAAACTTTATATAATCTGGTTCCTTTATACTTTCATATATAAAAAATATAAGTCTGGCTGCTATAAGTACAATAAGTAATGTATTTGGTATTTTACTTGCTTTATAATCAATCCATGCAATAGTAGCAAGTACACAGAGCATAGTTAAATATTTTAAAGTTTTTGCAATAACAGAACCATTTGTGTCCATGTAAATATAAAATGAAACTGCAAGTATAATGTAAAATATTACTCCTGCCAGTTTTTTTAAATTCATGTTAAAAGCAGGTAAAAGTGCCTCTCTTAGGTGGCTGCCGCTGCTAAGGTAATACGCCTGGTACACAAGCAGGCAGAAAAAGCTAATTATAGCTAAAGCTATACAATATATTACTTGTAAATCCATAATCCCTCTTTTCAAAATTAATATATCTATTAATATCTTTACTTACCACATACAGCACATACTGTAAGACCAAGTGATTCAGCTTCTTTAACTGTAATTTTAATTACATTGGTGCTTCTTGCCAATGTCATACAATTACGGTCAGGATGATATCTTTCACCATACTTTGTTGCATAATAAACATAAATTTCCTCTTTATTGTCCTTTTTATCTGTTTTATCTTTATCCGTATCAAGTTTTACTATTGTTCCGTCACCTGTCCACACACGTGTAGCAGAGGACTGTATACACTTTACCTCTTTCCATCCCTCTACCGGATGTAATATTTTTACTTTATATTCAAGTATAAGGTTAATTGTATTCTTATCACCCTGTTTTTTGCCAGATTCCCCACTTGCTTCTTTGTCCATATCATTTTCAGTCCCGGACCCGGCTTCTGGTGTTCCCTCCCCATTTTCTTTTTTAAAAGACCAGATTCCAAACATGCTTGACTTTCCAAAGTCCAGACCTTTTACTCCATTTACAACATGAAGCTTTTTTAAATACGCATCTGCTGTTCCAGATTTACCATCTGAAGATACATACTTTTTAAATAAAACAGGTATCATTGCATTTTCACCAGCACTTACAAGACTGTCCAATGCTGCATTAATAACTGTTTTGCCTCCAGCTTTAAGGTTATCAGGGCTGAATTTTTCAAGGAAATCATCTCTTACTCCCTCTGGGTCATTTTTATCAGAGAAAATTGAAGTTATAGCCTTAAATGCGTTCTGTACATTTGTAACCATATCCCCGTCACTTGATAATTCTTCTTTTGCATTGTTTACAGCATTTTCTGTTTTTTCAATTTCTTTATTTGTTTTATCATTTAATTCACTAAGGTCCTGCCTGAAATTTATAAGCCCTAATGCATCATATAAATATAAATCTTGTGACAGCTCCTTAGCAGTCTGGTTAAGTGCATTCTGCATAATAGTCTGTGTAACTGTAAGCTGTACTATCATAATAAAAAATAACATGCAAAACATAAATACAGAAAGACATACCGTAGCTTCAATAGTTGCTGAACCTTCTTCTTTTTTTCTTTTCATTACTACCGCCTCCTGGTATAGCTGTTAATATCCGTCTACACCATTATAATTAATGCCATATAGCCCGTTGCTTTTCTTAAGGTAAATATTTTCTGTTTCCTGTAAATATTTACTTCCTGCAAAAAATGTACTTCCACTTGCCACAGCTTTAATTTGTAAATGTGTCTTGCAATTCTTTAATGCAAATTTATCATTCTTTTTAGCAATACTTGTATTAATCTGGATTAAATCGGCTGTCCTTAGTAAATGTTTTTCATAACCATCTTCTAGAACACCTGTTAGAATAAGCAGCATTGTAAGATATTCGCTATAATCCATAGTAATAGAAGATGCCCATGATTTTGATGAAGAGCCTGTGCCAGTACTGCCAGCAGATGAAGTTTTATGTTCAGATGATATAAGCTTATTGCCATAGTTTGATATTGCATTACACACATTTTCCTTTGCTTTCTCACTGCCTTCTGCCATATACCCTTGGATTTCACTGTTAACTGAACTTACAGAATTATTTATTAATTCTGCTACATTTTTTCCAAATACTTCTATAATTTTACCCTCATCATTTTTCTTAATTTTGCAGATATCAAATACAGTTTTTTCGAGTTTTTTAACAAGTTCTTGTGCTGTTTCAGAAGTTGCATCTTTATAATTATTCCATATTTCATCTACTACACGGTTTATAAAGTTTGTAGTATTTATTACTTCGTTATATGCAATATATAAAAGATAATCTGGAAGATTTTCTTGTATAGATGGAAGACTGTCTGGCACACCAAGTGTCTTTTTAAGGTCATCTGTCCATTTTTTTATATCTTCTTTTAACTGGTCTTTTTCTTTTACATCTGTAAAGTCAGTGCCATAACTAAATATTCCCATTATCTTGCTCTCAACAACAGCTGTAACATTATTTACAACAGAATTTATTGCTTCCATCGCCATTCCTTGTAAACTTTCTGAAATTTCTCCAGACATTTCATTTATTTTATCAGATGCACAATTATATATTTTATCTATTGCTTTACTTGCTGCATCCTGTGCTTTGTCAACTGCAATACTTATAAGCTCATTAGCAGCTTTATTCATAAATCCAGACAGACTGCATGTCCATGTATTGCTGTCTTTCCATACAGGTACACTTTTCCCTTTTAAAAGGGCATCCATATCAAGTTTAGATTCAAGTAATGCAAGACCTACTGTAAGTGCAGCTTTTACTATTGGCACACCAAAACCTGTCCATCCAGCAATAGCAGTAGCAGCACTGGTAGTTTCAATCCTTATATTTTTATCCATAAATGCATACACAGTATTCATAAGAAAACGTATTCCATATATAGTTGCATAAGTTGCATCCAGGTTGGATTTTTTACTTCCAAGCCCCCATAAAACATACTCTGCTTCTGCCCCATTTAATATACTTCCAGTAATATAGCTGCAGTTAGACAAAGTTTTTAAACTGCCACTGTCAATATCCTTGCCATCATGGTCTTTGTTATATGTACGGTATGTAAACATATTCATTACATACTCTGTAAGGTATACATCTTCCACACATTTCATAATACTAAAAGATGCTAAATTTGCTATAATGGAAGAGTTTGCTGCATTACCTATTGACTGGCTAAGATTATTGCCATCTACAGATGTCTTGGTTTCATTATCTGGCTCAGCTTGATTTTCTACAGAAGGCAACGCTGGTGATGAATACTTTGCTTTTATATCCTCACTATTATTTGTGGAAGTATCTGTTTTACCAGAACCATCATTGGTTTCATTGCCTGACTTTACATCTTCTACAGATTTATCCGAGCTTGAATCAGTTTTTAATAATTTATCTTTAGTATCTTCATACTTTTTCTTCTCTTCATTATTTTTACTTTCACTATCAGGATTTCCATATAATTTTTTTAAGTATTTAAAAAATTTATTATTTTGCTCATCCACTTTTTCAGGAATATTTCCTATATTTATAGATATTTTATCATCATATTTCTTTTTATAGTATTGTTCTGCTTCATTCTTCCTCTTATCAATTTCTTTTTCACTATAATTATCTGCTTTCTCTGCTGCCTCACCTTTATCAAAAGAAATTTCTTCAATCTCTTCCTTTAGTTTATCAAGCATACTACATATTTTTTCTAAATTTTCTTCACATTTTATAGCATCCTCTTTGTTTAGTTCTTTTGTCTCACTGTCAAAATCTGCCTGCATTGCTGCTTTGCTTTCACCAGAAATTTCATCTATGCCACCTTTCCATCCAGTTTTTTTTGATTCTAATGACTCAAAAGCTTTAACTACATCATTTATTTTATTTTTTGCATTATTAGCAGCAGACTTTATATCTTTGATTTCATCCAGCTTATCTTTTTTAAGATTCTTTGCATCCTTAATGCTGCGATTTATCGCATCAATAGCATCTTCTTTTTTATTTTTTGCTAAATCGTATAATGAATTTACATTATTTTTTTTATAATAACTAAGATGTGTATTATACTGGTCTGCAAGATTATTATAAGCATCCATACCAGCAATAACTTTATTATACTGTTCTGCAAATTTTACCCATTTTTCCTTTAGTTTACCTATACAGTTTTTAATTTCTTCTTCTTTGCCACTATCTTCATATTCATCACCTAATTCCTCTTTATAATATTTTTTTGCACAATCTTTTATATAATCTAAAGCATTATCACTGTCGTCTCTGTTCTGGAATTCTTCAAAATTATTAATATAATATTTTAATGCTTTAATATATTCTTTTAATTCAGAAGACTTTAAAAAAACATTTTTCAAGTCTTCTAACCCCAGACCTTCATCTGAATTAATACAATCTTTTATTTCCTGGACTTTTTCAGCTAACACACTGTCTTCTTCAATTATGTTACTAGAATTTAATTTATCTATATATGCATCTCCAATATCCCTGATATTTATATCAAAAAAATCTACTAAACCAATATAATTGTATATATATTTTGCAACATACTCAAAATCATCAATATTTCCATTAAATTTTATATGGTTATTATATTCATTTATATAATCAGAATTTTCCTTTAATTGCTGATACAACATCTGTTTAAGTTCTTCTATTTTACAAGTGCTATAATCTTTGCCGCTTTTATTTTTTTTACTCTCTTCAATTTTTTCTATATTTTTATTTTTGCTAACAAGAAATATACCAATTATTATATTTTTATATATATTTTTTATTTCTTTTTCAAAATTCTGTATACTCTCTATATTAAAATTATAGTAATTTATTTTTTCATTATATTCTTTAATTGCTTCATATGCATCTTTACATTTGTTGCCTGTCTTGTCGAGTTCTTCTTCAAATTCTACTTTTTTCTGTACTGCTTTATTTTCTTCTTTTACCCCTTTAAAAGCCATTATCTTTTCAAATATGCCGCCTGCAAGTACTATTGGCCCACGGTATTTCATATAGTCCATAAGCTGGTTATTTAACAATTCTTTATTGGCAAGATTAGCCCCATCTACAGGAAGAAGTTCAAATTCTTTTGACGTAAGTTTTATTAAATTCATATATGTACTGTCTGTATCTTTACTGCCTGTTATTATGCTTGTAATTTTAGAGATAAATGGGTCTGTAGTATCCAGCCCGTCCCCAAGAAGTGTATTATTAAAATATACTTCCAGATTCTTTTCCAGTTCACTTACATCCTTAGATACTGCAAAAAGCCCATACATATCCTGTAAATATTTGTCATAGTATGAAAGCCCTGCATTAAGCGCAATATCACCAGCACCTGATACCTGTCTTTTTGCTACTGATATTTTGGCATAATCTGTAAGGGTAATCATTAATAAAAGCATGGGTACAAGTATCATTGTAAGAAATATGGTTACTGAACCTTTTGAACCATTCTTTTTAATAAAAAATTCTACTGAAAATATATTTTTCATTCTTTTGTCCCTCTCTAATTCTTATCAGCTTTAAGGCTTTATGTATTTATTATAAAAATCACTTACTTTGTTTATTAATGTTTCAATCCTGCCACTAAGCCCAAGTTTATCAAGTATATAATTTATTACATCCTGTGCCATATCCAGGTTCCTGATAAATTCCGCCGGGTCTGTAACTACTGAAGTTGCTGTTACAGAACGGCTCCAATTATTACCAAGACCTATATATTTTAAAAAATTTGGCATTTTAATATTGTCCTTTACAGTTACAACAATAGTTGTATTTAATAAAGACCTTTTAAAATTTACTGTACATTCTGTATTATCTATTTTCAAAAGTTTGCTGCTGTTTACCATATTTTCAAGTTTTTCTTTCATTTTATCTTTTGAAATTTTATTATTATTAATACGGCGGTACATATTAGCAGAAAACTTTTTCCCGTCATTGCTAAATTTATTTACAGATTTAAAATCTATATCATTATCATTTATTTCACCATAATTTTCATATCCTGGTTCAGTTATTAATTTGGTAGTATAGCTGGCTATATATTGTGCACATGAATATTCAACAACTCCTTGCATTTCATATAAACCAAATAAAATAATAAACCCTACAATAAAAAATACTATAGGATATACTAAGGTAGCTTCTATAACTGCTTCTCCTTTTTCATTTTTAAGACTTGTATAATTCATCTAAATTCCTCTTTTTTAATTATGTTTTTATTTCATAACTTTTATTACCCTGGCAGATTCTAATGTGGTTTTAATGGACAGTTATATGAAACCATTCTTGTCCATGAAACCACATTGTAACTGGCAGGGATTGTAAGCTTTTGTACAAACCAATATATATTTGCAAAATTATTATTCTATAAAAGTTTTTGATGTATCAGTTATTTTGTCCCATATACTATTAACCAACGCAGTAATCTGGTCTTTAAAAATCACCGCCAGCCCAACTACAACCACCAGCACCAGTATAACAGCTATAATATGTGAATCTCCTCTTTCTTCTTCTAAAAAGGATTTAAAAGCCTCTTTTGCCCTCCAGTATTTTACCATTATGTCTGCTGAAATTTTTGACATCATGTCCCTTCCCTCCTTTCCGTTTAAATACCACACCTTTAATAATAAAATTAAACTTCTGGCATAGTATCTATATAACTATATTTCTTAAAAACCGATGCTTGAAAATATTGGCACCATTACCATTAAAAGTATGCCTATAAATATAATCATAATAGGTATCATCAGTTTTGAAGATGCTGCTTCTCCCATCTGGCGCACTTTATTGCTTCTTTCCATCCAGATAGTGTTTGATATTTCTGCAAGTATTCCGCCAAGATCTTCATCTCCATTTTCTAAGTTTTGAAATACTGCAGTAGAAAACTTCTTTATTTCTAAAATATTACATCTGTCCGAAAATGCTTTTATTGCTTCTAATTCTGGCGTTCCATTAATAATATCATTAAACAGAATATGTATTTCTTTATAAAGACATATATTCTCCTTACCTTCTGATACTTTCTTTAAAGTGTCACGCAATGGCAAGCCTGCATTTATAAGAAGTACCATTTGTGAAAGCATATTTGGGAAATCTGACAATAGTTCACTGCGGCGTTTTTCTACTTTGGAATCTGTGTCGTAATCCATATAAAATGCAAGTACAGCGGCAACTGTTATACCTATAAGTGCAATGCTGTAATCCTCCGCAAATGCTGATATTAATATAGCTAACGGGACTATTGTCATAATATACGTAATCTGGGCAGCAAGTGTTGTATAATAATAAAATGGCACTTCTTCTGCAGGCATAATCTCCCTTAAAATTTTCATCCGTTTCTGCCCACGTCCTGCATAAATATTAATATGAAATAAATCTATTACGCCATATCCTATAAAAAATATATCTGGCAGGAAAAATACATCTTTATTAACTTTTTCTATATTTTCTTTAAATTTCATGCCATATCTGAAATATAAAAACATCCATGCTATTACAAATAAAGAAGAGGCTATTGTAAGATACAGCCTTATATAATATTCATCTGGTAACATATTTTCACACCTTTACTTCCATTATTTTTACACCAACCAGGTAAGCAAGCACAAACATTATAAGTGCAATAATTTTTACTGCAAAGTTTGTAACTGAAAATCCCCCATTATTTATAAAGCCTTTAGTTACTGTAACTATAACAAGCGGCATAACCATCATAATATTAAGTTCATTTTTATTTCCGCTTATTACTGTTTCTATCTCCATTTCTATATCTATTTTCTGTGATATTATAGATTTTGTTTTATATATTATCTGTTTTAAATTGCCACCCTGGCGGTTAGCTACCCTGAATACATCACCAAAGTTTATAATATCTTCATTGTCTGAGCGTATGCCAAAATCCGTAAGCAGGTCTTCTATAAGTATGTTATCCCTCATACCATTAATAATGGTGCTAAGTTCACTTACTATGTATGATGCTTCACCATACTGGTTTAACATATCTTTCCTTGCGTTTGTCATTGCATCTGGTACATTGCATCCAGCTCCTAGTGATGTGCTTAAAGAGTCAAGCATATCTTTAAATTGTATCCTTAATGCTTTATTCCGTTTTTTTATAAGCATTGAATGATATATTTTTATTCCTGCAAAACCTATGCCTATACCCATAAATACAGCAAACCATAATATATCAAACATAATATACATAGATACTGTGCCTGCTATAAGCCCTGCAATATATCCTGTAAATTTTTCCACAAAACTCATATGGTAATAACAATAATCTATTGATTTGCCATAAGCACCAAATAATTCTTCACGCTTTTCTTTTTTATTAAATATCATTTTTTTCATCCTTTCTTAAGGAATTATTTGTAAATACATTATATTTCTTTTGAGTTTTCCCATTTTTCAAATTACACAAAGACTATATTACTCTGGCAATTTCCAAATGTTTTACCAAAAAGCAGCTGTTATGGATACGCTGGTGCTTAAGCCTTGTTTTTTAAGGCTTTATGCACCACTGCGTATCCATCCAAGTGAAAACGTGCTGCGGTTGGTAAACATTTGGAATTGCCAGAGCCAAATAACTTATATACTAAAAAATGGGGAAACTTAAAATTATATTTCTTCATATATTCCTGAAAGTTTTAATTTAAAATCATGCTCCAGCTTATTCCCAGTACGTTTTAATACCCCATCTACTTTCTGGATTGTACTTTTCTCTGTTTCTTCAAATTGGTAAAGAGGGTTAAGTATTATTTCACCATCCTTATAACCTGATACTTCACATATCTCCATAGTTTTACGTGATTTGTCACGAAGCCTTGAAAGATGTATTATAATATCTATTGCAGAAGCTATCTGCTGGCGTATTGCCTCTAATGGAAGCCCTGCAGCACCCTGCAGTACCATTGTTTCAAGCCTGCTAAGCATATCTTTTGTAGAATTGGCATGTCCCGTTGAAAGTGAACCATCATGCCCTGTATTCATCGCCTGTAACATATCAAGAGCTTCCCCGCCACGTACTTCCCCTACAACAATGCGTTCCGGTCTCATACGCAGCGCAGATTTTATTAAATCCCTTATAGTTATCTCACCTGCTCCAGATGAATTTTTATTACGTGTTTCAAGGCTTACAAGGTTATCTACCCCTGTTATCTGGAGTTCTGCAGAATCTTCAATAGTAATTACTCTTTCATCTCTTGGTATATAATTTGACAAAGCATTTAAAAAAGTTGTCTTTCCTGAACCTGTACCTCCACATATAAATATGTTGTACTTAGCTCTTACAAGCAGTTCAAGTTTACCAGCTATTTCCCTTGTAATTGATTTATACTCAATAAGCTTTTCAACAGTCATAGGTGTTTTTGAAAATTTACGTATAGTTACTGTAGGCCCACATAATGCTATTGGCGGAAGCACAATATTTACACGTGAACCGTCAAGCAGCCTGGTGTCAACTATAGGGTTAGCCTGGTTTACTTCACGCCCTGCCTTGGCAACAATCCTTTGTATAATATCTTCAAGCTTCTTCTGGCTTTCAAATTTGTCATTAAGCTTTTGTAATTTACCATTCTTTTCTATAAAAATATTGTCTGCACCATTTATCATAACTTCTGTAATATTGTCATCTGCCATAATCCCGTCTAATATGCCATATCCACGTATTGATGCATATATCTGGTTTGCAACATACACCATTGTATCCATAGACACCATACGTACACGCAGCTGCTGGAATACATATGAATGTATCTGTTCTTGTAGTTGTTCATTATCCAGCTCATCTAATGGCAGACTATTCAATACCAATGGTTTAAGCTCTTCTATAAACTGCTGTCTTAAATCTGTTTCATCCATAGAAAATACCCTCATTTCATTACAAGACAATTATTATTTTATAAAAATAAACTCATATTCTTCTGATGCAAAACACACTGTATCACCTTCGTTTAAAGCTGTTTCCTGGTTACATGCCAGCTTATTTCCATTTACAAAAGTACCATTTAGTGAATCTGTATCTTTAATATACCAACGGTTGTCATGCCATAAAAACACTGCATGTGTGTGGCTTATACTTTTTATATTTATTGATACATCAGGTCTTTGACCATCTGGCATTTTAACAGCCTTACCATTAACTATTTTATTTCTTCCAATAATAAAACCAGGCTTTTCTATCTTAATAACTTCACCTGTCACTTTGCTCCTTAAAACTGGTTTAACTATAATCTTACCTGTATCAAGCAATACCGTAGAATCAAGGTCTTCACCAGATATTTGCTGTACACCCTGTATATTGTTTACAAATGGCGGCGGATTTTGTACTGGTGCATTTGCAAATGAAGAAGATATATTCTGTACTTGTTGTCCATGAAACCCGTTTGTAAATACTGGAGTATCCTGTACTGGTGGTTTCTGTATAGTGTTTACAAATGGTGGTGTATTTTGTACTGGTGGTTTCTGTAAACTGCCTGCATATGATGGTATATTTTGTGATGGTCCAAATGGAGGCATATTATTTACAGGAACTTTTATATTATTAGCAGTTTCTACTGGCTGGATAACTGGAGTAGGTGGTGGCACAGAAAATAACTGGTTTTCTGCAGTTTCTTTTTTATTTCTTTTAACAAAGCCAAACAAACTCTTTTTTTCTTTTGGCTTTTCCTCTTTCTTTTCTTTAACTTTCTTCTCTTTAACCTTTTTTTCTTTGACAGCTTTTTCTTTTTGTTTTTTAACAGGTTTTTCCTTGTGTTTCTTTTCTTTTGCTGGCGGTGTTATAAATGCACCTTTGGGCGATGGCACGCTGAAGCTTCTAGGAGTTATGCCAGACATAATATTATTATCTTTGCCTGGTCCTGGCATACTGCTTGTTTTAATCTTATTTTCTGTTATATTTTCAAATTCCAGTATTTTTTCACTTTGCGTGATAAACCTTGACTGTACAGTTTTCTTTACTTCATCTGTATCTATTATTTCTTTCCCAGGGTTATAACTAAATTCTGGTTCTGGCGGTTCTGCTTCTGCTGGCTGTATTACCCCGCACATTGTGTTATATGTATCTTCCAGGAACTTTTTAAAATCCTTTATATTTGTCTTTGGGTTCCGCATAGTATAATCATATATATAGTTTGGAAATTCCCTTAATGTATTGTCACTATACTGCAAACTGTTAAATATATCTTTTAAAAGATTGTGTATATCTGGAGCTTTTTTAATATCTTTTACTGGCAGTACCATAAACTGTGCTTCGTTTTTTTCATAATCAAAACACATATATTCCATTTTTAATATTAAATGTCCTGGATTAATCATGTACTCATCTAATATAAGTATTGTTTTACATATTGAAACCAGCATTTTATACAACTGTTCTCCACTGAAAACACCAGACATACGTTGTTTAAACTGTTGTTTTGAAGTAATATTATATAAAAGTACCACATTGTTATTATCATGTATTTCTGAAACAGGCAGTATTCCAGATATATTATTATTTTTAAGCATTTCCAGTTCAGTTTTAACCAGAATATCTCCATTATTGAGGGAATAACTAATAAAACGCTTCTGTTCTCTCTCCATAAATGAAAACCCCTGACTCCACATTTCTATTTCCCTCCATTCTGTTAATTTCTTTACTATGCATCCAGTTCAATAACCTTCTTGCATTGTTCCTGTATCTGTAATGCATTTATTACATCCCGCATCTGTGCAGTGCCATAATTAGGCAGATAGCTTACAATCCAATCTTTAAGATGCTTAAATTCTTCATTTGATGTACTATTTGCTTTATTTACAACAAGCCTGAGCTTTTGCTTTATGCTTTTATATTCACTACACTTCTGCATATACCTTATCATTTCTGTTGTTTTAACCATGCCACTTGGTGAAGCATCTGTTACCATGCATATAATATTGGCTTTTTCAGCAGTTATATTAAAATTCCTGAATATTCCTGTTGAATGGTCTAAAAAAATATAATCAATATTGTCTATATCAGACAATGCATCCAACATAACTTCCCATTCTTCACTATTCATCTGTCCTGCTTCTGTAGGGTTATCCATAGGTCTTAGAAAAAGAAGGTCATCTGCACCTCTTCTTATAATGTTTTTTATCTTAAGGCTAAGTGTACTGCTGCCCTTTTTTACATCATAAAAAAGATTGGATAAAGTCTGTGTTTCATCACCACGTCTTGTATAATTAATATCAGAAAACTGTTCAAGTGGCACATATAAAACTTCTTTTCCCATACTTTTAAAAAGTTTTGCTACTGCAAAGCTAACTGTAGTTTTACCTGTTCCTCCACCTGCCGATATAAAAGAAACCATTTTAGCATTGCCTCCATTATGGAATATAATACCTTCCTTTTCTTTCATTTCAGCATATATATCCACAACCGCATGGTAAATATTTTCTGTCTTCTGGTATTTATATATTGCTTTGTGCCCATTCTTATTATTTACCCCTTTAATATCTGTAAGAACAAGCCTTATACCATCATAATCTTTATATTCTATATTCTCATCAATAAGCAGCACATCACATTTCTTTTCAAACATATGTCTTTTAAATTCCTCTTCATCTGAAAAGAAACTGTATTCAATATCAGAATTGTAATTTATTACAACTGCCTTTTTAAAGTTTTCAATATATTCTTTATCCCTGTCAGCTAAAACTACCCTTATATTCATGCCATTCCTCCATGTCCTGTAATGCTTATGCTATTCAAACTCTACAGTTTTAATAATAATACACGTAATATTGTCCTTTCCCCCTGCAAGTAAAGCATCACCTACCAGTTCTTTTGTAATAGCATCTGATGGCTCTTTTTTTAGTTTTTCAATTTTCTGCACTATTTCATCTTCTGAAAGCATATTGTACAAACCATCACTGCATACCATAAATACATCCCCTGCCTGGACAGAAATATTTTCTTTATAATATGGCTTAAGTTCTTTTTCATCTTTCATACCAAGATATTTAACAAGCATATTCTTACAGCAGGATTTATCTGTATTTGCCATATTATTATTACTACAACCACACATTGCCATATTTACATGGTCATATGTTATCTGTAATAACCTGCCATCCCTTATAAGGTAAACCCTGCTGTCACCAATGTTATATACACTGGCATTATCATTATCTAAATGCAGCAATGCCATTGTTGTTCCCATTGTACATGTATTTTTATCCATTTCATCATGTATCATATGGTTTACAAATGGCAGATACCTGCCTTGGAGCGTTTCAAGGCTGAACCCTTCCTGGTATCCAGACAGACTATGTGCAGCTAATAAAGAAGCCTTTTCTCCATAATCTGCACCGCCTGCACCATCAAAAATACCTGCAAGTATCTTCTGTCTTGCTTGTAATTCAGCAAATTCTGTTATATCCTTATTTACATCCTCCCTGTAAATCCCATTTAAATAATAATTGTCTTCATTATTCTTTCTGCCACATCCCACATGTGATAACACAGCACTCTCATAAACCATACCAATCCCCCATACCACAATTACAATGGCAAAGATAACAAGACCAGCAGGTGCCATTACTGGCATCCTGCTATTGGTTTTAAAAGTTACCCTGATATATAATATAAATATATAATTGTATATTTATATCCTGTTGTTATTTTTTTACTGTTATTTTAAGTTTTATTGTCTTCTTACCTTTTTTTATAAGAATTGTTGTCTTGCCCTTTTTCTTTGCTTTAATTACCCCATTAGCTGAAACACTTGCAATTTTTTTATCCAGTGATATAAAAGTTACTTTTCCTGGAATACCAGTTGCTTTTTGGATTACTAACTTTTTACCCTTTTTAATAGTTGCTTTTGTTTTTGCAAGTTTCAAATTCTTTCCTAATTTAATTACAGAAGCATTATCTGATACTTTAACAGTTTCTTTTGATGCTTCTTTAACCGTTCCTTTAACCGTAACTGTCACTTTGCATACTTTACCATTTGCTTTTACTGTAATAACTGCCTTTCCATTTTTCTTTGCAGTAACAATACCATTTTTATTAACAGTGGCAACAGATGGATTTAAAGATTTATATACAACTTTTGTATTTAATTCTGAAATTATTTTAATCTTTGCTTTCTGGCCTTTTTTCAATTTAATCTTTTTCTTTTTTAATGACAGTTCCCATTTATCTGCTGGATTTGTAATATTGTCTTTTATTGTTTCTGTATTATCTGGGTCTGTATTATCTAGTGGCGGTGTACTTTCCTCTGGCTGTACCGTTGGTTCTGGCTCTGGTGTTGTTTCTGGGGCAGCTGTAATTTCTGGTGTGGCAGACGGTTCTAATGTTACAACTGGTGAAGGTTCTGGCCCAGGTGTTGAGGCTGGCTCTGGTGTAGCAGTAACCTCTGGCAGTATGGTTGGTTCTGGTGTGGCAGTTATCTCTGGAACATAAAGCCATCCATTGCCACTCCAGCTGGATGGAGATTTAGTTGGTTCTGGAGATGGCGTAGGAGATGGTTTGCTGCTTTCTGTATCATCTGTACCATTATCTGGTGCTACAGCAGATGTATCCAGGTATCCCCACCATCGGTATATAGAACCATCAGCTCCTTGTACAAAAAAGTTATATATCTTATCTGATGATAAACCATCCATTTCTGACTCTGTAAAAATATGCCCTGTATTATTTACAGTAATCTCTTTTATTGTTTCTAAACTATACCAGTCCGTTATTTTAACAATAGCTGGAAATACACTTTCAGAACCAAAAACTGTATTAAAACTATCACAAGAAGGATTATAATTATAATATAGATAATATCCTTCTGGTCTATTATCATTATATGAAATATCAAGCCAAATTGACCCTATACTATTATCATTCACTATCCAGTTTGAATATCTCCCTGAATCTGAAAAACTAATATTATAAAAATTTCTATTTGGATTATATGCATCAATAGCAATAGTTTCTTCTTCTATACCTTCACCATAATAAAAATATATGTTACAATAATAATAACTATTAAGTTCCTGTTTTACTTTATCTGAAAAATGAATAGTTCTTGTATAATAGTCATTATTCTCAATAGTAAAATCACTATTTGAATATTTATATACACCTATTTCATTTTTTTGTATATCAAAAGCTTTAATTTTCAGTTTATCCTGAAGTTTAGAATTATCATCTCCACAATACCAATCCGCAATTTCTTTTGAACCAAAATATATTGTTACTGTTCCTAGATTTGAATTATTAATTTGGTTACATATACTTAACCTGTCTTTATCTTCAACCCAAAAATAATAATAATATTTAATATTCCCATATGGTTTAAAAGATAAAGAATATTTTCCTATATCCAATACATTATTATAATTTCCAATATATGATAATTTGCCATTGTCATTCTTAAGAACTAATTCTATGGTTCCCTCTTTACTATTAGAGATTTCATTATAAATATCAGCAGTACAAGAAGGTTCAAGTATACTGGCATTATTACAGGATAAACTAGCATTAAACTCAAACTCTTTAGTATCTGATAGATATTGTTGTTTAGAAAGATAATAATTATATACCAGTCCAGTTTCATCAATACTTATACCATTACTTGCAATTTTTTCATTACCATCAACATCTTTGTATTTAACAATTAAATAATAGTATCCTTTCTCTAAACCTTTTAATTGTATTGTTACCAGATGGTCTTTACTTACTGGTATATCATTTCCAGAAGCATAAACTATAGAAGAACTTCCAATGTTGTCTTTAACTTCATATGATATAACTGAACCCACTGGTATTTCTGCATTATAGTATTCCATTGACTCTGTTTTTAAATTCCATATAAGACCATTATTTCTATCATTATGAGAAAAATAAGTTATTTGCTTATCTTCAATAATAAAACCTGTTTCACTATCATTATAATTATATACTATATTATATGAAGCATCTCTATTACTTTTCTTTTCTTCTTTCCATTGCATACAATAATAACCATAACCAAATATTAATTTATTATAATTTGTAGAATATCCAACTACTTCATTAGTTCCCCTGTCTTGTATCTCAAAAGATAACTTATTAAAATCAATATTATATCCTTCTACTTGTATAACATCTGCATTTTCCATTCCCGGATAAATTTTGAAGAAAGTTTCTGACGTATAAGGGTTATTATATAAATAAAAATTAGCTGAAGATATATATGGCTGGTCTGTTACAGTAAATATTATATCTTCTGGTTTCGTAATTTCCCCATTACTTTGATAACCTATATATAATTTTTCTCCTGCTTCTAACTTTCTTGTACGGTATACTGTACATGTTGATAAAAGCATATTTATATTACTTTTCAAACCTGCAAATGTATTTGAAAAAATCTTTTCATACCTTTTATCATATGTAAAGCTTGTTGTTTCAACTCTATCAAAATAACTTTGGTTAGTTCTTGCCACTACTTGTCCATCTTTATCAATTAAACAAACTGCATCTACATTACCATCTAAAGATATATTGTCTAAATCATATAAATTAATATTATATGATGTTCCACCTGTTGGAAGGTATTCACATGAAGCCCATACATTTTTATCTTTAAATAATACTTCCCTTGTCTCTGTCCATATTACATCACTTCCACCAAATGAAGTATCCATAATTGTAAATGTAAGGTTATAACTATTTCCATTTACAATTCCATTACATTCTGGTATTGTAAAATAATTATTATCACTGTTACTTGTAACATTAGCAATTAATGACCCGTCTTCCTTTGTAACTTCAAGGTTAAGTTTTTCTCTTTCTTCATTTGTTATGCTTCCACTTTCTACAAAATATTCCACATACATAGGAAATTTCCCATCAAGGCTATAATAGGTATCCGCAGTAATTACATTTGAAATTACCTGGCTGGTCTTTTCTTCATTTATTACTGTTGCAATTCCATTATCTGCTGGTACAGGCTCTGTTATATCTTCTCCCTCATCTCCTGGTAAAGTAGTTTCTTCTATTTCTGCTGCCATTGTTTTATATGGCATATCTGCTGGCAATGCAGTAATTACCATACAAGATGCTATAATTACAGAAATAATTTGTTTTTTTAATCTCATAAAAATATCCCCCTCTTGCATTATCTTTTACTTCTTTACTGTAATTTTGAGTTTTATTGTCTTATTGCCTTTCTTTATAAGAATTGTTGTTTTGCCTTTTTTCTTTGCTTTAATTACCCCGTTAACTGAAACACTTGCAATTTTTTTATCTAGTGATGTAAATGTTACTTTTCCCGAAATTCCAGCTGCTTTTTGTATTACCAGTTTTTTACCCTTTTTAATAGTTGCTTTTGTTTTAGCAAGTTTAAAATCTTTATTTAGTTTAACTACAGAAGCACCTGCTGGAATTTTAATATTTTCCTTTACTGCTTCTTTTATGGTAACTGTTACAGTTACTTTGCATACTTTTCCATTCGCTTTTACTGTAATAACTGCTTTTCCAGCTTTTTTCGCAGTAACAATACCATTTTTATTAACAGTTGCAACCGACGGTTTTAAAGATTTGTATACTACTTTTGTATTTAATTCTGAAGTAATCCTTATTTTTGCTTTCTGTCCTTTTTTTAATTTAAGCTTTTTCTTTTTTAATGACAGTTCCCATTTATTTATAGAATTTACAGTGTTCCATTTTGAATTGTCTGTCTTATCTGGTTCTTTGTTATCCAGTGGCGGAGCACTTGCTTCTGGCTGTACAGTTGGCATTGGTTCTGCTGTATTCTTTGGTGTAACAGTAACCTCTGGCTTTATTGTTGCTTTTGTGGTTGGTACTGGTGAAGGACTAGGTTCTGGTGTCTGTGATGGCTGTGGTGTTTCTTCTGGTTTTATTGTTGGTCCTGCAGAAGAACTTCCTTCTGGAGTACCAACCCATCCATACCAGGTATTTGGTGTTTTAGTTGGTTCGGTTTCTGGAATTTCTGGATTATTATTTCCAGTATCTTCATCTGTTTTGTCTTCATTGTCTGTCTTATCTTCATTATCTGTATCTGATTTATCACCATCTGTCTTATCTTCTTCATCTGTCTTATTATCTTCACCGTCGTTATTATCTTCTTCATTTTTATCCCCTGTACCAGGGTTGTTTTCCTCTTCTTTATCATCTGGCACTATATCATATTCTCCAAGATAACAAAGGTATTCATCTGCAGAACCATCTGCTCCCGATAAATAACAATCATACAGTTTTGTTGGTGATAAACCTTCCAGTTCAGATTCTGTAAAAATATGTCCTGGTTCATTTATAGTAATTTTTTTTATTACTTCCATACTGTACCAGTCTGTTATTGTTATTACAGCCGGGAATGCACTTTCTATCCCAGATATGGAATTACACTTTCCATATAAATAATGCTGTTCTCCCATAATCCCCCAGTCTGTCCAAATATTACCGCCTGAAATTCTAAACCTTGACCAATTATCGTTATCCCCACTTACATAAACTCCATTTATATATAATAATTCTTTATCATAAAAATCATTATTGTAATTACTGCCAGGGTCAAATAAGCAAAGTGCAATTGTATCTTCTTCACTTCCATCTCCGTAATAAAGATACACATAACAATAATTAATACCTGAAAGTTGTTTTATTACATTTTCTGTAAATTGTATATCCCTGTAAAAACTTTTACCTGTAATAATAAAATCTTTCTGTGTATAGATTCCTATTTCATTTTCATGTACATCCAGAATTTTTACTTTCAGGCTATCCTGGATTTTAGAATTATCTTCACCACAGTACCATTCTGCTGTTTCTGCCGAATCAAAATATATTGATATTTTTCCAAAATCTAAGTTATTACTTTGGTAATTTAAGTACAGCCTGTTACTATCCAAAACAAAAAACATAAAAGAGAAATGATTTTTTCCATCAGGTGTCAATGATAAATTATATCTTCCTGCATCTAACCCTGTACAAGTTCCTTTATATACCAGTCTGCCATTTTCATTTTCCAATATTAATTCTGTTTCAGCTATTTTACTTCCACTAACACTATCAGAATTAACAGATGCAATACATTTATCTGGAAGTTTGCTTTTATCTTTACAATGTATTGCTATAGAAAACTCTATATCTCCATTTCCAGAAAAGTAAGTTTGTTTTGTAAGATAACAGCTATAAATAAATGCTTCCATTTTGGCAGTATCAACCCATAAAGACCTTGGCTCTGCTGTTTTTACATTACCTTCATTATCTGTATATATAACTGTCAGGTAACAGGTTCCAATGGCTGCAGATATTTCTTGTAATGGTACAGTTATAAGATGGCTGTTATTTACAGTGCATTCTCCTGATACATAAGTAACTGCTGTAGCACTATTACTATTCTTAACTTCGTAAGAAACTAAAGAACCAGAGGGAATATCCTTATTATAATATTCGATTGAATCTTCCATAGGATTCCATATTATATTTTCAGATTTATCACTGGTATAACAATAAAGTGCCCTTCTTTCAGTAACAAAACCTGTCCCGCTTCCATTATATTTATATATCACATTATATGAAGACAATCCTTTTGGCTGTTGTCCATCTTTCCATTGTATATTATACAATGCATAATCCCTGCTTAACTGCACATAGTCTTTAGATATACCTGCTGTTTCTTTTGTATTTTTATCCTGTAATTCAAATGAAAGTTTACTAAAATCAGTGTTATAAGCTGATAAATCTATAACACTGGCATTATCTGCTCCTGCATATATATCACTTGTTCCAATATAATCATAAGTATTTCCATAAAAATCTTCTGGAAAATATGAAATTGATGTAATACATGGCTTGCTTGTCACAGTAAGTACTATATCTTCCAGTTTATATATTGTTCCATCAAGGCTGTATCCAACATATAATTTCTCATCTTCTTCTAATTTCCTTGTATTGTAAAAAGAACAAATACCCCTATACATATCCATATCTTCAATAAATGTTGGTGTATTTGAAAAAACACCCCTGTATCTTGGGTCTTCTGAGCCAGCAACATAATTTATTTCTGATAACTGCATAGTATGTATACTTTTTGCTGCTATATTTCCATCTTTATCAAACAGGTAAACTTCATCCACTTCTGCTATATAAGAACTAGTAATTTTATCTTTTGGAATATATAATTCACAACCACCATATTCTTTTCCTGTTGGAAAATAATTACATGAAGCCCATTCTTTTTTCTCTTCAAAAGATACTGTCCTGGTTCCAGCCCAGAGTTCTTTCTCTTCGCCAGGTTTATTATATGTAATTGTAAATATAAGATTATAAGTATTACCATTTTCAACATTAATACAATCTATAATAGAAAAACTATTATGGCTTATCTCACTTGCCTGTGTACATACATATGTTATGCCGTCTTCCTTAGTAACTTCCAGTTTCACATAACTACGCTGTTCATCGGTTAATGTATCTGTTGTTGTATATTCTATATACATAGGATGCTTTGGATAATCCCCATATGCACTATAATATGTACTGGCTATTGTTACTCCAGAAATAGAAATGTTATTTTCATCCCCTGATAAAGCCATAGCCCCATTTGGAGCTATAAGTTCTTCTGGCTTCCCTGTTTCTGCTGCATATGCTGCTAATGGGATATCCATGGATACTGTTGTGACTATAATGCATGCAACCATAATTATAGAAATAATACGTTTTCCTATTCTCATTGAAAATTCTCCCCTCTTTAATCTTATTGCCAATTACAATATAATTATTGTATTATCTGTTTTCCCTTGTTTTTTGTAATATTTTATTAGATATGGGAATAAATATAATACTAATATTCTATATTATTGTAATAAATATCATAGAATATATAACATATGTATTATTATATAATTAATACCAGGCACTATATGGTATAATTTTTCGCAGAGTGCCATAATCTGCGAAAATAATATATTTTTCTCTTTAAAAATAAGAAAATACTATATTATTGACGGGCTATTTGACGGTTAATAATTCTGATAACATATTCATGTTTTTCTGTTTCAGTTCCATTGATGGATGCACATAACGGTTTAATGTTATATTTACACTGGCATGTCCCAGTATTTCACTCAGGCTTTTTACATCAAATCCTAATTCAATACAACGTGTTGCAAATGTATGGCGCAATGCATGGAAATTAGCATCTTTAATATTACATGCCCTGATAGCTGATTTAAAATGGTTTTGTAATGACCTCGGTTCTACAAATGTACCAGCTTGTCCTGTAAGAAAATACGTATTGCCTGGACACCTGGCAGAAAGAACCAGTTTGAAAATATTATCTGGCAACGGAATCCTTCTAATTGAACATCCGCTTTTTGGTTCTGAAATAAGAATTGATGTTTTGTTTATACTGTTTCCTTGGTTTTGTATTCTTTGCATTGTTTTATCCACATATAAATATTTTTCATCAAATGAAATATCCTGCCATTTTAATGCACATATTTCACCAATACGTATTCCAGTATATAAACATACTAATATCCCCAGGTTTATTAGTGTTAAATTATCACATAAAAACATACTAAGTTTTTGCTGTTCTGCAATACTTAAAATACGCATTGCTTTCTGTGGCTGCTTAATAGAAATCCTGCTTATATCAGCGACAGCAAGTTTTTCATGCTGGGATGCATAAATAAATATACCTTTTAACACTGAAATAATACTGTTTACAGTCTTAGGTGACAGACCTGTACCCTTTTTCCCACCAGAAAACAGCAATTTATTACTAAAACTGATAACATCTTCCCTTGTAACAGATTCAATATTACAACTTCCAAAGTAAGGAAAGAGATTAACTGCCAGTACATTGGTATACTTAACAATACTTGACTCTTTTAATTGTGGTTTTAATGAACTAAGCCATGATAAGGCAACCGTTTCAAAAGTTGTACATGATTGTAATTTTAATGCTGGTAAAGCTGGAATTTCTTTATCTGGAATAATATTAGAAATTTTACACAATTTTTCTTTAACTTCTTTATATGTCCTGGCATAAACATAACCATATTTTATTTTCTTATTAATATGTCCTTTAATATAACGCCCCTCCCAGCGCCCATCTTTTCTTTTATAAATATTTTCACCTCTTCTTGGCATAAGTAATACCTCCCTTTTATGACTATTATCCTGACGGTTAATAAGACAGATAAAGAAAAAATAATGGAAAACTTATATATTATATATTAATAACCAACATGATTTTTTACAGTTTTTTGCAATATATTGACAAATTATGCGGCAAGGTGTATAGTGTTACTGTTAATAGTAAAGATTTTGCTATTAAAATGCTTTCGCAGACTATGGCACTCTACGAAATAAATTTAAGTTATTTTTACAATGTTTTATAACTATAAATTTTATATATACCAGAATTTCAATTTGTATAATTAGATATAACTACAGAAATATATAATAAAACAGATGAATAGATGAAACATGTGCAGAACTAAAAAAGCATGACTAAATAACAATTAATAAAAATGCTATTTAGTCCTGTTTTTATGTTTAGAATTAATGTTATATTATAGAACAGCTTTTACTTTTTTCTCTTCTCATATTTAGACTTTAATTAAATCCTTTAGCCACAAACGCAACCTCCCCTGAGCATCCGGTTAAACGCTTATACCTCTGGTAATAGTTTCACCATACAATAAACCTGGTTGTATAAGACTAATATGTTTGTAATAAGTTTTTATATTTCTTTAAAATAGAGTAAATCATTTGTTTACTTATTATTTTTAAGCCTCTTAAAAATCCGTCTAATCTGTATTGCCAGTATAATATTAATAAACAATGAAACTACTGTACCTAAACAAATACCAGCAGTTTTAAGATTACATGTAACTGCTAAGAATACTGACACTGGAATGTTTATTACCACTGCAATCACATTGGCATACATTTGAACATTAACATCACCTATACCATTTAGAAAGGATGATAGCATAGTTGAAAAAATTGAATTGGCTAACCCATATACCTTATAAACAGTATTGTAAGGTGTAACCAATGACGCACCATACAAACGCGTAATAATTAAACTGTCAGAAGTATAAAGAATACAGGTTTAATATTCTCTGATGTATTAAATAATTTATTGAAATCCAAAAATAAGCTTAAAAAAATTATAATAATATAAACAGTTAGCGTAATTAGTGTGATAATAACATAAGCAGTTGAAATCCAGCCAGAGCACCCATACCAACAAATTCTAAATACCTCTGTAACTATAGAAACCCACATCTATTTAAAATTTGTATTTATTTTTCAACAAAATGACATTATATGTCACTGTAAAATGATAATATTTAATTGGCTGAAATATGACATAAACTAAAATCAAGGGAGGAAATGTTTATGGTTTTAGCAGTAATATACATTGTATTAGGCTATTGGTCAACAGGAAAAACGACACATGCAAATAAGATATTTATGGGGTATGGAATAGGTGAGCTTTTCTTTGAGAGATTGATTTGGGGGTTCATATTTGGATGGGCTTTAATACCAGTTGCAATTATACGGAGTATCTTTGATATTTAGGATTGACAAGATATTTGTACATCAACATATTTGTGTTAGATTAATCAATATTTTATCAAAGAAGATGTAAAATATATTTTTCAAAAAATGTAACAAATAGGTATCAGACGATACCTGACTTTGTCCTAATTATGGTAAAAAGATGTAAAAGCCTTAATAAAAAAATTGCACCTTGGATTCTTTTATCAGAAAATAGTGGTTTGGAATTCATATTTTTCGTAAAAAGTGAGGAAATTCTATAGATCAAATTTTGAAAGCCTTGAAAAATATAAGTTGGAGAATCCAGGCGTATATAAAAAAGAAAGGAGGAAGTTATTTATGTCAATTAAATGGAAACCAAAATGCACATTATGTGGAAGCATAGGGAGATCAAGTACTAATACTGATGGTAATTATCCTGGACATAATCCAGTAATGTCTGGCCGATGTCCTAAAAATCCAACTGGTGGTAATTTTGGACATAAACCTAAATGGGTTAAATGTTAAACGTTGTTAATACAGCTTATGAATCCGCCTGAGAACCCCCACTAACATACCTATCATACCAAAAAACAGGTCACAAAATTAATGAGTGGCCTGTTAAGGGAAAAGATGTACCATTAATACATTTAATATAATGCCCCTCCCAGCGTCCATCTTTTCTTTTATAAATATTTTCACCTCTTCTTGGTACAATGAATACTTCCTTTTTATAACTATTATCCTGACGGTTAATAAGACAAATAAAGAAAAAACAATGAAAAACTTGTATATTATATATTAATAACCAATATTAATTTCTACAGTTTTTTGCAATTTTAAATTCCCCCATTTTTTAAATACATAAATATCCTGGCTATAGCAATTCCAAATATCTACCACCAGCAGCACACTCCCGTTTGGATTATTATTCTTAAAAATTTATTATATTTTTTAGCAAAAGGACAATATATGTCATTGTAAAATGATATTATTTAATTGTCTGGAATATGACATAAATGAAAATCAAAGTAGGAAATATTTATGTTTTTAGCAATCATATAAATTGTATTAGTTTATTTAACAATAGGAAAAATCACACATGCAAATAAGATATTTATGGGGTATGGAATATTAAATATTAAAAACTGTTAAAAATACATAAAATGAAAATAGATTATATATTATCAATAAGGTTAATTTGTTGTATTTTATATCCAATTTCAAAAAAAAGAAGTTAATATATTTTGTAAATATTTTTAGATGACTAAAAGAAAAAATTAATACCAATATATTATTTAATTGATACATTACAACAATGTAATTATACTGCACATTAATATTATTTACAGGAGCAAATGGTAAATTTTCAGATAGAGGCTTCACACTTATTATAGAAATAATAATAAATGTTAGTTATTAGTTTTAGTACAATTTAATTTATTTGGCAAGAAGTATGTCTTAGTTTGGTGTACATATTTTTTGATTGCAAAAGAGAGAGGAGTTTAAAAATTATGAAATATTGTGGAAATTGTGGAAAAGAAATTGATAATGCGGCTGTTATCTGCCCACACTGTGGAATGGCTCAGGGAAAAGTACAGGATGTTACTGACAGTGGGAGTATAGGATGGGCAGTTTTAGGGTGTTGCATTCCGCTTGTGGGATTAATTCTGTTCCTTGTCTGGAAAGATCAAAAGCCAGATACAGCAAAGAAGGCAGGAATCGGAGCGTTGATTTCAGTCGTTGTAATAGTATTGTTTTATGTTCTGTTATTTGTTTTTGGAATGGCAGCTAGTTTTATGGTATGATTGATGGGAAAATTTATATATAAATGGCTACCAGTTTTTTTCGGATGTCATTGCCGAAGCGACCGTTCTTTTCATTGGAAGGAAAAACAATTTCCTGTTTGTGCCAGATGCACAGGAGAATTGTCCGGCATTTTGGCTGGGATTGTGACAGGCGTATTTTATCTGTTTCCAATATTTACTTGTTTACTACTGTTATTACCTCTTGTTTTGGATGGCCTTATCCAGTTTTTGAGCAGTTATGAGAGCAATAATATCCGAAGATATTTAACCGGGGTTCTATTTGGGCTGGGATTATACATGTTAGCAATCAATTCTATTGTATTCGTCCTAAAATGGGGCTATGAGATAGGAAAAGATTTGCATCTGTCCTGATTGCTAAATGTAAAATGCAAATCTCTTCCAGAACAATAATATTAAATGATTATCAGTTATTTATCATTCCTATAATTAGTACACCTATCTGGAAGGTTATGAATCATTTGTTTCTGTAAATCATATTGACGTGCAGTATAATAAAATAATATAAAGAAAGAAAAAAGTAATGTTTGATTACAAAAAGTTACTGGGAGTTTTCATTTTCAAACGAGCTGGATATTCATAATTATGTATACTATTAATTTGCAGATAAAATTAGTTCAATAGATAATGATTTTAAAAATAAGAATGCAGTGGTAAAATTAAAAAATATTTTAATTCTAATTATTCATATTATAATGATAGATATCCATTAATATTTAATGTAAAAAATAATAATTATAGTGAAATGGGATAATTTATATGGTAAAAATAATATAAATCCAAGTTATAATGAAATAAAATATTAATAAAAAATAGGACTAAATGAAATTTCATATAAAAAATATCATTTAGTCCTGTTTTCATATGCCCTCTCAAGATACTCAACTAATATTAATAAATAAAAAGTTATTACCAATAAAGCATCTTTATAAACTGTTTTTTTAATTTGATGCTTTATATAATGATTCTAGACCAGTTAAAGTAACTTTATTTGTACCTACAAACATACTCCTTTCAAACCGTTATGGAATTATTAGAAGAATCTATTTTCTTTTGCAAAATCATTTTTAAATCATCTTTTTGTTTAGCATCTAATACTGGTGTCTGAAACTTTGTATAATCTTTTGCATTAACAGCTTTTTCAGATTCTTCTTTAGTGATTTCACAAGCTTTTATAAAATCATTTTGTGTTACTAAATTATGCTTTTGAAGAGCAACAGCGATACAAGCATTTTTAACAGCATTTTTAATCTCACGTCCACAAAATTCATATTTCCTAGCAAGCTCTGTAACATTAACATCATCACTTAACGGAATATGAATATTAGTGCCTTTTAAATGTTTGTTCCAAATTTCAGTACGTGCTACATTATCTGGCATTGTAAATTCAATGTTAATTAATCGTGATAGAAAAGCTTTGTCATAATTAACTACGAGATTTGTCGCAAATATAACAATGCCCTTAAAATGCTCAAGACTAATGAGAAGCTGGCTTCTCATAGAGTTAATTGCTTGTGCAGAAGCATCTGATACATTTGTAAGCCTTTTTGATAACAATGAGTCTGATTCATCTAAAAAAAGAACTGCATTTTCACGTTCGGCAGCTTTAAAAATCGCCTTTACCATCTTAGGACCTTCACCATGAAATTTACTTTCAATATCAGCATATGTAGCACTCAGGATTTTTTTGCCAAGCTTATGTGCAACCGCTTCAGCCGCCATTGATTTGCCTGTTCCAGGAGGTCCATAAAAGCTGAGTGCAGATGTTGCATAAGGGATAATAGAACGCAGACCCCATTCATCAAAAACTTTTTCCTCAACTTCAATAATCCCTATAGCTTCTTCGATTTTAGTCTGTGTCTTTTCAGGAAGTATCACCTGTTCAAAAGAATATCTAGGATGTTCTGCATTATAGTTATGTGACAACTTATCATAATCAAATTCATCACTAGTGACCTTTGGCTTCATTGTAACATTTTCTTGAAATTGTTTTAGTGAATTATTAGTTTGCTGTTTTTTATCAAGTCTAAAATTAGGATTCAATCTTGCATAACCTAATTTAATATCAATATTAGATTTATTTAAGGTATTGAATTGTCCTGATAATATACTCCTAATATCATTATTAATATTTTCTTCACATCCAGAAAATGATGGCTCCCCCATTATATAAACCACTGCCTTAACATTATTAATGAAATTAATGCTAATATTAATATCCTCACCATAATACTTACGCATATTGTTATTAAAATTTTCTATAAATTTTGACAATCCATTGTGTTTTACATCATTTATCAATGCCTGTGGTAAATCTATATAAATATTCATTTTCACTTTCCTCACTTTTCTCTTATAATGCAAACTTATCTATAATTACCTTTCAATTACTACCATACCTTCTCTGCCAAGAAGCTGTTCAACCTCTTTATCAATAGAGGTGTTAGTATCTTTGACTAATTCTATATCAATAACATCAGTATTATTATCATTAACACTTGCCATTACATGTGTATATCCTTCATTTTTCATTTTATCTAGTTCATCCCAAGATTTTTTATTCTTACACTCATTAGCAATCTTAGATATATCTGCTACCAAAACCTTACCCGCATTTTTATTTGTAAACGCTTTATGAATTTTACTTTTAAGCCATGCCATAGTCATTTTTATTACATTAACTACAAAAATTCCTGCGGCAATTAACGTAACAATTCCTGCTATAAGTCCAAACATAATTAATAATCCTCCTAATATTAGTTATTCATTAATCATATAAATCTTTTTATTAGTACCATCAAGAAAGCTTATGAAATCCATGTCAATTGTCTTAGTATGAATAACCTGGCTAATAGCGTTAATTCCATCAACAGAAACTGGATTTCTTTGTTCATCAAGTAAGCCTTGTACAATAATCAGTGCATCATTCTCATTACGTGGGTCAAAATTCTTTTGAACTGATATAACAAATCCACATATGTTAGGATATTGACATTTATTTCTCACACAAAAATCAACACACTCTTTTAATGTCACTACATCTTTAAAACTTTCTTCATATTTAATCTCTGCGATACCTTCAGCAAGTGAATTCAAAAACTTCCCAGCTTTTTTAACTATTCCACTTCTAATATTAGATGTATTATAGTCAAACTTATTGATAAATAAGTTATTCAATATGTTATTACCATCTCTGTTATTTATATCCATATCAACTGTCCTTTCACTAAATTGTAATTTTCATTTTCTCATAAAGATCATCTGATATACCATCACCCTTCATTTCATAAGTAATATTATTATCTAAATCTTCAAATTTAATAGTATTCTTAGACTTATTTATTGATTGAATAATTACATTATCAATATTTTTAGACTTCATTTCTTGTCGAATGCTGAATTTATCTATTATTTTACCTGCTACATCTATAACAGCAGCTGCAATTAATAATGGTGCAGCTACTGCAGTTAATGCTGTTGCTGCTATTCCCGCAACTGCTAGTTCTACTACATCTGTTATAAAATCAAAAATCATATTTTCACCTTTTCTCACCTTTCTACCACTAAAACACCATTTCCTTTAGCAAGTGTTTTTTCAAGATTTTGGTCCAATGTTTCATATTTAATGAGTACTGAATCAATAATATAGCTTGACTGTGTATTGACAATGGCTACAATCATCATATTCTCTAATTCGAAACCAATATTAAGTTCTTTTCCCAGACTTTTTAGTGTATTATCATTTATTTTCATAATTACAGCTTTAGCACCATTTTCCAGATGTTGCTTACGTACTGTTATCCATTCCTTTGCCTCATCAATAGTAAAATTAGTTAACCACATTGGTTTACCAAAACACTCTTCAAGAATTTTTGATTTATCTTTATTCTTATTATTATTTACTCCTATAATTATTTTGTAAATAATTACTCCAGTAGCAGCTCCCCCCGCAAATGTCAATATATAATTCCACATATTTATCCCCTCCTAGTATCATTTATAGTTATATTTAAATATTTATTATAACTGTTTACCAGCTTTTAATTATTACCCATCCAATACAATGAGCTTGTACTGTTCTATCATATAAGAATGAAGTTTTTTTTCTATTTCCCGATTATGTACTAATTCTGCTATATTTTTTCCCAATAATAATAAACCTAAACTTGTAGATGTTATAACTCCTGCTGGTCCCCCAAATATTCCTTGTGCGGCTATTGAAACTGCCAATATTGACAAAGAAAAAGCTGCCTGTCTGCCTATCTGCAAGAATGATTCTTGATTCAATTCTCCATAAATTTGAAGTTTAACACATTGATATGTAAAAATAACCGCTATTGACATTATTCCAACAGCAGTCATACTTATCAATGCCCCTGTTTTTGTCAATATATCAATACCAATGTTATGCATAGCATATGACATAACCCTTCCAGTACAATATGTTCCAAGGGACAAAGCTCCCATCTCAAATCCAGTTTTGCTTGAATTAAGAAATACATTAGAAATATTTCCAGAAGATATTCCTACTCTTGCAAGCTCTATCACAAAACCCAGAGTAAAACCAGTACCAAATCCAACAACAGCAGAAATACCTGCTGACATTAATTCATTCATCATTACCCTTTTTGCATTAGTTCTTTTAAGCATTTTGTTTTTATCAATGAATTCATCATTTGTAGAATTTCTAAAGCTGCCTTTATGACCTTTGTCCAGATGAGCTTCTTTGTTTTTATAAAACTTGATATTGTCTGGATTTGCCTGTTCTTTTGGATAATCAGCCACATTCTTTTGATGATGTCCTTCAGGTCCTTCCCAGTTTCCATTAACAATTTTTTGTTGTACTTTACCCATTTTTAAAATTTCTTGACATTCAGAATGGTTCCAATCTGCAGAACCTCTTCCACCCATTGTTATATCAGCTTTTTCATATTTCCAAGCCAACTTCACACCTTTACTTCTTGCATCATTATACATAGGGTTTATTTTAAGCGATTCCATAACTTTATTATTAAGTTGTATACGTTCCTCAGCCAAAATACTAATATATCTATTACACTCATTATCAAATATAGTTGTAACTATCCCAGCCCCTACAACTGTTTGTGCCAAAGGAAAAATAACTATTGGACTGTTAGCCACATTATTACTTTTTGTGGCAGAATAAATCGTTGGATTACAAATTTCATGAAATGTAAGACTTTTATTTTTCTTTATTTCTGAAAACATTTCATCATCTCCGTTTTTCACTTATAATAGCACATCTGGTTAATAAAAATTTTCCGTTATCATCTAGCTTATTTAACACATAGGAATACACATAATTATAATATACTAATGTTTCATTAAAAAGTTTTGATGTATCAAAGGCAAAAAGTCCTTTAATAATATCCATATGGTCATCAGGGATTATATTATCTTTAAACAATACAAATATCTTTTCATATGCCTCTATAGCTTTGAGATTATAGTCTACATTTTTGTTATGTTCAAATTCATGTGTTTTTTTATCTACAATTTCAGAACATTTCTTAGTTAGAACAGTATATCTCTCTTGTTGCCTTTCAGTGAAGTACTCTTTTTCAAATGTCGTATCTACTTTTCCTATCTGATTTATTACTTTTTCAAATTCAGTTGTTTTCTCAACAGATTCAAGTTTTAATATTAATTTTTCTATAATAGCCAGAGTATTATCGTGATATTCTATTTTCTTCTTTAAAAAGTTTTTTTGCAGTTCGTATTCTTTGGCTTTAATGTTATCTGATTCATTATTTAATTCATACCTTTTATTTGATATATATTCTATGATATTTTCATTAAGTTCCACATTTTCGCAAAAAAAATCAAGAACTGTTACTGCCTGGCTTAGAAATGCATTTCTTTCATCAATTGTTTTTTCAGAATCTGCTGCAAATGATATTAATAAATCAAAATATTTTCCAAAAATTTCCTTATTACTATTATTTTTATTAAAAAGATTTTGTCCAATCATCAATGCTTCATAAAACATACCACTTGAAAGATATTTTTCAAATAAAGTAAACATATTAATTATTCCTTTCAAAAAATGAATTTAAATATCAATCACTTCCACATTCTCCCCCTTGTCCTCTTATCCATCCTTCTATTCCTTTTCCAAATACCTCAGCAGATATCATATAAACTCCATCTTCTTCTGCCAATATTTTAGCTGTTGGAAACCTGTCCAATATCGCTTCAATGGAATACCTATAATACTTAAATTTAATTTTTTGCAACTTCCCACAATATATAAATTATATTCTTTTACGAAATTCCCCTTCTTCAAAGCGGTCTTTGTATGGCATATTAAACTTTTATTCCAAAATTTTAAGTTTTTTATACAGTCTATTCTGTAAATAGTTAGTAAAATTTTAATGGAAAAAATAAACTGTAAGATTTGGAAATTTAGTACTCTGTCTTACATCTTATCTTTCAACATTCACAATTCAGGCGGTTACCATCCTTTTTAATAACTGCTTTAAAAACTCATTTTTTTATTCTGTAAGTTGCGTTTTATTTGTTAACTGTTCTATTTCCTCGTTGTATTCATCCAAGTATGTAGTGGCTTTATATTACCATTATTGTTGTCTAATCTTTTTGACCTCCGGATATAATATTTTTTATGCAATATCTTCCAAATACATTCTAAGGCTCTTTTTCATTTGCTCAGCATTAGGGAGTTTTATATGTGAACGGGTTTTTGATGTTTTTTCAAAATAATCAATTAATAAGTTGTTTGCAAATGTTTGGCGGTTATCACTGGCATACATATCTTTTAATAGACTACCAGTTAGCTTATCTGCCAATTGATCAACAATTTTTTTCGCTTCTTTTTCTGATATAAGATAATCTTTTGCTAATTTTGTAAAAACTTCCTGTATAATCTTTATCATTTTGTTTGCATCATCTTCAATAAATTCATCCAAAACACAACTACTGGCCTCAGAAGCAAGGGCACCTCCTCCAAATGAACCAACCAGACCACCTATAAGTCCTCCAGCTGCTGTTCCAATTATAGGAACCACGGAACCAAGAGCTGCGCCTGCTACTGCACCTGCTGCCCATCCTGCACTACCACCCACTATGGTTGAAGCAGTCTTAGCCATATTTTTAAATAACTGTTCTCCCGAAATTCGTCCTTGAAAAATATTTCCAACATCCCCAATTGATAAAATTGCAAAGGATGCGATTCCAGTGATCATATTTCCACGTAACATTTTTGCAGCAGATTTCATAGCCGCAGCACCATATATATTGCTGCCACTTCGAAATATATTTGCGAGTACAGCAGACGCTTTTGGTCCTAATGCATTTACAATTGCTTCCGAACTTCCTACTAAAGCATTGTTCAATCCTGCTTTGCTAAGTTGTCCTGCCAAAACTGCCGCAATAAATGTAGTTCCACTGACTTGAATCCCTTGTTCAATAGCTGATTTTAATGCAATGTCTATATCTGCACCGTTCCACACAGATGTTGCAAATGTTAAAACGGCTGTAATACCAAATGTATTTCTTGCAATAATTGCTCCCGATGCAGCATCATATCTAATAGATTCTACGGTTCCTGCTTTTGCAATATTTTTAACCTGGTTATATTTAAAATGACCTTTTCTAATAATATTTTTAGCTTCTGCTGGATCAGAAATGCCTTGTATTTCTCCTCTTTGTATTCGGTTTTTCATTGCTTGAAGTGCAGATTCATACATATCAGATGGAACTTCGATTTGCATTGGTGTTCCATCTGCATTCCAATAGCGGAAATGTCCATCTTTAAAACATTCTTGTATACATTTAGATCCGCTAGAACAGTATTTTGATTGGATGTTCACACCATTAACAATCCGATCTGCTCCGTTTTTAACATTGTCATCCCCTACAATTTTTGCATTTTTTCCTTGGTATAAATCTGCCAGATGATTAGCATGCTCTGCTGCAAATCCATGTCCTCTTGGTGTTAATATTTTATCATCGAAATACATGGAACTTGCATTGCTGATATTACTATAAGTAATGCCAGCAGCGGCGGCTCCAGAATAATTATGGTTGTTTGAATGTGTAGACTGTTTAATATTCTTAAATCTATATGTTCCGTCTGCATTTCCTGTTACATTAATACCTGTTTCATCAGAACTATGAGAAATATCCTTATTCTTTTTCATAGAAAAACTATACGTACCATCTACATTTATTATTTCTGAAATGACCACTTTATTAATTGAATTTTCAAATTTATTTCTATTTGCGCTCATAAATATACCTCCATTGAATTTTATCATTATCTATATTTTCATAGCAGTCATACTTACATTGTGAATATATGCTAAAACGAAAATTCATTTGTAAATATTACTATATTTTGGTGATATTAACCAAATTATATCTTAATTATTTATCAAATCTTTTTTATAATAACAAAATAAACTATAAAAACTGTCTGGATGGAATACCAGACTGTAATAATATATTATATCTATATAAGTATTTTTCACTCCTTTACACAATTATAACATGAATTAATTAATATTACAATAAATTTTTAATTTTTCTTAGACAATATATTTTAGAGCTGCTTATTTTTTATTTACAATGAAAAAATACAGCTAACAGGCTAATCTAATATTTTGGGGTATATTTTTAAAACCTTCCGTATAGGCAGAAGAAAGCTTATTTTTATTACTCAAATATTAGTTTTTCCTTTTCTAAATAAAAACAGTTGCTTTTCTTATCAAAAATAATTATAAAACTGCCTGCACCTGTTATTCTTTGTTCTGCCAAATATGCACGTATATCATCTATGTCCCGCTGGATTGTCCTTTTTGACACCCCAAATTCATCAGATACCTCCAGTTTATTTACCCCTGTCCCATTCTTCAGACAATCATAAATAGTTAATATACGGAAACCTTTATTCTTCTTTATTGCCTCGGATATACTGCTTGTACTGTTATACATGGTTTTTGTCTGTACTCTCATTTTAAAACTGCTCCTTTTTTTGTTATGGCACAATATTTTACTGTTACTATGGGGCATATTGGAATATCAGAGTATACTCATCTAAATACCCATGTTCTATATAAGCCCCACAGCATTACATAAAAACTTAATTACACGTCTGGAACTAAATACTGTTTTCCTTGGTATTAGTAAAATTCTACCATAATTTCCAAAGCAATTTGTAAAAATGGTTTTATTAACTAAAATGATAATATTACATGTTATTTTATAATTATCTTTTAAATTCTATATCCTTATCCTGGTATACTGAAATAAACCATTTTAGTTCTGTATGAAATTCCTGTAATCTTATATCTTTTTCAAATAGAGGCACTAAATCTTCGTATATATTTGTAATAATATCAATATCTTCATTTATAATTTCACCATGAATAATGTTTGAAAATATATTAAATAAAGTATCCCATTTTCCCAAAATATAGTTTTCTATATTATCAAACAGGCTTTTTTCCTGGTTAGAATCCACAAGAGTAATTATAGACAAAATATAAAAGACAAAAGATTCCCTGTACCACTGGCTGTCATACATACATTCTGCACACTGGCCTAAATACCAATAAAAGTCATCATTGAAAAAATCCGCATATATGTCTTCTTTATCAGTCTGTTCTAAAAAATAAATAACAGTAGTATTGTAATAATCCATTACTAAATTTCTGGTTTCCTTGTATTTTCTTTGTTTGATATAACAATTTATCTGGTCTTGTTTAATACTATCGTAATTACTAAAACTTGTGAAATTATATTTACCAAATACAGGCATAAATATTTCAAAAATTTTTATATAGCACTTTTCTTCCATAATATAATTATCAAGATAGTTATATCCAATAGCAGCATCTTTCCATATGTCAATCTGTTTTTCAACAGGGATTTCTTTAGATTCTTTTTCTGCAATTAAATAATAATTACATTCATTTCCTTGGACAGCTATTTCCTCATAGCTGCCGTTGCTGTCTGAATAACATTCTTCAAGGGCTCTGTATATTATATTATATAAATATTCATTATCTATATTATTTTCTTCATATATTGCTTTAGCTTTTAGGCAAAAGTCCAGTGCTTCTTTTGGTTTTGTATATGGATCAAATAAGCATCTGCTATAATATATAAGTGCTTTTATATAGTAATAAATATTATCTGGAGATGTTCCGCAAATTTTAATTATGTATTCAAGGAAATATACAGATACATCTGTGCTATCCAATGTATTTGTACTATCTAAATATTTAAAAGCAGTTTCTATCTTATCTTTATCTTCTTCCTGTTGGTCTGCAAGTTCTACTAAAAATTCTTTAATATTTTCTGGATATTTTTCTTCTTTATTAAACATTGAAAAATAATACAGACAGTTTTTCCAGCATTTCTCTTTTTCATCTATAGAAGTTTCTATCAAATACAATTTATAATTTGCCAGTAAAATCCACTGGATATTATATGAATATGCTTCATCTTCAATATCTTCTATATTATAATAAATTAATTCTTCTATGTATTCTTTTGCTTTGGTAATTTCATTATTTTCAATAAGCAAGTTAATTAAATCATAACAAATATTGCTGTAATACACATTATGATTATCCCCTGTAACTATTTTTTCTTTATTAATGTCTAATATTTTCCCTAAACACCCAATAGCATTATTTATATCTTCTGTTTTTAAATATATATCAGAAATTGCCTTAAGTATTTCGTCATATGACCCTTCAGACCTCTCATAAGCCTTATAATAAAGTTCTATAGCCTTCTTGTGATTTCCTTTTTCCTCTTCTGCCTTTGCAAGATATACATATCCAACATCATCATATACAAATTTATTATTACTATCTTTTAATGATTCAATAATTTCCTGGTAATAAAATGTTTTTTTTGTATCTATATATTTTTCATATATATATGACGTGGACAAAACATCTTTTACATAAAATTTCTGTATCCTTCTGAATAATTTCTCCTTATCCTTATTATTTAAATCAGATTCTAATATATAGTTTTCTGCTTGTCCATATAATGAAACAATTAAATCAAATAGTTTATTTAAATATTTATTATCTTCACTCAATACAAGCATACAAACATTATCATTTGATTCAGAATTAATGTCTTCTGCCAGTGTAACACAAAATTCCCCCATATAATCTGCACTGCTATTATATTTTTCTGCATAATATACAGCTTTTCCAGAGTATTCTGATACTTTAATATACATCTGTTTGCAAAGACTATATTCATCAAAATCATTATCCATAACATTATTCCAGAAATTATCCCATAAAATATTATCATATGAAACAATCATTTTTGTTTTTATATGATATATCTTCTGAAGGAATTTATAACATATACTATTGTTATGTAATAAACATATTTCTTCGGCGGCATCCAGGTATTCTTCTTCTTTTTTAATATTTTCACAATAATAAATACAAAGTTTTGCATATTCTATATTGTTCCCTCTTATCCTCTGCATAAAATAACCAAGTAATTTATTTCTTATATATCTTTCAGAATAATTTGCCATTTCTTGTAAAATATAATCTGTCATTGAGGCTGTTACAAGAGGGCAGTTTCCAGCATCTGGAGCCAGGTTATTATATACAAGGTCAAGTATAATCTGGTGTAATGATATCTTTCCTGTTACCTCATTATATTCAATCCAGCCTTTATGGATAAGGTTGTCCAGTTCATTTATACAATTACTTACAGGACAGTATTCCAGGAATTTCTTTTTGGAAATACGCACATATCCTAGAAGTGACAAGCTTCTTATTAATTCACATCCTGGTTCTGAAAATCCTGATAAATTAAACAATACAAGTAAATGCTTATTTATACTTTCTATCCGCAGTCTTCTGTCTTTTTTATGTCTTATATTTATATCCTTTGTATTGGCTATACCCTCCTTCTTCATAAGGCTTTCTAAAAATTCTCCAGGACTTTCGTCTGTTGTACGCAAATATTTTGCTATAAGCCCTGCTGTCATTGTATGCCTGTCTATAATCTCAATTATATCTTTTATCTGTTCCATTTCTTCCTGGCTGTATTCACGTTTATTATATGCCCTGAACAATCTTAAAATTTCATTAACATCTTCTATTCTCCCTACATCAATCTGTTCATATCCATAATCCCTGAAATCTTCCCTTGATGTAACCAGGAACCTGCACTGGCATTCTAATAATTCTTCCAGGTTTTCATCGCTTTCTATATCAAAGTTATCCAATATTATTAAATCATCCATTGAAACAGACTTTTTTAATATGCCAAGCTTTCTTTTATAATAGTCTGTATCTTTTTCATCTTCTCCCTGGCTAATTTTATTTATATGTAAATCATTTCCACAGACTGTTTCCATTATTGAACCTGCAAATGGTACAAATACTATTTTTTTATATCTGCTGGCATTTTCATATGCGTATCTTTTCGCAAGCTCTGTCTTTCCTATACCACCAATACCTGATAAAAATAAAACTTTTTGTCCTGATTCAAATACTCTGTTAATACTGTTAATTTCATTTCCCCTTCCAACAAAGTATGATGAGTCATAAGAAAAATTATGAAATAAAAATGTACTGCTAATATCTGAAACTTTTATCAATTCTTCCAATACAGTAACCACTTCATCAATTTTCTGGTATCTGTATGCCACAGAGGAAGCAACTGTCTTATGAAGGAACTTGTCTAAAAGCCTGAAAAATTCTGGCTGGTAACGTTCATCTCTTTGCAGCATTGTATTAAAATCATATTTGAAGTTTATTGCTCCTTCCATTGGTCCAGGTGTCCTGCCAAATAATTTATAAAATGCTATTGCCCCTATAGAATATATATCAGTTGCTTCACATATTTTATTTATTTTTCCCTGTACCAGTTCTGGTGCTGCATATCCATCTGAAAATGAAATCCTGGTTTCTTTATTATTTCTTAAGCTTTCTTTAAATAAAATAGAATCAAAGTCAAAAAGAACCATATGTTCTTTTGTTTCGGGAATTACCATAATATTTTCTGGCTTAATATCTAAATACAACACCCCATTGTCATGGTACTTCTTAATAATCCTGGCTAAAGCCAGAAGCCTTATAAATAGTGACTGTATATCTTCATCTAAATCCCTGCGGTAGTCTTCACCTTCTATACATCCCATAACTGAATATAATGTATTGCCATATTCATAAATATCCATTACATCAACTGTTGAATTAATTAATCCTAATGTATTTTTTAGTGCAACATTTTTACTATATGCATCCCTGAATTTTATTTTTGCATCTGCAAATGCTGTTTTATATGGCTCTGCTGCTTTTAGTGTACCATCTCCAAGCCGCGATATTTCCATATTATATGGATAACATTCTTTAATCCTTACAATATGGCGTAATCCTGCAGAATCAGGATACATTGCATTATAGACTATACATCCTGCTCCCCTTCCCAGTTCTTCAGTTATTGTATATTGGCTGTTATTACCAAGAACCAGCTTATATCCACTTGTAATTGCTTTTCTGTTGTCTAGCATATTTACCTCCAAACTTTCTTAAAATTATATTATTTTTATTAATTCTGTAGTATAATATACCATATGTATAATTATTCCTTCATCTGCAAAAATAAGGTATTAATTACATTATATATTATAAGGAGGACATAATATGTCAAGCATCTTTAACGGTAATAATGAAAGTGATAATGAACAAAGCATCTGGATTTCTGATATAAAAGAAGGCTATGAATACTTAAAAGATACTTCCAATTTCTCTTCTTTTTCTGAAGGGCTTACGGAACTTATAACAAAATATGGTTATGATGGACAGCTGGAAGATACTGTTTCTAAAACAAATTTTATTATATCTAAATTACAGTCTATTGGTATATCAATAACCAAAAGCACAGTTAAAGACTGGTTTGATAATAAACGGCGTCCTTTATCTGGAAGCAGGAACGTTATATTCCAGATATGTTTCGCACTTTCAGTTTCTTTTGAAGATATAAAAACAGTCTTTAGATGTGTTTATTTTGACAAAAGTTTTAACTGCCATACTATTGAAGAAGCAGTATATTATTACTGTTTTAAAAGAAATCTTACATATAGCCATGCAAAACAGCTGGTTAATACTATTAATACTTTTCCTGTATATGAAAATAAACCATCAAATGTTTATACAAAAGAAATAATAAACAGAATTGACCACTATTCCTCAGATGATGAATTATTATTTTTCTTTAAGGAAAATAAAAGTATTTTTACACAGTATAATGTAACTGCTTTAGACTATATTAATACATTGTATAATAAAATCAAGGGTAAGAAAAAGGATAAAGATATTATTGAAGCATTTAAAAATAACCAGAGACCAGACACTAGAAATTGTGGCCTGGTTATACAAGAATACCTTTATTCACTGGAAAATGGACGTGCTGCTTGCATTACAGGAAGGGATATAACATCAACAGACTTTATGCTTGACCAGATGATTACTACAAATTCTGGTATCAGTAAAGACACAGATATTCCTGATATTGTAAGAAAAAATTTCCCAAGTAAAAAGACTTTTTCAGATATTATAAGCCAGGCCACAGGACAGGCATCTTATGATTCTATCAGAAAATGCCTTATTCTTCTTAAATTTTATGATTTCTGGGTAACACAGCTGTTAGACCCTGTTAAAAATGAAGATAAACTTTTTAATATTTTTGATATTTACCGTGAAGAAACAAACCATATACTGGTATCAAGCGGTTATGAAGAACTTTTTTGTAAAAACCCTTATGACTGGCTTTTCTTATGGGTTTCAACACATGATGACCCTCTAGGCACTTTAAGGGAAGCAATTAATATAGCTATATCCTCCTGATGTAAATTCTTATAAAATATTACATCTTATTTATGCCGCACCATAAAACTTTATTTGTAACATGGCTTCTGGTGGTGGGATTTTAAAATTGCCATATATATGGAATCTCCCTTCCACCACCATTTATATTAATGTTATTTAACTGGTATTTTTACAGGTGTTAATTAAAGGCGTGTATCAATTTCCTTACATATAAATTTTATAATTTTATTTCAAAACATTTCTATTTGCATTGTTTATACTTATCCAGATTATTATGTCATATATTAATTAATATTATAATAAAATTTTAATATTAATATTTATTTAATGTAAAGGAGGTTAATAATTGCAACAGGAAATTGATTATGCTGTGCTTGGACTGAACATTAAAACGAAACGCCGGTCAAATAAACTTACCCAAGAAGAACTTGCAGAAATGGTAGGCTGCAATCCATCACATATCAGCAATATTGAAAATAATTATACAAAAGCCAGCCTTAATACTTTACTTGCTATTGCTAATTCACTTAATACAAGCATTGATTCCCTTTTATTAGACCAGTACAATAACCAGTCACTGGCACTAGATAATGAAATATCAAATGCTATAGCAGGTTTTGACATAGAGATGAAAGAACGGGTTCTTCGTATTATAAAGGCTTTATAATATTTCAATATAACTGCAGTAATTATTTCTGCAGTTCTTCCATAGCTGGTTATGCCAGAACCAGTAATCTCCCATTTATTGCAAGCTGGCATACCAGTTATGGTAATAATAACAGTCCATATAGACATATACTGTCACTCTTTCTAGTTTTTTCAATTTTTTGGATTGGAGAATATTTATGAGTTATGATTTAATGGTATTTAATTGCTCAAAAGTTCCTAATGAACTTGGGCAATTAAAACAATATTTTTATGAACATATTGAAAATGACATGCCTAAGGATAATACGCCACATATATTTAATACGTTTTTAGAAAACATAAAAAAGGTCTTTCCATCAATAAATGACTATCCAGAAGATAAAACAGAATATGCATGTAATTATTCAATATATGAAGATTTTATTTATATGTGTTTTGGATATTCTGTTGCCAAAAAAGCACATGATATTGTAAAACGCCAGGCAAAGGCAGATAATTTAGGTTTCTGGGATACTAGCCAGTCTTTTGACCTCACATTTCCAATTACACTCCCTGGGGATAAATGGCCAATGGTTCTTGAAGCCAGCTGGATAAATAATAAAAGACAGTTTGTGTATAACTATGAAGAAGTCCGGAAATTCCTTATGCAAATGAAAACTCCTGGCCAAAGCAGCATATGCCTGACTGGACGTTATGGAAATTATATACAAGCTGGTGGATATAATAATACATTTATTGTTGAAACACGCAAATATATAAATGCCATAGAATACCAGCATTTACGTGCAGATTTAAAAAGTGGAATCTCTGATGCAGATACAGTTGTTACAATTAACAATTTTAATATTAAAGTCCCTTTATCCCAAATCCTTTCTCAAAACCAGGTATGTTTACTATTTCGGGAATTTACAGATGGGATTAAACCAGATAACCTTGATATTTCCTGGAAAAAATTAGAAATATAACAACGTTTATGTTACCTTTAAGTTTCCCCATTTTTTAAATTATACAAAGACTATATTACTCTGGCAAATTCCAAATGTTTTACTATAAGGCAGCTGTTATGGGGGCGCTGGTGCTTAAGCCACGTTTTCAATGCTTAATAGAAACATTTGTTTCTATTAAGCATTTGGGGCTTTATGCACCACTGCGCATCCCATCCAAGCGGGAGCGTGCTGCCGGTAGTAAAATTTTGGAATTGCCAGAGGCAAAATACCTGTGTATTAAAAAAATGTGGAAACTCAAA
>CAQGLR010000021.1 GCA_948794795.1 uncultured Lachnospiraceae bacterium | reverse complement strand
CGCCCCCAAACAGCTGCTTTATGGTAAAACATTTGGAATTTGCCAGAGTAATATACTCTTTGTGGAATTTTAATTTTCAAACATCCATAAGTCCTTTAATTTATTAGGTTTTGCTTAACTAAATGACATGATGCCGAGGTCAAAATGTTATTTCTACTCAAAAGGTGCCTATATTATGTAGCAAAAATATAATCAAACCACTATATATTGTATACAATTTGGTATAAAAAAGCTTTTGACCCCAGCATCATGTCATTGCGCTTAGATGGGATACTGGGTGGTGCATAAAATCTTAATGTTTCTGTGGAACATTTAATACAGGACTTAACACTAGCGTCCCCATAACAGCTGTTTTTTGGTAAAATATTTGGAATCTGCCAGTAATGGTTTAAAATTAATTTCAAAATATTCTTTGGTACTATATAAGGTTATTATTTTTGTTTTGTTTAAAATATTTATTTTCTTAAAAAAGTTTTAAACAGGGGTAAATTATAACAAAAGAATATTATTTTGTGTTAATATAATAACAAAATTATTTATATATAGTGTACAAGTTATAATATTATAAAATTTAGAGAGTACATAAAAAAAAGAGGTATAATTATGGTACGGTTTAAGAGATATGTAACGAATGTTTTATTTTTGTGTATGGTATTGCCAGTATTTGCACTTGCTATTCCACAAAATGTTTTAGCCAGGACATGCATGTCATCTGCTATATATGGACAAGTTGAACATGATGGTATAAATAATAATAAAATTATGCAGGATATGGAAGTTAGAAATGGTGCTTTGGTAATTGGTTATGAAATAAAAGAAGATAAAAAAGAATATAAAGATGAAAGTGGAAATACCAGGGGTATAGTATCTTTCCAGTATCCACAGTTTATAAGTACATTACCTTCTGTTACCAGGATTAATAAGCAGATTAAAAAGAAAAGCATGCAATATTTTAAGTCTGGAAATGCAAAAAGCATTAAAGAATATACAAAAGATGCTATAAAACACAACCGGTTTTATGAAGATACAGAACAATATTATTGGACAACATTTTGTGATATATCATATAATAAAGACAATATTGTAAGCTTCCATATGTCAGAATGGTGGTATGCAGGTGGTGTTACTAATAGACACTATTATGGGCTTAATTATAACCTGGAAACGGGAAAAGAACTGTTAGTTAAGGATGTTATAACTGGAAATGCAAAAGCAAAGATATTAAAAGCAGCAGAAAAATACTGCAAAGACGATAATGCGGCTTATAAAATTATAAAAAATACAAAAAAATATAATTTTTATTTTGAGGAAGGAACTGTATACATATGTTATGGAAGTTATGAATTAAACCATGGTCCAGACTTTGATATTTTTACAGTAAAAGGCAAATATAAATAGAAACATTATTTATAGAATTTTATACAAAAAAATATGCCAGTCTATTGCCCAGCAGTTTGAGTTTTCTCATTTTTTAAATTTATACAAAGATTATATTTCTCTGGCAAGTTCCAAATGTTTTACCAAAAAGCAGCTGTTATGGGGGCGCTGGTGCTTAAATCTGGTTCTTTCAGATTTTATGCACCACTGTGTATCCCATCCAAGCGGAATGCGTGCAAAGCCATGTTGCACATGGCTTTTTGTTGGTAAAATTTTGGAACTTGCCAGAGCCAAAATACTTGTGTACTAAAAAAATGAGGAAACCCAGACCGGCAGGGGTTGCGGATTAGCCACACTTTATGTATAATCAGTGTGGAACAAACATTGGCGGATATTGTAAAAACAGGGCAGAGAGGAAAATGTCCCAGGCATAATCCTTGCTGCCCTGTAATCTGCGTATTTGAAAGGAGAATATTATGGAACAGAATACAAATAATCCAGTAGTAACATTTGAAACATCAGCAGGGACAATTAAGGCAGAGTTATATCCTGATGTAGCGCCTAATACAGTGAATAACTTTCTTTCACTGGTAAATAAAGGCTTTTATAATGGTCTTATATTCCACAGGGTAATCAAAGGCTTTATGATACAGGGAGGTGACCCAGAAGGAACTGGAATGGGTGGTCCTGGATATTCAATTAAAGGTGAGTTTGCGCAGAATGGTTTTGAAAATAACCTGAAACACACAGAAGGCGTACTTTCAATGGCACGTTCTGCAATGCCTGATTCTGCTGGTTCACAGTTTTTTATTATGCATAAAGATGCTCCCCACCTTGATGGTTCATATGCAGCATTTGGAATGGTAACAGAGGGGATGGATGTTGTTAATGCAATAGCAGAAACAAAAACTAATGGTGCAGATATGCCAAAGGAAGAACAGAAGATTATTAAAGTTACAGCAGAAACATTTGGTACAGAGTATCCAGAACCAGAGATGTGTTAGATATGGATTATTATAGTTTTGTTATTGCTAAGGTGGTTAAAACCCCGGAAGCCAGACAAGCAAAAGCTGGTTGTAACAATTTTAATAATATATAGAATACAGGCAGTTGGCCTTGCTTAGAGGTAAGGAAACTGCCTGGTTAAATTATAAGGAGATAAATTTTGAAATCATCAGTGGAATTAGATAAACTTTTGACAAGTATTAATAAAAAAGGATATCCTGCATATAAAAGCTTAAAAGGAAATTACCAGTTCCCAGGTTATATACTTGGTATTGACCATGTACAGGGAGACCCTTTTGCAGCACCTTCTAAGTTAAGTATACAGGTGGACAAGGCACAGGCAGGTTTTCCAGAGGAATACTATAATACAGGTTATAAGAAAACAGCTCTTGAGGATTATCTTTTAAGGCTGTTTGGAAAAGCTATATCAAAATATACATTCCAGGCGGAAGGTTCTGGAAAGAGCGGTCTTATAAGTACCAGCAGGTGCGGCCAGGAAGTGCTTGGGAGAACAGCCTGCAGGATAACGGATGGCAGTGTGCTTGTACGTTTTGAAGCAGGTTTTCCTGCATATGGAAGAACTATTAATTCCCCTGCGCTCAGGAAAATTCTTTTTGGCTACCTGCCAGAGATTGTGAAGAAATCACTTTATTATAAGAACCTTGATGTACTTGGAACAAGGAAAAGAATAGAACTGGCAGAAGACCAGCATGTATTAAGGGAAGAACTTGGAAAAAGAGGGCTTGTAGCGTTTGTAGCAAATGGGGCAGTCCTTCCAAGAGAAAGCGGTGTTTCGCAGAAACCTATGAAAAATGCTGTAGTATTCCAGTCACCAGAGAGCATGGAAGTGGAAATAGAACTTCCATATAAGGGCAAGCTCCGTGGAATGGGAATTCCTAAAGGAATAACGCTGGTTGTAGGCGGAGGCTACCATGGAAAGTCTACACTGCTGAAAGCACTGGAACAAGGCATTTACCAGCATATTGAAGGAGATGGAAGGGAATATGTTGTTACAGCAGATACAGCAGTTAAGATAAGGGCAGAGGATGGCAGGGCGGTATCACATGTGGATATTTCACCGTTTATTAATAACCTGCCAAATGGCAAAGATACAACAGATTTCTCTACAGAAGATGCCAGCGGCTCAACTTCCCAGGCTGCAAATGTTGCAGAAGCTGTACAGGCAGGTGCAGGATTACTTTTAATTGATGAAGACACGTGTGCAACAAATTTTATGGTGCGGGATTCACTTATGCAGGAAGTAGTTTCAGGTGAGCATGAGCCAATTACCCCGTTTACATTGCAGGCAAGGGAACTATATGAGAAACATGGGATATCTGTAGTCCTTGTGGCAGGAAGTTCTGGCTCATATTTTTATATTGCAGACAAAGTGCTGCAGATGGATAATTACCATACATTTGATATAACAGACAGGGTGAGGGAAGTAACCAGTAAAAGGACAGAAGAATACCAAGGCAAAGTACCAGTGCCGGCAGAGGTGCTTTTTAATGGAAAAGAGCGCATACTTAAGATAAAAAAGGCAGACAGGAAAAGAGGACAGATTAAGATTAAACAGTTTGGCATGGATAGTTTTTCTATTGGTAAAGAAAATGTTGATTTAAAATATGTGGAACAGATTGTAGATTATGAACAGGTTACAACACTTTCTTACTGTTTAAAAGCACTTATAGAGCAGATGGAAATTAAAGGGACAGATGCCGTCCAGGCAGTGGATAGTATTTATTCAAAGATACAGGAAAATGGCATGGAAGTTTTGTGTCCTGGCTCATATCTTCCAGTTTCAATGGCACAAGTACGCAGGCAGGATATTTTTGCATGCCTGGACAGATACAGGGGTATACTTTGACATCTGGTTTTATAACCCATTTCTTCTACCTAGAAAAATTATAGTAATAATGCAAGGAAAATTGTGTTGACTTGAAAATATTAGAAAATGTATAATATACCATATCTTAAAAAAGTAAGTTTTATAAAAGCAGGCCTGTGCTTATGTGCTGCTGGTACATGCCTGTTATTATAAAAGCAGCACAGAAATGAGGTTATTTATGAAAAAAGCAGGAAAATATTTTTGGGCATGGACCCTGGTGTTTGCTTTGCTTTTGTCAGCTAGTATAGTGCCAGGCATGGCAGACGCTGCTGCAAAGTTAAAGCTTAGTGTTTCTAAGGTGACACTGGATGCTGGCAGTTCTAAAACTGTAAAAGTTAAAAATGCCCCAAGTGGAAGCAAAATAACATGGTCTTCCAAAGACACAGGGATTGCCAAGGTAAGTAAAAGCGGTAAAATTACTGCTGTAAAAGAAGGAAATACAACTGTAACTGCAAAGGTTGTATATAAAACTGGCAAGAAGAAAACTACAAAGAAACTTGTGGTTAAAGTTACAGTGAAAGCAAGCGCAGATGCACAGACACCTGTACCTGCTAAGACACCAGCACCAGAACCAGATGCAAGTACAGTTACAACTGCACCAACAGACACAGAAACTACAAACCTTACAACAGAACATAAGTCTGCTAATGGAATTACAACAAAGGACAACGGGCTTATGAGGAAGAACTGGACTTCAGCAGAATATATGAATTTCATGGGACAGGGCTGGAACCTTGGAAATACAATGGAATCATGTGGAAAAGAACTTCCAGATACATATACTGCAAAGGATTTTGAAAAGTTCTGGGGAGCACCAGAAACTACACAGAAGACAATAGATGGAATACATTCTTATGGAGTTAATACAGTACGTATTCCTGTAGCATGGTCTAATATGATGTCAAGTGATGGAAAATATACAATTAATAATGATTATTTTAACCGCGTAGAAGAAATTATTAATTATGTATTAAATAATGGAATGTATGCTATTGTAAATATACATTATGACAGCGACTGGTGGGGACAGTTTGGTGATGCAGATGCCAGCGTGCGTGAGCAGGCATGGGCAAGGTTTGAATCATTCTGGACACAGATTGCAAACCGTTATAAAGAGTATTCTGACCGCCTGGTTTTTGAATCTGCCAATGAAGAGCTTGGTGAAAGGCTTAATGATAACTGGGTTAAACAGGATGCCAATAAAAAAACTGGTACTCTTACAACAGATGAGCAGTACCAGGTAACAAACCAGATTAACCAGAAATTTGTTGATATTGTGCGTTCTACAGGCGGAAATAATAAATACAGGTATCTTCTTATTGCAGGTTTTGACACAAATATTGATAAAACATGTGATGACAGGTTTATAATGCCAAAAGATACAGTTACAGAAAATGGTAATACAAAGTTAAGTGTTTCTGTACATTATTATGACCCAAGCGTATACTGTATCGCAGAATCTGCAACAAATTCATGGGGTTATGCAGATACATGGGGTACTAATGCTGAGATAAGGACACTCCGCAATACACTTGCCAAAATGTCTAAGTTTACAGAACAGGGCTATGGCGTAATTATTGGTGAATACGGCGTATGCAATGCAAGCAAAGATGGTGTGCCTAAGTTTTTTGAAGAGGTAATGACATATGGCGCAAAATCTGGTTTTGTACCTGTAATGTGGGATACTGGGATATGGTATGACCGTATCAGTGGTGAAATGAAATATAAAGATATTGCTGAAGTTTTCAATAAAGTAACTGGTTCTAAAGGAGTTATTAGTGACAATGCCGAAACAACAGGAATACCTTCTATTGAATATATGCCAGAAGACGGTCTTAAGACAGTTTATACATGGGAAGGAAGCTGGACAAGGACAGAAGGTTCAGAAGCTATTCCTGGCGGATATGAATTAAAGAGCTGTGATGATGGGCTTAATATACAGTCCAACTCAGCTTTTTGGCAGCTCTGGGCTAATACAGACTGGTCTTCAATGACAAAACCTTGTATTAAAGTTACTATGGCAAGTGATGAAGTAAGCCAGAATGCAGACCTGCAGGTTGCATATACAACAGAAGCAGACGGCCCTAACTGGAAAGGTGCAATGAATCCACAGACAGACTGGATTGGCAAATGTATTCCTTTAAATACAGAACTGCTTAAAGAAAATAAATGGCTTATGTTTAGTTCAAATAAGCCTGGGGCAACAATTATAAAGATTGAAATTCTTGATGCTAAATAATATTTATACCAGAACAATATCCAGAAGCCATGCACTATAAAGGTGTGTGGCTTCTGTCTTTGATAGAATATAATAATTATTACTGCCATTTTATGTAATTATTGAATAAATAAAATTCCTGTGTTAAACTTATAGAAGTAACGTATGGGCGTTATAAAATGTATGGAATTTGGGCTGCCAGAGGCGGCATGGGGGATTTATATGAAAAGATGGAATACTGTTCTTGGAAAAGTTGTTTTATGTGTATGCGAAATAATAGTTGGTGTACTTTTAATGGCAGACCCAATAGTTTTTACATCAGGGATTATTACAGCAGCAGGTGTTGTCCTGCTTATGATGGGTGCATTTACAATATTTAAGTATTTCCGTATGGATCCTTTAGATGCCCAGAAAGAACAAGGGCTTGCAAAGGGTATATGTGCTGTTTTAATGGGGCTTTTTTGTGTGTTCCAGAGGGAGTGGATTATTACAACATTTCCGCTTCTTACAGTTGTATATGGTGTAGTTATATTGCTTACAGGTATTATGAGGATACAATGGGCAGCGGATATGCTCCGTATGAAAAAAGAACAATGGTATATGGCTGGGGCTGGGGCAGCAGTTTCGGTTGTACTTGCAATAATTATATTGTTAAAACCTTTTAAATCAACAATAGTTTTATGGAGGTTTGTTGCGGTATCATTGATTATTGGGGCTGTTATTGACCTTGTTATATTAGTTTTTATAAACCAGGTTAAGGAGGAAACTTTACCTGATAGTAAAGGGGATGGCATGTATGGAAATAATAAATAAGAATATTGATAATGGAAAGGCATTTGACTGGGGAAGGGCTTCTAGTGATTATGCAAAATACCGTGATATTTACCCAGAAGAGTTTTATAATAAGTTAGCAGGGCTTTCTTTGGGAATAAAAGGACAGAAAGTGCTTGACCTTGGTACAGGTACAGGTGTGCTTCCTAGAAATATGTATAAATATGGCGCAGAATGGACAGGAGCTGATATTTCAGAAAACCAGGTTGCGTATGCAAGGAAATTAAGCAGGGAAGCGGGAATGGATATTGAATATATTGTTTCACCAGCAGAAGATATTAATTATCCAGCAAATTCTTTTGATGTAATAACAGCATGCCAGTGTTTTATGTATTTTAATATAAGTGAGGTAATCCCGCGTATACATCTTATGTTAAAGCCAGGCGGGCATTTCTGTGTGCTTTATATGGCATGGCTGCCAGAAGAAAGTGATATTGCCAGGACAAGTGAGGAGATGGTATTAAAATATAATCCGTCATGGACTGGCGGGCATATGAAAAGATACCAGCCAGATACACCACCATGGTGTGGAAATTTATTTGAGCCGGCCAATATACTGGCATTTGAATGTCCTGTTACATTTACACGTGAAAGCTGGCATGGGCGTATAAAGGCATGCAGGGGTATAGGTGCTTCTTCGTTAAGTGAAGAAGAAATTGCGGCATGGGAGAATGAACATATGGAATATATGCAGACATTGCCAGAAATATTTGATATATTACATTATGTGACGGTACTTGACTTAAAAAAGAGAGAATTAGAAAGAATTATTACTTATGGAAATGCATAAAAAATTAAAGTATACCTATAATACAGGATTTGCCTATAGGAACAGTACCTGCTATAAACAGCAGTATACTGGTTTCTATAGGCAAATCTTTTTAAGTATACCAAAGGTTAAATTGTTGCAATCCAGAAATTTTTAATCAAGTATTTTATCAAGTGTATCAAATAAATTTCCAATATCAATAGGTTTGGATATATGGGAATTCATTCCGCACTTTAATGCTTCCTGCTTATCTTCTTCAAATGCATTAGCGGTCATAGCAATAATTGGTATTGAAGCCAGTTCCTTATTTTCAAGCTGGCGTATTGCCTTGGTTGCTTCATAACCATTCATTACAGGCATCTGGATATCCATAAGTATAAGCTGGTAATATCCTGGTTCGGATTTTTTCAGCATATCGAGGGCAATCTGTCCATTGTCTGCTATTTCTGTACGGAATCCAGCCTCATTTAAAAGGGTAGAAGCAATTTCCTGGTTTAAGTCAATATCTTCTGCAAGCAGAATACGTCCCGTGCGTAATTTCTTTGGTTTTTCTTCTTTCTTTTTAGCTTCTTTTTCTGTACCTATAAGTGAATACAGGCAGTTACTAAGTTCTGACAGGAAGAGTGGTTTGCTGCAGAATGCGGTTACTCCAGCTTCCCTTGCTTCATCTTCAATATCAGACCAGTCATAAGCAGTAAGTACAATAATAGGTACTTTGCCATCTGTTTCTTTTTTTATCCTTCTTGCAACTTCAACACCATTCATATCAGGCAGAAGCCAGTCAACAATATATACACGGTAGTCATTACCGCGCATAACTGCCTGGTGGGTACGAAGTACAGCTTCTTTTCCAGATAATGTCCATTCGGCCTGCATTCCAATCTGTCCAAGCATATATGATACGCTGTCACAAGTGTTAAAATCATCATCTACAACAAGTGCCCTGCAGTCCTGCAGTTCAGTTATAGTCTGTGGCTGCTTTTTGCCTGAGTATAAACGGAATGTAAAAGAAACAAAAAATTCTGTACCAACACCTTGTTCACTTGTTACATTAATAGTACCATTCATCATGTCAACAATATTTTTAGTTATTGCCATACCAAGTCCAGTTCCCTGTACACCGCTGGTAGTAGTGTTTTGTTCCCTTTCAAATGGTTCAAAGATGTGTTTTACAAATTCGTCACTCATACCAATACCATTGTCTTTAATATAAAATTCAAAGTTGGCATAGCCTTCTGGTGCACCTGGCTTTTCTACAATACGCATGCTGACACTGCCTCCAGCACTTGTATATTTAATAGAATTGCTTAAAAGGTTTAAAAGCACCTGGTTAAGACGTAGTTTGTCACAGTAAATATCTTCATCAAATACATCTATAGTATCAATATACAATTCAAGCTGTTTTGAATGTACATCTGCCTGTACAATATTGTGCAGGCCATGAAGTATGTCTGGAAGGCTGCATGGTTTTTCTTCTAAACGTATCTTGCCGCTTTCAATACGGCTCATGTCAAGAACATCATTAATCAGGCTTAGCAGATGGTTTCCAGATGTCATAATTTTGTTAAGGTATTCTTCAACCTGTTCTTTATTGTCAATATGTGTAGAAGCAAGTGTAGTAAAACCTACAATAGCATTCATAGGTGTGCGTATGTCATGTGACATATTGGACAGGAATATACTTTTTGCCTTGCTTGCCCTGTTTGCTTGTTTCAAAGCATCTTCAAGAAGGTTTTTCTGTTCCATTTCTTTGCGTGTTTCTTCATCTACACTGCAGAATCCCAGTACAATTCCATGGCTTTTTTCCCATTCTCCTGCACGTACTACTTTCATCTGGAAATACTCAGTTTCATTATTTTTTATAATACGGAAATTAACATGGTAAAACTTTTTCCCTGACAGTTCATTTTTAATATAACTGGCCGAGGAAGCCATGCGTAATTCTTCTTGGTCGTTTTTATAAACAATTTTATATATAAAACGTTCCATACATTCTTCTAATGACATGTTATTATTAAATATATTATTAAACTTGTAGTTTTCATTATCAGTAATCTGGAGAAGGTTTCCCTTTCCAGTATCAAGGTCAAAGAAACATACAAGTTTGAAATCTATGCATAATGCATGTACAAGTTCCATCTGGCGTCTTTCATTCTCCAGACGTTCACTTTCTTCTTTTAATTTCTGGGCAGTAAAATCTAAAAGAAAACGCTGGTAAAACAATGTGCCATTCTCTTCTAAAAGCTTTATATTGCCCATAATATGTAATATTTCACCATCATTATGCTGGACGCGGTATTCTACATTAACAGTATCACCTGGTTTATTTAATGTTTTTATACATTCCAGAAGTTTTGGTTTATCTTCATCCATAACAGAAGGTGCAACAAGATTAAATCCATTTTCAATTAATTCATTTTTAGAATTATATCCAAGAATTCTAAGGGCCGCCCTGTTTATACTGAATATATGCTTACCATCAAGTGTGTGGCTCATAATACCACAATCCATTGTAGTAAAAATAGTTTCTAATGTTTGGTTTTTTTTAATTAATTCCTGCTCATAAGCACGTTCTTGTGTTATATCTATGGCTACACCTACTGTACCCATTACACTGCCATCAACATCATATAATGGTGACTTATAAGTAGTAAGCAGTTTTGTGCCATCACCGGTCTGTACAGTTTCTTCAGATACACAGGTTTTTCTCTTGTTCATAACCTCAAGTTCTGATTCTATACATGCAGGGTCATCATGCTCAACATCCCATATATAAGCATGGCCACGTCCTTCTACTTGTTGTTTTGTCTTTCTTACAGTCTGGCAGAAACTGTTATTTACTTTCTTATGTATTCCATTTTTATCTTTATACCAGACAAGGTTAGGCACACTGTCTATAGCGGCTTCCAGATACTGGCTGGTCTGCCAGGAATCTTTTTCCTTTTTATAGGACTGCTGCCATCTTAAAAACCGGAATCTTAATTCTTTATCTGACATAGGCATTGTCCATATATCACTAACTTCATTCAGGTTGTCTGCCAGAAATGCTATCTGGTATTTATCTGCAAGGAGGATAAGTCCTGCATCCTCTTGTTTACTTGAAACTAAAGCCTGGAATGCTTCCCTGGCATCCATATCCTGCAGGTTTGCAAAAATTATATCTGCCTTAGCGGCTAATTCTGCCTTGGGTACGCCACTTCCAGAGAATTCATGTGTAAAATGTTCTAAAGGGGGCATTTTTCTTATAATTTCAAATATGCCATGCTGGCAACCTGTTAAATAGAAATGGATATGGCAATGATACATATCTGTTTCCTCCTTGTGAGTATATATTACATAATTAAACCTTATATATCCGTGTTTTTATTAATTTAATCTTAACGGGCAAGCCTTAAAAACCACGCTTTGTAAATGGGTACTGGTATTAAAAAGACCTGATGTTTTTGTATGGTACAGGCTCTTGCTGGAATACCATAAAACATAGTATCTATTCTAGTTTAACATAAAAAACTTTGCTATACAATCCGTTTATAGCAAAGTTTTTTAATAAAATTAACCTTTATTATTAATTTTTGTTTTTGTCTAAGACCATAATATTTTTCGTACATCCATAAGTGCAAAACCAAGAAGGTTGCTGCCATTCCAGTTAAATGGATTATTAATATCTGGGTTGTCCTGTGCCATGCCAATGCCCCATATACGGTCATACGGGCTTGCTTCTACAAGGATTTTGTCCCTGGTTTTCTTTAAAAACCCGCCAAGTTCCGGGTTTTGTGAAAATTTCGCAATATTGCCGTCTACAACTATTTTGTATTTATGTTTATTCCATACTTCTTCTTTAAAATATCTGGTTTTCCTGCCAAGTTTCTGGTACTGTCTGGGATCTGAAGCCTGCATTATTTCATTAAAAACCTGCTGGTCATTAAAAAGCAGTGCTTTCTGTGCCATCATATATTGTTCAGCTGTATAGTAAACTATATTATTAGATTTAAATTTACATGGATACCACTGGCTAAGGCATGCTTTTGTAATTGTACCTGCTTTTTCACTGTGTCCCCAGAAGAAGATATATTCCAGATGTTTTTCATTTTTATATATTTTTTTTAATTGTTTTAAATCCATAAATTCCTTTCCAAGCATATGTTATGTCTGGAAATATTGTAACTATGTAATTCCAGCCACATGCTAATTTATAAACTTTACTGCTGTTCCATAAGCTATAACTTCTGCTGCACCCTGCATAATGGCAGAACTTGCATATCTTATATTTACAATGGCATCAGCCCCAAGCTGTTCTGCTTCTTCTGTCATACGGCTTGTTGCAAGGTTTCTTGCGTCTGCCATCATTTCATTATATGCTTTTAATTCCCCGCCAACAAGTGTTTTAAATCCTTGTGAAATATCCTTGCCGATATGTTTGCTCTGGATTGTGCTGCCTTTTACAAGACCCAGCATTTCAAATTCTTTTCCTGTAATATAATCTGTATTTACTAATATCATAATAATCACTCCTTATATTTATATTGTACTACCTGATTAATACAATAATACATTGAAACTGCTTTGTCAAGAGTTATATGGATTATTGTTTTCAAAAATATTCTATGTTATTATTATATCTGGTATATTGCCAGACAGTAACCTGTCGTGTTTATGAAAATGGAGGTTTTAATGAGGATTGGAATTGATATTGGAGGTATGTCGGTAAAAATCGGGCTGGTAAATGAAGACTATGAAATTACTAGCAGAAAAGTAATAAAAACAGAAAGCAGTTTATATACGCCACGTGAAATTATAAAAAATATTGCGGAGACGGCAAGAGGGCTTATAGAAGAGAATAATGCAAAATTAGAAAAAATTTCTGCAGGCATTGCGTGTCCTGGGACTTCTGACAGTATTTCTGGAGTTGTGTTGTATTCTAATAATATTGGATGGGAAAATGTGCCATTTATTAAGATTTTCAAGGAATACTTTGATATACCATGTGCTATTGCAAATGATGCAGATGCAGCAGCACTTGCAGAAGTGTTGTGTGGTGCGGCCAAAGGCAGGGAAAATGTCGTTCTTCTTACACTGGGGACTGGTGTTGGAAGCGGTGTAGTTATTAATAAAAAGATATTTACAGGATATATGCGTGGAGGCTGTGAACTTGGACATATAGTTATTAGACATGGAGGGCTTCCTTGTACATGTGGCAGGAGAGGATGTTTTGAAAGTTATGCATCTGCAAGTGCCCTTATGGCATCTGCAAGGGAGGCAGCAGAAAATAATAAAGAATCACTGCTTAATGTGTTGTGTGGCGGAAATATAGCAAGTATTAATGGTGAAATGGTTTTTGAAGCAGAAAGGGAAGGAGATAAAGCTGCTATAGAAGTAGTAGATATGTATATAGAATATTTAAGTACAGGTATTGCCAATATTATTAATATTTTCAGGCCAGAAATTGTTATACTTGGTGGTGGCGTGTCTGCGCAAAAGCAGTATCTTACAGACAAGTTGTCTTTAAAAGTAAAGGATATGTGTTTTGGTGGTACAATGTGTGGGACAGCTAGTATTGTAACCTCATGTCTTGGAAATGATGCAGGGATAATTGGAGCGGCATACTTGCTATAAAAAGTATAAATCCATTGGTTCTGGTAACTTTAATTACCCAGGTTATCAGTATATCATTAAATTATACAAAGATTATATTACTATGGCAAAATATTTGTGTACTAAAAGAATGGGGAAACTTAAAACCAGTAAAATAATTGCATATAGATAAAGATAAGTGTATAATCAGTAAATATAGTAGATATTCAAAGATACATTAGAAAATGAAGGAAGAGGAATAACAAATATGAACCCAGAAGAGAGAAGATATACTAGCAAGACAGTGCGGAGGGGAGCTGGTATTACAGTGAAACTGCTTATGGCAGTTGTGGCAAGTATTATAATAGCAGTTGGTGCACTGTTAGCCGTGGTATATAACCAGATGTCACAGGCATTATTGGAAAAGAACGATGAAATCCTGTATACAACTACAGACAGGGCAATCCAGGAAACTAAGGCATGGATTAACAGTATTTTGGTTTCACTCAATATGCAGAGGGATACAATAGAGTATGAAAATATGAATACCAGGGAGATGAAGAAGTATATTAAGTACACAGCAGGCCAGAATGAGGCATATCCAGCAGGAATGTATGTGGCTTTAACAGATGGTTCACTCTACCATGCTTCTTTTGTGCCAGAACCAGGATTTAATGCCCTGTCAAGGAGCTGGTACCAGGATGGAGTGAAATCTGAAGAATTTATCCTTAGTGATGTATATCTGGATGAAGACAGCCAGTCATATGTAGTAGGGGTTTCCGGGGTATTGAAGGACAGTAGTGGTTCTGTAAGGGGCGTTGCGGCAGCTGATGTTTACCTGGATTCTATTTCTGGAATTGTCAGTAAGGCACAGATTGAGGATACAGGGGGGATTTTTCTGGTAGATGTGCGTACAGACACTATTATCGGGCATAAGGACGATAATATCCTTGGGAAAAAGCTGGGTGAGGTTAAAGGTGGGGTATATGAGTATGCACAAAAGCAGATTGAGGCCGGGAAAATGGAGCTGTCTCTTTATAAAGATACTTATATCCAGGTTGCACAGGTTCCAGGCAGTAACTGGGCTGCAGTGTCTTATGTGCAGGAAGGCGAGGCTTTGCGTGAGCTGAAAGAGCTTACGGTTTTAATGTTGTATGTTACAGTTGCTGCACTGGTTCTGGTGACTGTTCTTGTAGCTGTCCAGATAAGGCGTATTATTGGTGTTCCAGTCAGGGAATTAAGCCAGGTGGCTACCAGGATTGCAGAAGGTGACCTTGAACAGGGCATACGTTATAAATCTAAAGATGAATTGGGAGTACTGGCTGATAATTTTAACCAGGTTACATTACGTCTTAGGGATTATGTAATATACATAGATGAAATTGCTGGGAAGCTTCATGAAATCGCAGAGGGGAACCTGGCATTTACATTGGAAAATGAATATAGTGGGGAATTTGCAAAGATTAAGAATTCCCTGGATACGATTTCGGTAGATCTTAATAATACTATGGGGCAGTTAAATACTGCATCGGCAGATGTAGCAGCCGGCGCAGCACAGGTTTCCAATAGTGCAATGATATTGTCACAAGGTTCTTCCGAGCAGGCATCTGAGGTAGAATCACTGGCTGGGCATATAAATGCTGTTTCACAGAGTATCAGCCAGATTGCACAGGGAGCAGGAAAAGCGGAGAGTATTTCACAAAATGTCAGGAAAGGTCTTTTAGACAGCAATGAGAAAATGGAAAACCTGAAAGATGTGATACAAAAAACCAGCAATAAATCAACTGAAATTGGCAAGATTATAAAAATTATTGAGAGTATCGCATTCCAGACGAACATACTGGCTTTAAATGCTGCAGTGGAGGCAGCACGGGCTGGAGAGGCAGGAAAGGGCTTTGCTGTTGTAGCAGATGAGGTACGTTCACTGGCAGGCAAATCTTCAGAGGCTGCGCAGAAAACTACGGATTTACTAGGAGAAACGATAAGTTCTATGGAAGAAGGTGTAAAGGCAGTGCAGCTTACAGCAGAATCCATGATGTCTGTGGCGGTACAGGCGGATGAGATGTATGGCCTGGTTGGAAGAATTGCAGATTTTACAAAGCAACAGGCGGACGACGCTGCAGAAATTACACAAGGGATTAGCCAAATATCCATTGTTGTACAGAATAATGTAGCTACAGTACAGGAGTGTGCCGCTGCCAGCGATGAGTTGTCCGGGCAGGCAGCAGCACTAAAGGAACTGGTAAGAGGATTCCGGTTAAAGGAATGATAACCAGGATTTTAGTTTTCTGTTGAAAAACACTTGCATTTATTGAAAAATAGTGATACACTACTACCATATGAACATGGTAATTATTAGTAAGAGTGGATGCGCAGTCCACTCTTTAATTTTGTGTTACCACAATCTGGAACTATATAATAATATTTATAAGATAAGTAAATTATAAAGAAAAGAGGTTTTGTACTTGACTAAACGTGAGGAATATGAAACACGTACAGAAAAACTGCTTGAGCCAATAATGGAAGAGAATAACTTTGAGCTTGTTGATGTCGAATATGTAAAGGAAGCAGGAAACTGGTATTTGCGTGCCTATATTGACAAAGAGGGAGGAATTACAATTAATGACTGTGAACTGGTCAACCGTACTTTAAGTGATATAATGGACAAAGAAGACTTTATACCTGACGCATATATACTTGAAGTAAGTTCACCAGGCCTTGGAAGGAAACTTAAGAAAGACAAAGATTTCAGGCGCAGTATAGGCAATGATGTTGATATAAAATTTTTTAAAGCAAGGAAGCTGCCAGCTGGCAGGAATGGCAAAGAAGTCCATGTAAAAGAGCTTACGGGTACACTTAAAAGCTTTACAAAAGATACAATTACAATAGAAACAGAATTTATAGAAAACTATGAAATACCCCGTGCAGAGATTTCTACAGTCAGGCTGGCTATAGATTTTTAATTAAGATAAGTTATCCGTTTGCGGATTAGTAAGGAGGAGATAGAGATGGCAGCAAGAAAGACAAAGTCTACAAGAAATGAATGTTCAGAACTTATAGAAGCGTTAAATGCGATTGAAAAAGAAAAGCAGATTAGCAAAGAAGTTATATTAGAAGCTGTTGAAAATTCACTTTTGGCCGCCTGTAAAAACCAGTATGGCAAATCAGAAAATATAAAAGTAAACATTAACCGTGAAACTGGCGAAGTAAAAGTATTTGCAGAAAAACTGGTTGTGGATGATGATGATATTGAAGATGAAGCAGAGCAGATAGGAATAACCGAGGCAATTCTTAGATATGATGTACATGATATAGGCGCTGTGGCTGCCATAGAAGTTACTCCAAAGAATTTCGGGCGTATAGCGGCACAGAAAGCAAAACAGGTAGTTGTGCAGAAAATACGTGAAGAAGAAAGAAAAGTGCTTTATGTACAGTATCTTGAAAAAGAGAGGGAAGTAATAACAGGAATTGTACAGCGTTACAGTGGTAAAAATGTCTGTATAAACCTTGGAAAAGTTGATGCGGTACTTATGGAAAGCGAACAGGTTAAAGGAGAACAGTTCAAGCCTACAGAACATATAAAACTTTATGTAGTAGAAGTAAAAGATACACCAAAAGGGCCAAGGATTACTGTATCACGTACACATCCTGAATTTGTTAAAAGGCTTTTTGAAGAGGAAGTTACAGAAATACAGGATGGAACAGTAGAAATAAGAAGCATTGCGAGGGAAGCAGGTTCACGTACTAAAATAGCAGTATCAGCAGATAACCCGAATGTTGACCCTGTAGGTGCATGTGTGGGAATAAATGGAAGCCGTGTAAATGCAATAGTTGATGAACTGAAAGGTGAAAAAATAGACATAATAACATGGAGTGATTCACCTGCAGTCCTTATTGAAAATTCATTAAGTCCTGCAAAAGTAGTTTCTGTGGAAGCGGATGAAGAAGAAAAGACAGCAAAAGTTATTGTACCTGAGAACCAGCTTTCACTTGCGATTGGCAAGGAAGGGCAGAATGCAAGGCTTGCTGCCAAACTTACAGGATACAAGATAGATATTAAATGTGAAACACAGGAAGAAGAACAGGAAGAGCAAGAAGAACAATACAGCATACTATAGCCAGGAATATATCCAGGACCTGTCCACTATGGCATTGCATTAATAAACATAATTGTAAGAAGGAGGTGTCTGTATGGGAGCTAAGAACACTATGCGTACCAGGAAAGTCCCTATGCGCCAGTGTACTGGATGTGGGGAGCGCAAAGATAAGAAAGAGCTTATAAGGGTTATAAAAACTCCAGAGGATTTAATTGAAATTGATTTTACAGGAAAGAAAAATGGCAGAGGAGCATATATATGTAATTCAGTGGAATGTTTAAAAATAGCAGAAAAGCGCAAATCATTGGAACGTTCCCTTAAAGTCACTATTCCTGCAGAAGTGTACAAGGAGCTTGAAAAGGAGATGATGGGCAGTGAAAAATAATAACGTCCTTCATATGCTAAGCATAGCAAAGAAGGCGGGGAAAGTAGCAAGCGGTGAGTTTATGACAGAAAACGCTGTGAAATCAGGAGGAGCTGCTCTTGTCATTGTGGCAGAGGATGCTTCGGACAATACAAAGAAGAAATTTAAAAATATGTGCGAGTATTACAAAATACCGGTAAGGATTCATGGAATAAAAGATGAACTTGGACACTGTATAGGCAAAGAGTTCCGTGCATCCCTGGCAATTACTGATGAAGGCCTTGCACAAGCAGTTATGAAGAAAATGGACTAGGAGGTCATGGGAACGTATGGCAAAAATGAGGATATATGATATTGCAAGAAGTATGCAGGAAAAACTTCCTGATATAAAAAGTAAAGATGTAGTTAAACTGTTACAGGAAAATGGTTTTGAAGCAAAAAGTGCCCAGAGTGTAATAGAAGATGATGCTATAGGTTTTCTGTTAAAGCATTTTAATAAAGTAGTTGCACAAAAAGCAGCTAAAAAAGAAAATGCAAAAAACAATAAGCCAGTTAAGCAAAACAAAACATCAAACCAGGAGCGCAAACCAAAGCCAGCCAATACTAATAAAAAGAATAAAGAAGAAAAGGTGCCAGATACATTAGAGCCGGAAGCTGCAGAGCCAAAAACAGTTACAACAGGCAGTGCGGATGTTAAGGAAGAAAATGCTATAAAACCTGTATCAAAGGAAGAGATAAAGAAAGAAACAGTACAAACAGTAAAAGAAGAAACAGTACAAAAAGAAAGGCCACAGAAAGAAGAAGTGCAGAAAAAAGAACTACAAAAAGAAAACCTGCAGAAAGATAACAGCAGTGTTAAGGAAAATATTAAGGAAAATCCAAATGAAAATAAAAAGGATGTAAACAGCAAGGGTGCAGATGCTGCAAAAGAAAGACAGAAAACAGCAGATACAGCTGTAAAGGCTGGTAAGCCTGGTATTGAAAAAGAAACTAAGGAAAATTCAAATGATTCAAAGCAGGAAGCTGCAAATGGGAAAAGGGATAACATGAACCAGAACGGACAAAATAATAATAAAAATAATAACAACCGTAATAATGGCAATAATAACCGTGACAACAGGGATAACAAAGGACAGAACCAGGGTAACGGACGCGGGGGCAATAATAAAGATAACCGCAGGAACTCTGGACAGGAGCGTAGTACAAGGGATAACAGGAATGACAGGAACAGCAACAGGAACGACAGGGATAATAACAGAAATGACAGCCGTGGTGATAACCGTGGAAACAGGGATAACAGAGGCAGGGATAACCGCAATAACCAGTCAAAGGATGGAAGAGGTTTTAACCAGAACCGTGGCGGCGGGAACAGGGATAACCGCGGAGGCGGAAGAGATAACAGAGGCGGCTCACCAGTGCCAATGGATTCTATGAAGTCTGAGGTAAAGCAGTCACGCCAGCAGCGTGCTAATAAGGATTCAAGAAGTGCTAAACAAAAGTATGGCAAAGGCCATGACAGGGAAGATTTAGAGAATGATATCTTTATGCAGCCAAAAAACCGCAAAAAGAAAGACCCAGACCGCAGGGGTGCGTTTATCAAGCCAGAACCAGTTGCAAAGCCTGCTGAGCCAGAAGATGGCATAAAGACAATAGTGCTTCCAGAGAAGATGACTATAAAGGAACTCTCAGATATAATGAAAGTGCAGGCATCAACAGTTATTAAGAATTTATTTATGCGTGGCCAGGTTGTTACCCTTAACCATGAGATAACATTTGAAGAAGCAGAAGAAATTGCCCTTGAGTATAATTGTATAGCTGAACAGGAAGAAAAAGTTGACTTAATAGCAGAGATACTTAAAGAAGATGAGGAAGACGAAGCATTAATGAAACAGCGTCCTCCAGTAGTATGTGTTATGGGCCATGTAGACCATGGTAAAACTTCACTTCTTGATGCTATACGTGAAACACATGTAACATCACGTGAAGCTGGCGGAATTACACAGCATATTGGTGCTTATGTAACAGAAATTAATGGTAACAGCATTACATTCCTTGATACACCAGGACATGAGGCATTTACTTCAATGCGTATGCGTGGTGCACAGTCTACAGATATTGCTATTCTTGTGGTTGCTGCTGATGATGGTGTAATGCCACAGACAGTAGAAGCAATAAGCCATGCCAAAGCGGCAGGGGTTGAGGTTATAGTAGCAGTTAATAAAATTGATAAACCAAGTGCCAATGTAGAGAGGGTTAAACAGGAACTTGTAGAATATGGGCTTGTTGCAGAAGACTGGGGCGGTGATACAATATTTGTGCCTGTATCTGCACATACCAAAGAAGGTATCGAAAACCTGCTTGAAATGATTATACTGACAGCAGAGGTACTTGAACTAAAAGCAAACCCAGACCGCAAAGCGAGAGGTGTAGTTATAGAAGCACAGCTTGACAAAGGCCGTGGGCCAGTTGCAACAGTGCTTGTACAGAAAGGTACCCTTCATGTAGGTGATAATATTGCTGTGGGTTCTGCTTATGGAAAAATACGTGCAATGATGGATGACAAAGGACAGAGGGTAAAAGAAGCCCTTCCATCTACTCCTGTAGAGATTCTTGGACTGCACGATGTACCAGATGCAGGTGAGATATTTATGGCAACTGAAAATGATAAAGAAGCAAGAAATATTGCAGAAACTTATATTGAGCAGGGAAGGGAGAAACTTCTTGATGATACAAAGTCAAAACTTACTCTTGATGGACTGTTCTCACAGATAAAGGCAGGCAATATTAAGGAACTTAACCTTATTGTAAAGGCGGATGTACAGGGTTCAGTTGAGGCTGTAAAACAGAGCCTGCTTAAACTTAGCAATGAGGAAGTTGCTGTACGTATTATACATGGGGCAGTAGGTGCAATTAATGAATCTGATGTATCACTTGCAAGTGCTTCCAATGCAATAATAATAGGATTTAATGTAAGACCAGACAATACAGCAAAAGAGATTTCAGAAAGAGAAAAAGTAGATGTACGTCTTTACAGGGTAATATACAATGCGATTGAAGATATAGAAGCAGCTATGAAAGGCATGCTTGACCCAGAGTATGAAGAGAAAGTAATAGGCCATCTTGAAGTACGCCAGACATTTAAGGCTTCAGGCATAGGTGTAATAGCTGGTTCATATGTACTGGACGGGAAAATTGTGCGTGGCTGCAAGACAAGGATTTTCCGTGAAGGTGAACTTTTATTTGAAGGTGAGCTTGCTTCTCTTAAAAGGTTTAAAGATGATGTTAAAGAAGTTGCAACTGGATATGAATGTGGTCTTGTATTTAATGGATTTAATGATGTTAAGGTTGAAGACCAGGTAGAAGCATATATAATGGCAGAAGTACCACGTACATGAGGTTAAAAGTGTGGAAAATATATCTAAGGCAGCAAAAAACACTGCCTAAGATATATTATGTTTCACAGCAGATTTATCTATTATACTATTTGAGCCGCTAGAGGCGGCATGGGGGATTATTATGAGAAAAAACAGTATAAAATATTCACGTATGAATGGTGAAGTCCAGCGTGAAATCAGCAATATAATTTCAAGAGAAATAAAAGACCCAAGAATACACCCAATGACATCAGTAGTATCAGTTGAGGTTACACCAGATTTAAAATTTGCAAAAGTTTTTGTCAGTGTTTTAGGCAATGATGAAGACAAAGAAAAAACACATGAAGGGCTTAAAAGCGCTGCCCCCCATATACGTTCACTTCTTGCCAGGTCACTGAACCTGCGCAATACACCAGAGCTGACATTTATTATAGACGACTCGATAGAATATGGAGTAAATATGTCAAAGAAAATAGAAGAACTGGTTAAAAAAGAAGGACTGGACAGGGAAGACTGATAATAAACCAGTTATAATGGCGTAATGTGTGTGTTCATTACGCCATTATGGTTTTTTGCAGGAAGAAGGAATAAAAATAGTATATTAACAGGAGGTATAATAGAATGAGTGAGTTAAAAAATATTGTAAAAGATGCACAGGATATTATTATTACAGGACATAAGAGGCCTGATGGTGACTGCCTTGGTGCATGTATAGCAGCATACCACTATCTTAAAGGTTCTTATCCAGAGAAAAATATAAATGTTTATCTTGAAAATGTTCCAGAAAGATTTTCATTTCTTGACCCAGACGGGCAGATAGTTTTAACAGAAGTGCCAGACAGCCAGTTTGATTTATTTATAGCATTTGACAGTGGTTCTGCTGATATGCTTGGTGAAGCAGAGAAGCTTTTACATAGTGCAAAAGCAACTGTCTGCATTGACCACCATATAAGCAATAAAGGCTATGCAGGACAGAATATACTAGACCCAGAGGCAAGTTCCACATGTGAAATTTTATATGGGCTGATGGATTATAATGACATAGATACAAAAACAGCAGAAGCTTTGTATACAGGAATAATATTTGATTCTGGTGTATTCAGGTATTCCAATACTTCCAAAAAGACAATGGAAATAGCAGGAAGCCTTATAGAAAAAGGTATCCCTTTCTGGGATTATGTTGACAGGTGCTTTTTCCAGAGGACATATACCCAGGCACAGCTGCTTGGAAGGACACTGCTTACAAGCATGAGGCTTATGGATGGCAAATGTATCGTTGCTACTATAACAAGAAGGATGATGGAATTTTATGGGGCACAGCCAGAAGATGTAGAAGGAATTATAGAGCAGTTAAGGATTACAAAAGATGTGGAAGTTGCAATACTATTATACGAAACAGGAGAGCAGGAATATAAAGTAAGCCTGCGTTCCAATAAATATGTAAATGTAAATAAAATTGCAACATATTTTGGCGGAGGCGGGCATATCAAAGCAGCAGGGTTTACAATGCGTGGTTCAGTACATGATGTTGTCAACAATATAACAGAACATATAGAATTATAAGATATTATGGATGGAATTATAAATATTTATAAAGAACCAGGATTTACTTCACATGATGTAGTAGCAAAACTACGGGGTATACTTCACCAGAAAAAGATTGGCCATACAGGGACACTTGACCCAGATGCTGCTGGCGTCCTGCCAGTATGCTGTGGGAAAGCAACCAAGGTGTGCGGTCTTTTGTCAGACAAGGACAAGTCCTACCATGCAGTGTGCCAGCTTGGCATAGAAACTGATACACAAGATATTTCAGGCAGCATTATAAGGGAATGTGGTATTGCTGGCATTACTGCAGATGGCATTATAAACTGTGTGAAAAAATTTAAAGGAAACATAATGCAAGTACCACCGATGTACTCAGCGCTTAAAGTAAATGGAAAGAAGCTTTATGAGCTTGCCAGGGAAGGAAAGACTATAGAAAGGAAGCCAAGGCAGGTAAATATATTATCTATAGAAGTTCCAGATATTAACCTGGATAATGGCACATTTTCGCTGGATGTCACATGTTCTAAAGGGACTTATATAAGGACACTCTGCCATGATATAGGGATATCACTTGGTACTGCAGCAGCAATGGCAAGCCTTGTGCGTACAAGGGTATCTGTGTTTAAAATAGAAGATACCATTACCCTGGAAGAAGTACAATATATGGCAGACAATAATCCAGAAAAGCTTAAAGAATACTTTATGCCAGTTGATGCATTGTTTCCTGGATATAAAAAAGTACAGATAAAAAGCAGTTTCGCAGGCAGCCTTTTAAATGGCAATAAACTGTCTGGAAATATGTTTTATAGTGAAGCACCAGAACCAGCAGATGGTGAAAATATACTTGTATATAATGAAAATGGTGTATTTAAAGCTATATACAAAAGAGAAGCAGGGGAATACAAAGTAAATAAAATGTTCTGAATTACTATGGTTATGGAAAGGGCATGGTTATTAACATGGAAATCCTTAGAGGAATAGATTTTGAAATAAAAAACAGTGCTGTGTCATTAGGGAAATTTGACGGCATACATTTAGGGCACAGGCTTTTGTTAAATGAAGTGCTTAGGCATAAAGAACTTATTCCATCAGTGTTTACATTTGATATCAGTAATAGTGTAAGTCCTGGCAGGGAACAAACAGTGCAGGGCAGGTTTATATATTCTGAAAATGAAAAACAAACAGTGCTTAAAAGCCTTGGTATAAAAAGGGCTGTAATATTTCCTTTTAATAATGAAACAAAAAGTATGGAACCGGAAGATTTTATAGAAAAAATACTTGTAGAAAGAATGGATGCAAGATTTATATGTGTTGGCATGGATTTCCGCTTTGGAAAGGACAGGCGTGGCACAGCAGGCATGCTTAAGGCATTTTCATCAAGGTTTGGATATGAAACCAAGGTTTTTAACAAGCTTTCATCAGAAGACGGGATAATAAGCAGTACACTTATAAGGAAAAAAATAGAAGACGGGGATATAAAACGCGTTAATGAACTGCTTGGAAGAACATATTTTATAGAGGGTACAGTAGTACATGGTAACGCACTTGGACGGAAGCTTGATATGCCTACAGCAAATATTTTCCCATGGGAGGGAAAAGTGCTTCTTCCATCTGGTGTATATGCAACTACCCTGGTACTTGGCAGCAGGCGTCTGCCTGCTGTAACTAATATTGGCAGAAAACCTACTGTGGGTTCCGACAGGACAGTTGTAGAAACTTGTATACTTGATTTTAAAGAAGATATTTATGGATGTGATATAATTGTGGAATTCCATGAGTTCCTGCGTCCTGAGAAGAAATTTCCAGATATAGGGCAGCTTAAGACACAGATGGAACGTGATAAAAAACATGCAGCAGAGATGCTTAAAAGCCATGTCCTTTAGCTAAGAAACCATTCTGTAAATGGTAAGGTTATGAATATTTGAAAATTAGATATTTTACAAGTTATGTATCTCTGGCAATTCCAAAATTTTACCAACAGCAGCCGCTTCCGCTTGGATGGGATGCGCAGTGGTGCATAAAGCCCCAATGTTTCTGCAAAACAAATGTTTTACAGAAACATTAAATACGGGGCTTAAACACCAGCGCCCCCAAACAGCTGCTTTATGGTAAAACATTTGGAATTTGCCAGAGTAATATAATCTTTGTAGAATTTTAATTTTCAAACATCTATAAACCATTTATTTATTGGGTTTTGTTTAACTAAATGACATTGTGCTTAAAGGATGTACAGTTTAGACCAGATGGGGAGATTAAAGAATGAATATATATACAAAGAATTTAAACAGGATAGAGTTTCTGGTGACTCTTGCATGTACAGGGAAATGTAAACATTGTTCTGAGGGCAGCCATAATGCAAATGGAAGATTTATAGATGGCAGTGTGGCAGCAGATATTGTACAGAAAATAACAAGTAAATACAAAATAAGCTCATTAATGACATTTGGAGGAGAGCCATTATTATATTGGGAACAGGTTTGTAAAATCCATGAAGCAGCATATAAAGCAGGTATTGGGAAAAGACAGTTAATTACAAATGGCTATTTTACAAAGGATATGGATAAAATGCGTTTTGCAGTAAAGGAACTGGCTAAAAGTGGTATAGGTGAGATTGCATTGTCAGCAGATGCCTTCCACCAGGAAACTATTCCATTAGAAATAGTTAAAGAATTTGCTTTAACAGTAAAAAAAGAAGGTATAATGGTAAAAGTCCATCCAGCCTGGATTAAAAGTAAAGATGCTGTAAATCCATATAATAACAGGACCAGGGAGATAATAAAAGAATTTAATAAAATGGGAATAGAACCATCTCCTGGCAACGTAATATTTCCAGAAGGCAATGCGCTTATTTACTTAAAAGATTATTTTGATACAAATGAAAATGTAATAAATCCTTATATAGAAAATCCTGAAGATATACATACAATATCCATTGGACCAGATGGCAATGTGCTAGGAGATAATATATACAAGACAGATATTTTAGATATTTTGTCTGGTTATAAACCTTGCCAGGACAAATCTGGAGCATAGAAGACAGTACCACGGTACTGTCTTTTTATTGTAGTGAATTGCTGTATTCTTAAAAGATTCTTGTAAAAATTGATTTACAATGTTTACAAGGACCGGTATATTAGAAACACAAAAACAGCGTTTTTCATGCCTGTTTGTGCTTATGCTGGGCATGGGGATTATTGTTATTTTTTTTATTTATGGTAAATTTTGGTAAAAAGTTATTGATAATAAAACAGGTATATGTTAAATTGAAACTACCAGAGTAGTGCAAAAGGGGGTGTACTTGATGGATGTTAAGTTATTTGACTCAGAATTAAAAGTAATGGATGTACTCTGGCGTGAAGGAGATACCACTGCAAAGCATATTTCAGATGTACTTAAAGAAGAAGTGGGCTGGAATATGAATACTACATATACACTTATAAAAAGGTGTATTAAAAAAGGTGCTATTGAGCGTTATTAACCAAAGTTTATGTGCCATGCTTTAATTCCAAAAGAAGAGGTGCAGGAAGCAGAAACTAATGAACTTATTAATAAAATCTATGATGGTTCAGCAGATAAATTATTTATGGTACTGCTTGGAAGAAAGAAACTTTCAGCAGAACAGATTGAGAATTTAAAGAAAATTGTTGGGGAATTTGAATGATTTTTAAATTGTATAACCAGAATATTAGGAAAGGATAAACTACAGGAATTTTTGTAGAATGGTATGGAAAATGTATTTGCTGGAGATGGGCTTTTCAGCTTCAGTTATTATTCTGGTGGTTATTATATGCCGTGCTTTATTTATAAACAGGCTGCCGAAGAAAGTGTTTCTGGTTTTATGGCTTATTGTATTATTACGTTTGCTAGTGCCATATTCATTCCCGTCTGTATATATTATCCCTGCTAATTTAATGGAAGCTTCAAGGACAGATAAGACAAACCTGCCTGTTAGTACAACATCAAAAGACATTAATGTTAAGAAGGTAAATACAAGCCAGAAAAAAGCAAATAACCCTGTTATTACTACAAATTTTACAGAAGAAGAACAGAAAAGGCTTTTAAAAGAATATAAAGAACAAGGAATTAAACAAAAGAATGGCATTTTATATTATGAGAACAAGCCTGTACGCTGTTTTGCTGATATTTACAGAGAGAAGTCTTATAATGCATATGGAGGTGTAACAACTAATTATAAAAGTGTATATTCATATTTTAATGAAGATGGCAAGACAGATGTATATGTAGAACGTGAAAGTATTAAAACTGGTGAAGAGTGGTCATATGGAAAAGTTATTACACAGGGCCAGGCTTTAGAAGATTTTATTTTTGCAATTCCACAGGAGTATATAAATAAAATGCTTGATAAAAGTGCCAGGAAAGGTAATTATAAGGATATAGAAACTTTTATTATATTTGCTGGACAAGAAAGCATAGACAGGGCAGCAAACCAGATAGTAGCAAATGGAGATTATGAGGTTCTTGAAAATATAATATGGAATGTAAGCCCAAAGACAAGAGGGGCAGTTGCAGTACAGCTGGCAGAAAAAGGAAAATATAGTGCATTACAATGTATAATCTCTTTCCTGGAAAGCGGGGATTTAAAAAAGGTAGCAGATATTCTTTGCAAGAAAGAGGCATATAATGCATTTTGTGATATAGCATGGGCGTTAAAAGGAAATATAATTGATGGATATGCAAAGCAGTTTGCAGAGAAAGGTGAATATGACGTGGTTTGTAATATAGCCTGCTTTTTAAGCCAGAATGTGACAGGTGAAATTGCAGGACAGATTGCAGAAAATAAAAAATATGATGAACTGCGCAGCATAATTTGTTTTGTATCTGGAGCAGATGCAGATAAAATTGCAGAAAAGCTTTATGAAAAGGGTGAATATTAAGGCCTGGGTGTTATATCCTGGAACATAAGTAAAAGTATTTTAGAAAAACTTGCAAAGAAAATGGCAGAAAATGGTGATTATGATGCACTTGTGTCAATAGCTCCATATCTGGCATGGAATAATTAATTTAGTTAACTTCTTCCTTAAATATAGAAACATTAAAAAATTTTCTCTACAAAAACCACAGCTGGTATATTTTATAGCTGTGGTTTTTGTATATACAAGATAACAGGAAATTATCTCACGTCCGTTTCATAATTTTTATTATCCATTTTTGTGTAAATGGACGTCAAATTTGAGTTCCCCCATTTTTCAAATTACACAAAGACTATATTACTCTGGCAAGTTCCAAATGTTTTACCATAAAGCAGCTGTATGGGGACGCTGGTGCTTAAGCCCCGTATTAAATGTTTCTGTGAAACATTTGTTTCGCAGAAACATTGGGGCTTTATGCACCACTGCGTATCCCATCCAAGCGAAAGCGGCTGCTGTTGGTAAAATTTTGGAATTGCCAGAGCCAATATACTTATGTATTAAAAAAATGGGGAAATTCAAACTGGTAATATATTGACATACAATTCCCATTAACCTATAATTTAGTCTATGACATATTTTATTAAAACATTGTACAGAGTTTATAAAGTATATAAACTATACATGGGAAAGAGGTAAGAAATGAATAAGTATGGTGTAAATGAGCTTCGTAAAATGTATCTGGATTTTTTTGAAGGCAAAGAACATCTTGTGATGAAGAGTTTTTCACTTGTTCCACATAATGATAACAGCCTGTTACTTATAAATGCGGGAATGGCGCCGCTTAAGCCATATTTTACAGGGCAGGAGATACCTCCTAAAAGGCGTGTGGCGACATGCCAGAAGTGTGTACGTACAGGCGATATTGAAAATGTAGGAAAAACAGCACGCCATCTGACATTTTTTGAAATGCTTGGCAACTTTTCATTTGGTGATTATTTTAAACATGAAGCCATTGCATGGTCATGGGAATTTCTTACAAAAGTAATTGGAATGGAGCCAGAACGTCTTTATCCATCAGTTTATGGTGAAGATGACGAGGCATTTAATATATGGGTTAATGAAATTGGTGTACCAGCAGAGAAAATTACACGTTTTTACCGTGATGAAAACGGAGAATGTGATAACTTCTGGGAACATGGCGCAGGCCCATGTGGTCCATGTTCAGAGATATACTATGACAGGGGTGTGGAATATGGTTGTGGAAAACCAGATTGTAAAGTAGGATGTGACTGTGACAGGTTTATGGAAGTCTGGAATAATGTATTTACACAGTTTGATGGTGATGGCCATGGAAATTATACTGAACTTGAAAATAAAAATATAGATACTGGAATGGGGCTTGAACGTCTTGCAGTAGTAGTACAGGAAGTGGATTCTGTATTTGATATTGATACTATGAAGGCAATACGTGATAAAATCTGCTCACTTGCAGGTGTACAGTACCAGACAGATGGAATAAAAGATATATCAATACGTCTTATTACAGACCATATACGTTCTTCAACATTTATGGTTTCAGATGGCATAATGCCTTCTAATATAGGCAGGGGTTATGTACTGCGCCGTCTTATAAGGCGTGCAGTGCGTCATGGGCGTAAACTTGGCATAAACAATAAGTTTATGGCAGAACTTGCTAAGACAGTTATCAATGAATCAAAAGATGGTTATCCTGAACTTGATGAAAAAAGGGAATTTATCCTTAATGTATTGTCACAGGAAGAAGATAAATTTGATAAAACTATAGACCAGGGGCTTAATATCCTTAATGAAATGCAGAAGAAGACAGAAGAAGCAGGGAAAAAAGAGCTTTCAGGTGATGACGCATTTAAACTGTATGACACATATGGTTTCCCGCTTGACCTTACAATGGAAATCCTTGGTGAAAAAGGTTATACAATAGACGAAGAAGGATTTAAGGCAGCAATGGAAAGGCAGAAGAAGAAAGCCCATGATGCCCATAAAACTACTAATTATATGGGTGCTGAGGAAACTGTATACCAGCAGCTTGACACATCCCTTACAACAGAATTCACTGGTTATGACAATTTAACCAGGGAATCATGCATTACAGCACTGACAACTGGCACAGAAGTTGTACAAGCCCTTACAGATGGTGAAACAGGTACAATTATTACAAGCCAGACACCTTTTTACGCAACAATGGGCGGACAGCAGGCTGATACAGGTATTATTACATCAGATGGAAGCCAGTTCCAGGTAACAGATGTTATAAACCTCCAGGGTGGCAAGACCGGACATGTTGGAAAAGTAGTAAAGGGCATGTTTAAAATTGGTGATACAGTAACACTTAAAGTAGATGAAAACCGCCGTATGTCAACAGCCAAAAACCACAGTGCTACACATCTTTTACAGAAAGCATTGCGTATTGTGCTTGGTACACATGTTGAGCAGGCTGGTTCATATGTTGATGCGGACAGGCTGCGTTTTGACTTTTCACATTTCTCAGCAATGACACCAGAAGAGATTAAAAAGGTAGAAGATATAGTAAATGAAGAGATTGCTGCAGGTATTGAAGTCAGAACAGATATAATGAGTATTGATGAAGCTAAGAAAACTGGTGCTATGGCGCTTTTTGGTGAGAAATATGGTGAAAAAGTAAGAGTAGTGCGCATGGGGGATTTCAGCACAGAACTTTGTGGTGGTACACATGTGCCAAATACAAGTGTTATTTCATATATGAAGATAATTTCAGAAAGTGGTGTTGCTGCTGGTGTAAGGCGTATAGAAGCACTTACAGGTGCAGGGCTTATGAAATATTACAGTGAAGTTGAAAGGGATTTCCGCAGTGCTGCCAGGGCTGCTAAGTCAGAACCATCACAGCTTCTTAAGAAAATCCAGTCAATGCAGGATGAGATTAAATCGCTCCAGAGTGAGAATGAGAAACTTAAAGCTAAACTTGCCAATGAAGCAGCAGGTAATGCAGATAGCCAGATACAGGAGATAAATGGCATAAAACTGCTTGCAATGGCAGTTCCAGATGTTGATATGAACGGTCTGCGTAACCTTGGCGACCAGATGAAAGAAAAAGTTGGTGAGGGTGTAGTAGTCCTTGCTTCATCAACAGAAGGCAAAGTTTCACTGCTTGCAATGGCAACAGACGGGGCTATTGAAAAAGGTGCACATGCAGGCAACCTTATAAAAGAAATTGCTTCACTTGTTGGCGGCGGCGGCGGCGGACGCCCTAATATGGCACAGGCAGGTGGAAAGAACCCAGCAGGAATACCAGATGCTATTGCTAAAGCAGCAGAGGTTGTACAGAAACAGACCATATAATATAAAACCAGATACTCCCAGGTGGCAGGGTATCTGCTCCTTATGGGTATACATGGATTATTAAGCTGGACTTGTACATTTTCACTTTGTATTTACGGGAATAAAAAGGTAAAAAATAGTTGACTAATGCAAATAATATGTTATAATATTCCTTGTGCAAACAGGACGGGGTTGTTTTATAAGCTGTGAAGTTCTGTTGTAAAATATTACCCTGTACAGTTGTGTATTGTAAGCATAATCTACAACTGGAGGGAGGTTAGGTGTGAGACTATGTCAAATGTAATCGTAAAAGAGAATGAGACATTGGATAACGCTTTACGTCGTTTTAAAAGAAATTGTGCTAAAGCAGGTATCCAGCAGGAGATCCGTAAGAGAGAGCATTATGAGAAGCCAAGTGTTCGTCGTAAGAAGAAGTCTGAAGCAGCTCGTAAGCGCAAATATTAATCAATATTGATTATCCGGATATGGCCACTTCATAAGAGGTGGCCTTTTTATTATACCCAAAAGCACAACAAGACTACAGATGAAATCCGGGTATATGAATTAAGGATGTTATAATAACTGGCTGGGAAAGCCAGAAGATAAGGAGATGGATTGATGGTTACAAAGAGAATACATAAACAACAAAACTGGAAAATATTTGAAGCTGCTTTATATATAGCAATGGCTGCTTTCCTTGTATTTTTAGGTGTAAAAGTATATAAGAATGGGACAGGGACAAGCAGCAACGGACCAAGGGCTGGATTGAAAGCTGTATTCTCCAGTATTGTACACAGGCTGGAAGAAAGCGGGCATCCAGACATAGTAAAATGGATTCTTATTGTTATGGTTATTATTGCTGTATTGTATTCATTGTTTAAAGCGGTGATAGTACTTATACAGAATAAGCCAGAATATACAGAGCTTGGGCAGTCTGTATGCAGGCAGGTGGAGCCAGGTGAAAATTTTAATAGTTTGTTAGAAGATATTGAAAAAGATATGGAAGCCGGATATAAAGAGTTTGACGGGGATGTATTTATTAGTTCTTCATGGATTCTTGCAGATGATATTATGCGTTTAAAAAGGATTAAGAAAATAAGTACCAGGAAAAGCAAATGGATGAATTACCTGGTATTAGAAGATGTAGATGGCAATAGTATGGAAGCTGCTTTTTTACTAGAAGAGAATGCAGAAGAAACACTTGTATTTCTTAGGAGACACTTGTCTATAGAAGAGGTGGAAAACAAATAGTTTACAATTATTGTCTATACCAGGAGAAAGTGCATGTTTTGCAATAATCCAGTCTTAATAGAAAGTGTTGTGGCATGTTATATATTTTCATAGATATAAACGGGGTATAGCAAACAAATGTTTAAAACATTTGTTTGGGAAAATTGAATAAAAGTATATACAAATTTGTTATAAAGTGGTAAAATAATACTACCATATAAGTTAGTGTAATACAAATTTAAGGAGGTATTTTATGTATAAGAGTAAAGTTTATAGTTATGATTATGATGATTATGAGGAGGGTGGCAAAAACGGTGAAACAATGATTGCCGATATTATGGCTGATGAAGAGTTTCCATCACTTGAAGAAATAATAATTGGTTCATGGGGTGATGCATGGGAGGATTCAGCCCAGAGCATGATTGATGATATTATTGCCAATAAGGACAAGTTCTCTCATATCAAGAGTCTTTTTATTGGTGATATGGATTTTGAAGATTGCGAGGTTTCATGGATTATCCAGGGTGATTATTCAAAATTATGGGAAGCAATGCCACAGCTTGAGAAACTTGTGATTAAAGGAAGTTCAGAACTTGAGCTTGGTGATATAAAGCATGACAACCTTAAGAGCTTAGAGATTATATGTGGAGGGCTTCCATCATCTGTTATAGAAAGCATTAAGAAAGCCAGCCTTCCATCGCTTGAATCACTTCTGCTTTATATAGGTGTAGACAGTTATGGTTTTGATGGTGACAAGGATACAATAAAAAGCCTTCTTAATGATTCAGATTTCCCTGCACTTAAATATCTTGGCCTTGAAGACAGTGAAATCCAGGATGATATTGCAGAAATTGTATTTGACTGCAAATATATTTCACAGATAAATACACTTGACCTTGCGAATGGTACACTTACAGATAAGGGTGGACAGCTTATAGCAGACAAGATTAAGGATTACCCAAATATTAAAAAGCTTGACCTGCACTACCATTATATGACAGATGATATTATGGATAAGTTAGACGATATTGCAGATGAGCTTGATATTGATATAGACCTTGATGAAGACCAGGAAGCAGATGAGTATGATGGTGAAGTATATTACTATCCTATGCTTACAGAATAAGTATCTGGACTGTTGTTATGGTTATATTAATTGGCAGTGAAAATTCAAAGAGAACAGAGTTTTTTAAAAAAGCAGCGGGACAAAATGGAATCCCTGTCCATTTTATTGGCTGGGATTCTATACAAGAAGGGTTTAATTATGGAATTTTACAGGGGGCGGCAGTTAAGATAGACCCGCCCTTATATAAGGTAACAGAGTTTGGCATTATGCAGGAAAGCCTTGCATGGTACCAGGCTTTATTAAGGGAGCTTGGAAAATGCAGCTGTACATATCTTAATACCCCAGGTGCAATACTGGATGTGCTTGATAAAGAAATTTCTAAACAGATATTGCAGAAAAATAATATATGTGTAACAAGGATGCTGGCATCAAGGCCAGAAAGTGCTGCACATCTTCTGGATATTATGAAAGAAAGCAGGGCATATTCTGTATTTATTAAGCCAGTAAATTATTCAGGTGCAGCAGGTGTTGCGGCATTCCGCATAAATCCTTCTAACGGTCGTATGAAGATGTATACATCATGCAGGCTTAAAGATGGCAGGCTTTATAATACAAAGAAATTGCATGTACTTGAGGAAGGGAAAGAAATTCTGGATATAATTAATAAACTGGCAGTTTTAGGTATAATAGTTGAAAAATGGCACCCAAAAGATTTATTTAATGGGAAGAGTTATGATTTAAGGGCAGTATACCAGTTTGGCAGGATAGAATATATAGTAGTGCGCCAGTCAGACGGTCCAGTTACAAACCTGCATCTTAATAACCAGGCAGCGGATATTAAAGAACTTGGGTTGTCTGGCAGGATAATGTCTGGAATAGAAGAAATATGTAACCAGGCAGTTTCATTATTTGATGGCCTTAATGTAGCTGGAATTGATGTAATGCTTGACAAGGGCAGTAGGAAACCACGTATTATTGAGATAAACGGACAGGGAGACCTTATATACCAGGATATATTTTCAGAAAATATTATTTACAGGAAACAGGCAGAATTTCTTAAATCAATGGACACTGGCAGTTTATAGTAAATTTGCGGATAATAGTATTGGAGAATATTTAGGATGTATAAAACAGATATGGGAATAATAGCAGGCAGCTATAATATTTTATTTGTTTGTATAGATTCGCTGCGTTTTGACGTAGCATCAGAGGAAGAAAGCAATGGAGGGACACCTGTTTTAAACAGGTATGGCAGATGGCGCAAGTGCCAGGCTCCTGGGAATTTTACGTATCCGTCACACCAGGCTATGTTTGCAGGGTTTCTTCCTATAGATATAGAAATAAAAGATATGAAAAAAAGAGAAACATTATTTTTTTCAGAAGATATTGGAATGGGAAGAAAAGCACCTGAGGGAGCTTTTTTATTTTCCCGTCCTACATGGGTGCAGGAGCTTGGAGATAATGGATATGAAACATATTGTATAGGCGGTTTAAGCTTTTTTGATAAAAGGACTGCACTTGGAAGTGTAATGCCATCATATTTTAAACATAGTTACTGGAATCCTTCATTTGGATGTAAAGCCAGGGACTCAGCTAAAAACCAGGTAGACTTTGCATTAAAAAAACTTTCAGGTGATACTTCTGGCAATAAAATAATGATGTATATAAATATTTCTGCAATACATTATCCAAACTATTTTTATACAGAAGACAGCAAGAAAGACAGCGTTGAGGCACACAGGCTTGCATTACGTTATGTTGACAGCCAGCTGGGAAGGCTTTTTGAAGGATTTGCAAAAAAAGGTGATACATTTGTAATATGTTGTTCAGACCATGGCACATGTTATGGTGAGGATGGTGTATGGTTCCATGGTGTAAACCATCCTATAGTAAATACTGTGCCATATAAGCATTTTATTATAAAGGGTATAAAGAAAGAAGGGCAGGATATGGAGACCGGACAAAGTACAGAAGAAAGTAACAAGTACAAGATAAATAATATTAAAGAACCATATATACAATATATGTATAGTTATCCTCATAAAACGGCTTACCATAGCCTGTCTGGCATAAACCTGGGTGATAGATTTGTAGGACTTAAGGGTTGTAAGAACAGTTTGTATTTTCATATCCCGTTCTGCCAGTATAAGTGTGGGTATTGCAACTTATTTTCTGTTGCAGGGCTTGAAAGTAAAGTTTCATTTATGGAAGAATATGTCTATACAATGGAGAGACAAGCTGTACAGATTGCGGATGCTATGCCAGACGGTGTTTCATTCAGTGATATGGCACTTGGCGGTGGTACACCGCTGCTCCTGCCAGAACATTTGTTAGAAAGAGTGTTTGTAATTGCAAGGGATTATTTTGGCATAAAAAATGGTACAATACCTGTGGCTGTTGAAACATCACCTAACCAGACAACAGAAAGTAAACTGGAACTGCTTAAAGATAATGGTGTAACCAGGATAAGCATAGGCGTACAGAGCTTTAATAATATTGAATTAAAGAAACTGCACCGTTTCCATTCACCAGAACGTGCTATAGAGGCACTTAAAGCTATTAAAAATACAGGATTTGGATGTCTTAATATAGATATAATATATGGAATACCAGGACAGACAGAAGATACTTTGTTAAAATCATTAGAACAAGCAGTTTCATTTGCACCAGAAGAACTTTTTGTATATCCTCTTTATGTAAAAAAAGGTACATATCTTTATGAAAAAGGTATAGAACGTTCCCAGGATGCAATGGAATTATACAAAACTGCAAGGGATTTCCTGCTTTCGCATGGATATTTACAGGTTTCCATGAGACGTTTTATAAAAAGTAATAATTCTGGCGGTAATAATACATTATGTGGTTTTGGCAATACAATTTCTATAGGATGTGGCGGAAGAAGTTATATAGGGAACCTGCACTATTGTACACCATATACAACAGACAGTAAAGGATGTACAGACCTTCTGTCTGCTTATATTAAACAAAAGGACTTTTTAACAGCAGGGCATGGTTATATATTGACAGAAGATGAACAGAAAAGGCGTTATGCTGCCAAGCATATTTTATTTGGCAGCGGAATAATGTGTGAAGATTATAGAAAGCATTTTGGAAAGGAAGCAGAAGAAGACTTTCCTGTAATTAAAGAATGGATTGATAAAGGTTATGCATATATAAATAATGGTTTTATTACACTTACAGAAGCAGGCCTTGCCCTGTCAGACTATTTAGGGCCTTGTTTTATTTCGGAGGAAGTACGTAAAAGAATGGACAGTTCCAGCCTGGAAAATGGAGGGGATAATGTATAATATTAAGCCATATAGCAATACAAGGCAATGGTATTACAGGGGAAGCCTGGAATCATGTAATTATTCGTGTAGTTATTGTCCATTTTCTAAGAAACCACAGAACAGTAAAGAATTAGAAAAAGATAAAGAAAACCTTGTACAATTTGTATCTGCACTTCTGGATGAGGAAAATGGTATTTCCAGGGAATGTGCTGTACAGATTGTGCCATATGGCGAAGCACTGGTACATAAATATTACTGGCAGGAGATGGCACGTCTTAGCAGAAGCCCTCTTATTGAAGCTGTTGGGGCACAGACCAACTTAAGCTTTGATGTGGATACCATGATAAGGGTATTTATTGAAAATAATGGTATAATTAGTAAATTAAAATTGTGGTGTACATTCCATCCGTCAATGGTTACAATAGATAAATTTCTGTCACAATGTAATAAACTGTCAATACATAATATAAGTTATTGTGCCGGCGCAACAGCTGACCCTGCGCAGATTGGTAATATACGTATCCTGCGCCGCAATCTTTCAGAGGGAATATATCTCTGGGTTAATAAACTGGATGGCCTGGGACGCAGGTATACAAGTGAAGAGATAGAAGCATTTATGGATATAGATGAATACTTTTATCTTGAGTTGAAGCACCATAAAGCGGATATTAATAAATGTACTGGCAGTTGTTTTATTGAAGCTGGTGGAACTGCTAAGCGCTGTAATATTTGTTCACCCTCTGCTTCTAGTGTATGTACAAGGAAAACATGCAGCTGTTATCTGTCTTATTGTAACCAGTCTTTGCCAGAAATGGTTTTCTTTGGAAAGTATCCGTCATTCCGTATCCCTGTTTATCCAAAAGCAGTATTTTTTGATATAGATGGAACTCTTATAACAGGAAATAGTAAACAGATTACTGATGAAACAGCACAGATGTTAAGAAAGCTTTCTATGCATAGCAGTATATTTCTTGCAACATCACTTCCATATAATATTGCAATGCGTAAAGTAAACAAAGTAAAGGATATAATACAAGGCGGGGTATTTGCACAAGGGGGAATGTGCAGGATATTTTCCAGGAAATATAAGAAAGTCTTTCCGTTGGAAACTGCAAAGCTTAACATAATAAAAGAAAATGCGGGTAAATATGGATATTCTGTGCATATTTATAGAGAAAAATACAGTAATATTATATATAAAATTACCCTTTCATTTAATAACTACAATAATACAGACAGCTATATAAAGCAGACAGCACTTAATACCAGGCTTACAGACGGTTCTTATAATCCTTTGGAAAATGTAAATATTATATTTGAGGATGGATGTATACAAATAGTGGATAAGATGGCAGGCAAAAAAGAAGGGATAGGGCATATATGCAGAGAGATGGGGTACAATCCAGACCAGATAGCAGTGTTTGGGAATTCTGCAAGTGATATACCAATGTTAAAAGAATATAAGTTTTCTGTAGCTGTAAATGCAGATAAGGAAACAGCAGAAGCCGCAGCATACCATATACAGACACATATATAACCCTGTTCCCAGGGCATGTTTGAAAATTAAATCTTTGTAAATGATTGACTTATGGATGTTTGAAAATTAAATATTCATAAGTTATATGGCTCTGGCAATTCCAAAATTTTACCAACAGCAGCACGCTTGCGCTTGGATGGGATGCGCAGTGGTGCATAAAATCTGAAAATACCAGATTTAAGCACCAGCGCCCCCAAACAGCTGCTTTATGGTAAAACATTTGGAATTTGCCAGAGTAATATACTCTTTGTGTAATTTTAATTTTCAAACATTCATAAGCCTTTTATTTATTATGGTTTTGTTTAGCTAAATGGTATTGCACATCTATACAGCTGCTTTATGGTAAAACATTTGGAATTTGCCAGGGTAATATAAGCTTTGTGTAATTTTAATTTTCAAACATGCCATAGGCAGTTTATAGTTATTTTTCCTGGCTTTGTATAATAACATACTTATTGTGTAACCAAAGAAATATTATGTTTAATTGACTTATAATAAAAGCCGCAATATAATATAGATATAGTATCTGGCGTATACTTTGAATAAGAACGAGGAGGGGTTACATGCGTGGCAAAAAGAAAAAACAAGGGGAAAATACAGATTATACATATATGCAGGCACTAAGAAATAAAAAAGTACCTTTACTTGTGCTGGATCCAGACTGGCATGAACTTTTTCCAGAACACCGCAAGACAGATGAGATAAGAAGGCGTGAAAAGCGGTTAAGTGACCTTATAAAAGAACAAGGGCAGACTTCTAATGACATAAAGGAATACGAGAAGGCAAAAAAGGTTATTATGGACAATATAGTAAACAATATGACTGATGGAAGTGAGCCTGGAGGTTTCCTTAAAGCAAGAAAACAGGAGAAGAACCAGAAGCTTATGGCAGAACTCAATGACAAAATTGCTGAAGCAGAGGAAAACCAGAAGCAGATACCTGCCCAGATACAATCTGCCAATAAAGAGCTGCTTGTTGAAGCCATGAAGGTATGTTATGATGAACTTACTTATAATACAAGGCAGATTGAGGCACTTGAAGAATGGATAAGGGAAACAAGGAACCAGCTTAAGGATAAAATCCTTGAAAAGCAGGATATGGAGATGCGGAATACACAGATGTATAAATATATGCATAACCTGTTAGGAGCAAAAACTGTGGAAATATTTGACAGGGACCACCATGTATGGAAGGGAAATATTGAAAATAAATAAGACAGGTACAGATAATGGGCAGAATTATTGGTATAGGGACTGATATAGCTGATGTAGAAAGGATACTTAAAGCAGTGCAGAAAGTATCCTTTTTAAATAAATGCTATACAGACAGCGAGCAGAAACTTATAGAAAAAAGAAAACGCAGTGCAGCTTGTAATTTTGCAGGCAAAGAAGCAGTAGTGAAAGCATTTGGTACAGGCTTTACAGGCATACTTCCATCTGATATTGAAATTCTCCGCAATGAAAAAGGAGCTCCATATGTAAATCTTTATGGAAAGGCAAAAGAAATTTCAGACAAGCTTGGTATAGATAAAATCCATATTTCATTAAGTGATACTAAAGAAAGCGCTATTGCCTATGTTGTAGCTGAAAGATACAATGAGTGAGGAAAAAGATTTATAAAATCTGGAGATAAAGTATTAAAGTGATGACTGGCAGAAAGAGGGATTATTGTGGAATATATTGTAAATGCGGCAGAAGCAGCAAAAATTGACAGAATATCAATACATGAAATAGGGATACCATCTGTTGTACTTATGGAAAAAGCTGCAATGGCACTTGCACGTTGTGCATCAGATGCATGTGGGAAGTATATGCAGTTAAATTGTAATGGTATAAATAGTAAGCCACGTATACTTGCTGTATGTGGAATGGGAAATAATGGTGGCGACGGGGCAGCAGCAGCAAGATTGCTTACTGGGCAGGGCTATAGTACAGATATCTTGCTTGCAGGCAGCAGGGAAAAGATGTCAGAGGAAATGCAGATACAAGTGCAGATAGCAGAAAAGCTTGGTATAAGGTTTATCACAAAGCCAGAGGATAATGAATATACTGTTATTATAGATGCACTTTTTGGAACAGGCCTGTCAAGGGATATTGAAGGGGTATATGCAGAATGGATACACTGGATTAATTCACAACATTCTGTAGTTATCGCTGCAGATATACCATCAGGAATAAACGCAGACAATGGAAAAGTCTGTGGATGTGCTGTTAAAGCAGAATATACAGTGACATTTGGTTTTAATAAAAGAGGCATAATAATGTTTCCAGGTGCGCTTTATAGCGGCAAAGTTATAACGGAAGATATAGGCTTTCCAGATATTGCAGTACAAAAAGCAGCTCCAGGTGCTTATACTTATAATAAAGCTGATATAGAAAAACTTATGCCTGAACGGATGGCGCGCACCAATAAAGGCAGTTTTGGAAAAGTACTTGTAATCGCAGGCTCTAAAGGAATGAGCGGGGCATGTTTCCTTGCGGCAAAGGCAGCATACCGTATGGGCTGCGGGCTTGTAAAGATTGCAACAGCAGAACAGAATACAGATATATTAAAAATAAAGCTTCCAGAAGCAATAACAGGTTCATATGAAAATGGCATAACAGATGATATAAACTGGGCAGATGTAATTGCAATAGGGCCAGGTATTGGCACGGATAACGGTGCCAGCAGGCTTGTATCAGAAGTATTAAAGATAAAAGATAAACCCGTTGTAATGGATGCGGACGCAATTAATATACTGCCGATGCTTCGTCTTGTAAAAAGCGGATATGATAAATACGGGCTTGGAAGTAATTTTATAATTACACCGCATCTAAAGGAAATGAGCAGGCTGACAGGTGCGCAGGTCAAAGATATACAAGAGAATATAATAGAATATGCATCATGCCATAAAGATGGATGTACAGTTGTCCTAAAAGATGCAAGAACTGTTGTATCAGATGGAAAGAGAATTTATATTAATACAACAGGTAATAATGCACTCTCTACAGGCGGTTCAGGTGATGTACTCTGTGGCATGGCAGCAGGTCTTCTGGCACAGGGCATGGAGGGGATTGATGCAGCAGCACTTGCTGTATTTGTGCATGGGCTCGCAGCAGAATCATATACCAGGAATAAAAGCAGAAATTCAATGGTTGCCTCTGACATTATAGAAGAACTGCCATATGTATTGCCATTCTGATAAAACAGTATACCATAGAGTATATGGAAACAACATATATTACTCTGGCAAATCCAGACATTTTACTAAAAAGCAGCTGTATGGGAGCGTTGGTGCTTAAGTCCCGTACTAAACGTTTTGTAGAAAAATTGGGACTTTATGCACCATTGTGTATTCATCCAAATGTAATGTTATGATGCCGGGGTCAAAAGATTATTTTTATTCAAAAAACACCTATATTTATGTAGTAAAATTACAATCAAGCCACTATATATCATATTCAATTTGGTATAAAATGGCTTTTAACCCTGGCATCAAGCCATTTAGTTAAGCAAAACATAATAAATAAAGAATTTATTGATGTTTTAAAATTAAAATTATACAAAGATTACATTACTCTGGCAAATTCCAAATGTTTTACCAAAAAGCAGCTGTTATGAATACGCTGGTGCTTAAGTCCCGTATTAAATGTTTCGTAGAAACATTGGGACTTTATGCACCATTGCGTATTCATCCAAGCGCAATGCGTGCAAAGCCATGTTGCACATGGCTTTTTGTTGGTAAAATTTTGGAATTGCCAGAGCCAATAATCTATAAAATATTTAATAAAAGATAGGTAAAGATATGAAAGATAAAGAAAATAAAAATATAAAAGAATACTACAGGGTACAGGCAAATATCAACCTGGATGCAATTTACCAGAATGTTGCCAATGCAAAGAAACTCTTAAAACCAGGCACTAAGATAATGGCTATTGTTAAAGCAGATGGCTATGGGCATGGAGCTATAGAAACAGCCTCTGTAATTGACAGCATAGTTGATGCTTATGGAGTTGCAATACTTGAAGAAGGAATTGAACTGCGCCAGGCAGGTTTTACAAAGGATATATTAATATTAGGTTTTACACCTGCACCATTATATGAAGCAATGATAAATTACAATATAGCAACTGCTGTATTCCAGCTTGATATGGCGCAGAAGATTTCAGAAACAGCAGTAAAACTTGGCAAAAAAGCACATATACATATTGCACTTGATACAGGTATGAACCGTATCGGGTTTAAACAAGATAATGAAAGCCTGGACATTATAAAACAGATTGCCGCACTGCCTGGAATTTTAATTGATGGCTGTTTTACACATTTTGCAAGGATGGATGAAAAGGACAAAACCAAAGCAAAAATACAGTTTGAGCGTTTTATGCTGTTTACAAAACGTATTGAAGCAGCAGGAATAAAACTTCCATTAAAACATGCCGCAAACAGTGCAGCAATAATAGAAATGCAGGAAACAGGCCTTGACATGGTACGTGATGGTATATCTGTCTATGGTATGTATCCTTCAGAAGAAGTTGATAAATTCCGTCTGGAACTTATACCAGCAATGGAGTTAAAGGCACATGTTTCATTTGTTAAGACTATTGGTGCAGGAGAAGAAATAGGATATGGTGGGACATATACAACAACAGGCAGGACAGTTGTTGCAACAATACCCGTTGGCTATGCAGACGGATACCCAAGGGCATTATCAGGCAAAGGACGTGTACTGGTACATGGGCAGAGCGCAAAAATTATAGGCAGGGTCTGTATGGACCAGTTTATGGTTGATGTAACAAATATTGAAGGTGTTAAAGAAGGGGATATTGTTACCCTGGCAGGGCGTGATGGCGATGAGTATATTTCCATAGAAGAAGTTGCTGGAATGGCATATTCATTTAATTATGAATTTGTCTGCAATATAGGAAAACGTGTTCCAAGGGTATATTACCACAATGGGAAAATAACAGGGACAAAGGATTATTATCCAGTATATTAAATTAATGCATGTCCAAGCTTCCGTATTCTTAATTATGTGAAGAAAATATTAACGTATGCGAATACTTCTCTTAAAATATGGAAAGGATAGGAAGGAGAAGATTTAAAATACATATTTTTGGCCGGTAAAAAACGGTTTTGGCTTCTCGAAAATAGTGAAATGGAGCGTGGACGTTTTGAATATTAGACGTGGTGATATATTTTTTGCTGATTTAAGGCCAGTAGTGGGCTCTGAACAGGGAGGCATAAGGCCGGTGCTTATTATACAGAATGATATGGGCAACAGGCACAGCCCTACAGTAATATGTGCTGCAATAACCTCAAAAATGAACAAGGCAAAACTTCCTACACATGTAGCACTGGAAGTTAAAAAGTATGATATAATCAAAGATTCTGTAATCTTACTTGAACAGATAAGGACAATCGATAAATCAAGGCTGCGTGAAAGGGTGTGCCACCTTGACAATGAAATACTTGACAGGATAGACAAGGCACTCTGTATAAGCCTTGCACTTGATTGCGGATGTGCAGACAGCAGCAGTACAAGGATAGAAAGCAGGGAATTGGCAGGAAAGGTATAAACAGACAGATGAAAATAACAATACTGGCAGTAGGGAAATTAAAAGAAAAATACTTTACAAGTGCAGTCCAGGAATATAGCAAACGCCTGGGCAGGTATTGTAAACTGGAAATAATAGAAACTGCAGATGAAAAAACACCTGATAATGCAAGCACTAATGAAGGTAATATAATACGTGCAAAAGAAGCAGGAAGACTTAAGAAATACATAAAAGATGATGCTTATGTAATTGCGCTTGCAATTAATGGGAAACAGATGCCATCAGAGGGTTTTGCGGATAAGCTGGACAAACTTGGTATAAGAGGAATAAGCCATATTATATTTATTATAGGAGGTTCAACAGGGCTTGACAGCAGTATACTTGAAATGGCTGATGAAGAAATAAGCTTTTCATTAATGACATTTCCACACCAGCTTATGCGTGTTATATTATTAGAACAGGTGTACAGGGCTTACAGGATAATAAATGGTGAGCCATACCATAAATAATAACAAAAGTTGCAGTATGGAGGATAAATAGTTTATGGGAAATGAATACAGACCAGAAGAACTTAAGAAATTTTATGATGAAATACCACATGGCAAAACAAGGATTGCTGCTATAAAAAGTGCAATAGAAATGGCAGACCAGAACAATGATATACCATTTATGATATATTTCCGTGAAGATTTATGTGAAGAATCATGTTTTTATGGCAATAACATGGAAATGATGGTAACATTTCCAGATATTTTAAAGCTTTCAGACAGGTATCCTGATGCCCCGTCTACACAGTTTGATACTAATTTTAAAAATGCGCTTGAGCATATATTATGGGTATATAAATGGGTAGTTGGACAGTGTTCTTCATTTTACCAGATTCCAATGGAAGACTGTATGGAATTTTTTGAAGATTTTAAAAGACGTTCACTTGGATATGGATTTAATTTAAAACCATATTACAGGTTATTATATGGATTTTACCACTTTGATGATGAAAAATCAGACGAGGCTTACTATAATTATGAGAAAATCCCAAGAGATGGAAACAGCAACTGCCGTGCATGTGACAGAAATACAGAGATAAGTTTTTACCTGGATAAGGATAATTTTGGAAAAGCCAGGGAATTATCAGAAGATATTGAGAATTTTAAGTTAAGATGTGGTAATGACAATTCTGCATGGATAAGGATGAAAAAAAGTTTTATGGGATATTACATTGATAAAGGGTATTATGAAGAAGCAGATGAAATAGCGTATCTGCTTGAACATAATATGAACCAGAAAACAGAAGGCCAGCCATGGGATGAGATTTTAAGATGTTATGCATTTACCAGGCCAGGCAGGGCATTAAGGATATTTAAAAAATATTGGAAAAGATGGCAGGAGAGCACAAACCCGTCAGATGAATTTGATGAAGTCTCCAACATATGTTGTTTCTGGAAAAAATACATAAAAGAAAGTAACAAAGACACTGTAAAAATTGGGTTTGATTCTTCTTTTCCATTGTACAATCAAGAAAAGGCTTATAAAATACAGGATTTATTTGAGTATTATTATAAAAGGGCAGAAGATATTGCCATAAAATTTGATAAAAGAAACAATGCCAGCAGCTATATGGACGAATTAAGTGAAAAGTTAGACATTGTATAATAAAGATGTTAAAATGGTATTTATAGCCAGCTGCCAGTACAGCGACGGGCATCTGGAAATAAATAAAAATGGAGGGATAAGATGGATTATAACCCAGAAGAAATAAAGAACCATTATGATGGAATTCCACATGGACAAGCCAGGACAGATGCTATAAGACAGGCAATAGAGATGGCAGACCAGAACAATGATTTGCCATTTATGATATATTTCCGTGAAGAGATGTGCCATGAGTCTTGTTTTTATGGCAATACTATGAAAATGATGGTGGTATTTCCAGAGATGTTATCAATAATAGACAGACATCCAGATATACCTTCTACGCAGTTTGATACTGGATATAAAAATGCTTTGGACCATATATTATGGATTTATAAATGGGTAGTTGAAGAATGTTCCGGTTTTTACCAGATTCCAATGGAAGACTGTATTAAATTCTTTGAAGATTTTAAGAAGCGTTCCCAAAGTTATGGTTATAATTTAAGGCCATATTACAAGGCATTTTATTATTTTTATGACTGGGATAAGGAAAAGGCAGATAAAGCTTTCCATAATTTTGAAAGAACACCAAGGGATGGAAATAGTGACTGCCATGCATGTGAAAGAAATACAGAGATAGAATTTTATCTGAAAAATGGTAATTTTAGAAAAGCAGCAAAACTTTCAGCAGATATTGAAGATTTCAGGCTTACATGTGGTGACCACTGGTCTGCATGGCTTAGGATGAAAATTTTATTTTTTGATTATTATATGGATAACTGTGAATTTGAAAAGGCAACAGAAATAGCACTTATACTTGAACGCAGGATTAGTGATAAAAAAGAATTCCAGATATGGGGGAATATTATAAACTGTTATGCACATACAAAACCAGGCAGGGCATTAAGGGTATATAAAAAGTACTGGAGGACATTAGAAGACTGGCGTACACCAGAGGATTTGTTTGAGTCAATGATGAATACATGCTGCTTCTGGCATGTTATTAAACTTGGCGGCAAGGAAACAACAAAACTTGATTTAGATAATTCTTTCCCATTATATAATAAGGACAAAATCTATAATGTAGAAGATTTATATAATTATTATTATAATAAAGCAGAAGATATTGCCAGAAAGTTTGATAAGAGAAATAATGCAGACAGTTATATAAAAAAATTAAATAAATCATTAGAAATTGCTAACAGACAGGCATAAGCTGCCTGCAGGACTTGTTATAAAATTATAGAAATAAGGAGTATACATAATAATGGAAGATTTTCGTTTTAAAGTTAATTTAGGCGGCATGATTGAGATTTTATCTGACCATCTTTACAGCAGCCCTAATGTATATATCAGGGAACTTTTACAAAATGGTGTTGATGCAATTAACGCAAGAAAAAATAAAGGAATAGACACAGACGGGTGTATTACACTTGATATAGAAGAAGGAAGCAGGCTGGTTTTTACAGATAACGGGCTTGGGCTTACAGAAGCTGAAATACACCAGTTCCTTGCTATTATTGGTGAATCCTCTAAAAGAAATTTAACTAATGGCAGGATACACACTGATTATATAGGCAGGTTTGGAATTGGCCTGTTGTCATGTTTTATGGTATCTGATGAAATAAGAATGTATACAAAATCATGCAGTGCTAAAGATGCACCTGTACTTGAGTGGAGAGGCAAGCCAGATGGTACATATAATATAATTAACCATGGAACAAATTGTGAAGATGCTGCTTTCTTTAATGAGAGCCCTGGTACACAGGTGGTATTGTCTGCAAAGCCTGGCCAGGAAGATTATTTTACAAAAGATACTATAAAAAGCCTGGTTATTTATTATGGAATGTTACTTCCTTTCCCAATTATAATAAGGCAGGATGGCAAGGAAGAGCAGATAAACCCTGTATATCTTCCATGGGAAGGCAGGGAAACAAATAAAAATGAACTTATGCTTTTTGGAAATATGATGTTTGCAGAACCTGGGACTGATATGGCAGATACTACAAGGCAGCAGTTCTTTGACTGTGTGCCATTCCATTCAGAAGAAGGCAATGTATCAGGTGTGGCTTATATTGTAAATTATGCAGTACAGCCTACAGCAAAGAATGGACACCGTATTTACCTGAAAAATATGCTGCTTACAGAAAAAGGGGAAAACCTTATACCAGACTGGGCTGTTTTTACAAAATGTATAGTAAATGCTATGGATTTGCGTCCTACTGCTTCAAGGGAAGGTTTTTATATTGATGAAGTATTATCAAAGGCAAGGGAGTCTATAGAAGACAGCCTGATAGAGTATATCCAGGAAATGGCTGAAACTACACCAGAAGTGTTTGACAGGTTTTTTTCAATACACAGGATGTCGCTTATGTCACTTGCACTTGTATCACCTAAACTTTTCAAAATTATAGCAGACCAGTGTGAATTTGAAACAACAAGAGGCATGTGTACAGGATATACCTTAAGGACAAGTAATGAACCATTGATATATGCACCTACAGAATCTAAATATAAACAGCTTTCACAGTTATTTTTTGCACAGGATAAAATGCTTATAAATGTTTCATATGTGTATTCATATGATATTTTAAGACAGCTAGGGGAAGTATATGATATTGAAGTAATGGCAGTAGAGGATTGGAATATAGAAGATTTAATGAAAGACCTGTCACCTGATGACCAGGACGAAACATTTGACTTTATAAGATATGCAGACCGTATTTTAAAACAATATGACTGCCGTGCAGAGATAAAGCGTTTCCCTCCAGCAAACCAGCCAGTATTTTACCTTATTGATGAAAAGGCTTTATTTAAAAGACAAATTATGTCAGCACGTGCCAGCGCAGATTCAATGTTCCATAATATGCTTGATGCATTTGCAGAAGACCTTGGTGATGATACAGCAGCAATTCTTTATTTTAATTATGAGAACCCATTGGTAAAAAGGCTGTCCCAGCAGGAAAATGAACAGGACATTAAGCTTCTTGTAGAAATATTGTATATACAGGCAATGCAGATTGGTGGATTCCCATTGCACCACAATGAACTTGGAATTTTAAACAGAAATATATTATCACTTATGGAAAAGGGAATGGACTGAAATAAGCGGAACTTTGTAAATATTAATAAATTTAACCTCACCAGGCAAAAAATAATAATATATTTGTGTGGTACAGGAGACAGGTGTACTTAATTTGATTTTTCAAAAAAGAAAAACAATAATGCCAGTATATGTTGATTCCAGAAATTTTTTCTCTATGAATAAAAAAGAATCTTAAGGAGCAGCAAATGGACAGAAATGAATATAATCCTGAAAAGATGGTGATGTACCATATGTCTGGGCATGGAAAAGATTTAATTAATATAATTTATAATGCTATAAAACAAGCAGACCTTCATAATGATATACCATACATGCTGTATTTCCGTGAAGAGTTGTGTGAAGAATCAAAATGGTATTCAGACGGGCTGGATACTATTCTGGTATATCCAGAAATCCTTAAGCTTATAGATAAGTATCCCAATATAGGACGTGTACATTTCCAGAGATATGAGAAAGATTCAATAGAACCTGTATTATGGATATATGAAACATTTCTGGAAGCATGTACAGGTTTTTATAGTATTCCATTAGAAGATTGTAAAAGATATCTTACAGATTTCAGGAAGCGCTGGCTTGGATATGGTTATAGTGAAAGAGAACCTTACAGGATGGAACTTGAATTATGCCTTGAAACGGGTAATATGGACAAGGCAGCAGAAATTTGGGACAAACTTAAAGAAATGAAAGTAGAATCTTATGACCGTAAGGGAGCTTATATTAATACTAAAATCAAATACTATCTTTTAAATAATAAAAAAATAAAAGCAGATGGCCTGGCGGACAGAGCTGTTCTCCGTGGACAGGCAAATGGCAGTCCAAAATATTTTCTTATAATACGGCAGGTGATAAGTTATTACCTGGAATATTATATACAACATGGTGATTATAAAAATGCACTAGAAATTGCATATAAACTGGAACATTATTTTGATGGCGGACACAGTCCTGGTGAGTGTATTATTGAAAAAGAAACTACATCATGGGCGTCAGTTATGTGTGCATATATTTACAGCAGGCCAGGACAAGGACTCCGTATTTATAAAAAACACTGGAAAGACTGGGAAGAGGAAAAGAACCCGCTTTATAAATATTATGAATTTAAAAATGCAGCATGTTTCTTTAAAGGAATTGGGAGTGAAAAAGATACTGTTAAACTTAAACCTGGTAATTTATTTCCTTTATATAATGAAAGCAATATATATAATACAAGCAGTCTTTGCAGCTATTATTATAAAGGGGCAGAGGAAATTGCAAAGAAATTTGATAAAAGAAACGGTACAGATAAATATATAAGCTTACTTGATATGTCCTTTAAAAATGTATGATGTAATAATAAATACCAGTGTGCATATGGGATATTTAGCTTACTACAATACTTTTTAAAAAGCCTGGTGTTATAAAAATTTTGAGATATTAGGTTGAAAAAAACATACACGGAAGTTTTTCCACACGGCAGATTTGTGCCTGCGGTCCAAAGTCTGTGGGCATTGGAAAGGCATGGATATTTTTATGAAAGGTATAAATATATGGAAAACAGTAATTATAACCCTGAAAAACTTGTATATAATTACAGGAGCTTTGAACATGGAAAGGCTAAAATTAATGCAATCAGGGCTGCAGTAAAACAAGCAGATGATAATAATGACATACCATATATGATTTTTTTCCGTAAAGAGCTTTGCAGTGAATCATCATGGTATTCAGATGGGTTAGAAGTTATTACTGTATTTCCAGAGCTTCTGGCACTTATAGACAAATATCCTGATGCTGGGCTTACATGCTTTTGGAATAACCAGCCAGATAATATAAAACCTGTACTCTGGTGTTATGAACTGCTGCTTTCTGCATGTGTGGAATTTTACCAGGTTTCCATGGAGGAGTGTATAAAGTTTTTAAATGATTTTTTACATAGGTGGACTGCATATGGACATGATGCCAAAGAACCTTACAGGATGATGGTTGAAATAAGGCTGCCGCAATCCCACTGGCTTTAGACGGTGGGTTAAGGCAGACAAAAATAAAAAATTGTGGTATACTTTATTTATGGAAATATATAGAAAGGCGGTGACAGCAAATGTTAAAAGCATACAAATACAGGATATATCCCAATAATGAGCAAAAAATACAGATTGCAAAAACATTTGGCTGCTGCCGTTTTGTTTATAACCAGACACTTGCATACAGAAAAGGAAAATACGAAAATGGTAAAGAAGCCGTTACTAAAACAGACTGTAATAATTACTGCAACAGGGAATTAAAGAAAAAGTATGGATGGTTGAAAGAAGTGGACAAATTTGCCTTGACAAATGCCATTTACAACATGGATGCGGCATACCGGAAATTTTTTAAAGGACATGCAGGATATCCAAAGTTTAAAAGCAAACATAACAGTTGTAAATCATATACAACAAATTTCACAAATGGGAATATTACAGCAGATTTTGAGCGTGGGAAAATAAAACTTCCAAAATTAAAGACAGTAAAGGCAAAACTGCACAGGAAATTTACAGGAAAAATAAAAACAGCCACAATTTCCCAGGTACCAAGTGGAAAATATTATGTGTCAGTGCTAGTGGAAACAGAGCATGAAGAACTACCGCAAACAGGCAAAAACGTAGGTTTGGATTTAGGTATAAAAGATTTGTTAATTACGTCAGATGGAAAAAAGCACGAAAACCCAGGGATTATAAGGAAACATGAGAAGAAGCTTGCAAAGCTGCAAAGACAGTTATCCCATAAAGAAAAAGGAAGTAATAATTATTATAAACAGAGAAGAAAGATAGCATTATGCCATGAGAAGATTACAAATACCAGAAAAAATAACCTGCATAAGGTTTCTTATAAGATTATCAGCGAAAACCAAGTGATAGTTTCAGAGAACTTACAGATAAAGAATATGGTAAAGAACCATCATCTGGCAAAATCTATTACAGATGCGTCATGGTATGAGTTGACAAGACAGTTAGAGTATAAGGCGGCGTGGAATGGGAGGCAGTACATCAAAATAGATACATTCTATGCAAGCAGCCAGATATGCTCTGGTTGTGGGTATCAAAATGCTGGTACAAAAGATTTGTCAGTAAGGGAATGGGTATGTCCAATTTGTGGGACAAAACATGACAGGGATGTTAATGCTGCAAAGAATATTTTAGCAGAAGGATTACGACAAATAGCATAAGGTAATAAAATACAAATAGGGACGGTCCAGCCCGAATTAACGCCTGTGGAGATAGGTAGGTAAACCAAACAAGTTTGGTTACGAGGTCTAGGAAGCAGGAAGCCCATTGGCTTTAGACAATGGGTAGTTCACGTTTTTCCTATGTTATGGGATAAAAATAATCCATGTCAAATTTATGTAATGGCACTTAAATGAGGTTGCAAATATATTTAAGAAGATATTTATTGTGATTTACTCTGTTCATCATAACAAAATAAAGGAAATATAAAAATTTAATATTATTTTCTTTCTGGTAGCGGTTTATTTTAACAGTAAACCCGCTGCCTTTTTATTTTCAGAAACAATCAATATAACACAGAAAGAATGGGGTATCAAAATGATTAATAGCAAAAATGACGCAAGCAGAAATTTAAAAAAAAACAGAACGAGAAGAAATGCAAAGCGGAGTGAGGAAGAAATCCCCCTTCTGTTATTGGATATTACCCGCCCAAAAATTTTGGGGTAAGGTTATTGCAGAGTATACAAACGGGAAATATGATATGTTTACTGTAATGGAGGCAAATGAAACAGGATTTACGTTTGATAATTCACTTTAGAAATTTAGAAAACATATATTTTTAATATTAGTATTGCTCTGACAAGTTTCAAATGCTTTACAATTGTTAAGCAGTAATGCGTATTTCGTCTAAGCAAAATGTCATTTAGTTAAGCGGAACCTAATAAATAAAGGGCTTATTGATGTTTGAAAATTAAATTTATACAAAGATTATATTACTCTGGCAAGTTCCAAATATTTTACCAAAAGGCAGCTGTTATGGGGACGCTGGTGCTTAAGCCTTGTTTTCAATGCTTAATAGAAACTTTTGTTTCTATTAAGCATTTGAGGCTTTATGCACCATTGCGTATCCCATCCAAGCGCAAGCGTGCTGCCTGTGGTAAAATTTTGGAACTGCCAGAGCCACATAACTTATGAAATGTTTAATTTTCAGACATCTATAAGCCATATATTTACAGAGAATACCCTGGATTAAATGATATTGCATGACACTGCAGGATAGTAACAATAAAACAGGAGAGAAGTACAAATCTGTTTGACTTATCAGATAATTTAGTGTAGAATTTAAAAATAAAATAAAGCCGTACATACGGTGAGATAAGACTATGGAGGAAAACATGGACAAGAAGTTAAGAGCTGGTATCCTCGGAGGTACCGGAATGGTAGGGCAAAGATTTATCTCGTTATTAGAAAACCACCCTTGGTTTGAAGTAGTGGCAATAGCTGCCAGTCCACGCAGTGCTGGAAAGAGATATGAAGAAGCAATTGGCGGGCGCTGGAAGATGGCATCACCTATGCCAGAAGCAGTAAAAGACATTGTTGTAAAAGATGTAAGCGATGTAAAAAGTGTAGCTTCAGAAGTTGATTTTGTCTTTAGTGCAGTTGATATGTCCAAGGATGAGATTAAAAGAATAGAAGAAGAATATGCCAGGACTGGAACACCAGTTGTTTCCAATAACAGTGCCCACAGGTGGACACCTGATGTGCCTATGGTTGTACCAGAGCTTAACCCGCAGCATCTGGAGGTTATAAGCAGCCAGAAGAAGCGTCTTGGAACTACAAGAGGATTTATTGTTGTTAAGCCAAACTGTTCAATACAGAGTTATACACCTGCACTCCATGCGCTTAGAGAAGCAGGATTTATGCCAAAGACAGTAGTTGCCACAACATACCAGGCAATTTCAGGTGCAGGCAAGACATTTAAAGACTGGCCAGAGATGGAAGGCAATATTATACCATTTATTGGCGGTGAAGAGGAAAAAAGTGAGCAGGAGCCACTGCGTATATGGGGACATATTGAGGATGGCGTAATTGTAAAAGCAGAATCACCTGTTATTACAACACAGTGTATACGTGTACCTGTACTTGATGGCCATACTGCAGCAGTATTTATGGACTTTGAAGAAGGCAAAAAGCCTTCAAAAGAACAGATTATTAAAATATGGAGAGAGTTTAAAGGGCTTCCACAGGAATTAAACCTTCCTAATGCACCAAAGAACTTTATACAGTACCTTGAAGAAGATAACCGCCCACAGGTAACACTTGATGTTAATTATGAGAATGGTTTCGGTGTATCACTTGGACGTCTGCGTGAAGATACAGTATTTGATTATAAATTTGTAGGGCTGTCACACAATACTATACGTGGTGCAGCAGGTGGTGCTGTCCTTATTGCAGAACTTCTGGCTGCAAAGAATTATATAACAGCAAAGTAATTATAATATAGAAGTTACACAATATGTTTAACACAGGGGGCATAGTTATGAATAAATACCGGATTTTGGTTAAAGGCATTGTTAAGAAAGATAATAAATTTCTTATAGTCGAAAGGTGGTATGATGATAATATTGCGGCACCATACCAGTGGGAGTTTATTGACGGGGAAGCGGAGTTCGGGGAGTCCCCAGACATTGCTGTAACAAGGGTAGTACATGAACAGACAGGTCTTTCTGTAGTTGTAGATTGTGTTCTTTATACATGGACTTTTATGATTGGTACAGAATGTAATTTAGGTCTTGCTTATTTATGCCTGACTGACTATGATGAAGATAATATTATTCTTTCAGAGGATTTAAATAATGCCAAGTGGATTGAAGATATAGAATTTGAAGAATATATTCATAATAAGCGTATGCTTGAAGATTTGGAAAAAGCAGAATTATATTAATACAGGGTGCATCTGTTAAGAAATTTAACAGGTGCTCTCTGTATGTAAGGAAAAGTTATTGTTATTTTTGGTGCAAGGAAAGAGTGGAGAATGGATAAATATCTTATTAAAAATGGACATCTTACAGACCCTGCAAATGGAATTAATGAAGTAATGGATATTCTAATATCTGATGGCAAAGTTTTAAAAGTGGCAGCAGGCATTAGTGAAAATGATACAGATGCCATAGATGCAGATATAATAGACGCTGCTGGTAAAGTAGTAATGCCAGGTTTCGTTGATTTACATGTGCATTTAAGAGAGCCAGGGTTTGAATATAAAGAAACTATAATGACAGGTGCACAGGCAGCAGCAAAAGGCGGTGTTACTACTATATGCCCTATGCCAAATACAAAGCCTGTAATTGATTCGCCAGCCAGGGTAATGGATTTAATTAAAAGGGCGGAAGATGCACCTGTCAATGTACTGCCTGTAGGTGCAATAACTGCTGGACAGGAGGGTGTAGATATTAATGATATAGCAGGCATGAAAGAAGCTGGTGCTGTAGCTGTAAGCGAAGATGGCAGGTCTGTAATGGACCCTTGGATTTTCAGGCAGGCACTTCACCAGGCAGCAGAAGCAGGTATTCCAGTATTTTCACACTGTGAAGATACAAGCCTTGTAGATGGTGGTGTAATTAATGCAGGGGCAAAAGCAAAAGAACTTGGGCTTCCAGGAATAATAAATGCTGTTGAAGATGTAATAGCAGCAAGGGATATTATTCTCGCTAAAGAAGCAGGCTGCAGGCTGCACCTTTGCCATTGTTCTACTGCAGATAGTGCAGTATTCGTAGAAATGTCAAAGAAACAGGGGCTTCCTGTTACGGCAGAAGTATGCCCGCATCATTTTACAATGTCAGATGATGAAATAACAGAAGATGATGGAAGGTTTAAAATGAACCCTCCGCTCAGGAGCAGGGCAGATGTAGAAGCATTAAAAGCAGCACTCAGGGACGGGGTTATGGATGTAATTTCTACAGACCATGCACCACACAGTGCAGAAGAAAAATCACAGACTATGCTTAAAGCACCATTTGGAATTGTAGGGCTGGAAACATCATTTGCACTTGGGTACACTGTACTGGTGAAAGGCGGGTACCTGTCACTTCCAGGACTTGTTATGAAGATGAGTACAAATCCGGCAAAAGTTATAGGCATAGACAGGGGAAACCTTGCCCCTGGCAAAACAGCCGACCTTGTTATTGCTGATATTAACAGTGAATATGTAATAGATAGCAGCACATTTGTATCAAAAGGTAAAAATACACCATTTGATGGCATGAAGGTAACTGGAAAGATTGAGAAGACATTTGTAAATGGCAAGATAGTTTATAGTTGTAATAATTAAGGAGGTTTTGCGGAAGTGGTTAAAAAGTTAATTGAAGAAATTACTAAGAAAAACGCACCAGTAGTTGCAGGGCTTGACCCAATGTTAGATTATGTGCCTGAGGGTATAAAGAAAGAGGCATTTGAAAAGTATGGAGAGAATTTAGAAGGTGCTGCAGAAGCAATATGGCAGTTTAATAAAGGCATTATTGATGCAATATATGACCTGGTTCCAGCTGTAAAGCCACAGATTGCAATGTATGAGCAGTTCGGTATACCAGGTATGGAAGTATTTAGCAGGACTGTTAGTTATTGCAAAGAAAAGGGCCTGGTTGTAATTGGTGATGTGAAACGTGGGGATATTGGTTCTACATCAGCGGCTTATGCAACAGGGCATATTGGTAAAGTAAAGATAGGAAACAGCTTTTGTACAGCTTTTGATGAGGACTTTATAACAGTAAACCCATATCTGGGAAGTGATGGAATAAATCCATTCCTTGATGTATGCAAAGAGGAAGATAAAGGCATATTTATACTGGTTAAAACTTCTAACCCTTCAAGTGGTGAGTTCCAGGATAAACTTGTGGACGGAGTGCCATTATATGAGCTTGTTGCCAGGAAAGTTGCAGAATGGGGTGCACAGTGTATGGATGGTACATACAGCAATGTTGGCTGTGTAATAGGTGCAACTTACCCTGAAATGGGCAGGACTCTTAGAAAACTTCTGCCAAATAATTATATACTTGTACCAGGATATGGTGCCCAAGGTGGCACTGCAAAGGATTTAAAGGAATATTTTAATGCGGACGGGCTTGGTGCTATTGTCAATTCATCAAGAGGAATAATTGCTGCATATAAACAGGAGAAGTATTCAAAATTTGGTGAAGAGAATTATGCAGATGCTTCAAGGCAGGCTGTTATTGATATGATAGAAGATATTAACAGTGCAAAATAGAGAGGTATATATGGCTGATAGAAAGAAATGTGCAGCACAGGTTACAAGCCAGGTGAAGCTTGCAGAAGGCATATACAGCATGTGGCTTAAGTTTCCAGAGGATATGGACGCAGCAGGCATGGCAGTGCCAGGGCAGTTTATCTCAATGTACAGTGCTGATGGCAGCAGGCTTTTGCCAAGACCAATAAGTATATGTGAAATAAATGCCAGCGGCAGGATATTAAGGGTTGTGTACCGCATTGCTGGCAAGGGTACAGAAGAATTTTCGCATCTGTCTGCAGGAAACACAATTAATGTTACAGGACCTCTTGGTAATGGTTTTACACTTAAAGAGGGAAAGAAAGCGCTGCTTGCAGGCGGCGGCATAGGCATACCGCCAATGCTTGGGCTTGCAGAAGCACTTAAAGGTGATGTAATGGCAGTCCTTGGATACAGGGACCAGAACTTGTTCCTGGAAGATGAATTTGCACCATATGCAAAGACATATGTAGCAACAGAGGACGGAAGCGCAGGAGTAAAAGGGAATATAATAGATGCTATTAATTATTATAGGCTTGAGCCAGATATTATATATGCCTGTGGCCCGTTGCCAATGTTACGTGCTGTCAAGGCATTAGCAGAAGAAAGAGGAATAGAAGCACAAGTATCTTTAGAAGAAAAAATGGCATGTGGTATTGGTGCATGCCTTGGATGTGTATGTAACTCCAAAGAAAAAGACAGCCACAGCAATGTAAATAATAAGAGAATTTGTAAAGATGGTCCTGTTTTTGATGCCAGGGAAATTATATTTTAGCCAGAACGGAGGTATAATGAATCTTTCAGTTAATTTTGCAGGAATAGAGATGAAAAATCCTGTAACAACAGCTTCAGGCACATTTGGTTCAGGAGCAGAATACAAGGATTATGTAGATTTAAACAAACTTGGGGCAGTTACAACAAAAGGAGTGTCAAGTGTACCATGGCAGGGAAATCCAGTGCCACGCATATGTGAAACATATGGAGGAATGCTTAATGCAATAGGCCTGCAGAATCCAGGCATTGACCTGTTTATAGAAAGGGACCTGCCATTTTTAAAACAGTATGATACAAGGATTATTGTAAATGTATGTGGCAGGACTGTTGAAGAATATGAAGAGGTGGCAGAAAGGCTTGCAGATACAGATGCAGATATGCTGGAGATTAATATATCATGCCCAAATGTAAAAGCAGGTGGTATAGCTTTTGGACAAGACCCAGAGCTTGCAAGGCAGGTTACAGACAGGATAAAGCAGCATGCAAAACAGCCTGTTATTATGAAATTAAGCCCTAATGTCACTAATATTGCTGAAATGGCAAAAGCAGTGGAAGCAGGCGGGGCAGATGCAATATCACTGATAAATACACTGACAGGCATGAAGATAGATATTAATAAAAGGACATTTGCACTTGCCAATAAGACAGGGGGGCTTTCAGGGCCTGCTATAAAACCAGTTGCAGTAAGGATGGTTTATGAGGCAGCACATGCAGTAAAAATACCTGTACTAGGAATGGGTGGCATAAGGGATGCAGAAGATGCACTTGAATTTATAATGGCAGGCGCAACAATGGTTGCTGCAGGTACAGCTAATTTTAATAATCCTGCAGCAACAGAGGAAATAATTGACGGAATAGCTGCATTTATGGAAAAAAACGGTGTTAAAGATATAAAGGAGCTTACAGGCTGTGTGGATTAATACAGTATATCAGGGAGTACATTGGTATAAACCAGTCTGGATTGAACCTTATTGCATAGAGGGTATTTGGTACAAATATTAGAGAATTCTTAAATAAAATGAAAGGGAGGATAATAATATGGGAAAGTATATTTATGGAATTGATTTAGGTGGTACTACAGTGAAAATGGGGCTTTTTGACGGGGAAGGTGAAATGCTTGACAAATGGGAGATTGTCACAAGGAAAGAGGACAGCGGTTCACATATACTTCCAGATATTGCAGGCTCTATTAAGGAGAAAAATAACGAAAAAAATATTTCTACAGGAGATATAACAGGAATAGGCATAGGTATTCCAGGACCAATAACAGAAGATGGCAGGGTACTTAAATGTGCAAACCTTGGCTGGGGGATTTTCTCTGTTGCAGATGAATTAAGCAGGCTTACAGATGTTGGAAATATTAAAGCAGGAAATGATGCCAATGTGGCAGCACTTGGTGAACAGTGGCGTGGCGGCGGCCGTGGTTTTGACAGTATAGTTATGGTAACGCTTGGAACAGGTGTTGGCGGGGGTGTTATACAAAATGGAAGGATACTTACAGGGGCTAATGGTGCTGCTGGTGAAATAGGGCATTTAAAAGTTAATACTGGTGAAACACGTACATGTGGATGTGGAGGTAAAGGCTGTCTTGAACAGTATTCTTCTGCAACAGCGATAATGCGCCATGCAAGGGAACTTGTAAGTGAAACAGAAGAAGAGTCATATTTACGCCAGTTCCCTAAGGAGAAAATTACAGGAAAAGAAATATTTGATGCATATAAAGCAGATGATGGGCTGGCAAAACAGGTTGTTGAAAAATTTGCAATATATCTCGGGCTTGGGCTTTCACATGTTGCGGCAGTAGTTGATACACAGGCATTCGTAATTGGAGGCGGTGTGTCAAAGAATGGACAGGTGGTTATTGATGTAATACGTGAAGAGTACGAGAAAAATGTTATGTTTGCATTAAAAGGCAAAGAATTCCGTCTTGCAGAACTTGGCAATGACGCCGGAATGTATGGTGCAGTACGCATGGTTCTTGATTAAAATGATACCAGGACATATTTATAAATAATACATAATTTATATTAAATATAATATATGTCCTGGCTTTTATAATTTATAACAACAAGGCAGTTTATAACTCTATGCCATTTTCTTTTAAAAGCTCCCTTGCGCTTTCTATTGAATCAGCACCTGTTTTATTCTTAATAGGGGCAAATTCCTTGTTCCTGTCAACTTCAAATGGCAGGCATGTATCAAGCATGTGTATCATATCAAGTATAAGGGTTTCAAATTTATATCCATTTGGTTCGTCAGGATTTATAAAGTTTCCATCTTCATCCATATAAGGAATTTTCTTTTCTACAATATGCAGTGGAAGTTCATTGTTACATATTTCTTCAAGTTCCTTTTCATGGAAAAGATAATTTAAAATAACACCAAAATTATACGCAGGTTCTCCATTTTCATCAAGGGTATTGCGCAGCTGTTCTGTCTGTTCATAATACTCAACAATAGAAGGACGTCCATCTTCAAGGCACATTACACCAACCTTTTCATCAGGGTCTGCTTTACGTACTACCTTTGCCCCAACAGAACAGTTCCTGCGTATTGCTGCCCCTATAAAGCATGGGTCTGCAATACGCTGGAGTACATTATCAACAGCAAATACATTCAGCCATTCAATGCCTGTCTTATGGATAAAATCTGTAATGCCTGCATTCTGCATTGAAGAATACCAGCCACCATTGCCATTTGGTGAAGTTGCAATCCTGTCTTTATCTTCCATAAAGACTTTTCCATTATAAGTGGCAGCAGGTGCCATATCCTGTTTAAAGAAATGTATATAATCTTTATTATATGTGAAATAATCCTGTTCTTTAAAAAATGTAGTGGTGGCTTCGTGGTTCTTATCACTTGTCATTATAAATAAATGTATCCATGTGCCTGCCATATCAACAACATCAAGCAGGTTTCTTATAATGCGCTGGAAAATATATACAGGTTTTGTAATGCCTATATCATACATGCCTTTTGGGTTATCAGAACCAAGGCGTGTCCCCATGCCGCCAGCAAGAAGTACAGCGCCAGCTTTGCCAGCACGTATTGTTTCAAGTCCTGTTTTAGTAAACTCTTCCCTGTTTGCATTTATTTCATCAAGTGTCATAGCTTTTATTGGTGTTATAACCCCACGTGGTTTTTCTTTTATTCCATTGGTGACACTGGCTGTTACAGAAAAGTCAGTCCCCTCAATCTGTGAAAGAAGCCCTTTCTGGCTTTCTGTACTTAATCCGTTATAGTATTTAAGAAGATGTTCCTGTCCGTATTTTGCAAGTTTATCATGTGCTTCGTTGAAATTCATATTAAATAACCATACCTTTCTAAATATACTCTTTTATGCAATCCAGCGTGGCAGATATAATATACATGGCTGGAAGTCTTTATTGTACACAAACACATCTATTATACATAAAAAAATTTGTATATGCAATGAATTTCAAGTTTGAGTTTCCACATTTTTTTAATACACAGGTATTTTGCCTCTGGCAATTCCA
>CAQGLR010000020.1 GCA_948794795.1 uncultured Lachnospiraceae bacterium | reverse complement strand
ATTTCCATAAATAAAGTATACCACAATTTTTTATTTTTGTCTGCCTTAACCCACCATCTAAAGCCAGTGGGATTGCGGCAGCCTTATTTCAATGTTAAAAAGAAACTTAAGTTTCTTTTTAACATAAAGATTCTATGCATCATTGCGTTTCTGCCGTAGCGCAATGTCATTTAGTTAAGCAACTCCTGATAAACAACGGATTTATGATGTTTGAAAATTAAAATCCCACAAAGACTATATTACTCTGGCAAATTCCAAATGTTTTACCATAAAGCAGCTGTTTGGGGACGCTGGTGCTTAAGCCCCGTATTAAATGTTTCGTAGAAACATAGGGGCTTTATGCACCACTGCGTATCCCATCCAAGCGGAATGCGTGCAAAGCCATGTGCAACATGGCTTTCTATTGGTAAAATTTTGGAATTGCCAGAGGCACATAACTTGTGAAATATTCAATTTTAAAACATCCATAACCTTTCCATTTACAGCAGAGTTGCTTAACTAAATGACATTGTGCCGTAGCGGAAGTGTGCCCACATATGGAAAATGGATACCTGTACGTGGAAACCGTACATATGTATAAAAATAGGACGCTACAGCGTCCCACTTAAATTATATTGTTATTTACATAACACGTCCTATTTTTAATGGCTGGCGGTAATAAGCACTTGAAATTTTAATACCATCCCTTGCATTGCTTGCATGGATAATCTGTCCGCCTCCGATATAAAGTGCAACATGGTTTACTGTTGAACCACTTCCATAAAAGAACAAATCACCTGTCTGTACTTCTGAACTGCTTACACTTCTTGTTGATGCTGCCTGTTCCCTTGATGTACGTGGAAGATAGTATCCAAAGTGCTCATATATGCGCATTACAAAACCTGAACAGTCTGTACCATTTGTAAGGCTTGTGCCTCCCCATACATAACGGTTGCCAAGGAACTGCATTGCATAATCTACAATAGATGAACCTTTTGAAGAACTTCCGCTTCCAGAAGAACCAGAAGTACCATCTAAAGATGGCTGTTTTATTGTAACTGCCCTGTTAAGGTTATAAGTGAAATTTATAAAATCTTTGCTTACAAATACTTTTTCTTCATCTATTTTAAGCATTACCCAGTTACTTGCATCCTGGTACATCTTATCTACATCAATTCCACGTAAATCTTTCCTTGTACAATACTTTGCGATATATCTTTCAAGCCATTCTTTTGTTATATTTTCTTCTGCTACCCTGTATTCTTCATCAGCTGAAATCTGGTCATAAATTCCTGAGTCAATAGTAGGCAGTGTACGTACATTAAGTGTTTCTGTAGAAACTGTTGCCCTTAATGTTGCTACCTGTTTTGCCCTGTTTTCTGCCTTTTTATCAGTAATAAGGTATTCTGCTTTAACCCATCCCCTTACCTTTCCTGATACAATTTTTGCCCATCCTTTTCTTATTTTATATACATTACATCCTGAATTTCTTGTCATTTTACCCACAATTTTGGCATTTTCACCTGGTGCCTTGCGCACATTAAGATAATTATGTACATTGGCAACACCCAGCCTGTCATAGACAAGGTTAAGTTTAAATGTCTCCTCTTCCTCTGTAACAGCTTTATTAGAAGATGAATGTGTCTGTATAGTAGTTTTTTTACTGTCTGTTGTGTTTTCCCTGTCATTTTCTTCTTCCCTGGTAATATCCTCAATAACTGCATCACAATATTTTTCAAGAGAAAGTGTAATGCCAGCCAGAGGCTTTTCCGCAGTTAAAGTGGCACCTTTGCCTGTAACAGATATAGCAGCACACAAAGTGGCAGCAGCACCTGCAGCAAAAAATCTTATAATATTTTTTCTCATCTTATCCTCCGCTACATTCTGGCTGGCACATCCCCAGCCTTTTTGGTAGTAAAATGTCTAAATCATTACAAAAGTATTACAAATATGTTTTAAATTATAACAACTCTTACCTGCTTTGTCAACAATCCATGAAAAACAGTGTATGGACTGTATGTGTTAAAGCCTGCCTATATTCCAAAAATTATAAAGAAGTTATTTTATCTGGTATTAATTTCCTGATTTTACTGCTTATTTCTTCTATACTGACAGGCTTACATATATAACCATCCATCCCTGCCTGTATATACTCCTTTTTTTGTTCTTCTGCTGCATTTGCTGTCAATGCTATTACAGGAATTTCTTTATAATAATCCCCTTCCAGTTCCCGTATAGCTTTTACTGCCTCAATCCCATCCATTTCTGGCATAATATGGTCCATAAAAACTATATCATATTTTTCCTGTTGTACCATATCCACTGCCTGTCTGCCATTTACTGCAGTATCAATATGCATGCCATATGGTTTTAACATCTCTTCCACTACCATGCGGTTAATCTCATTGTCATCAGCTACCAGTATTTTTGCATCTGGTGCCCAAAATCCTGTTTTTTCTTCTGTTGTATCATCTTTTTTTTCTGTGTCTTTGCCATTTTTCTGCAAGTCTTCAATAAAATTACAAAAATTATAACTATACAGAGGTTTATCAATTGTAGCCAGGCTATCTGGCAGGTTATTTTCCATCATTGGATTTGTTACACAACATACAAATGCTTCCGTTTTATCAAGCAGCTGTTTTTCCTTGTTAGAAAGCTGCCCATACTGGTCTGTAAAATATACTATAGTAACATCTTTCTGGCAATCCCTGGTAATGTCTTCTTTATATGTAAGATTATACTGGCCTGCCAGTTTTTGCAACATTGTATTTGCATCTTTATTCTTCATATTTCCAATAATTACCATGCCTGGACTTCCAGAAATCTGTACTGGCTTTGAAGCATCTACAATTTTCTGGTGTATATTAAAATAAAATTCACTGCCTTTGCCATATTCACTGGAAACACCAATATTTCCTCCCATAAGTTCTGTTAACTGCCTGGAAATTGCCAGCCCAAGCCCTGTACCCTCCTTATGGTGGTTCTTCTTTTCATCTACCTGCTGGAAAGCACCAAAAAGTTTACCTATATCTTCCTTATGTATTCCCTGTCCTGTATCTTTTACTGAAATAAATAACTCAATATCATCCTGTTGTATATTTTCTATCTTTACTGAAAGACATACATAACCTTTTTCTGTAAACTTTGTTGCATTGTTCAGCAGGTTAATTATAATCTGCCTGATACGCAATATATCACCATACATTTTTGCTGGAATATCTGGGTCAATATCAAAAAGAAGTTCTATATCCTTATCCCCAATCCTGTTTAAAATAATCATTCCCAGGTCGTCTAACATAGACATAAAACTGTATTCCTCATTTACAAGTTCCATTTTTCCAGATTCAATTTTAGATATATCCAGAAGGTCATTAATAATGGCAAGAAGTGCATTTCCAGAATTTTGTATATTTAATAAATATTTCCGCTCCTGTTTTGGCAAATCCATCCGTAATAAAATCTGTGTCATTCCTACAATCGCATTCATAGGTGTACGGATTTCATGGGAAATATTAGATATAAATGCTGACTTTGCCTTATTTGCAGCATCTGCACGTTCCTTTTCTTCCCGAAGGTTTCCCTGCATAATAAGGATAATAATTGTTATAACAAGTACAAATGATATAATTCCAAAAATACAGATATCCCATGCAAACTGGCCTCTTTCACTATAATCATATCCTTTCTCATGGAACTGCTGGTTTAATATAATCTGTCTTGCCATAATATCAGAAAATGACATCATTAGTGTTCCTGATATAAAGAGCAGGATTTTCTCCCATCTGTGCATATGACGCTTCTGTACATTTTCGTGGAACCATTTACGCCAGTTAGTTCCCTTTAAATAGAATAACAGCATTAAAAATACCAGTAAAATATATACACATAAGCAGTAAACAGGCCTGGCTTTTTCTGGAAACAGCAGGTTTGGAAGTATAACCAGGACTGGTACAACAAGACCATTAAGTATTCCTGGAAGTGGTATAAGAAGAAAAAATCCTCTCAGGCGGTGCTTTTTCCTGCCAATAGCAATATTTAACCCTCCAGCCAGGATAACTGCCATTTCTGCAATATCTTTTCCATAAATAATAAATGCTGCCATAGTAAAAATAATGCTGGACAAATAAAATACTGCCTTTCTTTTGTTATCATCTATACCCGGTTCCAGAAACACATATCTCTCTAACAAAAGAACACCTATAGCTATAACAATTACTTCTAATATATCATTAATATTTTCTAACATAATTGCTCCTTTTGTTTTTTACAAAATATAGCATATATAAAAATTGTACGCAAGAGTTTTTTTGTATCATTAATTGAATAATTTTCCATAACAGGTACACACTACTAATAAAAGGACAGACTCTTGTCCTTCAAAAAAATATAAGTGAGGTATTATAATGGTATTAAAAGAAAAAGAAAAAACTGCTATCCAGGATTTACAGACACAGGAACAGACATGTATTAACAAATATGGAAAATACAGTGATGAAGCAAAAGACCCTGTTTTAAAGAAACTTTTTAAAACTTTGCAGCAAAAAGAACAACAGCATTTTAATTCCCTGCAGCAGGTACTTGATGGCTCAGTACCTTCATGTAACTGTAATGACAGTGATGGGAAAGATTATGAACCAGAAGTAACATATGGTCCAATGGCAAATAGTGAAGATAAAAAATCTGACTGTTTCCTTGTAACTGACTGTATTGCTACAGAAAAACTTGTTTCTTCTGAATATAATATGGATGTATTTGTTTTTGCAGACGCAGCATTAAGAAAACTGCTGGCAGATATACAGATTGAAGAACAGAACCATGCACTTATGCTTTACAAGTATAAAACAGCTAACGCAATGGCATAAACCACACCCCTCCCTCCTTTACAAACAGACAGCCAGCACAATTTTATAAAGTGCTGGCTGTCTTTATTTATGTGTTTTCAAATATGACCTGGCAGATACACAAAAAAATAAAGCAGATAACGGGAATCGAACCCGCCTTTCCAGCTTGGGAAGCTAGCGTTCTACCAATGAACCATATCTGCATTAGCTTTATTATAGCACTTATTTTAGAAAATTCAAGTATTTAATTTATTTTTTATAATTATCTGTGTATCCCATTTAAGTACAATGTCATTTAGTCCGGCAGAACCTGGTAAATAACAGATTTATGAAATATTTAACCTCATTAAGCAATCCGCTTGGCTTTCCAAATACCACAAACCTGCTATTTACAGGAGGATTGCCGGACTAAAGAGCATCACATTTAAGCAAAAATTTGTATAGTAAAAAGTGGGGAAACCTAAAATTTTATTCTATAGACATTATTTTTGCAAGTTCCTCTTTTGGATTTATATCTGTTGCAAACTGGTGCAGTACCAGCTTGTCAAGCCTGCCGCCAAAATCAAATGGCAGGCTGTAATCTGGTGTAACTGGTGTATAATGGTTTCCTTTAATTGTTGAAGCGAAACCAATCATATAAGCAATAGTTTCTACAATTACATTCCCAGCTGCTTTGTCATTAATATAAAGGGTCACTGTTGCATTATCTTTACCACGCAGGAAACTGTAAGCAACTTTCACTTTTCCTGCTGGAAGCTCTATATCTGATTCTGCTGTATAATAAGCTGCTGTATTGGCATTATAAGCATATTTCAGGCGGTTATCTTTAATATAGAATGAAACTCCCCCAAAACGCTGCCCGTTACTGTATAATACACCCTCCTGGCTTGTTGATTCCCTGTAAATCACAGCTGTTACCATGTGGCTTGTAGAATGTGACTGTATATTACGTGCCATAACAATATCCACTGCTTTCAGGACATTGTTAAATTCTATAATTTTCTCTGGCAGCTGCCTGTGTTCTGAATACTGGCGGCTTAAGTTTTCTGGCTTTCCATGCATTGGGAAACGGAGCATAGGGAATACACCATATCTTCCAGCCTCATGCATAAAGTCTTCTTTTAATTCCTGTAGTTTCTCTGGATATTTATCTGCAACATTATATTTCTCTGAATAATCTTCTTCTACATGGTAAAGTTCCCATTCATCCTTGGCATAGTCTTCTGTAAAACAATGGTTTACAACAGCTTTCCAGCCATCTTTGTAAATACCACGGTTGCCATGCACTTCATAATATTGTATGTATTTTTCACTTGGAGCATCTGCATTGTCAAATGTATATTTCATGCTAATGCCTGTAAAAGGCCTTTGTGGAACACCTTTAATAGTATCTGGCTTATCTATCCCTATAATATCAAGTATAGTAGGTGTTATATCAGATACATGGTGGTACTGCCCACGTACAGCACCAGCATCCTTAATTGCAGCAGGATAACGTATAATAAGAGGGTCTTTAATGCCGCCTTCATGTGCCCAGATTTTATACCACTGGAACGGAGTGTTGCCACAATTAGCCCATCCTGTTGCATAATGGTTAAATGAAAGTTCTGTACCAATTTCATCCAGATGTTCATATGCATAATCAACTTCGCCTTGTGAACGTACTGTTACATCCTGGCCCCTCATTGCATTAAACCTTCCATCAATGCCGCCTTCTGCACTTGCACCATTATCTGACAGAAAGACAATTACTGTATTGTCAAGCTGCCCGCTTTCCTCCAGATAATCCACAAGCCTTCCAATCTGGGCATCTGTATGTGTAAGCATGCCTGCAAATGCTTCCATCTGTCTTGCATATACAGCCTTCTCTTTATCTGTGCAGTCTTCCCAGTCACGTATATACTCATTCTTATCAGTAAGTTCTGCATCCTGTGGTATAACCCCAAGTTTCTTCTGGTTTTCAAACCACTGCTGCCTTGTAATATCCCATCCAGCATCAAACTTGCCTTTATAATGGTCTATATATTCTTTTGGCGCATGGTGTGGTGTATGCATTGCACCAAACGGCAGGTATAAGAAAAATGGCTGCTCTGGGAAGTTCATCTGGTGCTCAAAAAGGTAATTAATAGCATTATCTACAATATCCTCTGAGAAATGGTACCCCTCTTCTGCTGTCTTTGGCTGTGGTGCTTTTGTATTATCACGTATAAGATGTGGATGGTACTGGTCATTTTCCCCCTGGAGGAAACCATAATAACGGTCAAAACCTTTCTGCAAAGGCCAGCAGTCTATAGGGCCGGCAGTGCACTGGTCTGCCGAAAGATGCCATTTGCCAGTACAAAATGTTGCATATCCATATTCTTTTAATATTTCTGCGATTGTAGCATACTCTGGCTTAATATGCCCATCCATGTTATTATCACAGCCAGTACGCATTTCAACAAGGCTTGCACATCCTGCTGTATGGTGGTTGGCACCTGTAAGCAGTGAAGTCCTTGTAGCAGAACATACTGCTGTAGTATGGAAATTATTATACCTTAATCCCTCATCTGCAAGACGGTCAATATTAGGTGTTTCGATATTTGAACCATAACACCCAAGTTGTGCAAAGCCCATATCATCAAGAAGTATATATACTATATTTGGGGCGTTTTTTGGATTATTATCTATAATATGGTATTTATATTTTGTTTCTGCCATAGTACGTCCAGGTGTACCAGTAAATATTTGTTTCCTCATAAAATCCTCCAATTCCTGTTTTACACTTTGTCCCTGATAATGCACCAGCCCACAAACTTGTGGGCTGGCATAATAGTAATAACAAGGTTATATATTGTGTAAATATTATTTTAATTTTCTTCACATAGTGGTTCAATAATATTAAATCCCTTATATTTGCTTGTATCTGTAACATATTCTTTAAGGATTGCAATAATTTCACCCGCTTCTTTACTAAGAGCAGTACTATCTTCTTTATATGTCTTAGTTGCGAGTTCATAAAGTTCTGTTTTGGACAAGTTTAATACAGGAAGGCCATCTTTCCTGCTGCCATCTGTCTGTGTATGGAACACCGTACCCTTATAAAGGTGTACAAGGTATAATTCACCAGAATCTTTTATAGATATTATAAATTCTTTTTCTATATTTACTGCCTTTTCCCCATCATAATTAATTCCAAGGTAATCAAGTATTAATGATGCAGATACATATGGCATAACATCCTTATTATCCATATAACGTATATTATGTCCTGCTGCAGCACCAGGATTGCGCAGTTCATATGCACCACAAAGGTACATATTCCTCCAGAGCCCTGTAATTGCCTGGTATCCAAGCTGTTCAAGTGCGTCGGCACACAAATAACGTGCACGCATATTCCCGGGGTTATTAAATACAAGATGGTTTGTAATTGTTGCAACCCACTGGTATTCACCATTTTCATAGTCTTTCTCTGCTTTTTCAAGTATTAAGTCCTCAGACCCAATATATTCTATAAGCTTTGCAGCAAGCTCTTTCTCTGGAAGCGGCAGCAGGTTTACAGGGTTCCCGTCATAAAATCCAAGATAACGCTGTATTGCCCCACGTGCATTAAATGTATAATTGCCATAGTGGTCCCTTGTGTACCAGGTTTTACTTATTTCATCAGGAATAACAATTTCATTCCCAGCTTCATTTAATTTAACACCCTTGTTAGCAAGAAGAAGTGCCTGGTCACTTGGGAATTTATATGCTGCTGCATTGTCAAGCAGGAAGCGCTCCAGGTTACCAGGACGCTGCTCCATTTTAAAATGTGCAACACCATGCCCCTGGTATATGGCGCATACTTCTTTGCCAAACTTTGTGTGCAGGTAGAAAAACAGCCCTCCCCAGAAACTTGCATCCCTTACCCTTGCACCACGTGGTGTATATGTATTATGGATTGTCCCCATTGCATTGTCCCCAAGATAAAGGACTTTATGTGTATTACTGTAAACACACATATGTGACCTTGTCTCTGTATCAGGTGAAGGAATAAATGTAAGGGTAATGCCATCAATATTTACTGTTTCTTCCTCTGTCACCTGCCATGTAGGAAGAATCATAGACATCTCACCGCGGATGCCAAGCGGATGGTGAAGCCCTGCGCCTGCACTGCCTTTTACACCACGTTTCAAAAACATTCCGCCCTGGTACTGCAGGCGGCGGCTCATTGCAATACCTGCATAAAGATTATCATCTACAAGTGACTGTTCATAATCTCCTGGCGCAATTACAGGGATTTTGCCATCTTCCATATTTCCAGCCTGCTCCTGTGTTATAAATGCACCTGCACCGCCATAATGGTCAAGATGTGAATGGCTGTAAATTACTGCCTTGATATTGTCATGTATATTTTCACCAATAGCTTTTTCGGCAAGTTTTAACGCAGTCTGCGCACTGTTAATATAATTGCCACAGTCCACAATAATCCAGCCATTATCTGACTTTATAAAACCAATCATTGAAATATCTATGCCAGATGCCACATAATAGCCTTCTGCCATTTTTAAAATTCCTGCAAATGTATTATCTTTATTTATCTGCCACAGATATGGGTTTACAGTATCTGGAAAGCCTGGGAACTGTGGCAATGGATACTTCTTACAGTCATAAATAATATTTCCGTCATCATCATAAATATCTTTGTCTTCTAGTTTAAGTATAAGATGTGATTTGGCGTTTTCCACATCCTCACATTCAATTTTATACTGTTCCTGGTCACGGTTTTCTAAAAGTTTAGTGTTATAATCATGTGTAAACTTTGTTGCATTCTTTGTATCTGCATTATATATATAAGACATAATCTGCTCTCCCTTATTATTTAACTGCTTTATCTAAATATGTTGTATCAATTAAATCTTTTAAATCAACATCATTACTTATAAGCTGGTTCTCTTTTGCAAATGCATACTGGTTCTCTACATGGCTATAGTATGTATCTGTAAAATATGGGTCAAAATAAGAGAAAGATTTATCATATGAATAAATTTTGTCTAACAGCTCTTCTGTATAATTTTCGGTTTTTAAATAACCATATACTTTATCAGGGTTTTCTTTTGCAAAATCTGCTGCTTTTTTAAATGCTTTTATTAATGCAATGGCAGAGCTTTCATCTGATGATAATACTTCAGGCCTTGCAGCAAGAACAAGCCCTGTTCTTTCTTCTTCATTATTAGTAGTATCTTCAATAATAGTACCTGTACCTGCTGATTCAAGCTGTAATGCTGCACTATAGGCAGTTACATAAGCATCTGCCTGGCCTGACGCAAGTACAGAATTGGCATCTGCCTGCGCATTGACAAGTTCAACTGAAGATATATCAATACTGTTTGCTTTACATACATCAGCAAAATATTTATAAAGAATTGTACCTGTTGTTGCAATTACTTTCTTGCCAGATAAATCTTTTGCACTGGAAATACCACTGTCTTTGCCAGCAATAATTGCATAATTATAATCTTGTGTTGCTGCAGCAATAATTTTAATATCAATTCCATTACTCTTAGCCATTATTGCTGGCAGTTCATTATAAACTGCATAATCTATCTCACCAGCAGCAAATGCTTCATTAATAGCAGGACCAGCCTGTGCAAAGCCCATATATTCTGCTTTGTAGCCAGCAGCTTCCAGTTCTTCATCAATATATCCAAGACCTTTTGCTAACATTGCATTTTCAACAAGTACTCCGCCCTGTCCAGGTGTTGCAATTTTAATTGTCTTTAAACCTGTATCTGCATCTGTATCTCTTTCCTTACTACTGCCTGTGTTACCACTATTTCCACATCCTGCTAAAGTTAATGATAATGCCAGCGCCATTGCTGGTAATAAAAGTTTCTTCAGATTTTTAAACATAATTTTTCCTCCATAAACATATAATTAAATTTATCCTCTTTCTACAAACATTGGATTTACTTTCTGTTAAATTAAATCTTCCCTTCACTCTTTGCAACTTTCTCCCAAGGGGTTACTGCTTCAAATATAAGTGAAATAACTTTATCCATAATAATTCCTGCAAGCCCTATTACAACCATGCACACAATAACTTTATCTGAACGCATAAGGCTTCTTGCGTCATTCATACGGTAGCCTATTCCAGATGATGCTGCAATAAGTTCCGATGCAACAAGTGCCATCCATGAAACACTAAGCCCAAGCTTAAGCCCTACTAACATCTGTGGCAGTGCGTGTGGAAGATATACTTTTACAAATGTCTGCCATCTGTTAAGGTTATATAACCTTGCAACTTCAATATAGCCTGCTGGTGTGCTTGTAAAACCGCTTAATGTATTTACAAGTACAGGGAAAGAAGCTGCAATTACAATAATAACAACTTTAGAACCTTCACCAATACCCACCCATAAAATAATAAGTGGAATCCATGCAATTACAGGAATCTGGCGGATTGCTGTAATTGTTGGCAAAAGCAGTGCATTTATTTTCTTGCTCATGCCCATCATAGCTCCAAGTATAATACCTGTAATACCTGATACAAGAAATCCTTTGATTACCCTTAGAAAACTTACAGCCAGGTCATTCTGGAGCTGTCCCTGTGATACCATTTCTTTAAATGCCATTCCTACATTCTGTATTTTGGGAAGCAGGCTGTTTGGCACATTTGAATATGTAGTATAAAAATACCATGCAACAATTATAACAACTGGAATAAATAAGCCATATACAACTTTCTTTCCTTTACTCATGTTTCCTCCAATCATGCCGCCATGCGGCAGGAATATAATTTATATAATACCATCTGCTTCTTCATCTTCACTGTTTTCAAAGAAATAATCATAAATACGTTTCTTATATGCTGCAAATCCTGCACTTCCACGTTTCTTGCCATCTACAGGGTTTACTTTAATAATTTCTTTGATTTTGCCAGGCCTTGCTGACATTATTACAATACGGTTTCCAAGATATATTGCCTCATCAATATCATGTGTAACCATAACCATTGTAGTTTTCTCTTCTTTCTGTATACGCAGTATTTCTTTCTGCATCTGTATTCTTGTAAGTGCATCAAGTGCACCAAAAGGCTCATCCAGCAAAAGAATTGTAGGGTTATTGGCAAGCCCCCTTGCAATCGCAGCTCTCTGTGACATACCTCCTGAAAGCTGTGATGGATAACTGTTCGCAAATCCTGAAAGCCCTACAAGTTCAAGATGTTTTCTTACATTCTCTTCACGTTCCTCTTTTGAAAGTTTCTTTAAACCAAAACCAACATTATCTTTTATCTTTAACCATGGCAGCAGCCTGTGGTCCTGGAATACCATGCCACATTTCGGGCCAGGCCCAACTACTGCATGACCGTTTCTCTCAACTATGCCATCCTCGTAATCTACAAGCCCACACATAATTTTAAGTAATGTGCTTTTGCCGCAGCCACTGTGTCCTACGATTGTTATAAATTCACCTTTCTTTATATGAAGGTTAATATCCTGGAGAACCTGTACTGGCTGTTTATCAACTAAAAAGTGTTTGTTTAAATGTTCAACATTAATAATATAATCATTTTTCTTTGCACTTGCCATATTACATTTGTCCTTTCGTTGTTTATGTGCTGTATTATATTTTGCCATGGGCATATTTTCAATTAAAACCTGTGAAAACGTATTCACCATTTGCAGATAACAGCTTGTATAAATGTATTATCCACCAGTAAAAATAATATATAAATATATATTTTACTATAAAACAGGGCAAAGTGTGAAAACGCTGTCACAAGCATAAACAGGGCAATGCATGCTTGTTTTATAAGTTTTTTGCTGTTTATTTCCAGTTATTCATTGCATAGACCCAGAATTATAATACTGGATATTTACAATAGTTAATATATCTTAAGTCTGTGATACCATAGTAATAACCAGGCTCTCTCCCGCTTTTTGTGAAAGCCTCCTTAAAGCTTTCTCCATATACCTGGCATTAATACCGTGTTCCAGGTCAATATCTACACCATCAAAACCATATTCTTCCATTAATTTATATATACTGCTGGCAAATTGTTTTGCTTCTTTTGCATTACTAACACTTACTGTCCCATTTTCACCACCCACTGAGATTACCACTCTATGCCTTTTTTTCTTAGCCGCCTTAATATCTTTAATAAACTGCTTTTTGCTATAACCACCTAATCTTTGGCAAAGTGTTTCATCCAGCTGGAAAGTTACTTTGCCTGGCACAGATGTTGCCTCTGCAAAAGCCACAGCAACCAGGTTATAGCCTTTTAGAACATCACTAATCTTAAGGCATCTGGCACCATTGTCAAAATTCTGCCAGTAACCTGTAACTACATGGTTTGCCAGGCCAGTTTTTTTGTCTGTACTTCCAGTTGTTTTTCCAGGCTTTTGGGCTGGTTCTTTTGCTGTACCTGCTTTTCCCCCCCCCAGATTCCTGCATTATATCACAGCCAATCCAGCCATAATCCCTGTTATTACCTGTTTCTGTAAGTAAGTTGCAAATACGCCAGGAAATTATTCCATTTATAATCTTTTATTAAATTTTATTATAAAATACATATAATTTCCCTTAAAATGAAATCGTTTTCAAAATATATTTTAACTGTATATATATTTTGTATTAAATTATATTTATTATTTATCTAAAACTATAGTTTTAACAGGATTTTATATATATGATAACGTTTTCTGCAAACCAGGTTTATCTAAAATAGTAAAAATGATACAATAATTTGTGCAATATTTAATTTATATACACTCTTAATAAATACCTAAAACGGAGGTAACTTATGCCAGCAGCAAGTATTTTAATTAAACCAGCATCTTCTAATTGTAATATTAACTGTAAATACTGTTTTTATAAATGTTTAAGCAGCAGCCGCAGTGAATACAGCAAAGGATTTATGACAGATGATACTTTGGAACAGCTTGTAATTAATGCCATCAGCTATGCAGATGGATTTCTAAGTTTTGCTTTCCAGGGAGGAGAACCTTTACTGGCTGGCATAAGTTTCTTCTACAAAGTCCTTAAACTACAGAAAAAATACAATACAAAAGGGCTGCATATAGAAAATACAATACAAACAAATGGTACTCTTATTAATGAAGAATGGGCAGAATTCCTGGCAGAAAACCATTTCCTTACAGGTCTTTCACTTGATGGTCCTAAGAAAATCCATGACAAATACCGCAAGACAACAGACAATAATGGTACATTTGAAAACGTAATGCATGCTGCCGGCCTTCTTAAGCAATATAATGCAGATTTTAATATTCTAAGTGTTATCACAAATGACACAGCACAAAAAGCATCTTATCTTTATAAATTTTATAAAAGCCATGGATTTGAATATATACAGCTGGTTCCGTGCATGGATGAAGCTGGCAGGGATGCTGCACAAAACACTGGATTTGCTGTTGATGCAGAACAATATGGCAAGTTTTTATGTGAATTTTTTGACTTGTGGTATACAGATTTTATTGCAGGCAGCAATATGGATATACGTATGTTTTCTAACCTTGCACAGATGGCAGCAGGTTATGCTGCTGAACAATGTGGCATGAATGGTTCCTGCCATTGCTACTTTGTAGCAGAGGGAGATGGCAGTGTTTACCCATGTGACTTCTATTGTACAGATAACTGGAAACTTGGAAATGTTAAAGACGGTTTTGATAAGCTGTCTGCTTCTGAAAAAGCAGGCTTATTTATAGAAAGTTCCAGATACCAGGCTGAAGAATGTAAAGAATGTCCATATTACAGGCTTTGCAGAGGCGGTTGCCGCAGGTGGAGGGAGCCATTTACAAATGGACTGCCTGGAATAAATTCTTTATGTAAAGCATACAAAATATTCTTTGGACACACAGAAAAACGCATTTACAAACTTGGACAACTAATTAAATATAAAACACAGGCACAAATTTAACTTTATAGTAAAAACCTCTTTTAAAAAGCCCCGGACTTTATGGAATATAAAAATACAGGCAGGCGTATCACCAGGTAATCTGCTTTGGTTTAAATATGGAGGCATATTATGTCAATAAATAAAATAGCACAAATGGCAGGTGTATCGCCATCTACAGTATCACGTGTACTTAACAACCCAAATTACCGCTGTTCTTCTGAGGAAACAAGGGATAAAATATGGAAAGCTGCAATGGAATTAAACTATACTCCAAATGAGGCAGCAAGAAGTCTAAAACTTGGGAAAAAGGCAAAAGAAGAAAATAAAACTTATTATATTAATGTACTTATGACACGTATGGACGAATCAAGGACAGACCCTTTCTTTTCAGAATTATTGCGTGTAATTGAAAGTGAAATACATAAACACTTCTGTATATTGTCAAAAGTATGGTATATGCCTGTTTTCTCAGATGACAGAAAGTGCAGCAATATAAACCTGGATTCAATAATTAACTCTATGTATGAAGAAGCTGGCAGAAAATGTGATGGTCTTGTTATAGTTGGAAAATGCAACAGTATTGCATTAAAAAAACTTGACTCAAAATATAAAAGTGTAGTATCAGTAAACCGTAATTCTACAAATTATGAGGTTGATGAACTTCTATGTGATGGATATAAAGTTGCATCTACAGCGGTGGAATATCTTATAAGCCTTGGACATAAAAACATAGGTTATGCAGGTGAATGCCAGAATGAAGCAAGATACCATGGATTTACTGAAACATTAAAAAAAAATAGCATACAGTTAAACCCTGCATATATTATTGAAACAAAACAGACAGAAGCAGAAGGATATGAAGCAATGGAAAATTTCTTAAGTTCTGGAAACTGCCCTACAGGAATTTATTGCGCAAATGATATAACTGCTATTGGTATGTTAAAATCACTAAGCAGGCATAAAAACCTTCCTTTAATACCATCTGTTATATCAAGTGATGATATTGAAGAAGCTGGAAACTGCAGGCCTATGCTTACTACAGTAAGACTTCCAAAAGAAGAAATGGGAAAATTTGCATTATATTTACTAACAGACCGTATGAAAGGCGGTCACTCAAGTGTAGTACGCATGGAATTAGAAGGTAAGCTTGTAATAAGGGAAAGCTGTTCTAAATTTATTACAGGTTCTTTTAATTAAACATAAAGCTAAAGTGGGAAATTAATATCTTTTCCACTTTAGCTTTAATTAGCACACTTTTATTTTATTACTTTACACTTCCTTGTACAATCCTTGTTTCATAGCCTTTTCCAAACAAAGTTTTACCTACTGCTTCAGCTTTATCATAATCATCATAAACACCATGGTATACACTGTAATATTCATTATTTGGTACTATTATACTGTTATACCCGTCAGCTTGCATATTTTTTGCTAGGTTCTTTGCATTATCATAATGCCTGAACAAGCCAGTTTCAACCCAGTATCCATTTAATTCATTTCTTTCAATATCAGCACCGCTTACTGTATCAATTATCCCATTAGCTATTGCCTGTGCTACCTCTGGAAATTTCAAATCAAAAATATTATTATCAGCCTCAGTATTTATAAAACCTGCTTCAACAAGCGCCGCAGGCATCTTTGTACGCCTGAGGACTGCTAAATTCTTCCGTTCTTCTACACCAATATTTTTAAATCCAACTTTTTCAAGTTCCCTGTTTATATTTTCTGCAAAAACAGCAGGTATTCCACTATTTTCATACACAAGCGTCTGTACACCTGAATACATATTAGGCGATGTACTTGAATTCCTGTGGATTGATATAAAATAATCAGCGTCACTTTCATTGGCAATCTGCGCTTTTTGTGCAGGGCTCTGGTAAATATCTGTAGTCCTTGTATAAAGCACATCCACACCCCTGTTTTCAAGAATATTGCCAACAGCAAGGGTAAGATTTAATGTATCATCCTTTTCCCTTCTTCCCTCAAATGAAGCACCATTGTCATATCCTCCATGTCCAGCATCAAGCATAACTGTTGCCATATAATCCCTCCAGTTATATTATTCCTGATATTATATGACAGAATTATAAAAAGTTGAATATTAATTTGCCTGGTTTAACTAAAAATATATAAAGTGCATAAATTCTTTAGATTGATTTAGTATCTTCCCTTGTTGCAACTCTAATTTCCATAATACACCGGTCTCACAAAATAAATAATTATACACTTATATCCATATAAGCAAGCAGCTTATCTGTGTCTTTGTAATCTTTAATAACTCCAGTAACATCATTGCTTATATCTGGCTTTCTCATGGAATTTACTTTAATAATCTTTCCTGCACCAGCTCTTCTTGCTGCTTCAATGCCTGACACCGAATCTTCAAACACAACACAACTATGTATATCTAACTGTAGTTTTTCTGCAGCCAGCAAATACAAATCTGGTTCTGGTTTACCTGGAATATTTCCATCATTGAAAACAACTTTATTAATATCAAACCATCTGTCAAGGCAAAGATGCTCAAAGAAAAATCTAACATTATTCCATCCTGATGCAGTGGCAATAGTTATGGGCACTTCTGACTTCTTTAATACTTCTAAGAAACCATATAACCCGTCTGCAAGTTTGAAATCCTCACTTTGCAGGCATAAATCCCTATATAATTTCTCCTTTTCTTCTTCTAATTTCTCAATTTCATTACGTGAAAAGGTACATTTCAAAAAATATGGTAATGAGACATCTGCATTCCTTCCATGTATATAATTCTGGAATTCCTGGTCTGTTATATCCTGTCCAGTCTTTTTTCTAATAAAATCCTTCCATGACATTTCCTGGAACTTCTCATCAAAAAACATTGTACCATTAAAATCAAAAATTACTCCTGTCATAAAACTCCCTCCATGCTGCCTTTGGCAGCCTGTTACAGCGTATAATAACAATAAATAGTTGCATCTAACCTTTATTAATAATAACTAATTATAATACATTTGTCAATTTCTTATTATCAAATTCCATGACAAACACATTAATAATTATAACACCATTTACGTATTAATTATAGTTATGGGTTGCTTATACCAGAAACCGTCTGTCCCCACAAAAGTGGATAATAGAAATTATTGGAATTTATAAAACAGACATGGCAGAAAACCGATATAATATAGTTACATTATGGTGAGTTACATAATAGAATCCAACAATATTTTTAAATATCAGGATAACTATTTTCGTATTGTTGGTGACAGAGTAATAATGATTTCACTTGCTTTTGATGATGAGAGAGAAAGAGATAATATATTGGATGCTTTCACAGCATATTAAAGAGAACAATAAAATAAACTTTTACATATTTTTTATTATTAATACATATTTGATTCTTTTGACAGGATACTAATAGTATCCTGTCAATAAATGCAAATTGATACTGTGAAATAAAGTTTATTTGCGTAAACTTTGCTGAATGTATTTCATTTTAATTTTACGCATTTTACTACTCAATTTTTACTCAAAATCTTATGATAACTTATGATAGTTTGTAACAACTTATGATACTTTACCCAGTTACATTATTTGATATAAAAATGCTTAAAAACCAGTATATACATTGAGTTTACAAAACATCTCATTTAAGATTTTGCTGAAATAATTACTGTCCCATCTGTGCTGCAACTTCTGCTGCAAAATCTTCTTCTTTCTTTTCAAGTCCTTCGCCCGTTTCAAAGCGTACAAATCTCTTTATATCAATCTGGCATCCTTCTGCCTTAGCAACATTCTGGATATATGTTTTAACATTTTCTTTATTTTCAGCTTTAACATATTCCTGTTCTAACAGACATACCTCTTTTAATTCTTTATTCAGACGTCCTGTAATCATCTTTTCAATAATATCATCAGGCTTGCCTTCATTCTTAGGGTCATTCTTTGCCTGTGTAAGCAGTATGCCTTTTTCATGCTCTTTGTATTCTTCATCTACATCATCTGAAGAAAGATATTTTGGATTTAATGCTGCAATCTGCATTGCTATATTCTTAAGGCATTCCTTAACACCATCACTTGCAGAATCTGTACCAGCTTCTACCAATACACCAATCTTTCCGCCTGCATGGATATATGGAACAATTATACCATCAGTTGATATCCTTTCAAAACGGCGGATATTCATATTCTCACCGATAACAGCTACCATAGATTTTAATTTGCCATCTACAGTCATGCTTGTATCTGCTGCCCAAGGCTCTGCAAGAAAAGCTTCAATATCTGCTGCACCAGAAGTCTTTACCTGTGCTGCAACTTCTGCAACATATTCCTGGAACTTCTCATTCTTGGCAACGAAATCTGTTTCACTATTTACTTCTACAATAGAAGCTGTCTTTCCATCTACATCAACATCAACTGCCACAATACCTTCTGCTGCAATACGGCCTGCTTTCTTAATAGCTTTGGAAAGACCATTTTCACGTAACCACTCTGCTGCCTTATCCATATCACCATCTGTATTGGAAAGTGCTTTCTTGCAGTCCATCATACCAGCGCCGGAAATTTCCCTTAACTCTTTAACCTGTGAAGCTGTAATTGCCATTTTAATTTCCTCCATATTTATAAAAAAATATCCCGTTATTCTGCTTCTGCCATTTCATCGTCTGTCATAGAAACACCCTGGTTAGCTTCAATAACAGCATCTGCCATTTTAGAAACTATAAGTTTTACTGCCCTTATAGCATCATCATTGCCAGGGATTACATAATCAAGTTCTTCTGGGTCACAGTTAGTATCTGCAATTCCGATAATAGAAATACCTAATGTATGTGCTTCCTGTATACAGATTCTTTCTTTCTTAGGGTCAACAACAAAGATAGCATCTGGAAGTTTCTTCATTTCTTTGATACCGCCAAGGTTTTTCTCAAGCTTATCCCATTCTTTCTTAAGGACAATAACTTCTTTCTTAGGCAGTACATCAAATGTACCATCTTCTGACATTGCTTCAATAGCTTTTAATCTCTTGATACGGGTCTGGATTGTTTTAAAGTTTGTAAGCATGCCGCCTAGCCATCTCTCATTAACATAGAACATGCCACAACGCTCTGCTTCTGTCCTGATAGAATCCTGTGCCTGCTTCTTTGTACCTACAAAAAGGATTGTACCACCATCTGCCACAATATTTTTAACAGCATTATATGCTTCGTCTACCTTACCTACAGACTTCTGTAAGTCAATAATATAAATGCCATTACGTTCTGTGTAGATGTACTCAGCCATTTTAGGGTTCCATCTTTTTGTCTGGTGTCCAAAATGAACACCTGCTTCAAGTAACTGTTTCATCGAAATAACGCTCATAATAATACCTCCATGGTTTTTCTTCTTCCATATGCTTCCAAACGTATGACCAGTAACGTGGCGTTACTACGTCAAGGCACCATATACGAAATCCGCATACGTGATTGATTAATTTGTTCTTTTTATATCTGTGCATCCTTATTGTATCCAGGAACACTTGATTACTTTACCATATAATCCATATATTTGCAAGGATTTTTATTTCCATTTTAGGGCAATCGCTTAAAAATTCAGAATAAAAACTTTAGGATACTCACAAACAAAAGAATTTCTGTTTTTCATTTATAAGCCTGCACTAACTACAACTGCAAAACAGCTTATTTCTTGTTATATCTGAGTGAGTATCTCCTGATTTATGCAATTGTATTAGAACAGTCAAATTTTTCAACTGATAGTATATTTCTTTTCATATGAGACTTTATTCTCTACGTTTGATACACAAAATTAAGCGGTTGGAATAATTTCAAAAACTAGTTTTTTAAACAAGGAAAGATCAGTCATAAAATCAATCATTTTTTGTTTTGTACTCTTCTTTTTCATCCATGGATCCAGTTTTGTGAAGTTGTAAGCTATTTTTCTTAATAAAGTTAAGTTTGCTATGGCATTTTCACTGTTTGCAGTGGAAGCATCTTCAAAAAATAAGAATGTTATACACTATAAATAAAAGAAAATCCAGACTTTTATGAGAATTTAATCCTTATTTTTAAGCGATTGCCCTGGTATTGCTGTAATTTCATTGCTTTTTTCCATGGCTGCCCTCTGCCCCATGCAGGATCCATCTTCTTTGTTACATTCAGAAACAATATGCAGTGGTTTTTCATTTCTGTTTTTGTTACCACACATAGTTTTTCCATCTATGCAAACAATCTTTTTAAGTGCTTCCCCCCTCCCCGCTGTCCAGCAGCCCATGCCATTTTACATATAGCTGCTGCAGGGCTTCTGGTGAAACCATCACCATTCCCCTCTGTATTGTACCATTAAACCATGCGATGGCACGCCGTTTTCCAGACTTATGTACTTTTTTAAATAATCTTCATAAACTTCTGCAAATATTTGCTTTAATTACTCACCAGCTTACCCATATCTGGATAACCCTGGAAGGACGTTTAACACCCTGAAATGCACTTTAACAAAATTCCCTTTACACCAGCACTATAGCCCGCAAACTCCCATAAAATAAAGAAAAACCTGTAAATTACACACTTACAGGTTTTCTCTGGGTTGGGCTGTTTAATTATAAACAGTAGCAGTCTGTAGGGGAATCGAACCCCTGTTTTCGCCGTGAGAGGGCGACGTCTTAGCCGCTTGACCAACAGACCATTTCTTCAATTACTTAACAGTTCTCCGAACTGACAAAAACTATTTTACACTATCCTATCATAAAATGCAAGCTTTTTTTTAATTTTCTTCAATTAGTCTTTTGAAAATATTATAAAAAACCTACTATACTTTAGCAAGAACTGGGTCAAGAAGTTGTCTTACTTCTAACGTGCATTCTGCATAAATTTTTAAAAATTCAAGTAATGGGAAAATGCCAAAATACTGTCCCACATATACAACTACCTCTTTTGGTTTAGTTTCTTTATAGTTTTTGGCAGCAACAGGCAGTGACCTGCCAGTATAAGCCTGCCCTTCTTCAAGGTTTTTATATATCTGGAAGAAAAGGTAGCTGGTAAGTGCCATTATCATTATAATATGGAAAGTAATATAATTATATTTTGTACTTTTGAAACCACTTAATTCCCAGAAATCTTTCATCTGGCGGAAGTCTTCTTCCATTTCCCACTGGAAACGGGTTTTTAAAGTACCAAAAATGATTTCTTCTGCTACGCCTGAACTATCCATAATGCCACGCAGTACACCTAAAGTAAAATAAGACCAGGAAAGTAATACATGCTGCCACTCTGCAGATACATTACACCCTGGTCTTACCATTCCTTATTTTATTTCTTGTTTCCATCAGCATCATGGTTCGGGTCTTCACCTATACGCACTATAGCATTATAAACACATGCTGTAATTTCCGCATCCATCTGCGTTGTAGATGCATCAAACTTATGTATAAGTTCACCTGCCAATGAATGTACATACCTTGGAGGCAGCCTGTTAAGTGCAAATGCAGCAATATCAATTTTACACTGGTCACATTTGCAGAAATTAGTAGTAGGCCATAACTGGTTTATCTTTGTTAAAACAGTCTCCTCCATCATATTTGTTAAACCTTCCATCTGCTACTCCTATCTGACGTATACGCCTAAAACACTATTATAACACCGTAACTATATTAAAGCTTCCATAATTATATCTTACACTTAAATATAATGTAATTCAAGATATAATTACAAATTTATTACACATCAGCCTGTATATCCAAAATATGCATCAATTCCATCTGCCAGCCCTTTTGCCATTTTATTCTGGAATGCTTTCTTCTGCATTTTCTTATCTTCACTATGGTTACTCATAAATCCCATTTCAATAAGGGTTACAGGTATTTTACTCCAGTTAGTGCCTGTAAGGTCATCCCTTATAACACATCCCCTGTTATTTATCCCTGTTTTCTTACAATAACTGTCCAGCAGCTTCTTGGAAAGCTTTAGGGACTTTTTGCTAAGGCTGCCAACATATGGGTTTGACTTAGATGGATAAAGAGCACTTGCACCTTTAGCTGATGATGATGTGGAACTGTCACCATGCAGGCGTATATAAATATCAGAACCGCTTTTATTTGAATTTACAGCCCTTTTCTTATTACTAATATTTACATTATTCTTTGTGCGCACCATATAAACTTCATATCCCCTGTCAAGAAGCTCTTTACGCAGTTTTTTGGCAATATCCAGGGTAAGCTGGTACTCTGGCACACCTGTTGCTGCGCCAGTTGCACCACCTGCCACTTTTGCTTTCCTGGTTTTAGAACCAGGACCTTCTGGCTCAGTAGAACTATCACCACGCAGCTGGTGCCCTGCATCTATAGCAACCTTATATTTTCCTTGTATATCTACATCATATGAAATAATCCTGCCTGCATTACTTGCATATACAGTAACATTTCCTGCCCTCTTTCCAAGAAGCACACCTTTCTGGTTTACTACTGCATATTTCTTATCTGATACAGACCATATAACTTCATCATCTGATTTACCCGTTACACTAAACTGGTATTTACTGCCAGCCTTAATCTCTTCAGTTTTTGAAACAAATTCAAACTTTTCTTCCTGCTCCTCTTCCTCTGTTTCAGCTGCAACTGAGAAATTCCTGCTTATTTTATTTATGCCAAGAACAGTTACTAATGCCACAGCTATAGCTATAATACCTGCCATAACCGTTATTTCACGTTTTAAGTCTTTCATAATACTCCCCATGCCGGTCTTAACGGCGCAAATAATATAGCGGATAAGTCCGCTATGTGAAAATTTAATACATCTTATACAATACTTCTTACTATACTAAATGTATTTTCCACATTGCCTATAGTTACAAAATAACCCGCAATATATCAGTCAAATGTACCAAATTCTGACAGCGGATATATACGGAGTACCGCCCTGCCCTCTATATTTTCACGTTTCACAGGCCCTACCTCTTCATACCTGCTATCCTCACTTACTGTGCGGTTATCACCAAGTACAAAAAATTCATCTTCAGCAAGCTTAATAGGGTCTTCTGCCATTCCAGGCTCTGTAATAGGGTCTTTTCCAAAGTCCTCTTCAAGCTTTTCTCCGTCTATGTAAATATCTTTACCTTTAATCTGTACAGTTTCACCAGGCAGCCCTATTATACGTTTAATATAATAATCCGAGCTGTCACGGCCATGTGGATAAAAAACTATTACATCAAACCTTCCAGGGTCAGAGAAACGGTAAGAAACTTTCTCAACAAGAAGATTTTCACCATCTTTAAGTGTATTCATCATTGACCTTCCATCAACAATAGTCCTTTGCAGCACATATTTAGGTACAAATGCCACACATATAACAATTATTGCAACATAGACACATAATTCAATTATATTATTGCGTATCCTTTTAGCAGCCGGAATCTTTTCTTCACTCTTTCCAGTCCTGGTAATATCTGTGTCTGCTGTATCTTCATGGTCCTGCCAGCTATTACTGGTTATATCTTCTTCTGTATTTTCATTGCTTCCAGCAACTTCAATATTATCATTATCTGTATTACCAAATTCTTTTTCCATGAAAAAATACCACCTCTGTATTGATTAAAGTTAATCTTCTTCCTCTGAAAATGAAACCATCTCTTCAGCCATAGCCTCTTTTTCAGCTTCTGCAGCAGCCTTTCTTGCTTCAGCTTCTGCTGCTTCTTCTTCACTTAATATACGGATTTTGGAATTATTAAGTTCATCAATAGCTATAGAAAGTGGTTTAGGACATTTTGGCGATACATATGACTCAGCCCCATCTATAATCTGGCGTGCCCTTTTTGAAGTAGCAAGCACTATAGAATACCTGCTGTTGACAACAGGAGCCTCCCCTGATTCAACCTCACTATTAACCAGTTTCATTAAATCTGTATAAGATGGATGTAACATATAATAATTCTCCTCTCTTCTCGTTATTATTACAATTGCATAAAAGCCTTAAAATCACTGCTTATCCTGTCAATAAGAAGCTGCTGGTTATTCCTTGTATAATGGAGTGACTGGATAAGGCTGTGCATTTGTGTAATACATTTCTCAAGGTCGTCATTTACCATAATATAATCATATTCTGGCATAAAACTACATTCTTCAACAGCACGCATAACCCTTTTTTCTATAACATCAGGTTTCTCTGTGCCACGCTTTATAAGACGGTTCTTAAGCTCTGCAGCGTCTGGAGGTGTAATAAATATTAGTGAAACCTCTGGAAATTTCTTTTTAACCTGCAAAGCCCCCTGCATTTCTATTTCTAAAAGCACATCCTGGCCACTGTTTATCTTTCCAAACACATAATCCTTTGGTGTACCATAATAATTATCTACATATTTTGCGTATTCTATAAGCTTTTCCTCTTTAATCATCTGTTCAAATTCTTCTTTTGTCTTAAAGAAATAATTCTTGCCCTCTTCCTCTCCCTGCCTGGGAGCCCTTGTTGTTGCAGATATTGAAACTGAATAACCATACCTGCTTACAAGGCCATTAACTATTGTACCCTTGCCTGCACCCGAAAATCCTGAGATAACAGCAATTATTCCTTTATTATGTGTCATCTTCTTCATTACCCCTTTCTGATACCAGGACTCCCCCTGCCCTGTTTTCTATAGTTTCTGAAAGCAAAGCAGAAAGCACTATATGTCCGCTGTCCATAATAAGCACACACCTTGTTTTCCGTCCACATGTAGCATCAATAGCAAGATTATTATCCTTTGCTGCCTGTACCATACGTTTTATAGGTGCTGCATCAGCCTTTATAATACTTACTACCTTATCCATATTTACAACATTCCCAAATCCTATATTTACCAGCATAGATATTCTCTTTCTTATTCAATGTTCTGTATCTGCTCGCGTATTTTCTCAATTCCAGTCTTTAAGTCAATCGCAATGCCAGACAATTCTGCATCATTTGCCTTTGAAAGGATTGTATTTGCTTCCCTGTTCATCTCCTGGGCAATAAAATCAAGCTTACGCCCTACTGGTTCATCCTTTGATAATGTATCTTCCATATTTGCAATATGGCTTCTAAGCCTTACTGTTTCTTCATCCACACATACTTTATCAGCAAAAATTGTAATTTCTGTGGCAACCAGCCCCTCATCAATCCTTGTACCTCCAAGAAGTTCTGCTACTTTATCCTTAAGCTTCTGCTGGTACAGCTCAACTGTCTGCGGAGAGCGTTCCTCTATCTCTTCTATAAGTTCCAGGGTAAAGCCAAGTTTAGTTTTAATATCATTATATAATGCCTGCCCCTCTTTTTCACGTGACTTTCCAAACTGTGCACACGCATTACAAAGAGCATCCTTTACCAGTCCAAATTCTTCATTTGCATCTTTTGTATCATTTTCAATAGAAATTACATCTGGAAACCTTACAAGCATTGATGAAGTTATGGAAGATTCTATATTAAATTCATCTGATGCCCTGGTAATTGCATCCATATATCCTTTTGCTACAGAAGAATTATACCTTACAGAAACTGCTCCCTCAGAATAATCCTCAAAACTTATATATACATCTATCTTGCCACGTGAAGCATACTGTTTAACAATATTCCTTATATCATTTTCAAAAGCATTAAACTTCTTTGGCTGTTTTATATTTAAATCACAATACCTGTGGTTTACTGACTTTATCTCTACGCTAATCTTATAATCACGGCTGGATGCCTCGTAGCGTCCAAACCCTGTCATACTTTTAACCATAAAATCCCCATTCCTGCCATACCCCTATAAATTACAGGGGTATGGGCACAATATTACACAACTGGTACATCCTAAACTATATAATACAACTGGTTAATTATAAATTAAAGCCATTAATTAGTCAAGCTTATCATTTTTATCATTTTTATTTTTCTTTTTCACTTTATCTAATAATAATGAAGCTTTGCCAGGCTGTTTTTTATCTTTTTTCTTTTTACTGTTTATTTCTTCATCTGTATATCTTATATATTCTGTATTATCTTCTGATATCTCAATACATTTAAGGTCCATATACTCTGTTGTAACATCTGAAAGATTTTTGCTGCGCAGCCTTATAGACACGAAATCTTTAGCTATACGGTAAATAACAGCAAACAGCGGGCATCCTACAAGCATTCCTGCTATTCCCCAGAAACCGCCAAAAAGCAGTATCGAAAAAAGTACCCAGAAAGCGGAAAGCCCTGTTGACTCACCAAGTATTGCCGGCCCTATAACATTACCATCAAGCTGTTGCAGTATTATAATCAGTATAAGGAAATACAATGCCTGCTTTGGGTCCACAAGAAGTATTAAAAGGGCACTTGGAATTGCACCAATATAAGGCCCGAATACTGGTATAACATTAGTTACACCTACAATTACACTTACAAGCATTGCATAAGGAAGGCGCATTACCCCCATAACAGCAAAACATATTACACCAATTATTGCTGAATCAACAATCTTACCTGATATAAAACCACTGAACATGCTGTCTGAAACTCTTAAATAATTTATAACCATATCTGCATGGTTCTTTTTAAAAACACCATACATAATCTTTTTACTCTGTGCCGCAAATATCCTTTTGCTTTTTAAAAGATAAATTGCAACTATTATCCCAATAAAAAGATTATACAATACATTTATAAATGCCGCTACACCGCTTGCAAACTGCTTTGCATATGTGTTAAGGTTAGGCAGCAGTTTTGTCTGCAGCCAGGGAATTACTTCTGTAGTCATCTTTTCATCCAGGAATTTAGTCCCCTGCAGGACTGCTTCCTGCATTGTATCTGCAAGAAAACGGTTATTCTCAATTTTATCAACTATTTCTTTATAATAGGTATCTACCTGTCCTGGCAAAGTGTCTACAAGTACAAGGGCACTTGAAATAATCTGTGGTATAATCATTAAAAATAATACTACAATTACAAGGATGCCTGTAATAAGTGCAAATACAATAGCCAGCCCGTTAATAATCCCTTTTCTCTTTTCTGTAAGTTCCTTTCCTTTCTTTATATAAATGGCAGTAACCCATCTCTGGAATATTTTCATAAGAGGGTTAAGTATGTATGCTATTACACATCCATATATAACTGGCTTCAGTATTCCAAGCACATAAAAAATACCATTAAATATAATGTCTAAATTAACCGCTACAAGATAAAATACTAAAGCAGCCACAAGCACAAGAAACAATCCAAGCCATCTGCCAAATGCTTTTTTTAGTAAACCTGGTTCTTGTGTACCGTCTTCTCTTTTGCCAGACATATATTACCTCTTTTCCGCAGGAATGGCACACCTGCTTCTTATTATTAATACTTACTCTATATAACTATACTTTTTTTTTGGTTATTTTGCAATATAAATGTATATAAAATAAAATTAATAAAAAAAGGGGTTGCCAAATAGTTTTAATTGTGATATATTTTATGAAGTTGGTTAATATGTACAGGACAAGGGCGTTCTCAATTTATTTGAGTACGCTTTTTTTCTTTAACAGCCTGTACTTCTGATACCAGTAAATTAATTTGCAATTAGCATTTATTATGAAAGGATGGTACATAACATGGGAGAAAATGTTATAGAAAAGGTTTTTGGGAAAGATGTCTTTAATGACGATGTAATGAGGGAAAAACTTCCCAAGGATGTATATAAATCATGGAAGAAAACACTTGAAAGCGGAGCAGACCTTGATATTGACATAGCTAATGTTGTCGCACATGCAATGAAGGAATGGGCACTTGAACATGGTGCAACACACTACACCCACTGGTTCCATCCAATGACAGGGGTTACTGCTGAAAAACATGACTCATTCTTAAGCCCTGCAACTGCCAGCAGGCCTGTATTTGAATTTTCAGGCAAAGAGCTTATCAAGGGTGAACCAGATGCCTCCTCATTCCCTTCTGGCGGCCTGCGTGCCACATTTGAAGCAAGAGGTTATACAGCATGGGACTGTACATCACCAGCATTCCTGCGTGAAGATGCTGCTGGTGTTACACTGTGCATACCTACAGCATTCTGTTCTTATACTGGAGAAGCACTTGATAAGAAAACACCTCTGTTACGTTCAATGGAAGCAATAAGCAAACAGGCTGTACGTGTACTTAAACTTTTCGGGTATGATGATGTCAAAAAAGTTTCATGCTCTGTAGGGCCTGAACAAGAATATTTCCTTGTAGACAGGGATAAATATTTGCAGCGTAAAGACTTAATATTTACAGGCCGCACACTTTTTGGCGCACCTGCACCAAAAGGACAGGAATTAGATGACCACTACTTTGGTGCAATTAAAGAACGTATAGCATCATTTATGAAAGACTTAAATATTGAACTCTGGAAACTTGGTGTACTTTCCAAAACACAGCATAATGAAGTTGCACCTGCACAGCATGAAATGGCACCTATATTTGCTACAGCAAATATCTCTACAGACCACAACCAGCTTGTTATGGAAATTATGAAAAAGGTTGCCAAAAGACATAATTTAGAATGTCTGCTGCATGAAAAACCTTTTGCTGGCGTAAATGGTTCAGGTAAACACAATAACTGGTCTATTATAACAGATACAGGTATTAACCTCCTTGAACCAGGCAAAAAACCACATGAGAATAATCTGTTCCTGCTCTTCCTTACAGCAGTTATAAAAGCTGTAGATGACAATGCAGAACTTCTCCGCCTTTCTGCTTCCAACCCAGGCAATGACCACAGGCTTGGTGCCAATGAAGCACCTCCTGCTATTATATCTATCTTCCTTGGCGAACAGTTAGAAGATATTATTGAGCAGATTGTAAAAGGTGATGTTTCATCTTCTATCCAGGGTGAAAAACTTGATACAGGTGTACATGTGCTTCCTGTAATTAAAAAGGACGCAACAGACAGAAACCGTACATCGCCATTTGCATTTACAGGTAATAAATTTGAATTCAGGATGTTAGGCTCATCAATGTCTATTGCAGGCCCTAACTTTATATTAAATGCTATTGTTGCTGATGTTTTACAGGAATTTGCAGATGAACTTGAAAAAGCAGATGACTTTGAAAAGGCTGTTAAGGAGCTTATTAAAAGAACCGTTACAGAACACCAGAAAGTTATATTTAATGGTGATGGATATTCAGATGACTGGGTTGCAGAAGCTGAAAGACGCGGACTGCCAAATGTTAAATCAATGGTTGAAGCAATACCTTACCTTGTAGAAGAAAAGACTGTAGAACTTTTTGAAAGGCAGAATGTCCTTAACAGGGTTGAGCTTGAATCACGTGCAGAAATTAATTATGAATCTTACTCAAAAACAATAAACATAGAGGCTAAAACTATGATTGATATGGCAGGCAAACAGTATATACCATCAATTATAAGTTATGTCACAAGCCTTGCAGACTCTATAAACAGCGTAAAAGCAGCATGTAGTGAAGCAGATGTATCTGTACAGACTGAACTTCTCTCTAAGTGCTCTGCTCTCCTAGCTAAGGCACAGAAAGCACTTGCAGAACTTAAAAAAGTAACTGCAGAAGCCGCTTCTAAAGAAGAAGGCAGGGAACAGGCAACATTCTTTAAAGATGTTGTATTTACTGCTATGGAGGCACTCCGTGCACCTGTTGATGAACTTGAGATGCTTGTTGACCAGGAATTCTGGCCAGTTCCAACATATGGTGACCTGTTATTTGAAGTATAAAAACATTAATACAGCTGGACTTATATATAATAATAAAGCATTCTTAACATATAAATTCCTTAATTCCCATAATTTATTTTGGGAATTAAGGAATTATTTTTAGTATAGTATTTGTACCTTTGGCTGTTTAAAGGCAATTTCCAGATACCCCTGGTAATCTAGTTAAATATACACAATAAAATATTACTTTCCAAGTTTAGAAATTTCATATGCTATTTTCAACAAACGGTCTACCATTTCCAGTGTATTTGGTTTAAATTTCTCCAATGTAGCTACAATTTCATCATCATATTTTCTGCTTCCTGTTCCTGTCATAATATAATCCAGGCTGACTTCCAATGCTTTAGAAATATTCAGCAAAGTCATTGCTGAAAACCCTTTTTTTCCTGTTTCAATCTCATACAAAAATTTTTCTGAAATATTTGCAAGTTCCGCCAATTGTTCCCTTGTATATCCCCTGTCACTGCGTAGCATCAAAATCCGTTCACCTGCTGTCAATCCATTCACCCTTTCCTTTGTTCTTTATACATTACCTTATCATTACGTATTCCATGTTTTATTCCATCATAACAGCCATTCTTAATTATAAACACCTACTATTGCCCATGAATGCATGTACTGTCGCAGATATCATTTAATAGAATATACTGGTATAAAATGTAATAGATAATGTAATAATTTTTACTATTAACATAAATTATTTTAATTGTTATTCTATTATTATACTTTACACTTTAAATATTTAATATAATTAATAATGTAATGTTTTTATTCATTTATGTAATATTTTATGGTTTTTATTTTCTATATAAAAACAAAATTATTTATTTTTTTACAATAATATAATACATCCTTATACACCAAAACATAAAGAATTGCTTTTAAACAACCAGGTTGTGCAAATATTATATTACTCTGGTAAATTTCAATAATTTATGCATTTTTCAAACACACCCTGGATTCTGTATGCAAGACGTATACATTATTCATATTTTTAAATATAAATTCCAATTAATGATACACAATATAAGTAATTGGAAGCAAATACAATTAAAAAATAGTACACTGAAGTAAAGAACTAAGGTGGAGGATGTTTATGCAACAAACCGATAACGTGGGTATAAGTGGAAGAATACGTTATTTAAGAAGTATTAAAGGTGAAAGAGAAGTTGATATTTCGACAGTTTTAGAGATATCTCCAGCTCATTATTGCCATCTAGAACAAGGTAAAACTAAAATAACAGTTGATGTTTTACATAAAGCATGTATTTATTATGATGTTACAGCAGAATATATTTTATTTGGAATAAAAAGAAAAAAAGGGAATATTCTGGGTAAATTAGATGGTTTCCCAGAAGTGGTTATCCGTAGATTATTAAAAATATTAAGTTGTTTGTTATTTATGGAAATTAATGAAACAGAAGTAAAAGATTCTGCAATGTATAAAATTTTAATGGGTGGATTAATGGAAATGACACCAGTTGATGCAGATTCAGCAATTCCATCAGTATTAGAATATGAAAAAAACCGTAGAAATGTAAGTGAAAATACTATGATTAAGGAACTAGGACTGTCACGTTTTGTCTGGACAAGTATTATGAAAAATGAACCAATTAAGAATATAGAAATTCCTTTGAGGATACAGTCCCAATATGGTTATGGTCTTGATTTTCTGATTAATAATAAAATAAAAGATAATATGTTTTTGGAATCCCAGTTGTCAAAAGAAACTTTTAAACGGCAGCAAGAGATTTTACATACTTTTGAACAGATTATAAAAATGCAAAGTAAAGATATATAAATATACTTTTTAATAAAACTTTTATTTTATTGAATAAGTGAAAAATAACAGGGTATGGCAGGATATGAATGTTTTGATTTTAGAGGATAAAACAAGTAGCAGAGAAGCTATAAAGAAAATTGCATCTTCTTGTACAGGTGTTACATATGTATACACATTTAGTAAATGTGAAGAGGCTTTAAAATGTGCTATAGATAAACATATTGATTTGTTTTTACTTGATATTATTCTGGAACCAGGTAATATAAATGATAATTCTGGTATTTTTTTTGCAGAAAATATACGTGGATATGATAAATATAAACTAACACCAATTATTTTTATAACTGTACTTATGGGACTTGAGCGTGATTTGTTAAAACGGGTTCATTGTTATGATTATATTGAAAAACCTATAGGAGATGGAAGACTTGTCAAAGAACATATTGAAGAAGCACTATATGCAGTTTCAGCAGGACAAAAGCCAGATTCCAGGGAGTATGTCCCATTACATTATGATGGGATTGGTTATATGGTTTTTTTGGATGAAGTAGTTTTTTTTGAGAATAAAATGGGTGTATTATATATCCATCTGACAGATGATGAAATTTGTATTCCAAATTATCCAGCAAAGAAATTTAATAATATGATTCATAAGACAAGATTCTTAACACCAGTTTATGGTACTTATATAAATATAAATTATATTTCAAGTGTGGATTTCCGTCATCGGGAAGTTTATATGCAGGATAATAGTGTTATTCCAATTGGTGGAAGAAAATTTAAAAAATTCAAAGAAGAATATTTTAAAATAAATAATACATCCTTTTAATTTTCAAATTTATAGAAATATTAATATATATCGTATAAATCTAACACTAATTTACAACTTTTTGAAAAATAAAATAACGCACAAGGCACTTTCTAATGTATAATAATTTTGTGCACAAAATTAACTATACGAAAGTTGGTGACCTTGTACGTCGGACTTGTTAGTTAAAAGAATCTAATTAGTAGACTTTATTAATATAAATCTAAAATATTAGCAGAAATAAAATAATTTTATTATAAAATTATTTCTCTATATTATATTTGTACAATACTTTAAATTTCCCATCCAATTTTAATAATTCATAAAATGTACCACTTTCTATTATCTTGCCCTCATCAATTACAAAAATATTATCAAAAAAATCCAATTTATACATATGATGGGTAATATAAATTAAGGTTTTATTTTTTGTAAATTCTTCTATAATACCAAGCAATTTTTTTTCAGCCTTTGTATCTATTGAAGCTGATGCTTCATCTAATATTAAAATATTTGCATCTCTATATAATGCCCTGGCAATTGTAACCCTCTGATTCTCACCACCTGACATTTCAAAACCATTTTCTTCAAAAAATTTTGAAATAGAATAATCTAAATATTTGTTGGAATCTTTTTCATATTCTTTTTCAAATATATTATTTATATCACATTTTTTTAATAAATTTATCAAAGAACTTTCATCTGTTTTACTATTATGTAATAAATCAATATTATCCCGTAAAGAAAAAGCAAAATTCTTTTGATTTTGAAAACATACAGAAAATTGTTCCCGCAAACTTTCTATTTTATATTCTTTTATATCATATCCATTTATTAATATATTTCCTTCTGTTACATCATAAAATCTTAATAATAGTTTTATCAAGGTAGATTTTCCAGAACCATTAACTCCAAGAATACAATATTTTTTACCAGCTTCAATTTTTATATTCAAATCATTAAATATATAATGGTTTGTATTTGGATATCTAAAAAAAACATGCTGTAATTCAATTTTTTCAATAATGGTAAGTTCTTTTTTACCCTTATCTAAGTCTGGATTACACATAGTCTTAAATTCTTTTAAATTATATAAAATCATCCTATTTTCATATATATTATTAAATGAATTTATCATTATATTAATAGATGATAGTATTTCAATGGCTAAACTAACATAAAATGTATAATCACCTAGACTAAGCTTTTGTGAAAGAATTTGATTAATTAAAAATAATGAATTTATATATAAAATAATTTTAGGAATAAAAGAAAAAATAATTAGTTTATTTTTTCTCTTTTTTGATATATATTTGTATTTATCATAAACCTTTTCCCAGTTTTCTTTGTACTTTTCCTTTAAAATTTTGCCTAAATTATATAAACGTATCAGTTGGGAATATTCTTTATTTACAGAAATTTCAACTACATAATCCATTTTGCGTTCATTATTCATTTGTTCTATATCATTTATATAAAATATTTTACTAAATTTATTACGGATACATGCATATGGCAAAGATATAATTATCAAGCAAATTGATATGAAAATATTATAATTTATAAACATATATAAAGAAATTATAAATGAAAAAACAGCACTTGTTCCATTTAATACTTTCCAAAATGTTACTGACAAACTCCTAAATCCATTCTGTAAAAGAAGCAGTTTATCATAAAAATTCTTGTCATCATAAATACTAATACTGGCTTTTGTAGAACACTCTATGCTAAGCTCATTTATATATTTTTCCAATTTTTTATCTTGTAAGCCTTCAATGTACTCATCTATATATCCTAATATAATTACTACCAAATTAATTAAAAGTCCACATCCACATAATATTCCAAAAATTTTAATTTCTATTTGGTTTTCTACAAGTAAGTTAAGTATTATTTTATCAATAAAAGCATTTAAAATTGAACTAATAGCTATTAACAATGAACAGACTATTCTAATCAACATAAAAGAAAAAGAAATATCTTTCATTAGTTTATAACTATAAATGATGGGTTCCAAATATTTTGAAATTATATTATTTTTTAATTTATATAACATATTACTAATCTTTCTGCAATTGCTTAAACCTTAATTAAATCATTTTTTTCCATAACTTTTTTATTCCCCAAAATAAGGAATATATGTTACTAAAGTCAATTAGTCTTATACTCTCATAAAGATATTTACAATTATATGTTCTTTCAAGTTCTTTTATAATTTTAAAATACACATTAGATTTATTTATATCAAAACATATTTTTTCTTTATAAAAAAAATCATCTCTATTAAAATGTTCTAAAATATTTAAACTTATTATAATTTTTTTTAAATCATAAAATTCTTCTTTATATTCTACAAATAAATCCTTTTTTCCTATATTTAGTAAGTAATTATAAATAAATTTTTCTGTAGGTAAAAAATTAATATCTTTTTTATTCTTAAAAAAATTAATTGTTCCAGTTTTTGACATTATCCCAGAAATCAATGCAGTAGCTTTACTATTTCCTTTAAAAAAAGTAATACATCCAGCTTTATGACAATTTGTCAAAACTGGAATATTACTTGCCTTTATTTGATATTCTAATAAAGGATTATAACAATAAATATTTTCATTTTCAGTACAACCTCCACAAACACCTAATACATTTTTAAAGGAAGCCGGAACAGCTTTTCCGCTATAATAATTTTTTGCAGCACAAATAATAATCTTATTTTTATTATACAGTATTTCACATATATTAAATAGTTTTTCATAATTTATTTCATCTAAATATCCTAAAACTGATAAACTTAAATTGATAATATCAACATCCGAATATATTAAATCATGTAAAGCTGTACATAATATACTTACATCACAACATCCAAATTTATCTAATACTTTTATTACATCAATCACACAAGTATTATTGATACTTTTAATAATATTATAGCACATTGTACCATGTCCATAATTATCCCATTTACTTTCCTTATTTTCACTAACATAATTAATATAGTTTCTATAATTTTTTATATCTTCCGAAAGACCACTGTCTAATATTGCTGTAACCATTATAACTCCTCATCTAAAACAATTAATTACTATATAGTAAATATATGCTATTATAAAATATATACTTTAATATACTATTACATGCTTTCTTGATTATTATCAAATAATTTTTGAAAGATTATATTTAAAGTTTTGAAGCAAACATACATTTTCACTTGTTAAGCCATAATCTCCTGTAAGTATATAATTAAATATTTTACACTTTTTTCCCATACAACATGGTAGAAAATTACATCCTTTACAAGCCTTCATTTCTATATTATTAATCATTTTTAACTTGAAAAACCATCCAGAATCAATTCCATTATATATATTACCAATCACAAATTGATTATTTCTTGTTGCAAAGACACAAGGATAAATATTGCCATCAATATCTATATTCAAATTACTTATTCCTCCCTGGCAAATACCACATTCATGTAAAATTTCAGGCTCAATCCCATCTATATCCGCCTTCAAATTATAATCCTTAATGTATTTTCTTACCCTTCTGATTTGCTTTAACAGGTCATCTAATAAACCCATATTCCATATTGAATTCTGAATGTCTAATGCATAATCAATTTTCACTAATCCTAAATTTATGAAAAATTTAATATTTTCAAAAAATAAAGAAACCTGTTCTGGTCTTAATGTCATTCTTACTACTGTATTTATGCCTTTTGATTGCATCAAAATAGTATTTTGTATTATATGTTTAAAATCTACTTCACTAATATTATTATTTCTATTCTTATAAAAGGTATCCCTGTTTCCATCCAGGCTTACACTAATTTTATCCAGTTTAATTAAAAACTTTGCTATAATATCTTCATTTAATAAAGAACCATTTGTTGTCATAGAAAATTTATATTTGCAGTTTTTATTTTGGTTTAATTTTTCAATAATTAACCATATTATTCCATTGTTAATTAAAGGTTCACCACCATGAAAATTAATATTACAATTACTTATTTTTTTATAAGCTAAAAAATTAACTATAAACTTTGCTGTATCATTTGCTATCTGATATGACATATCTTTTTTTTCATATATGTTCTTTTTTTCATAACAATAAATACAATTAAAATTACATTTTGTAGTTACCCATATATTAATTGTCATTAATCCCATATATTTAAATCCCCTTTTAACAACTGGTCATGGCAATATTGTTCTAATAGTCCATATTTTTTATATAAATATACATACAAAGGACAAGAATTACAAATAAAATTAATTTTACAATTTTTACATGGTTCAGTTTGATCAAAACAAATAGAACGGAATAACTTAAATGCATTTGATTCCATATATTGTTTCTTAGTTAAATATTCTTTTAAAGAATCAATTTTTGTTATATTTATTCCTTTAAATTCTGGCATATATAACGCTGCGCATGGATAAAAACATAAATCACTACCAATAGTAATGCTTGTTTTAAAGGCATCACATATTGTTGTAAATAAACCTGAAGATATACTTGAATCTGTTGGCATTTGTAATTCACATTCATTTACTTCTTTTATGTATTGTTTATTACACTGTGTTGTCATATTTCCATTTAATTCCATAAAATTTCTTCCTGCTCTTCCAGCTGGAGCTAAACGCCTAAATAAACAATCTACGTTTAAATCATCACATAATTTTTTAAATTTATCATAATTTTTATTGTTATCAATTGTACTTATACATGATAAACTAATTTTAAGATTTTTATAGTTTTTTAAAATTTTCACATTAGATATAACTTTTTCAAATACTCCTTTTCCCCTAATTCTTTCACATGATTCATCATCATAACCATCAATACTTATAGAAACAGACTCAAAAAAATTATTAATTAATTTAGCATTTTCTTCTGTTATTAATGTTCCATTTGTCATTAACTCTAATTTATAATTCCCTGTATTTTTTATATATTGTACTAAATCCCATATATCTTTACGTAATAATGGTTCCCCTCCAGTAATTATAATATATTTAGGATTACATTTTATTATTTGATCTATAGCTTTTATTAAATCATCATACAAAGGATCAATAGTTTTTTCATTTTCTGGCAAATCTAAACAACAATGTGTACATTTCAAATTACATTTAGATGTTATTGCTAAATTTGCTTCATTTAATGAAAATTCTTTTCTTTCAATTTTACTATTTATATTTTCAACAATACCAAGCTTATATAAATTAGAAAATAATAATTTCATATAATTTCTATCTTCTTCATCAAAACAACCATTTAATACATCTTCTTTACTTTTTTTCGTATTAATTGCTTCATTAATAATATTAAAACATTCTTGGGATATTTTTATCCATCCTCCATTACTTCTATTATTTAATATAAGTATTCCTTGATTATTTTTAATGTACAAATCTTCACAAAATTTAAAAAATGTATTTTCCATTATTCTTCCTCCTGTATAAATAAAGCATATTATTATTTAAGTATAATTAAAGCGTCAAAAGTAAAACTTTATATTAATTAAACATTAAGATAACTAATTAAATAACTATTGACGCTTTAATTGCTCTATAAACAAATCCAATATGGCAATTAACCAAACTAAAAAAATATTACCAAGCTGACCAGCCAGATGCACTAGTTATTTTTTTACTCATACAACCACAATATGTAATTGCTGGTCCATTACATACATTTGATTTCATATTTGTTGACTTTGTATTTGAATATGTAACGCAATCATGTTCACATGAATAACTTCCTTGTGCTACTACAGATGAATACTCTACTTTTTCTTTTATTTTATGCATTTTAACCTCCATTTCCTGCCATATTGGACATGTTTAAAATAAGAACTGCTTAATAGTATATCAGCTATTTATTTTTATTAAACCTTCATATGTTCCATTTATCTTACCTTTTGTGACAAAAAATATAAACATAATTTTTTCTATAATACTATATTTATGATAAACATTTAGTCAAGCGGATATTCGCAATCCGCTTCGCTACTTGCCCAATAACAAACCAACCTCATAGCCGCTTTGCGGCAGTCTGACAGGAGCTTGAACTCCTGCCAGACTAAGTAAGTCCTAAACCCACCGCTTAAGAAGCGTGTATTTTAAAGGGCTTACTTAATGAGGTTAAATACAAAAAAAGGGCTGTCGCACTAAGCAATTAGTGTGCAGCTCCTTTTCTATGTAAAAAAATATAGCCAGACTTCAAAAAATCCGGCTGCTGGTGTAAAATATAAGTATGCAATTATTAAATATTTTACAAAAAAATTATAACTTAAATCAGAGTGGATATCAACTAAAACTTCCACTCAATCTTGAAATCATGATTCCAGAAGATGATCCTGTGCGGTTACTAAGCCAGTTTGTGGAGGCAATGGATTTGACTGACCTATATTCTACTTATGAAAGAATAAATTTTGTATCGCCAAGAACGCTTCTTAAGATTGTCCTTTATTCTTATATGAATGGTGATTATTCTTCCCGTTCTATGGAACAAAACTGTAAAAGAGATATTAATTTTATGTTCCTTTTAGAAGAAAGGAACAGGTTGTTTTTGTTCATGGTATTGGGAAACGGAAAACTCCACTTCAAAAGAGCATAGAAACACTGGAAAGTTACTTAGACAAACTCAAAAAATACAACCGGGAAATTTATATCTGTGGAAAAAGAAACAGCTATTCTAAAACCAATCATGATGCTACCTTTATGAGGATGAAGGAAGATGCTATGGGAAATGGACAGCTAAAACCAGCGTATAATCTCCAACACGGTGTAGACTCAGAATATATTACCTGGGTTACGGTTGGGTCACAACCAACAGATCCAACAACACTCATTCCATTTTTAAAAGATGCAGAAGAATACCTAAAATTTAAGTATAAAAATATCACTGCGGATGCTGGATATGAGAGTGAGGAAAACTATGTATTTCTGAAAAAGAATGGACAACTTTCTTATATCAAACCTGCAAACTATGAGAGTTCCAAAACCCGTAAGTATAAAAATGATATTGAAAAAATGGAAAACATGGCGTATGATTCTGAAACGGACAGTTATACTTGTAAAAACAACAAGAAATTGAAGGCAGACCACATCCGGCATTCTAAAACAAAAACAGGCTATAGCAGTGAAAAGACGGTTTACAGGTGTGAAGACTGTACGGGGTGTTCATATAAAAAAGATTGTATCAAAGGAAACAACTGTAAAACACCTCTGGAAGAAAGAACCAAAACGCTACAAGTTGCCAAAACATTTTTGAAATACAGAGAGGAAGACTTAGAACGGATTCGTTCAGAAGAAGGAATTCTTTTTCGGACAAACCGAAGTATTCAAGTAGAAGGGTCTTTTGGCGATATCAAACAAGATATGCAATTCCGAAGATATCTAAGCAAAGGGAACCCGAATGTGCTTGCAGAAAGTATCCTGCTTGCTATGGCAAGGAATCTAAAAAAACTTCATAATAAAATTCAAAAAGGTAACACAGGAATGCATTTATTTCCACGGAAAAGTGCCTAAATTTTGACCTTTTAAAAATTTTAATAAGCCATTTAAGATGGCTTATTAAAGTATGCCTTTTTTATAAGATGTTAATAAAAAATAGGAATTTTTTAAAAGTTATCCTAAAAAAGAGTAAAAATAAGGCTGTCACTCTATGAATTTTTATTTTTTAAAGCGACAGCCCCCTTTTTATTTTTTACTAAATAAAATATTTAGGATTTAATTTTTATTTCTTGTTTATTAATTCCATCATATTATATTTTTTCCATATTATATTATAAGATACAATAGCACTAACAGATATTCCTATTACCATCAATATACTAATAACTACAACAGGTATTATAGAATAGTGATAAACACAGACTGATGTAGAATTACAAAACTTTTTTACCACTGTCAGTGATAGTATGCTTCCAAAAATAACTACAATTAGAAAAGATATACATAATTGTAAAATATTTTCCCATAAAATCTGTTGTTTTTGTTGTTTTCTCTGCATACCTATGCTTTGTAAAACAGCAAAAATTTGTTTATTATTTTGTATAGAAAATGTTGTAACATTTACTGTATGAATAATTAAAATAACCATTATAAATATCATTACAAGGAGAAAAACTGTATACAACATTTTTGACAATGTTTTTAATTGTTTCTCTATTGTATCTCTTGAAATATATTCCAATGTTTTATTCTTGTCTGTCAAAATATAATTTACTATATTATTTATGTTTTCCTCTTTTTTAAGAGCATTATTTTGATAAACCGCACCATATGTACAAAATTTGCTAGATTTATTTATTGCTTCTTCATAAGGCATAATTAATGGCAGTTCATTCGCATAAAAAATACTACAAAGAACATAAGGCATATCCACAATTGCCATAACTTTATATTTTTTTCCATACAATATAATATCATCACCAACATCATATAATCCATAAAGCGGATTTTTACATTCTTTTGTTATTCCATCACTTTCCCCTGTTGTAGTTTCTGATGTAAGAACTACATAATTTCCAGTTTTAAATTCTTTAATATTTATTTCTCCCTTTACTACATCCAGATATTTTAAAATTTCACTATCAAAACCAAACAAACTTAGACAAACCTGATGTAGATTATCTGGTAAATTAGAATTTAATAATCCATTTTCTAATAAATATTTTTTAACTTTTGTTGTATCAAAAATTTCTTCTTGTCCTTTTGGTGCAAACTGGCTAAATAAAATTAAATCTTTCTCCAATTTTCCAATACGTGAACCTGTTAAATTATTATTTTCTTCAAGAGCATCCAATATATAAGAACATTCTTCAATTTCCGCTCCATCAGCAGCATTTTGGGAAAGAACAACAAAATCCAGATCTCCCAGCTGCCTTTGTATATAATTTGTATAATTAATACTTATTAGAAAAGTGGAAAACATCATTACCATTAATAAAAGAAAAACAAATGATATAGTAACTGCTTTTGTCTTACTTTTATTTCCCTTTACCATTTTCCATGCAAAATAATATGGCTTGTATTTACCTATATATAACTTTTTAATATGTTTTTTCATCATACTTTCTTCACGCAATACTGTAATTTCCATTGGTGATAAACCAGTAACTTTTTTTGCCACTTTTGAACAACATATATAAGAAACTAGAAAACTTGTAAACATACAAATAAGCGGAATCCAAAACTGAAATGGCATATATCTTATAACAGCACCATCATAAAAGTTATTTGTTATTAATGGAATCAATATATACCCTATAATGTAACCTGCTATTCCACCAGACAAAATTCCATATATAGCATATGTCTGCATCTGTAAAAAAAGAAAATATCTATATTGGTTATATGAAACCCCTAATGTCTGAAGTAGTCCCCAAAAATTCACATCCTCAATAATAGGAATCTGAAAAATGCTATTAATAACAAAAATACCTATCATACTAATTACTATTCCTGATAATATTATAATAAAATAATTTTCTATTGTTTTCCCAAAAGGGTCTATACGTATCCATCCATTATTTATAAAAATACCAGAAAAAATTAAATATTTTTTATATTTTTCCTCTATATTATGTATTTGCTTAGAAATATTATAATTGTGTTGTAGTTTAATTTGTACTTGATAAAGCCCATCACCATATGTCTTTCCAATATCAAAATATTTTATAGCTTTTTTTTCATTATATATTGACAGCTTATTATTACATAATTTCTCTGATACATATATTTTTTCATATGTTCCAGGATAATGATTACCATCATAAAAACCTTCTGTAGCCATTGTCTGTCTATCTGTATAATAACCAGTGATACAAAATTTTTCTATATATTCTACACCCATTGATGTATAAGACAATTCTAATTGCTGGTTTAATTTTTTATTTATACCATATAATTCCAGCAGACGGGTACTTACAACAATCTCATGTTCTTCTTCTGGATATTTTCCTATAATATTAATTCCTTCCCATTCTAAAGATTTCTGTTGGTCATAGCAAATATAATACCGTTTACTGCCTGGTATTTCTGAAGATACTATTCCCAGCATATAACTATAAGCAATATCTTTAACATCTGTATCTGATTTTAAAATATCACATGTTTCTTTTGAAACATTAAATATTTGTCCATGTGCTTCTGTTCCATATTTATGTATTTCATACTTTCCTAACGATAATTCTATTCCTGTGTATAATGTAAGCAATGCAGTAAACAAAATAGTAATTATTAAAATAGTAAAAGAAATAGAAATAATCCTAAAACGTTTTTGTTTTACATAATTTTTACTAAGTTTCCAAATTACCCGTTTCCATGAAATTCTCTTATTTAAATTTATCATTCCATTCATCTTTTGCCACCTGCCCATCTTCAATGTATATTATACGGTCACATTTTTTGGCAATTTCATTATCATGTGTAACCATAACAATTGTCTGCTTATATTCTTTTACAAAATACTGCAAAAGTGTAACTACTTGCTGGCTATTTTTATTATCCAAATTTCCCGTCGGTTCATCTGCCAGAATTATATCAGGTCTTAAAACAAGAGCCCGGGCAATTGCTGCCCTTTGCTGCTGTCCACCAGATAACTGGTTTGGATATTTTTCCTTTTGTTCTATAATATTTAATTTTTCCATAATTTCATATACAAAATCTAAAGGAACATCTTGTCCATCTAACTGTAATGGAAAAATAATGTTTTCTATTACAGTTAACATAGGTACTAAATTATAATTCTGAAAAATAAAACCGATATGTTTTCTTCGGAATTTAGTTAATTCTTCATTTGTCAAATCCATTAAGTCAACAAACCCGGATGAATTTTGTTTTAAATAAAAACAAACTTTTCCTTTGCTTGCATAATCAAGCCCTCCAAGAATGTGAAGAAGTGTACTTTTCCCACTACCAGAAGTACCAACAATTGCTTGGAATTTTCCTTGTTTTATTGCTAGATTTATACATTCTAATGCTTTGACACTGTTATCTTTATTTATATCATAGTATTTACTAACCTGATATAATTGTGCTATATTCATACATTACCTCCTAATTATTATTGACCCAACTTTTAAGAAATAAAAAGATTATTTTTTAACTATTTATAACCAATGGCTATCTATATACTATCATAATTCATCATTATTATACATTAATATAAACATACGTTACAATATTCTTTTTTATCTATTTTTTTAATCAAAAGTATTCATCAATATTTTATTATTTTTACAAAAATATCTGATAGTCTTTTTCTTTATAGTCAAGCGGATATTTGCAATCCACATTGCATGCAAGCAGGTATTGGCTACTTGCCCAATAACAAACTAACTTCATCGCCACTTTGCGGCAGTCTGGCAGGAGCTTGAACTATTGCCGGACTAAGTAAGCCCTGGTAAATCAAACTCACCACTTAAGAAGCGTGTATTTTAAAGGGCTTACTTAATGAGGTTAAAACTTTTATAAAATATTCCACTTACCCTATACACTTTTAATTTATTACCTATTTTAAAAAATGATATAATTTTATATTAAAAATTATATCATAACTTTTAAATATATCAAGTTGTTTTACTAATAACACAATTCACTAATAAATTTCAAATGTTTTTTTATTACTATTTTTTATATTTTATAATAATTTATATTTTTATTATTTTTGCAGAGCGAAAGATTTTTTAAATCTATCACTCTTTATTAATCATAACACCAGTTCTTAATTATAAACACCTACTATTGCTTATGAAGACATGTACTGTCGCAGATATATTTCATTATAATATATTTTATTGTTTCACTCATATAAAAATTAATATGATATAATATACTATGGTACAATTGTATATTTATAACTGCTGGTTCTCAAAACAACCATTCTGTTCTAGTCAAACAATTAATTTTAGATATAATAAAAAATACTTTCTTCCTTCCTCTTCTATAAAAGCCTTTTTGTTATTTCCATATAAAGTTGTAAAATGTTGTACAAATTTTTCAAGAACCAGGCGCATATTTAAAAATCAATTTACAACAAACTGGCTCTTATCTTGCAATGACGTTTTATATATTTCTAATCCCTGCATTTCAGCTGATGAAAGATAAAAATTATACAGCCTTGTTTCAAAAATGCGGTTTGCAATCACTGCTGTTCCATTTTGTTCTTTTATAAACCCAAAGTCTATTTCATCAACAATAAGAATAACTGGTTTGTCAGAGTATCCACATATCCCACTTAAATTTTCAAATAATTCTGTTAATTCAAAATTTACAATTTCTGATTTAACTATTTTATCCAGCTGGTCAAGCGCAGAGGAAAATGCTTTATCAATTTTTTCATTAACTGTAAATATATTTTTTATAATATTTTTTAAAAAAAGCCTTGCAAATGTAAGTGAAAATGAATTTTCGTTTTTAAATTTAGCACTGCTTATTTTCTGGAAATTTTTTATTACTTAATTCTAACGTGAATATATCCAGATTATTCCAGATTTGTTTTTATCCCATGCAGAAATTTCTTTACTACTATCTAGTTCCATCAAAATACCCCTGCTTAGGCAGGGGTATCTGTTTTTTATTTAATTTTATTATTACAGGTTAACGCCTGAATTTACCTTTTATTGATGGTATAATAGCAACAAGTGTAAGACCATAACCAAATAATAAATCATGTAAATATGCCTTATCAAATTCACTTACCAGCTTACGGAATTCAGGTATAGATTTATATGCAGCAGAGAAACCGACGTCATCCATCTCCTGCATAATACTGATTGCAACAGAAATATTATGCGCAAAATAAACTGCAATTAAAACAAGGGCAATACATATAATAGCTCCAGCTATATTCATCCTCCCTCCAAGCAGTTCAAAACCTTTAAATGCACAAATCATCATTACAAAACCTGCAATTCCAGCAATAAAGCCCATCTGGTATATAATAACCCAGAGAACAACACCAATAAGTACCCCGACAAATGCACCTACAATGCCTGTCACAATATTAACTGGTTTTTCTACTGGACCTCCCTGGCCCGCATATGTATTTGCAGTACCTGTTGTATTCTGTGATGAAAAGCCACCCTGGGCAGATGACTGTCCCCATGAAGAAGCACCATTATCTGTGCTGCCAGCAGACTGCCATTCTCCATCCTGGTTTATCTGGTTTTGTCCATTAAAATCATTTTCCATTTATTTCCTCCTTCTTTTGTCAATGTATACTTGCCTGTACAGGCAAAACCTGCCAGGCCCGTAGACTATTATATCACTAAATTTCCATATATGGAAGTATTTTTAACCTAAATTTAACATTTCTTTATTCATGCAATACAAAGTGAAACTTTAAATCCTGCCTATGTTATCTAAACACACCAACAAAGCCAGATACCCTGCTGCCTGTACTGTATATCTGGCTTTATATACTGCTGCCTGTCCTAAATCAACCAATATTTAGTTTCTTGTCATATATTTTATAAACAAAGCAGCATAATCAACATTTTTTGCAGTTGCAGAAATACCTGCAACTGGTTCCGCCATAAAACCACCAAGTTCTTTATGGTATTTATCTGTATCTGTAAGATATATACCATAATTGTATAATGTTTTATCACTTGGTTCTGCACCCTCTATTGTTTCACTGTCCAGTATATCTTCTCCACTTATATAATTTGAATAAAACTTTTTATCTTCATCAAATTCATTATAAAATGACAGTTCATCACTGCTTCCCGGTTCAAGGAAATAGCCACCCTCTGCCCATTTCTGGAACTTGTCTGGTGTTGATATCACAATATCAGTTTCACCTGTATAAAGATTGGTCTGCAGCTGTCTTTCACTGGTAACACAGAAAATATTTACTCTTTCATTTTCACTGTCAAGATTAAGTTCATCTTCTATAATATCTGCAAATGTTTCTAAATCCTCATCCTCTACAGCATCACCTTCTATAGCAACTGAAAGTACTATTTCTGGAGGTGTTGCAAATGCATTACGTATAAAAAGCATTATACCTATTGCTACAATAACTGCACCAATAACAAATTTAAGGTAATAATCCGCAAAATACCTGCCTTTCTGTTTTCCCTTAAGGCTTTTTACATATTCTGCATATGTTTCCTCTGTACGTTTTGTATAAATCTCAGACTTATCTTGTTCTATTTTTTTCTTATCTTCTTCTGAAAACTGCATTGCCATAATTACACATCCATTCTGTATTTTTATATAAAAATAATATAATTATATATACTACACTGCTTCCATGTATTTTACAATGGCAATTTAAACAGCTACCCCTAATATATATAATATCATATAACCTATTATTAAAAGACCATTTACAACTGAACCTATAGTTGGAAATAATGGCCTTATATTTTCCTGGTGAAGGCTGGCCCATGCCATTATAAATCCTGTAATACTGGCAAGAAGACACAATATGCCTATAAGCCCTATACCAATTCCTGCATTTCCCCCATTCTGTCCAGACAAAATACATGCGGCAGCAAATGATATAAATGAAACCGCCGAAAGTACAGAAGATGCTATTCCAAGCGGAGGATGTCTTTTATCAGTTAAACGCAGCTCTCCTTCTTTCTTATGTCCTCTTTTCTTCACTTTATCACCTTACTTTTTTTTATTTGTAAATATATGCATAATACCTATGCATATGCAAAACAATATATATCCAAGAAAACCTCCCAGTGTATTTAACATAACATCATCAACATCACATGAACCAAGTTTTGAAACCAGCTGTATAAGTTCAACGGTAACTGAACATAAGAAACTTAAAAATGTTACTTTAAATATATTTCTCTGCTTATTTGACAATATTGGAAGTACAAAACCAAATGGCATAAAACATACAACATTTCCCAAAAGATTTAATATTACATAAAAACTCCCAATTTCTTTTGCATAATTCAAATATCTTTTAATTTCCGTAAAAGGTTTTAAATTATAATGGTATGTGTCACTCGGCACACGCCCGAACTGTTCACTAAAGAATAAAAAATAAACCATAACAATTAAATATATAATAAACAAAATCCATGAAAAAAACCTTATTATTTTTTTATGTTTCTTCTTCACAATATTAATATCCCCTAAATATTTTTAATTTATGAAAATGGACAGTGCATGCCATAAACACCGTCTGTTCACTAAATACCTGTACCAGCCAGATATCTGTAATTTGTTTTACATGCAAACATACATTTGCTGCATGGCTGTATATAAACCAATCCAAGACCCTAGTTATCCATTATATACTAATGTTTATTCCCCGTAAAGTAAAATATTATATTTTTAATATAATTCCAATATATTTTATCTGTGTAAAAATAAAGACATAATACACTTATATTTTTCTTTTTATAAAGTTTCTTTTCAAAAAACAATTCTGTAACCAAAACTAAAACACACCAGATAGTATCTGTCATTATACTAACAGCTATCTGGTGTGCGCATATTTAAAATTATTTTACCAGGAAAGTTTGCAAATCCCTGCCTTTACCACTATAAACAGGAATAACATTTACTGGCGCAGCACTACTTCCTTTTCTGCAAGTGAAGAAATTATCTTATCCATAACTTTTCCTGCTTCATCATCTGTCAGTGTCCTGTCTGCTGCCCTGAATACTATTTTATATGCAAGTGATTTATATCCTTTAAGAATTTGTGAACCTTCATATATATCAAAAAGTTCATATGATTCCAAAAGTTTTCCACCTTTTGTCCTTATAATTTCCTCAACTTCACCTGCTGTCACTTCCTGTTTCATTGTAAGGCTGATATCACGTGTGATTGCAGGGAATTTAGGAATACCCTGGTATTTTATTCCAGTACCAGACATTGCACATGCTGTTTTCATATCAATTACTGCTATATAAACTCTTTCACCAATTTCAAAATTCTTCTGTACAGATGGATGTACTTCACCAATATAAGCTACCATCTGCCCTTTATATATAACCTCTGCCTGCCTGCCTGGATGAAGATACTTCCTGTCTGTGCATGGCTTGTATTCTGCCATTTCATTAAGTCCAAGTTTATTAAGGACAGCCTGCACTACACCTTTCATTGTAAAGAAATCTCCATCACCATACATTCCAAGTGTAAGCTGTGTACGCTCATCAGGAAGTCCTGAAAGTGGAAGTTCTTTTGGAATATATACATTAGCAATTTCATAAAGACGTACATTCTTATTTCTTCTATTATAATTAATTGCAAGTGATGATAACATGCCTCCAAGCGCTGATGTACGCATTACACTATAATCTTCACCAAGAGGGTTACTTATACGTATGCTTTTCCTAAGTGCATCATCTTCTGCAAGGCATAATTTATCATAAACCTTAGGACTCTCAAATGAGTATGTCATTCCTTCAGAGAAGCCATATCCTTCTGCTGCTGCCCTTGCTATTTTTTCAAACCTGAGCTTTTCTGTAACACCTCCTGCTGTTGCTGAACTCTTTGGAAGTGTAACAGGTATTTTATCATAACCATAGAAACGTGCAACTTCTTCTGCAAGGTCTGCCATACGTTCAAGGTCCTGTCTCCATGTAGGTACTGTAACAATTTTTTTATCCCTGTCAGTTATTAAATCTATTGTTTCAAAATATTTTACCATTTCTTCTTCAGGTATATCTGTACCAAGAAGTGCATTAATCTTTGCGGCATCATATGATATTGTTACAGGTTCTTTTTTCACTGGGTAGAAATCGACAGCACCACCTACAACTTCACCTGCACCAAGTTCTTCAACCAGCTGGCAGGCACGGTTCATTGCTTCCATTGCATTATTGGGATCAAGCCCTTTTTCAAATTTAGCCTGTGCATCAGTGCGCATGCCAAGTTTCTTTCCTGAAAGGCGTATATTAGTACCATCAAATGTTGCTGCTTCAAAAAGCATTGTAGTTACATTATCTGTAATCATTGAGTTTTCGCCGCCCATAATACCTGCAATGCCTATAGGTTTCCTGCCGTCACATATCATAAGCATTGTATCATCAAGCTCTCTCTCCTGCCCGTCAAGTGTTGTAAATTTCTCCCCTTTGCCTGCTTTTCTTACTATAATTTTCCTGTCTTCGATAGTATCAAGGTCATATGCGTGCATAGGCTGTGCGTACTCTTCCATAACATAGTTTGTAATATCTACTATATTATTAATCGGCCTTATACCTACAGATGCAAGGCGTCTCTGCATCCACTCTGGTGATGGTGCAAGTTTTATATTTTTAACCACCCTTGCAGTATATCTTGGACAAAGTTCCGGATTCTCTACTTCTACTTTTATATAATTATTTACATCTTCATTATTACCTGTCTGTGTTACTACAGGAGGTATAAATTTCTTTCCAAATGTTGCTGCTGCTTCACGTGCTATTCCCAGTACACCAAAGCAGTCAACACGGTTTGATGTTATCTCATATTCAAATACTACATCGTGAAGCCCAAGAAGCCCTATTGCATCAGAACCAATTTCTGCATCTGCATATTCTGGGTTATCACTAAGTATATATATCCCGTCTGGGTCTGCATCAGGATACATATTAGAATTAGAACCAAGTTCTTCAATAGAGCACATCATGCCATATGACATAACACCACGCAGTTTACCCTTCTTAATTTTAAAACCGTCTTCTGATTCCCCGTCCTTATGGGAACTTGCAACATGCCCGCCTTCAAGGACAACAGGAACCTTCTGTCCTTCTTTAACATTTGGGGCACCTGTTACAATCTGTACTTCTGTACCATTTCCATCAACCTGCACCTGGCATACAACAAGTTTATCTGCATCAGGATGCTTTTCTATTTTATTTATTTTTCCTACTATTATTTTGTCAAGGTTTTTGTCAAATTCTTTATATCCCTCAACTTTTGTGCCTGACAGTGTCATTGCGTCAGTATATTCCTGCGCACTGCAGTTAAGGTCTGGCACATATGCTTTTATCCATGATAATGATGTATCCATTTTAATCCTCCTGGTTTCTATTATTATTTAGAATTGTTTAAGAAAACGCATATCATTCTCATATAACAGCCTCATATCATCAATTTCATACTTAAATAACGCAATACGTTCAAGCCCTACACCAAATGCAAAGCCTGTGTACTCTTCTGGGTCAATGCCGCTCATTTCAAGTACATGTGGATGTACCATACCGCAGCCAAGTATCTCAACCCAGCCTGAACCCTTGCAGAAACGGCATCCTTTACCGCCGCATTTAAAGCATGAAACATCAACTTCTGCACTAGGTTCTGTGAACTGGAAATGATGGGGCCTGAATTTAATCCTTGTATCTTCTCCAAAAAGCCTTTTAGCAAATTCCTGCAATGTCCCCTTAAGGTCTGCAAATGTAATGCCTTTGTCTATTACAAGGCCCTCTATCTGGTGGAATGTAGGTGAATGTGTAGCATCCATTTCATCAGAACGGAAAACCCTGCCTGGTGCTATCATCCTTATTGGAAGCTCTCCTTTTTCCATTTCGTGTACCTGTACAGAAGAAGTTTGTGTACGCAGAAGAATATCCTGTGTAATATAGAATGTATCCTGCTCATCTTTTGCAGGATGGTTTGCAGGTATATTAAGTGCTTCAAAGTTATAATAATCTTTTTCAATTTCTGGCCCTTCAACTACTTTATAGCCCATTCCAATAAATATATTCTCGACCTCTTCAAGTGTTATAGTATTAGGGTGGCGGTGTCCTTCTGCAAGCCTTGTTCCAGGAAGTGTAACATCTATTTTTTCCCTTTCAAGTTTTTCTTCAAGAAGTGCCTGTTCAAATTCTTTTTTCTTAGCTTCAAGCTTCTCATTAATCTTAGTCCTTGCTTCATTTACCATCTGCCCTGCTTTTGGCCTGTCTTCTGGTGCAATATCTTTCATAGACTTAAGCAGTGATGTAAGCTCACCTTTCTTTCCTAAAAAAGAAACCTTAATATCATTCAGCTTATCAAGCTGCTCCGACTCTTCAATCTGTGCCAGGGCATTATCCATGATTTTCTTTAATTTGTCTTTCATTTCATATTTTCCTTTCTTTAATTCTTCAAGTACCAATATATATTTACATTACAGCAATTCCCTGAAGTATCTGGCATGCCAGACAATATTTTTGCAAAAAAAAGCCCCTGCCGTATAAACGGCAGGGACGGAATTACCGTGGTACCACCCTGTTTTCTATAATTTATATGCACAGCCTTACATAAAGAACCAAAACAAATATAACCTGTCTGGCTAATACATAAATTAACATGTAAAAACTGTACTCTTTATAGACTCTTATTATACATATAACGCATGCAAAACGTTGTTCCCTACACAATCTTATATAAAATAATATATTTATATTAACAACACTATCTTCAGGAACACAGCTCCCATGGGAAATCCAGTATATGCATCTATAAAGGTGCTTGCAGCCGGTGACACCCTCTCTCTGTACAGACAAACCATACACCTGCTTGGCAGAAAAACTTCTGCCCACATGTTCTAAGCCTTTAATACTATTGCCAGTTACTAAGTAACTAAGAATAAAACATATTCTAGCATATATTTTTATAAGTTGCAACAATATTTCTATAAATTTTTATTACTTTTCACTATAATGGCCACTGTTTACTCCGTGACCAGTAACAACAGCGTTTTCAACGCTGGATGCACACATTTTGCAAACAAACCATGATTTAACTAATTCTGTCACGTATCCTTTTTGCAATTTCTGCATTTACATCTTTACAATTATCACTATACGTCCATCCAAAACCATCATCTTCATATCTTGGGAAAATATGCAGATGGAAATGTCCAGTATCATTAAATCTGCCACCATTCTGCATAATACTATAACCATCAGGATTATATATTTCTTTTAAAGCTGAAACAATTTTCTTTGATATTACTATTAAATGTGCAAGGATATCATCAGGAATTTCATCAATATCAAGATAATGCTCTTTCGTAACAATTAAAACATGACCTTCATTAACAGGATCCATATCCATAAATGCCATTACTTTTTCATCTTCATAAATAAATCCAGTTATTATTTCTTCTTTATGGCAAAAAACACACTTATCCATATTTATAAACCTCCATTCTGTTACTAATATAAATATATACTTTACAACTCTTTAAAAGAATTTTTACATTCTTCTGCCCACATAAGAAAATTCTCTATTTTATTCCTGTTACTTTTAAAAAAAGATATATAATAAATAATATTTAATTCCGGGTCATCCATAGGAACCAGTTTCCTATGTGTGCCATCATTTCTAAGCTCCATTGAAAGTGTTGATATAGTGGCAAGGAAATTTGTTGTACGTATTAAATATTGTGTAATATTATATTCATTTTTTATAATAGTAACTGGAAGATTATTTTCTATAATAATTTTTTCAATTTGTGCAAGAAAATGTCCGCCAATCTGTGGATATAAAAGAGTCTGTGCTGGAATATCTTTTAAAGAAATACTTTTACAGCCTGCCAGGCTGTTTCCATCTGGCACAGAAAGAAATACCCTGTCTTTAAGGAATGGCAGGCTTTGTATACCTTTTGCCTGTATCTTCCAAGGAGTGACAGCAAGGTCATAAACTCTTTCTGCAAGGAGTCCTGTAATATCTTCATCTTCATATAATTCATCTTTTATTTTAATTCCAGGATATGCAACAGAAAATCTTGGAACACAGAACCAGCGTACTCCTGGGTCACAAAAAGCTGCTGATATTGTAATGTTTTTTTGTGTGGTACTTAACAAATCAGATTTCATCTGTTCAACATCCTGCAAAATATTATTAACATGTACTAAAGCAATTTCACCTGTTTTATTTAAACAAATCCGGTTCGGGCTTCTGTCAAAAAGCTCTACCTCCAGCTCTTGTTCAAATTTTTTAAGCATAGCACTCATCGCAGGCTGTGAAATATGTAATATTCCAGCTGCTTTTGTAAGTGAACCTGTTTCAGCAATTATTTTAAAATACTGAAGTTGTGTAATATCCATAATAATCCCCCCTAACGCATTTTTCAACCTGTTCTTCTTATATTACTAAGCATAAACAAATGGTTATGCAGCATAAAAATAATATAGTGTACATTAATATAAAAATCATTATAATAAAAAACAACAAAAGATTTAAAGAAACTGCACTATATTATAGCATAAAGAAAAGTTTATTGTAATCTTTTTATCTGGACATTTACAAAATAACATTACTGCTACAGGCAATTGGTGTACAGCCTGAAGCATGGGGGCCAATGGCAGAAGGAAAACATGGTATATTTACCCATCCAGTCCTTACAAACATTGGTTCTAAATATAATAAAACTGCTGCACAGACTGCCCTGCGCTGGAATATACAGAGAGGTGTTGTAATTATACCAAAATCCACGCATAAAGAACGTATGGAAGAAAACCTGGATATATGGGATTTCCAGTTAAGTGATGAAGATATGGCAGCAATCAATGCGCTTGACCTTGGACACAGTGAAATTATTGACCACAGCCTTGCTGAAACTGCAAAATGGCTGAATGGATGGAAAATACATGATTAAACAATAAAATATTTTTCTAAATAAATATAAACAAATAAGGAGATGTATAAAATGAAATATCCAGATGAAGCAGAATTTAATAAAGTAAATATATTTGGCAAAGGACAGGATAATGTAAATTTTGCACAGTATTTTACAGGTGCATCATTCTTAAACCCACTTACAGAACCAGGTAAAAGCCCAGTATTCTTAGCAAATGTAACTTTTGAGCCAGGATGCCGCAATAACTGGCATATACATCATGCAGCAAAAGGCGGCGGACAGATTTTAATATGTACAGCTGGTGAAGGCTGGTACCAGGAAAAAGGAGAACAGGCTGTAAGCCTGCTGCCAGGAACGGTAATTACAATTCCTGCTGGTGTAAAACACTGGCATGGTGCCAAAGCTGGCTCCTGGTTTTCGCATATTTCTGTAGAAGTACCAGGGGAAGAAACTTCAAATGAATGGTGTGAACCTGTAACAGATGAAGAATATGGGAAACTTGGATAATAGAAAGTAATATTTTATAACCAGGATGAATATTATAAAAATTTGAGTTTCCCCATTTTTTTAATACACAAGTTATGTAGCTCTGGCAATTCCAAAATTTTACCAACAAAAAGCCATGTAGCACATGGCTTTGCCCGCATTTCGCTTGGATGGGATACGCAATGGTGCTTAAGCATTGAGAACAAGGCTTAAGCACCAGCGTCCCCATAACAGCTGCTTTTTGGTAAAACATTTGGAACTTGCCAGAGCAATATAGTCTTTGTGTAATTTAAAAAATGGGGAAACTCAAAAATATTAATTATAGTAATTATAAAACTTATATGATATAATTAGCAATATCAAAGAACGGGAAATTCCCAAAAGAAAGGATTTGTAAAATGAAAGTTTTAATGATTAACGGAAGCCCAAGAGCTAACGGAAACACCTATATAGCCTTACATGAGATGGAAAAAGTCTTTGCCAAAGAAAATATTGAAACAGAAATATTACATATTGGAAATAAAGATATCAGAAGCTGTATAGCCTGTGGCTCATGCAGGACAAATGGTAAATGTGTATTTAATGATATTGTTAATGAAACTGTTGCTAAATTTGAAGAATGTGATGGATTGGTTGCTGGAAGCCCTGTTTATTATGCATCTGCCAATGCAACCCTTGTTGCATTCCTTACCCGTCTTTTTTACAGCACATCTTTTGATAAAACAATGAAAGTTGGTGCAAGTGTTGTAGCCGCCAGAAGAGGAGGACTATCATCAACATTTGATGAATTAAATAAATTCTTCACAATTTCTGGTATGCCAGTTGCATCAAGCCAGTACTGGAACAGCATACATGGACGTGAAGCAGGCGAAGCCGCCAAAGATATAGAAGGTTTACAGACAATGAGGACACTTGCACAAAATATGGCATTTCTTATGAAAAGTATTGCACTTGGCAAAGAAAAATATGGACTTCCAGAAAAGGAACCATTCCAGCCAATGAATTTTATAAGAAACTAATAAATAAAAAAGCTGCCGCATTAAGAAAAACTATAACAATATATAATTGATATAAATTGTAACAGATATCATATATTGTGTGCTTTCTACTTAATAAAAAGCAATTTTCAAATATGCCTTAGTGCGGCAGCTCTTTTTTGTTTTTATATTTTTTGATGTATCTGCCTGATTTTTTCTATATCCGCTTTAGGTTCTCTTTGCATAGTATAAAGCCCGTTTGTTTCATGGTATACATCTGTAAGCTGTGTATAACAGAACCCTGTAATATACTTTGTTTGTTTAACTGCTTCTACAATATTTTCAAAACGTGCCATAAATTCCTGGCTTGAATTTTCCTTTTTCCCATATCCCCATCCATTATTACACGACAGCGCAATTCCTCCAAATTCACTTAAAATAACTGGCTGTCCATTATATCTGAAACCTTTGGCAAAAGCATAACGCTCATGGTTAAAAGGAATTTTATTCTCTAATATACCTGGCTTATCCTGGTATCTTTTCACAAAGGTTTCTCCTGATTCCTCGTAGTCATGTAATGTAATAATATCAGATATTGTATGTTCCCAGCCATCATTTAAAATAACAGGGCGCATAGGGTCATATGCTTTTGTAAGATAATAAATACTTTCTGTAAATTTCTGCTGTTTTACATCTGTATAAATCTTTTCAATTCCCCAGCTTTCATTAAAAGCTGTCCAGGTTATAATACATGGGTGGTTATAATTCTGCTTTAAAATCTTTGTCCACTGGCTTATATAACATTCCATTGTATCATTATTAAAAATATATTGTGATGGCATTTCACACCATACTACAAGACCCTTTTTATCACACCAGTAAAGAAACCTTTCATCCTCAATTTTTTCATGTTTACGGAGCCCGTTATATCCAGCTGCCTGTATAAGTGAAATATCATTTATTAATGCTTCTGTGGAAGGAGCTGTCAGTCCAGACTGTTCCCAGTAACCTTGGTCAAGGATTAATTTCTGGTAAAATGGTTTATTATTAAGAAGAACTTTTCCATCTTCTATAGATATTTTCCTCATGCCAAAATACGTAAGAACTTCATCTTTTCCACTACTGCCTTCTAATATTAACTCTGCATTATAAAGTTTTGGATTTCCTGGTGTCCATAAAGCCATTTTCCATGGTTCTTCCATACTTGCAACCGTAGCTTCAAATTCTGTGTATTTTGAATTTACACATAACTGGCAACTGGTTACAAGATTTTCATCTAAAAAAACAGAGTAGCTAAGATATAATGCACTAGCTGGTTTTTCATTTAATTTTATCTCAAATTTTACTTTTGAATTATCAATATCAGGAGTAATTTTAACAGATTCTATATATTCTTTTGTAACTTCTTCAAGCCATACAGTTTTCCATATGCCAGTTGTCTGTGTATACCAACATTCAAAACCTTCCTTTTTCCATGTTTGTTTGCCTCTTGGCTGTACACAGCTTGTACTGTCTTCTACCCGGACTGTAATATTATTATCACCTTCAGATAAAAACTTTGTAATATTAAATGTAAACCTCGAATAACCTCCCTGGTGTGTACCTGCACATTTACCATTAACCCATACCTTTGTAATATAATCTGCGCCTTCAAAATGAAGCAGTACATACTTATCTGTTGTTTTATATGTAATATTTTTCTGGTACCATACAACAGGATGGAATTGCTCTTCATGTATTCCACTTAATTTTGTTTCATATGTAAATGGAACATTAATCTGCCAGCTGTCTTCAAAGCTAGAATTATACCAGCTTTCCTGTTCCCCTGTGTCATTGTCATCAAATTTAAACTGCCATATTCCATTTAAGTTTTTCCAGTTATTTCTGGCTAATTGTGGTCTTGGATAATCTTTGTGCATATTTTATACCACGTATAAAACGTATTTCCTTTCTTTTTAAAATATATTTCTTAAAAACTATTATACATTATTTTAGATTTTAAATCACGCAATTTTTTATATAATTATTAAAATATATTCTGCTGAAAACCCTGGCACAATACTACTACACCTGTGTTTCCAGCAGATATAATTTACAACTATATTGTATTGGATATTTTTATATTATTAAAACTTATTTACTGGAGGCTGGCAGACATGGTTTTTGCAAATATAATAAGTTGTATGGTTATTTATAATATGGTACTCTTTACCTTCCTCTTCTACTTTTATATTTGCAAGAAAAGGCAAATTCTCTTTTATTTCCTGTAAATCTTTTTTATTTTTCAAAACTACTGTAATATGCACAGGAGGGTTTTCATATATTATTTTGGCAATAAGGAACATACTATATCCAGAAGGATAATCCCCTGCTTTTAATGACATAAATTTAATCTGCTTTTCTGCAAGTTTATTATAGCCCTCTTTTCCTGTAAGCTGGTAAAGCCTTATTAAATTATATGCCATAACTGAATTGCCAGAAGGCATTGCCCCGTCATAAGTTTCTTTGGGATTTATAAATAATTCACTGTTTCCAGTTTCACTAAGAAAATACCCACCATTTTCATTATCTGCAAATCTTTTTACTGTTTCATTACAGAAATATTCTGCTTTATCCAGGTAAGCAGCTTCTAGGGTTGAATTATATATTTCAATTAATGCCATTATATAAAACGCATAATCATCCAGAAAAGCCTTGCCAGAACACTTTCCATTACGGAAACTTGTATACATCTGGGCTTTATTACATAAATTTTTTTCTATAAATACCTGGGCTTTCCTGGCGGCTTCCAAGTATTTATTTTTATGCGATACCCTGTACAGCATTGAAAGTGCTGCTGACATTATGGAATTCCATGAAGCAAGGTGCTTGTCGTCAAGATGAAGCTTTGTACGTTTCTTTCTGTAATTATACAATGTTTTAATTTCTTCACTAAAATCACTATCTATATCCCCGCTTTCAAGGAGATTTGGAATATTAACACCTTCAAAATTCCCATTGGCAGTAATATTATAAGTTTTGGCAAATGGTATCCCTTTGTGTTTTCCTAATACTTTTATAATTTCATCTAAAGTAAATGTATAAAACTTTCCTTCCATGCCTTCACTGTCCGCATCCTGTGCACTGTAAAATCCTCCATCTTCCGAAACCATTTCCCTTAAAATATATTTTGCAGTTTTCCTGGCAGTATCAAGATATAAATTATCTCCTGAAACACAATATGCAGCAGAATACGCTATAACCAGCAAGGCATTGTCATATAACATTTTTTCAAAATGTGGAACTAAAAAATACTGGTCTGTTGAATATCTTGAAAACCCATATCCAATATGGTCAAATATTCCTCCTTTACGCATCTGGCACAATGTTTTTAACGCCATATCCTGTGCATTTTTATTATTATTATACCATGAATAAAGTATAAGGAATAAAATATTATGTGCAGCTGGAAACTTTGGCGCTGTGCCAAATCCGCCGTATTTTTTGTCAAAATTCCCTGAAAATAAGTTTAATGCCATTTCTTCCAGGTTACTACTCTCTTTATATGCATTACTATTTTCATGGTTTTTAATATGTGAAACCACTTGACTGGCAGACTTTAAAAGCTCTGGACGGTTGTTGGTCCACTTATCTTTAACAGCAATAAGCAGGTCTGTAAAACCTGGCATGCCATAACGCCCACGTGGCGGAAAATATGTGCCTGCAAAAAAAGGCTTCTTGTCCCATGTCATAAAAATGCTCATAGGCCATCCCCCACTTCCTGTAAATGCCTGGCATACTGACATATATACACTGTCAATATCAGGACGTTCTTCACGGTCTACCTTTACAGGTACAAAGTATTTATTAAGAATCTGTGCAGTTTCTTCATTTTCAAAGCTCTCATGTGCCATAACATGGCACCAGTGGCATGTACTGTATCCTATACTTAAGAAGACCGGCTTGTCTTCTTCCCTTGCTTTATCAAAAGCTTCCTGGTTCCATGGATACCAGTCTACAGGATTTTCTGAATGTTGCAGCAGATAAGGGCTGCTTTCATTTTTTAACTTGTTACTCATATATTCCTGCCTTTCTTTTATAGATAGTATACGCAATATACTTCAATATATACAACAGACAAAGAATATAATTTTTGTGTAATCTGATAGTTTGAAAGTAATTTTAAGATATATTCTGGTGTTATTAAAAATATTAATAAAGCTAAGACACACTAATTCTCCTCACTAACAAAAATCCACATACCCACAAAATAATATTAGTATTTCTGACAAACAAGTACTAGACATCAGTAATATTATCTATTATAATGAAAATAGTAAATATTTTTGGATTATTTTTGTTCAAAAATAACAAAAGTTATTATTCTTAATACGAAAGGAATTTTTTATAATGAAACTAAAGTTGCGTGGAAAATTAATTTTTAGCATGGGTACTCTTATCTTTTTGACTGTATTGCTGATTTCAACTCTGTCCTATTTGTGTCTGCAGAGGGCATATGACAAGAATATTAAAGTTGAAAAAGAAAAGCTAGACCAGATTATCCAAAGCCAGGTGGAATGTATGATTGGTGTACTGCAGGCAGAATATGACAGGTACCAGAACCATGAAATTACTGAAAAAGAAGCTATGGAAAATTCCAAATACATTGTACGCACTACCAGATACAATAATGGAACAGGCTATTTCTGGGCAGACATGGCAGATGGAACAAATGCAGTACATATTAATCCAGATGTAGAAGGAACTAACCGTTATGATACACAGGATGAAAAAGGAAATTATTTTGTACGGGATACTATTGCGGCAGGAGATAAACCAGAGGGAGGTTTTATAGATTTTTATTTTGCAAAATCTGGAGAGTCCGAAGCTAAGGCTAAAAGAGGCTTTGTTAAAAAGTTTGAGCCATATGGCTGGTATATTGGAACAGGTAATTACGAGGAAGATATGCTGCCAATTATACAGGAAGAACTTGATGCAGCAAATGAATCTTGTTTAAAGGCAATAACGGTTACATACCTTTTTGGTATTGGTATTTTTATAATTGCTATTATTGTCACTTCTATAATAGCCAAAAAGATGGCGGACCCTATTAAAGCAGCATCAAAACGCCTGATTGGGCTTAGCCAGGGAAATCTTAGTGATAAGGTAGAAGAATCCAAATCAAAAGATGAAATCGGAGACCTGACACGTGCACTGGCAGAAACAGTACAGACTTTACGCAGTTATATAAGTAATATATCTGCATCTTTAGCAGAACTTGACAAAGGGAATCTTAAGTTTGATATAGAAATAGATTATGTGGGAGATTTTGCACCTATTAAGGAATCATTCCAGAATACAATCTATAAACTGAATAATACTTTCAGGAACCTGAATATGAGTGCTAAAGAAGTGGCAAATGGCTCAGAACAGATGGCAAACGGCGCTATGGCACTTGCCCAGGGAGCTACAGAACAAGCTTCATCTGTAGAGGAACTGGCTTCTACTATAAATGAAATCAACAGCCATGTGGCAAAAAATGCGGAAAATGCAAAACGGACCAGCATCCAGGCACAGACCACTGTAAAAGAACTAGAAACAGGGAAAAAGCATATGACACAGATGATTACTGCCATGAACCAGATGAATGATTCTTCATCTGAAATTAGTAAAATTATCAAAACCATTGAAGATATTGCTTTCCAAACCAATATACTTGCGTTAAATGCAACAGTTGAGGCAACACGTGCTGGTTCAGCTGGAAAAGGGTTTGCTGTTGTTGCCGATGAGGTCCGTAATCTGGCAAATAAATCTGCAGAAGCATCTAAGAATACAGCATCTCTTATTGAAGCAACTATCCATTCTTTACAAGAAGGTACTGATATAGCCAACCAGACAGCAGAGTCCCTTGACCATATTGTCCTTTATTCCGAAGAATCAGCAAAACTTCTTTTAGAGATTTCCAAAGCATCCCAGGAACAGGCAACAGCTATTTCACAAGTGACACAAGGCATTGACCAGATTTCCAGTGTGGTTCATACCAATTCTGCTACTTCAGAAGAAAGTGCAGCAACAAGTGAAGAATTATCAAGCCAGGCACAGCTTTTGATGAATATGGTCAACCAGTTTAAAATTAGGGAAATGTAAGAAAAATATAAAAGAATCTGTTACAAAATATAAAAATATAAATACATAAGTAATTATACTTTTCTATTTAAGTCTATAAGTAAAATTGTGTTTATTTATTATATCTTTATACATTATAGCAAAAACCAGTGTAAAAGCGTCTGGATTACCATATTAAATTATACTGTACATATTATATGGAAAATGCCAGTAAAACCTGTATTTGCAGGATTTACTGGCATTTTCTAGTAGCTTTTACATTACATTTCTGTAACTTGGTCTATTTTATCATTACCAGACATTCTTTTTTATAAAAACAGACACCATATTTAATTATATCTGTATATCCTTCTTTTATTATACTGCTGTCATAATGAAGTTTTTCTATTTGTTCCAATGCTTTTATACATGTATCCTCCATATTATTAATATTGTCTGTTACCTTAAGTTCAAGTATAATTGCTTTACCTGTATGTATCCTGTGTGTCTTAAGAACTAAATCATATCTTCCCAGGTCACTCTCCCTGTTAGACATTACATAATATTTTGTATTATTCTTTAATAATCCTGCAAGAAACCTATGATAATAATCTTCCTTATAATCATAAAAACTTATTGTATCTAAAAGCTGTTCTGTAATAATATCAGATGCTGTCAAACAGTCACCATTCTCAAGTGACAGTGTAAGTCCTGATAAATCTTGTGATTGTATACGCAGAGTGGACCACTCCATAATTGTATTACGGTAAATATATGAAATTTCTTTGTTTGGAATCGCAAGATAAAGATAAATGGTCATATATATTGCATTCAAATAATACGACAAAAAGACATAATTATTTACAAATTATTTACATCTTCTATTAAATATGTAATTTTTTATAGAAAACAAATATAAAAAATCAAATTTCAACAACATTTTATGAAATTTTAGGCAAATTAACAATAAATAATTTCCAAACACGTCATATTATTTTATCTAATTTCTCTTTACAATTATAACAGTTCATATATTTTATTATTTTGGCTAAAGAACAAAAAATATGATTAACAATACAAGTTAAATTACTATCTAGATAAAACATAAATTTTATAACTTTATTTTAAATTTCAAATAATTTTAATTCTTCTCCTTCAATCATTTTATTAAAATTTCCAAAAATATACTCTTCTTTAATCTTTCTAATATATTGATGATTTTCGGTCAATTTATGCACTGTAACTATAATACCTCCAATATCTAAATCTTTGATTGCAAGTCCGTTTCCATTAACCATTTTTATTCCTGTTGAAATGATATTACTACAAGAAGCAATAAAATTTGAATATGCAATAATCTTTTTTGTCCTGATATTATAAATATCATGTGAAATACCCATTTCGTTTGAATACATAAAATTATGCAACAAACTAATAATGTTATTAATTGCTAATGAAAACAAGCCTGATATTCCAGATTTTACAGTAGTTCCCCAATCAGTATATTTACTAATATTTTCAACTTGTTTAGAATTAAGTATTAAAGATGCACCAGGAAGTTGTATTCCTAATTTTGTATACATATCTGTACCAATATGAAGAATTTGTTTAATCAGTGCTGCTACAACTGATAATTTATCATTTTCAAACCTGTCCCTTACTTTGTTACACATTTCTATTGTTGAACATGATAAAATATTTGTACCATCAATTATTGGCTTAGCAATTTTTAATTTCCCATCTTTTTTTTGTGTTGTTTCGTATAAAACATGATTTGTAAATATCCCTGGAATTGGAGTCCTTATTGTACTAATAGTATTTGTCAGTATATTAGCAGTACCAAAAAACAATCCCAAAACAGGATCATGCCCTAATGTGGAGAATCTATGATTTGCATTCTGGAAAAATCCTTGTCCGCCTCCACTTGTACAATCATATGGTACTTTAGGATTTGCAATAATTTGGTTTAATGGTGCATAATAAAGCCTTGTTTCTTCATCTATATCTATATTTTTATCAAATTTGTTTAATAGCTTTTGCTCTGATTTATCAATTTTTCCTTCTAAAGTATATGAACCATCTTCTTTTTTAATCTTAGTTGCTTTTTCTCTTTTGGTTAATTTATCAAGCAAATAAATCCTAAGGCATTGTAAACCTGTAGCAATGAAAAGAAATTTAATGTCTGGTTCTTGTAAACCTGTTTGTTTTTCAAATTCTTTATCTAAATTATCTAATATAGTTTCTGAATTATGGGCAACTTCTGCAACACGTAATGATTCATCCGCTAATATCTTCATATTTATCAAATCATTTTTGATTCTGGAATTAACTTCTTCTCTTTGCCTGCGTAACTCTTCTAATTTCTCCATTAAGATACCCTCCCCCTCCTAATCTTTTTCAAATTGTTTAATTCTTCTTTCATAACATTAATCTCATTATTATTATAACCTATCTTTAATATAGCACTACATTTATCATGTCTGGCAATATATTCCTCATACTGTTCTATTATTTTATTCAAATCTTCTACATCTTCAGCCAACACTTTCTTTTGTTTCAAAAAACACTTTGCCTGGTTACGAAATTTCATTTCATATGCGTTAGATGCACTAATATATCCTTCTTCCTTGTGTTTGATACTATACTCAGAAGAATGATAATAAAAATCATTAGCTACCTTCCAGCCAAGTGCTTCTGTTAGTCCTGCTGCTGTAACAGTATTTAAAATATTTCCTATTCCAGGAATCCACCCAGCAATTACTTGCACTATACCTCTTCCAATAAATGCACCAGCAGCACCATGAATTATTCCTTTAGCAACTGCTTCTGTAATATCTAAACCGAATATTTCTCCCAGTCCAACAATCATGGCAATCTGGATTGGTGTAATTAAGGCAGCATCTGAACATGGAATTTGTGCTAATCCAGCAGCCGCACCTCCAGCTAATCCAGCAGCTGCATGAATAACTGCATGACATTTATGTGATAATTCTTTAGACATATGATAATCTTTTAAAACAACAGTTTCCTTTTCAACTGATAATTCATTTGTAAAATTATTTCCATTTATAAAATTATTCCCGCATATTGGACAATGAACCTCTAATTTTTCTCCAAAAGGTATCCTTATTTTTTGATTACATCCTGGACAATTTACAACTTCCGTTTTTTCATTTTTTTCCTTTATAAAATTATTTCCACATGTTGGACAATGAACTTCTAATTTTTTTCCAAAAGGTATCCTTATCTTTTGATTACATCCTGGACAATTTATAACTTCCATTTTTTCATATATAAAATAATTTTCACATGTTGGACAATGAACCTCTAATTTCTTTCCAAAAGGTATCCTTAATTTTTGATTACATTTTGGACAATTTATCAATTCTTTTACATCTGACATTTTAATTCCTCCACAAAATAATTATTTTCCCAAAATCCAAGCATAACATTTTCAATTTTTTTATATTTGATATTCTTTTTTTATTCTATGTATTTCCTAATACCTCTACATTCTCCCCCTGTCCTCTTATCCATCCTTCTATCCCTTTTCCAAAGACTTCCGCAGATATTGTATATACACCATCTTCTTCTGATAATATCCTTGCTGTTGGAAGCCTGTCTAAGACAGCCTCAATTGAATATCCATAATATTTAAATTTAATTCTCTGCAATTTCCCGCCATACATAAACTGTATTCTTTTACGGAATTCCCCCTCTTCAAATCTGTCCTTATATAACATTGTAAATTTTTTATCAAGTACCTTAAGTCTTTTTATACGGTCTATCCTATATATTGTAGGAAATTTATCATCCAGCACTTCAAAATTCTTTCTTGTCTTTTCATCATCTATAAATGCTGCCAGATAAAAATAAAATTCTGAAAACATTATTGCTGCAGGTTTTAATACTCTTTTTACTTCCTTTTTATCTTTCAGGCGGGTATAATTGATTTCTATATATTTCATTTCGTTTATTGCTTTTCCTGCCTGCCACAATGTATCTAAAAATTCTGATTTATGCTGTAGTTCAATATAATGGTACTGCTCATTGGAAATTAATCTTTTTACTATTTTCTCTTCACTTTTTATAGTACAGCAGCTAACAATATTGTCAATTAACCTCTTTATCTCTTTATGGGTAAATGCCCTGCTGTCCAGTAAAATCTTGCATATTGCAAGTATTTCACTATTACTAAGTTTAGATTTATGTATTTTTTCTAAATAAAATCCTTTATCAATATAGTCATAATTAATTTCATCTACAAGCCCATCATTTCCATATTCATACTCCAGATATTTCCTTATATCATCAATATCCCTTTGTATTGTCCGTTCATTTACACCAAAGTTATTAGCTTCCTCAGATTTATTAACCCTTTTTCCATTTAACAACTTGTTATAAATACTAAGTACCCTTGTAGTTTTACTTATTGTTTTAATTTCATCATCATCTTCAATTATAACCCTGCTTTCATTTTCATTTCCGGCTTTATATATAATTTCACTTTTCTCTTCCATGTATTTTCCCCTCTATATCACTTTTATATATTTTATATTTAATAAATCTCTTTCATCTTTTATACCTCACTTTGCTTTTTTTATATTTTTTAGAATTAAATATTTAAGTAAATGCTCAAAAATTATAAGAACTATAGTGCCTTTTTTGTATCAAAAGATTGTAATAAAGTCCAGATATTTTTTATTATATAAGTATTTATTACTCTGTCCCACAACTTTTTTTTAAAAAACAATAATGAATATTTTATAACAGCTAATCTGCAAGGGTATCATCTGTAAAAATTATTTACCCTGCAAATCCCTTAAATAAACAACAATTATTATAAAAAAATTGTACCCTGGCATTCTCCAGAACTTGGATTATCTCACTCAAATATAAATTTAGCCATATCATATATCTCCTTTTATTTATTAAAATTTATTTATATCCTACTATTTGTTTATTTACTTATATGTTATCAAATTGCAATGACAGATATTGTCAATTTCAAAAATTTTTTAGATAAACAGTATATAACACTTGACAACAGTTATTAACTGTTATATACTGTTATATATCAGAGGAGGTTAACAGTATTGAAAATAATTATAAACAGTTCGCTTATGGTTCCTATTTATGAGCAGATTGTAGACCAGATAAAGCTGCTTATACGTAATGGAGAGCTAAAAGCAAATGATAATCTGCCATCTGTCCGTACTTTATCAAAGGAACTTAAAATTAGTGCCCTGACTGTTAAAAAAGCTTATGATAATTTAGAAAGTGAAGGTTTTACAACAACAGTCCATGGTAAAGGAACTTACGTATCGGCTATTAATACAGAGCTTTTACTAGAGGAACAGAAAAAAGAGGTAGAAGCCTGCCTGGAAATGGCAATCCAAAAAGGCAGAAGTTATGGAATAAGTGATGAAGATATCAGGAGTTTATTTGAATTGATTTTGGAGGGTTGATTATGTTAAAAATTAAGCATTTAAGAAAGAACTATGGAAATTTCTCATTAGACTGTTCATTAGAAATTGCGCCAGGCTGTGTAACAGGTCTGATTGGCCAGAATGGTGCTGGAAAAAGTACAACTTTTAAAGCTATATTAGGGCTTATTTCTATAGATGACGGAACGGCAAGTATATTTGGAAAAAACATACAAGAATTTAGTGCTAAAGATAAACAGGATTTAGGAATTGTTTTATCTGATTCTGGTTTTAGCGGATACCTTACAGTTAATGATATTATCCCTATTTTAGATAATCTTTATGAAAATTTTGATAAAGCATTTTTTATGGAGCAATTACAGAAATTCCAGTTACCATTTAAAAAGAAAATTAAAGAATTCTCAACTGGCATGAAAGCAAAACTAAAAGTAATAATTGCGGTTTCCCACAATGCTAAGTTATTAATACTTGATGAACCAACATCAGGTTTAGATGTTATAGCAAGAGATGAATTATTAGAAATATTAAGGGATTTTATGGAAAAGGATGAAGAACGTTCTATCCTGGTTAGTTCCCATATTTCAAGTGATTTAGAAACTTTATGTGATGATATTTATATGATACATAACGGAAAAATTATTATGCATGAAGATACAGATGTTTTATTAAGTGATTATGGGTTGTTAAAAATTGATACAGAACAATATAAAAACTTAGATAAACAATATATTCTGTGTTACAAAAAGGAAAGTTATGGATATAGCTGCCTTACTAACCAGAAACAATATTATATGGAAAATTACCCTGGAATAGCTGTTGAAAAAGGTAATATTGATGAAGTAATTACAATGATGGCCAGGGGTACACAATGCATAAATTAATATCTGATACAGGAAAAATAAATTTCACAAACAGGATTGTCTGTTATACTATTTGGACCGCCAGAGGCGGCATGGAGGATTATTATGAAAGGTTTATTAATTAAAGATTTTAAATTGCTTAAGAACCAGAAAAATTTCTTTATTATTTTAATTGCTATAGCCACAGGGATGTCAGCTTATATGGAAGATGTATCATTTATTATTGGATATCTTACATTTATTTGTTCTCTATTTACTTTGAGCAGCATAAGTTATGATGAATTTGATAATGGATATGCTTTTTTATTCTCATTACCAATTACTAGAAAAGGCTATGTTTTGGAAAAATACAGTTTTGGTCTTATTATTGGCATAATTTCATGGTTATTTGCCACAACTATTGCTATTATTACTGGATTAATGAAAGATTCAATTATATTAAAAGATATACTAATAATTGCCTTATTGGAATTGTTAGTATTAGTAATATTATTATCAGTTATGCTTCCTTTCCAGTTAAAATTTGGCGGTGAAAAAGGCAGAATTGCAATTATCTGCGCAGTTGGCATAGTATTTGTTATTGCATTTGTTGTAGTTAAGATTGCAGGATTTTTCAATATTGATTTAATTAAAATATTTAATAATTTACCAGTAATAAGAATGGATATGCTTATTGCAATAATAACAGTAATTACAATTCTATTATTACTGCTTTCATTAAAAACCAGTGTATATATTATAAACAAAAAGGAATTTTAACCTCATTAAGTAAGCCCTTTAAAATACATGTAGCCAATGCCTGCTTGCAGATATTAGCTACAGTATCATACAGAAATAATATATACCAGATACCAATAAAGCCTGTACCAGCAGGTTTTATTGGTATCTGTCTGTTCTATTCACATAATTAACAATATCTTTAAGGTACTGGTATCCATATTGTTAGTAAAATACACCTGGATAATTTTTATATAATTTCCTGGCATTCTGAAACACAATAGTTAAGCAGTTCTTTTTCTGAAGTAAATTTATCCTTGTCCAGCCATTCTACTTCCTTTTCCCGTTTAAACCATGTAAGCTGCCTTTTAGCAAAATGTCTTGTTTCCTGTTTTATTTTCTCAAATGCATCATCCAGTGGCAAGCCTTTTTCTAATGCATCTATAATTTCTTTATATCCAAGCCCTTGCATTGAAACCATATCCCTGGTACATCCTTTTGCCATAAGTTCTTTTACTTCATTTTCCAGCCCTTCTGCCCGCATTATATCAACCCTTTTATTTATACGTCCATATAAAATATCCCTTGGCAGGTTAAGTACAAAATATTTAAATCTAAACGGTGGTTCTTTCTTACGTTCTTCTTCATTATGAAGTGATATAGGCTTTCCAGTCTGTTTATAATATTCTAATGCCCTGATTACACGTTTGGTATTATTAGGATGTATAGCCTCTGCAGAAACTTTATCTACTTTTGCCAGTTCACTATGAAGTGCTTCTGCCCCATATATACTGGCAAAATGCCATAATTTTTCACGGTATGGATTATCTGCTTCTGTTTCATTAAAATTTATATTATAAAGGACTGCCTGTATATAAAAGCCTGTGCCGCCAGCTATTACAGGCACTTTCCCATGGCTGTATATTTCTTCTATATACTGGCTGCACCGTTCTTTAAATATTGCAACATTAAACTCATCCCATGGGTTATATTCATCAATAAGGTAATGTTTTATGCCACACATTTCTTCTGGCTTTATTTTTGCAGTACCTATATCCATTCCACGGTATACCTGCATAGAGTCAGCAGAAATAATTTCACCATTAATTTCCTTTGCAAGTTCTACAGATAATGAAGTTTTACCAGATGCAGTCGGACCTGTAATAATTATAAGCGGCTTTTTTTCCATATTAAATAAAGACCTGCCTTTCTGTTATTTCTACTGCTTTTATATAATACGTTTAAATTTCTTTTCCAGTTCCCTTTGTGTTATCTTAACCATTACCGGGCGTCCATGAGGACAGTTATAAGGGTTTTCAAGCTGCATAAGTTCTTTTAAAAGTTCTTGTGCCTGTCTTTCATCAAGACGGCTTCCACCCTTTACAGCTGCTTTACATGACATTGTTGCCACACGTTCAAGCAGTGTTCCTGGTGTGGTATCATTTTTATTACTGGCAAGCCCGTCGATTATTTCAATAAAAAGTTCCTGTGTTGCAATATCTGGAAGCTGGGCTGGAACCCCGTTTAATATATATTCATTTCCGCCAAAGCTCTCAATACAATAACCAAGTTTCTCAAATACTTGTATATTTTCTTCTAAAACCTGCTGTCCAGACATTGACAGGCTTATAACAACTGGCGGGTTTACCATTTGTGTAAGGGGCTTGTTCTGTTCTATTTGTTTTATAAACCTTTCATAAAGAACTTTCTCATGTGCAGCATGCTGGTCTATAATAAACATATTATCTCCATATTGTAATATCCAGTATGTTGCAAAAACCTGGCCTATAATTTTTATATCTTTTTCTGCCTGTGGTGACATTACATTTGTTTCAAATAATGTTTCCTGCTTTATATTATGTGCCTTATAAGCTGCATTCTCCCTTAAAAGCACAGAAGTATTGCCTGCTGCCTCTGTATCTGGTTCTCTGGCAGGTTTATTTTCTACAATATTGGTAATAACAGATTCTTCTGTAATATCACTGGATTTATCTATATTTTTAATTCCAAATAAACGGTTTATCTCTTCCTGTGCTGGATACCTTAATGTTACATCATCTGGCTTTTTTCTTTCTGGTAATTGTATAGTAGTATCTGGTATATCCTGTTCCTTGCTTTTTATATTTTCCCTTGCTTTTTTTTCTGGTAATTTCTTTTCAGTTTCTTTCTTCTTGCTTTTTTCTTCAAATGTTATATCAGGTATAAGCTCCCTGTGTTTTAAAGCTTCTGTTAATGTATCATATATATCTTTATACAATTCCTTTTCATTAGTAAAACGTACTTCCATTTTCTGTGGATGCACATTGACATCCATAATTTCTGGGTCCACCTGGAAATGCAGTACTGTAAAAGGATATTTATGCTGCATCATATATGAAGAATAAGCTTCTTCTATTGCATGGTTTATTATATTATTTTTAATATACCTGCCATTTATAAAATAATTTATATAGTTCCTGTTGCCACGTGAAATTACAGGCTTTCCAATAAAACCTTTTATAGTGCAGCTTTCTTTTATGGCATTAATTTCTATAAGGTTTGAGGCTATGTCCCTTCCATATATATTATAAATTACATCTTTTATATTACCATTGCCTGATGTATGGAGCCTTGGCTGGTTCTGGTTAATAAACCTGAATGAAATACCAGGGTGTGAAAGTGCCATATGTTCTACTACACTGCTTATATACCCTGCTTCTGTCTGCGGGGTCTTTAAAAATTTAAGCCTTGCAGGCGTATTATAAAAAAGGTTGTGTACAATAAATGTAGTACCATCAGGACAGCCAGCCTGTTCCAGTTTCTTTTCACTTCCCCCTTCAATAACATATCTTGAACCATTAAATGAACTCTTTGTCTTGGTAAGCATTTCAAGCTGTGATACCGAAGCAATGCTTGCCAGGGCTTCACCCCTGAATCCCAGTGTTGAAACAGATAACAAGTCATCAATATATTTTATCTTGCTAGTTGCATGCGGAACAAATGCAAGTTTTATATCTTCTTCACTAATACCGCTTCCATTATCAGTTACACGTATTAAAGACTTGCCACCATCTTTTATTTCAATAGTAACAGAATTTGCCTTTGCATCAATAGCATTTTCAACAAGTTCTTTTACTACTGCCATAGGTCTTTCTATCACTTCACCAGCAGCAATTTTATTTATTGTATCTTCATCAAGAATCTGTATAGACATAATAATCCTCCATGCCTGCTTTGGCGGCTTAAATAGTATAACAGGACAAGCCTGCTTTAGAAAAATGCTGGTTTTGCATTTTTCCAAGATTAAAACTGTAATCATTCTTGGGGTGCGTTTTTTGCAACCTTAGAATGATTTTTCAATCTATCCTCTAGTACTCCATCTGAACAGTTTTTAAAGTTTTTGTAAAGTGTGTTTATTATTATTTTCAATATAAAGAATAAGAAAAATGATACTTTAATTTCTATCTGGATGGAGTACTAGGGCGTGTTTGAAAATTGCTTTTAAACCATCAAACTGCACAAAGATTATATTACTCTGGCAAATTCCAAATGTTTTACCAAAAGGCAGCTGTTTGGGGGCGCTGGTGCTTAAGCCTTGTTTTTTAAGGCTTTATGCACCACTGCGCATCCCATCCAAGCGGGAGCGGCTGCCGGTGGTAAAATTTTGGAATTGCCAGAGCCACATAATTTGTGCATTTTTTAATTTTCAAACACCCCCTAGCAGGATTACATTCTTTCCCTTAGTTTTGCCTGCATTTTATATAAAATATTCATTGCATCAATAGGAGTTGTATTAGATAAATCAAGGTCATGCAGTTCTATAATTATATCATCAGTTTTAATATTCTGGTTATTAGTTCCAAAAAGTGAAAGCTGTCCCATTTTTTCAGACTCTATTTCACTTTCTGGCTTGCGCCTGGCTTTTCTCTTTGTCTGCTGCTCTATTCCATAATTATAAGCAGGAGGTTCATATTCCATTTCTACATCTATATCTTTTGCATGTCCCATAATATCATGTTCACTAAGCTGCGCTGCTATTTCCCTTGCACGTTTTAATACACTTTCTGGCACACCTGCAAGCTTTGCCACCTGTATTCCATAACTTTTATCTGCACCGCCTTTTATAATTTTGCGCAGGAATACTATGTCTTCACCCTGTTCTTTTACTGCTATGCAATAATTATCCACACTGTCAAGTTTTCCTTCAAGTTCTGTAAGTTCATGGTAATGTGTTGCAAAAAGTGTCTTGGCACCAAGCAGTTTTGCATTAGCAATGTGCTCTGTAACTGCCCATGCTATGCTTAAACCGTCAAATGTACTTGTCCCCCTGCCGATTTCATCTAATATTATAAGGCTGTTTTTAGTTGCATTTCTTAAAATATTAGCAACTTCTGTCATTTCTACCATAAATGTGCTCTGCCCGCTTGCAAGGTCATCTGATGCACCTACCCTTGTAAATATCCTGTCTACAATGCCAATATTTGCGCTGTCTGCTGGTACAAATGAACCCATCTGTGCCATTAATACAATTAATGCAGTCTGCCTCATATATGTGGATTTACCAGCCATATTAGGACCTGTAATAACTGCAACACGGTGTTTGTCATTATCAAGATATGTGTCATTGGCAACAAAAAGACCATTGCTAATCATCTTCTCAACAACAGGATGCCGCCCGTTCTTTATTTCAATACCACCTTTTTTACTAATTACAGGGCGCACATAATTATTCTGTTCTGCTACAAGCGCAAGCGATGAAAACATATCTGTCTTTGCAATTATCTGTGCTGCTGACTGTACCCTTCCTATATTGTCATATATTGTATCCCTTATCTGGCAGAAAAGATTATATTCAAGGCTGCAAAGCCTGTCCTCTGCCCCAAGTATTGTATCTTCAAGTTCTTTCAGACGTGGGGTTGTATACCTTTCAGCATTGGCAAGTGTCTGCTTCCTTGTCCAGTCATCAGGTACAAGTTCTTTATATGAATTAGTAACTTCCAGATGGTAGCCAAATACTTTATTATATTTTACCCTTAGGTTCTTAATGCCTGTACGCTGTTTCTCCTCTTCCACAAGCCCAGCAAGCCAGTTTTTGCCATCTGTCTTGGCACTCCTGAGTTTATCTACATCACTATTATACCCATCTTTTATAATACCGCCTTCCCTTATTGAGATAGGAGGCTCTTCTTCTATAGAACTGTCTACAAGTTCAAAAAGGTCTTTTAAATCATCAAGTTTTTCTGCAAATTCTTTAAGTGCTGATTTGGAAAATGTGCCAAGCACTGCTTTAATATGTGGAAGCATTGAAAGTGACTGCCGGAATGATATTAAATCCCTTGGGTTGGCACTTCTATAACTTATTTTGCTGATAATGCGTTCAAGGTCATACACTGAACTTAAATATTCACGTAATTCTTCACGTGACATGGCATTATTATTTAATTCCGTAATAATATCAAGCCTTCTGTTAATATCATTAATATTTACAAGCGGCTGTTCTGTTGATTTACGTAAAAGCCTTGCCCCCATAGCGGTTTTAGTTTTGTCAAGTACCCAGAACAGGGAACCTCTTTTAGCTTTCTCCCTCATTGTTTCACACAGTTCAAGGTTTCTTCTTGTAGAACGGTCAAGCAGCATATAATTACTAGGGGAATATGGTTTAATGGAAGTTATATGTTCAAGGGAGATTTTCTGCGTTTCAGTAAGATACTGCATTACAGCACCAGAAGCGGTTACACCTATACTGTAGTCACTAAGCCCAAGTCCTGCCAGTGAACTTGTTTTAAAATGTTCCATAAGTGCTTCTTTGCATTTATCTTCATCAAAATAGCATGAATCAATAGAGGATATTGTTATACCCAGCCTGTTCCTTAAATCATCCAGGTCAGTTCCTGATACAAGAAATGAATCATTACATATTATTTCAGATGGTGATATCTTGCTAATCTCATCAAGCAGCTTATTTTCTGTATCAAATTCTGTCATATAAAAACTTCCTGTAGTTACATCTACATATGCTGCACCATAAGCATTAACTGTGTACAGTATACACATAAGATAATTATTCCTGCTTTCATCAAGCGCCTGTGTATTAAGGTTAGTACCAGGTGTTGCAATACGTACAACTTCTCTTTTAACAAGCCCTTTTGCTTCTTTGGGGTCTTCCACCTGCTCACATATTGCAACTTTATATCCTTTATTTACTAGCTTATTTAAATATGTACTGGCAGCATGGAATGGCACACCGCACATTGGTGCACGTTCTGGAAGCCCGCAGCTTTTAGATGTAAGGGTAAGTTCAAGTTCTTTTGAACACACTTTGGCATCCTCATAAAACATCTCATAAAAATCCCCTAAACGATAAAAAAGAATACAATCATTGTATTCCTGCTTTGTATCTATATAATTCTGCATCATTGGCGTGAGTGGCATAATGCATCCCTCTCTTTTCTCTGTAGTATAATGAGCAACACTATAAGCCGGGTTCTGTATCAGACAATCATCTATCTAGGCCTGGTGTTGCCGCCAGGCTCAAGCAGCCTACCCGGAACACAGCGGGCAGCTGTATTGTCCCTGTCTGGCCTTGCTTCGGATGGGGTTTACACAGCCTCCTTTGTTACCAAAGAAGCGGTAAGCTCTTACCTTGCCTTTTCACCCTTACCTGTTAGAAAGCAGGCGGTTATTTTCTGTTGCACTATCCTGGGAGTCGCCTCCACCGGACGTTATCCGGCATCCTGCCCTGTGAAGCCCGGACTTT